>JALHNT010000064.1 GCA_022843385.1 Anaerolineae bacterium | reverse complement strand
TCCGACCCTAGTCGCGTGTCCTGGCAATCTGTCGCAATGCCGCTCTCTCTGTCCTGCGCTGCTTTGGCTATTCCAGTATTCAGGCTGCTCGCGACTACTGTTCATCTCTTCCTTCTCATGCCCTTGACTTGCTCTCTCCTTCCGTTTGTAATTGGTTTACTTGAGTCAGCCCTTCACTGTCGTCCGTTTGACTGGCGACAGTGGCACCCCTGACATGCTGAAACTTGAGAAGCCGCTTAGGGGTGCATTTCACTTTGGTGCACTCGTACCTATAGTTTTGGCTTGAGACTTTTCATCGAGCGAGTTTTGCACGAACTTGAAATGCACCCGCCGCTTAGCGCTGGTGGACGCGCCGGACGAGTCATGCTATGGTGAAAACATGAGCGAACCCGCCCCGTTCCACTCCCGTCAGATAGCGATTTAGAGGAATAGCCGATTGATGGGATAGCTAGAGCCATAGCCAGGAATCAATACAACAGGGGGTGATATGATTGATCCCCCTGCTGCATGCTATGAACACGTGCTGGGGAGTGGTGCCTGCGGGTTGGCAGGGGCAAAGCTAAGATTGATCTGTTCGATGCTGTTGACCCCCAACAACTGGATGAATGAGGTCAGGCTTTCTGCCGCCTGTGCGCGGGCTGCCTCCAGAATCCCGCTGTTCAGCGCTGCTTCACGAAACTGCTGGATGGCGTAGCGGCGTGTTTCCTGGTCAATGTTGCTGGCGCGTCGGGCGAAGATGCCGGTGCTTTGTTCAGCGATATAGGTGCCGCGCTCATCAAAGAAACAATCCTGCAACGCCGAGGCAGGCAGTTCCAGCGTGAGGATGCCCCCATTCAGCTTGACTGCATCAGCTTCAATCTGCGACAGATCGATTCCGGCGACGACATATCCGGTGGCAACCATCACCTGCCGTTGACCATAGAGCAGTCGCAACCACTCTGGCATGTCAGCTTCCGTGGTAATGACCATCGAATAGGTGTAACGAGTCGTCGTCAGTTGCGAAAGCTGCTCGATACGATCCCGAATCAGGTTGACATTGATATTGACGGCGGGCTGCATGAACGGCAATAGCCCTTGAGCGTAGGCAAACAGTAGTCCGAACACTACCGCGATCACCAGCAGCAGCAGTCCTCCATATTTCAGCACACTTCTGATCATGATTGCTCCTTGATCTTCGCTGTTGGTTGGTAAAGTCTAACCCGCCACCGGTCGTTTTCGCCAGCAGACAGAGTATGATAGGATGAGGCTAGGTCGTTATCGATAGTTGATCGGGTTGCCACTACCCAGTGGATTGCTAACCCGTTATACGTTCTGGGATGAGGAAAGTTGTATGCAGACACGATCACTCCTCCGCCGGATACTGACAATCGCCGGTTTTATGCTTATCGTCGGTGGCTGGCGAGCTGTCATCGGCGCGCCGGATGTGGCCGCGCTGCAGGCGGCGCTCGCCTTGCCCTTGTGCAGTGAAGCGCGGTTGAGTCAGGATGTCTGGGAAGTGAGCGCTGGTGACGCTGTGACGGCTGGCTGGCAGTCCGCGCCAGCTCGCGCTGTCAGTGCTCAGGTCGTCGTTTATCAGGTCGGGCTGCCGGATTGGGGGACGATCCAATTCATGCTCCGTCCTTATCGCGGCTATGCCACAGGGGATGACGCCCTGTTCGGCGCGTTGACTGGGGCTGATTTCTATCTTTCGCCCGATGGATTGAGTCGATCTTTCCTCAGCGGCAATCCCGGGGTCTACAATCTCTTGACCGTCTTTTATGACGCAGCAGGTAAGCCAGACTGCCGCACCCGCCATAGCTGGTTGCTGGTGGGGGCACGGGTAGTGCGCTATGTTGATCCCTGTGGTGTCGTCCGTATTGTGGTCTTCAGCGGTAGTAGCTATACCGGCGGCTTCGACCTGTTGGTGACAGGCGGTAGCTATACCGGCGATGATGCCTGTGAAATTATACACGGCAACGACACCGACAACTTTATCGATGGTGGTGGCGGGAATGATGTGATCTACGGTTACGATGGTGCCGACATCATCTATGGCGGCACAGGCAATGATAGCATTGATGCCGGTGATGGCGATGATGATGTATTTGGCGGCTCGGAAAACAATCCCGGCGAATTTGTCGATGATGGCGGCGATGTGATCGAAGGCGGCGCGGGCAGCGATACCATCTACGGGGGTAATGATAACGCCGGCGGGGGAGGTAATGATGGCAGCGATGTCATTACCGATAGCGGTGGAGATAATGATCATCTGGTAGGCGGAAACTTGAACGATGGCGGAGTCGGTAACGACAGCAACGACACGCTCAGCGATGCTGCCGGTAGCGGCGATACCCTGATCGGTGGTAATGAGAATGACAATGGCAGCGCTGGCAACGACGGCAATGACCGCATCACCGACAGCGCCGGCACCAGCGACACCCTGATCGGCGGCAATCAGAACACCAACAGCAGCACCGGCAATGATGGCAGTGATACACTGACCGACAGCGGTGGTGCCAATGACCAGATATACGGCGGCAATGCCAGCACCATCGGCAGCTCAGGCAATGACAACGCTGATGGTGGCGGCGATACCATGACATCGGTTGATGGCGCAGGTGGTGACACGATTGTCGGCGGGAACAACAATGTGGCAACTGGCAGCGATGGCAGCAGTGACAGTGCAAACTGCGAACTGGTGTTGGGCGATAGCTGCTCTGCGAGCGTTCCTTGAGCGCTGCAACTTCTGTTGCCCGGGGCTCGTATTGGCTATCAGAAGATCTGATAAACAAAATGAGGAACTGGGAACATGGGTTGTGGACGTGCTGTGCTGTGCATCGTTTTTCCGCCGTTGGCGGTCATTGATCGCGGTTGCGGCACAGTGATCATTGTGGCCGCCTTGACGCTGGCAGGTTGGGTGCCGGGTGCGATTGCAGCGCTGTTTCTGAACTACGCGGCTGCCGAGAGCCGTCGTCGCCCTTAGGCTGTCCATACTATTGGCAATAACCGGAACTGATGACGAGTTTCAACATCAGTCAGGCTTTCTGAGCCTACAGCACCAGTACCGAATGCATTCCTCCGTGTGCTGGCCTTCTGCAATCAGCCTATCCCCGCACCAGCCTCAGGGCTGTAGCGACGAGCAATGCAATCCAGGTGCGCAAGCCGGATTGTACTGTCTCCGGTTCGAGAGGAGGTAAAAGGCGCGGTGTGGCGGATGGGCGCGGTGCTGAGTCCGGGGGAAGAGTCGGCGCTTCAGTTCCAGCCGAGCTGGGCATGATGGCGCTGGGCAGCGGCGTCAGTGCCTGGACGGCGGCCAGGGTTTGCAGGATCTGCGGTGCATCGAGTGTCGGCTCACTGGTGGTGGGCAGCGGCGTCAGCGTGAGGGTAGGTGTCGCACTGGCGGATGGCATGGCTGTTGCGCTGGGTGGAACAGAGGTCATGGTAGCAGGAAGCGGCGTGTCGCTGGGCGTAAGCGACGGCGTGATCTGCGCCAGACGGGTCTCAGTGAGCACATCAAAATCCACTGTTGGGATCAGCGTAGCTAAAGCGGCAATCTGCGTGCCAGACTGATTGGTCATATCGAATGTCAGGAATGGCGCCGGCGACTCGCTTGCGGCGAGGGTGGCTGCAAAGGCTGGTATTGTACCAGTCAGCAGCGCGGGAGCGGCAGTAGCTAGTACTGGTGTGGCGGTGTCGGTAGTGCGGATGACGGTCACATTGATGCCGGGTGGCACAGGCGGCGCAGGGGTCTGGCGCAGAAATATGAACAGACCAATGCCCACGACAATCATCACCAGCGTTAACAGACCGAGAAATTGCAGCATCGCCGCAATGATGCCGGGCGGGTTGTAGAAGCGAAAGCCCTCGTCGTCCAGATCCGGCCAGTCATCGCCACGCCCCCGCATGATGGTGCGGGCATCGGCAATGGACTCTTCATCGTCAAATACCAGCTCGTCGTCAAAGTCGAAATCATCACCTGGGGGAAGACTCATGCGCCCCATCAAATCACCGACCAAACACTTCCAGATTGTCCAGCGGCACCGTCAGCCGTTCGCCTGCCGCCGTCTCGACTTCAGCACAGCGCGCGCGCAATCCATTAGCTAAACGAATAGGTATTGGCAGGATGCGGATGACCTTGCCAGCTGCGCCGATGTTGGGCAACCGCGCCAGCCGTACCGCAGTGCCGGGCTGAAGTGTCATATTCAGGTTGGGGCGAACCGAACGGGTTGAAGCCCGCCCGGAGGGATTGATGATGACTTCTGGCCGCCGCGTCTGCCAGCGATTGGGTAGCACCGCATCCAGTGTGGCTGAACGTCCATTATGAGTCGCTAAGGTGGCAGAAATCGCCGCGCTCATGCGGATCGCGCCGAACCCCTCGGTCAACAGAATAGCCCTGCTGGAAGAGATAACCTCATCAATCAGATCGGCCTCCATGCTGGGGGCGATGATGCCGTTCAGGCTCTGATCTTCGATCACCTGCAAGCCGGTGGCCCGTAGTGGACGACGGGTGATGATAATGGAACCCCGATACTGTGTCTCGAAATCACTGCCGAACAGGCTCTCCAGCCCGTCATCTGGTTCCATCCTCAGCGTTCCGATCACGCGGCGACCATTGCCCCAAACACCCTGCACCAGCGTGCCAGAGGTTTCGATGACCGCGCCGCGCCCCTCGATGATGCGCAGCACTGTGCCATCCAAACCGGCTTCAAGCGTCACATTTTCGGCATCTGTCTGAATGATGATGCGTCCATTATCAATGTCGGTCACGATGCCATCCGCCGGAGACAGCAGTGCATTTCGCTGACGTGGGCGGCGCGCCAGCGGCGTCTTGACCTCCACCCGTTCTTCTAGGTTGACCAGCATCAGTTCGCTCAGTTCATCGGGCGACTTCAGTTGCAGTGCGCTCATGGCATCAACGATCACATACCGCGATGGCAGCCGCCCCCGGGCGACAGTATCGCGCAGGTTGACGCCCGCGCCTGCCCGCACTTCCACCTGACCGGAAGCATCCTGCGGCAGGACCTGCTCGCGGATGATGGTCGTCATGTCCAGCATGTGCCGCTGTTCGGGGAAATATTCGCTCATGCTCGTCCTTTGCTCATCGGCGCAGATCGTCCAATTCGCTCATGATGTCACGCTGGCGCTCCGGTTTCGCTTCTGGCTCATCTTCCAGTTGCAGCTCAGGCAGATCGGGTTCGGGCAGCAGTTCAGCCCCTTCAGACTCACCCGTCCCATCAGTCTTTTTGCCGCGACCAAACAGGCGGAACCCGCCGCGTTTGGGTTGGTCAGAGCGCCCTTTGCGCTGGCGGCGTCGACCCTTACCGGCTGCTTCTTCCGGTTGGGCGTCCTTGACAGCTTCATCCTGCGTGCTGACCAGCCATGATTCGTCTATCGGGATCAGCTCATCGCCGGTGATGTCGGCGATCCACTGCGGAATCTGCGCCGCTCGCGCCCGCGCATCCAACCCCAGCGGCAGCGCCCGTCCTCGTCCATCGAAGATGATCCCTGCCGATCCGCCCAGTACATCCATCTTGACACGGCCTCGATCACCCAGGCGCAGCCCGCGACCGGCGCTGACTTCGACTTTGGCACTCGCGCCTTGTGGCAGCGGATACACCCAGATGCGTCCACCCGGCACCTCGTGGCGCACCACCTGACCGTCCGCAGTCTTGATCTTGACGCGCATGGCCGGACGGCGCGGCGATGGCTCGCCCGTCACGCAGAAGCAGATGCCAATCTGTTCCAGGCTGGTGCTGTCCAATACCTGCACCACCGCATCCGGATTGTGATGTGCCAGCGCCCCCAACCCGGCGATCAGACCATAGGTATCCGCTTCCAACCGCACTACCCCACCGGCCTGCACTGCATCCAGTGCCAGCAGCGCGTTGTATCCGGGGCTGCCGGTCCGCGTCAGGCTTGACCCTGCGATAATCAGGCGATCAATGCGCGGCATCAATGACGAAGAGGTGTTCAACTTCCGATTCCACACTGGACGGACATCATCCAGCAGGGCATTCACGCCGGCGCGCAGCAGCCCATGTTCCAGATACAGCCCCTTCAGCGTTTCCGGCACAGTGCTGGGACGCACCATCTTGTTGAGGGCATAATGACGGATCTGATTGGGAGCCAGCACAAAGGGCAACCACCGTTCGATGGCCGGCTCACCCACTGAGTCGAGCAGCGACTCAGCGCTGTGGCCGACACCGATGTCAGTACGAATCGTGGTAGTCACCTGACCATCAATGCTGGCAGCCAGCACACTGACCGCGCTGCCGACATCCACCAGCAGCACGTTGGCTTTGGTCGCCTGTCCCAGGTATTCCGCCACCAGCCGGTAACTCTGCGCCGTCGGCAGCACCCGGCTCATCCGGCTGATGCTGCCAAAACCGCCGCGTTCGCTCTGAATTTCGTTGAAGGCCAGCCCCAACTGGGTCTGCGCCCCTTCCAATACTTCGGCTTCGAGCGCCGGACGGATGTTGGCCGTATGAAAGACTGTCGCCAAACCATCGAACAATCCCTCGATGCGTCCGACCAGGGCGCTGTTGCCGGCGTACAGCACCAGCGGTTTACGGGCACTTTTGATGAGTCTCAGCGCCAGTCGCGCTACTTCCGCCAGCTTTAACACGGGCTCCTGCGCCCCACCTTCCATGCCGCCGACGATGAAGATCAGGTCGGGTCGGCTGGCGATGATGGCGTTAAGTTGTTGCTCCTCGGAACGGGCATCTTCCAGGCTCAGGGTCTGCACGATTTCGACATACGTCCCAGCGGCAGCCCGCAGCGCGCTGGCGATGCTTACCCCAGGCACCAGCCCGATGATGACAGTGCGCAGCGTCTGGCCGGTGCTGGCCGTCGTGACGAATAAATCCACCCCGGAGCGATCAGCCTGTTCCGGCGTGATCGGGCGTCCCATATCGTTCAGCAGCTTGCGCCCGGTCACTTCGGCAATTTGTGTCGCCGCCCGCTGCATCCCCGCCTGGGCATCATTCATAGGGAATCCGGCGGTGGTGCGGGTTTCGCCGCGTGCCACCAACCGGTACACGCCATCGACCAGATCGAGCAGCAGGGCGCGGGTGTAAACATTGCCAAAATCAACGGTCAGGATCGAACCAGAGCGTTCTCCTGCCACCTTAACCTCCCGTGATACGCCCCAGAATGAAGCTGATGCGTTCGCTGAAAATGGTCAGGCTGGTGAGGATTGCGCCAGCATAGACCGCTCCCAGTGTGATGATGATGAAAACCTGACCGATTGACTCTAGGGCGCGCGTCACCACCGGACGTACTACCTCGCCATTCGGTTTGCGCCGCGCCCGGTACTCGAAGTAGATCAGGGTGGTCACGACGCCGATCACGGTCAGGAAGCCGTTCAGCGGGTTGAGGCCGACGCTGCTGCTGGTGGCGGCAGCCAGCGGGATAATCGTGCCAGAGATCGCGCCGACCAGCGCGACGGCAGTGCCAACGGCGATGACGAAGGCTATCGCGATGTTGCCGAACGGCCCCAGTCGTGGCGAGCCTTTCAACAACAGCAGCAGACCCAGCAGGAATGGGATGACCCCCAGGATGATGCCGCCGACCTGCGGTTCAGGCGTTAGCAGCGTACCACTGAGCCAGGGGAGTAGCACACTCTCGATGGTGACAATGGTGATATAGCCAGCCGACAGACCGACGAACACATACACCGCGATCCGGTACAGGAAATTGTCGCCCAGCAGATAGCTGAAGATCATCAGCGTGAAGATTAACCCGGCCCACAGGCCGATCTGATCACCGCTCAACGATGTCCCCTTTCACTTCCCGCGCCGGAACAGCGCTCGCCCGATATTGATGATGGCACCCAGCGCGATCACGGCGATGATGACGATCAGCCCCAGCGTCATGCTGTACCAGCGTTCATCCCGGTAGGGAATGGCGGCTGGAACGGCTGCCGCGTCTTCATCTGGCGGCAGCGGCGCTGGGGCTGGCGGCGTGATGTCGGCCTGAAGCTCCACCGGCCCGACGTCGCTGTATGAACTGTCCGAGAACAGGCTGACGCGCATTGTCTGTGGGTCATAGGCGCTGCCGGTGGGCGTGACTGCCGGTTGCTCCAGGCGGATGAGTGCTGCCGAGACCCAGCCTTCACGTCCATCGGCCAGCCGGATTTGCAGCCAGTTGCCATCGCCGCTTCGTCCGATGACCTGTACCCGGGTCCCCGGTGTCAGCGCTGCAACAGGCGGGAAGTTGCGTCCGGGTCCTTCGCGCACGTTGATCGAGACATCGGTGTTGACCACGCCTTCAATCAGCACCGGCGGTGAAGTTGGTTCCAGCGTTGGCGTCAGGCTGGGCGTAACCGCCGGTTGCTCCGGAGTCGGCGAGGCCGGCACGCCAGTGGGCGATGTGATGACCGTTGGCGTCGCCGTCGGCGGCAGGCTGGTCAGGGTGGCGGTTGGCGGGACATTCGTCGGCGTCGTGGTTGGCGGAATGGTTGTCTCAGCCGGCGGTTGGATCGTGGCCGATGTCGCCTCAGCCGTGACCGGCGTCCCGACGGTTTCATCTGTAGGTGGTGGCACCGTCGCCGTCGGCGGCAGCAGTGTGGGTTCTGGCGTCGGGCTGGGGCCAATCGGTTGCGCTGGCAGCGGCCCTGATTCTTCAGGGATGCCCGGTGGTTCGACACCGGTCAGCGCACTATCCAGCATAACACGGTAGGTATAAGCATCCTGATAGCCCACCAGCAGACCGGCCAGCCGGGTATTCCCCCGCGCATACGGTTCGGCAAAGACTGAAGCGCTGTAACTGGTCGCCATCAGCAGCGGACTGGTCAGCGCTGGGGCAACCTGTTCGGCCCAGCCGCGCACATCCTCGGCGCGTTCGGCGATCACCGCTGTCAGTGCGAAATCATTGATGGATGTGACGGATAAGCCCGTCGGCGCACCGTTGATGTCTATCGTCACCCAGCCGGGCAGGTCCTGGCTGAAATTGCGCAGCCCGACATTTTCCCCAACCAGGTAGCGGATGATGTAATAATCCTGATTCGCCACCAGCGCCGGCTTTTGGATCAGGCTGAGGAAGCCGGCATCGGCAGCAATGGATTGGACGATGCTCTGCGCCCGCAGCAGGCCGGTGGGGTTGCCGCTGACGATGACCGGACGGGCACCCTTCGCCAGTGTGTGCCGTGTCAACGCATCCAGCATCCCATCCAGCTCGGCTGCGCCAGTTGGGCCATATTCTGCGGCGATCAGCACCAGCGCGCCGGGTGCCGTCGTCTCGATGCGACTATAGGCCGTCATTTCCGCGCCGGCAGCGGCGAACCGTACCGGCGGGAGTTGCCCCAGTCGTAGATTGCGCAGGAAGAAGGGCAGAATCACCGCCGCGATCAGCACCAGCGCGATCAAAAAGCGATCTGGCTTCCAGCGTGGACGATAAGCGCGGGCCGGCTTGGCAGCAACGGCTTCATCCGGTGCAATGGCTTCAGCAGCCACCAAACCCTTGAGCAAGTCAATCTTCTCGCGCTGGCGATCCGTCAGCACCAGATCACTGACCAGTCCGCCCTGCGGCCCGGCCGTCAGTGTCACTGGCGCGATCACCGGAGCGACGCCTGGCAGCAGTGACTTGATAACCTGGGATGGGGCCTCATCCTCCGACGGTTGGAGATTCAGACCAGCCTCACGCAATGCCTTTAGCCGGTCGGTCAGATCCTCTGATGGGGTTTCATCCTCAGCCTTGCGCCGCAGGATGGCCGCAGCTGAGACTTCGCCGACACCGCCCACTGATGCGCCGATCTCAGTCAGCCATGCTGGGGCGTCGGGGGACAATCCAGCATCGTCGGAGCGGGTCTCAATGCCGCGCAGTTGGTTGAGCTTCGCCAGTTCGTCTTCCGAGAATACGCTCTCGAAATCAATATCGGCCTCTTCCAGATCGGAGGCGCGCCGGTTCACGACTGGTTCTACTGTGTCATATTTCGAGAGCAGCGCATCGATGTCTTCCATGCCGAATGGATCATCCTGGCGGGCAGCGGGCTGCTGCTCATCGGCTTCCAGCGCGGCGAAGAACTCATCCGAGGTGCCAGGTTTCTGCTCAAATGGGTTGGGCATCTCTGGCGCAGCGGCATCCTGCGGCTGGACTTCCTTCAACCAGTCCGGCATATCATCAGCCTGAGCAAATTCATCCGGCGCCGGTTCACTGAACCAACTGGCGCGCTCGGCTGATGGCTGCTGCGGCACTGCAGCCTGCAACCAGTCTGGCATATCCTCTTCAGCAGCTGCCGGTTGGTCGTCATCGTCGAACGAGGCGAACCAATCGTCGCTGGCAGCTTCAGCTGTGGGGGGGGCAGAGGGTGGATCTTCCTCAACCATTTCATCATCGGCAACAGCGAACTGCCGCAGCCATACCAGATTGTCATCACCGGCTGCCCCTTCGGGGACCACATCCTCGGCCACCGGGAAGCTTTCGTCATCATCGACGATCTCGCTGGCGGCCATGCTGCTCATCCAGTCATCGTCACTGGCAGGAGCTGCCTCAACCGGCGCTTCGTCCGAGTCTCCTGACTTATATCCTTGCAGCCATGTTAATGGATCAGCTTCCGCGTCGGCTTGGGGGAGGTCGTCATCGAATTGCAGCGGCTCGGCCTGGTCGAGTGGCTCCGACTGGTAATCTTTCAGCCAGCCCAGCGGATCATCATCGGGAGCGATGGCGGGCATATCATCCGGTTCAGCCACTATATTTTCAAAGGATTGGGTCGGATTTTTCGCGGCACCGGTCAGATCGTCATCGCTGATGCCCGTCAGCCAATCAAGCGGGTCATCGGTCGGCGCATCACTACCAAGCTGATCGGAAACATTCTTCCAATCCAACTGCCCGGTGAATCCCAGCCGATCAGGCGACGAGGGCGTGCTTTCGCTCGTGCCGCTCTGCTGCCAGTCAAAAGCATCATCGCCGCCAGCGCTGGACTGCTCATCGAATGCGCCCTGCACATCCTGCTTCCAGCTCAGTTCGCCGGTGAACCCCAGTCGATCCCCGCTGGCTGGCTGCGACGAATCGGTCTCATCCTTGAGCCAGTCAAAGAGATCATCGTCTTCGGGTTCGTCCGGTGGACGGCGCTTGTCTAAATCATCCGCCATGTACGTAATCCCCCACTACGCGGAAAGCCTCCGGTTGGGACGCGCTCATTCGCGATAGGAACGATCCTGTCCAATCAATACCCGCACGCCGGTGACAGCGGTCGCCAGCGCGATGCCCAGCAGGATGCCGCGCGCTCCGGCGCTGACCGGCACCGCCAGCAGCCAGTCTCGCACTTCTGCCAGACCCAGTGCCCAGCGAAACGGCAGCGCCAGCAGCAGAAATACCAAAAGTGCCAGCGTGAACAATACCCCGGCGAAGGTCACACGGTGGCGCAGCATCCGGTACGCGCCATAGACCAGGGCGAACAGCACTAGCCCGGCCAGCGCCGACTCGATGGCGACCTGCACATTGTTCAGCAGGAAGCTGGATGAACCAGCTGGCGCACTGCCGGAACGTTCCAGCCCGGTCAGCACCAGCACGCCCAACGCACTCACCAGCAGCACCAGGCTGTAGAGGCGTTCGGTGAAGCGAATCTGTCGCCGAAACAACCGCCCCAGATGCACCAGCAGCAGGTTGAGGATGCCAATCAGAATGGTGACGGCGATGGTGATGACAGTCAACTGTATGAAGATCCCTGCCAGACCCCGCGCCGAGAACAGCGGATTGTTCAGAACGCTATCGAATACCGGGCTGAGGTCACTGGTGACGACCAGCCCCAGCAGCGTGACGAAGCCAACGAAGATGACGATGGCTGTGGTGATGGCCGATCCGAGCCGCGCCATGCGCTACCCTCCACCCAGGAGACGGGCAATCGCTGCCGAAAACCGTCCCTGCAAAAAGTAATCCCCCAGCGCCACAATGGTGGGGATCAGAATGCCAATGATGAGCAACCAGCGCAGCGTATCGAGCGCCGACAGGCTGCCGATTTGCGCCGCTTTGTCGGTCAGATACGCGCCAGCCGCGAATACTTCTTCACCGATAAGTGCCTCATCGGCCATAACATAAGCCACCGCCTGTCCTTCCAACTGGCTGCTGGTGGCGATCAACTGCTGACCGCGCCGGGCGGCAGTCTCGGCTGGCAGCGCCAATTCCGCGCCAAAGCTGCCCGCCAGCACATTTGACGAAACCCGGTCGCCGGCCATCGTCGCTGTCAGCGCTGCCGCGAAAGCCAGCGAACGCCCACCGCCAGGATACCAGCGGATGCTGCCGCGTGGATAGCGGCTCAACATCCCGCGCGAGGTGTAAGCGCGCCGGAGGGTATCTTGTGCCAGCGGCACCGCGCTTGAGTCGCTGACGGACAGGATCGGTGGTGTCCCGCCGATGACCGAACGCTGCGCCACTTGATAAAACAACTCAGCGCTCGCCAGCGCCAGCAGCGTCGATTCACCGCCCAGCCCGGCGCTGCCCAGCGAGACATGCACCGGCTGGTTGGCCTCAATGCCCTGCCCGACCAGCAGCGGCAGCCGGGTGTAAGCCGGTATCGGACGCAGCACATAGAAGTCGCGGCGACGGCGCACGAACTGCGTCACAATGATGCTGACCACCATCGTCAGCAGCACGATCATCAGGGTGAAAAACTGGGTTGTGCTGTTCACAAGCCCCCTCGTTCCTGCCTCATGCGGATCATCTCTCAGCGGCGGTTGCGGTTGTCATCCAATGCCTGCCGCACCCGTTCCAATTCGCCTGGCGTCTCCAGCGTATGCGCCAGATCCGCCAGCAGCTCGCGCTTCAGCCACAACCCCAATACAGGCTGTGCCACCCATACCCCCTGTGCCAGCAGCGGGGCCAGCGGTTCCACAACATCGAGCGCGATGCTCAGGCTGCTGCCCCAGCCGCGCGCCTGAAGCTGACGCGCCCACTCCGGCAAGGGTATTGGTTCTTCTGCTCTGTTCATGAGGTGAGTATAACACAGGCTACAGATGCGCGAAAATTGACGTTCGAAACCGCCAACTGCACGGTATTTTGCCCCATCTTACGGCAGGTGGTACACTCGTCAGCAGGTCGTACGCAAAATAGATGTCGCCGAGGAACCTCATGCTGACACCCGTTGAACAAATGTTGTTTTTGCTGCTGGCGCTGTTGGCCGTTGGGGCGACTTACAGCGGATTTGTGGATATGGCCCGTATCATCAACCGGGGTGAAGGCCAGCTCTATCTGGATAAACTGCCGCAGCGGTTGTGGACGGCGCTGCGCGTTTACCTGAGCCAGCAGACCACGCTCAAGACCCGCCGCGTCTCCAGCCTGATCCATCTCGGCATCGTCTGGGGCTTCACCTTTTATTTCCTGGTCAATGGGCTGGATGTGCTGCGCGGATTCATCCCCAACTTCACCGATACGCTGGCGCAGCTCGGTATTATCTACGATGTCTACCGTCTGCTGGCCGATGTGTTGAGCATCGTGGTGTTGGGCGGGGTGGCCTACTTTTTGCTGCGGCGCTTCGTGCTGCCCAACAAGACCGAACTCCAGTATCACGACAATGTGCTGCTGCATCCCGGCGTCAAAGCCGGCGGGATCACCACCGACTCGCTGATCGTCGGCAGCTTCATCCTGATCCACGTCGGGGCGCGCTTCCTGGGCGAAACGGCTTATGTCGCCACACACGGCGCGGATCTGTTCATGCCCTTCGCCACGCTGGTATCGCCCATCTGGAGCGGCGTCAGCGCCGATGGCCTGCGCGGACTGGAGCATCTGTTTTGGTGGCTGGCGCTGGGCGGCATCCTGATCTTCACCCCCTACTTTCCTTATTCCAAACACGCCCATCTGTTCATGGCACCGCTCAACTTCCTGACCAAACCGCGCCGTACCTCGCTCGGTGAGATGGATAAGCTCGATCTAGAGAACGCGGATCTGGAACAGTTCGGCGTCAACAAGCTGGAACACCTGCCCAAAACCAACATCTTCGATGGCTTCGCCTGCATCATGTGCAACCGCTGTCAGGATGTCTGCCCGGCTTATGTGACTGGCAAGGAACTTTCTCCCTCGGCGCTGGAGATCAACAAGCGCTATTTCATGCGTGAGCATTTCTCGCTGCTGGCCGAAGGCAAGGACTCAGAGGTTCCGCTGATCGGCAGCATCATCAGCGAGTCGGCGGTCTGGGCCTGTACCTCGTGCGGGGCCTGCATCGACATCTGCCCGGTGGGGAACGAACCGATGCTCGACATCCTCAACATCCGCCGCGACGCCGTGCTAATGCAGTCAGAATTCCCCGGCGACTTGCAGAATGCCTTCAAGGGCATGGAACGGCAGGGCAATCCCTGGCAGGCCCCGCGCACCGACCGCTTCAAGTGGGCCAATGGGCTGGAATTCCCGGTGCCGACGGTGGACGAGAACCCCGATTTTGAAATTCTCTACTGGACTGGCTGTGCGGTGAATTACGATCCGCGCGCCCAACTGACCGCGCGGGCGCTGGTTAAGGTGCTGCACACGGCGGGCGTCAGCTTCGCTGTGCTGGGCGAGCAGGAGAACTGCACCGGCGATGTAGCGCGGCGTGCGGGCAAGGAAGACCTCTACTACGAACTGGCGACCGGCAATGTCGAGTTGCTGAACGAGGTCAAACCCAAACGCATCGTCGTCACCTGCCCGCACTGTTTCCACAACCTGGGCAAGGAATATCACCAGTTCGGCGGCAACTACGCGGTGGTGCATCACACCGAATTGATCGCTGAACTTATGACCGCTGGCAAGATTCCGGCCAGCGCCAACCCGACCCAGATGAGCAACGTCACGTTCCACGACCCGTGCTATCTGGGACGGCACAACGATGTGGTCGAAGCGCCGCGCACCGCCCTCAGCCTGGTGACCGACAGCCTGATCGAGATGCCGCGCACCAAGAAGAATTCGTTCTGCTGCGGAGCCGGTGGGGCGCAGTTCTGGAAAGAAGAAGAACACGGGACGAAGGCTGTCAATGTCGAGCGCTACGAAGAGGCCAAAGCCTCCGGCGCGGAGGTGTTGGCGGTGGGCTGCCCGTTCTGTATGCAGATGTTCGAGAGCGCCAAAGCCAACGTCGGCGATGGGCTAGTCATCAAGGATGTCGTCGAACTGATCGCCGACCGCCTGCCCAGTCCGTCGGGGGATTGAGGCGGATTAAAACGATAACCCTGATTGTGAAGCGGGTATCCTCTAACGATCAGGGTTCCTTGAATTGAGAGTAAACTTGCCGCCTGTAAATCGCCCCACAAAACCCCTGCACAAGGGCTTTCTCATCGCCTTGCCACGTCTTGTCCGATAGGCATCGTGAGTGAAACAGGTGTCCATCATCCCCCTATTTGCCGCGCCCTGTCCCTCATGCGATAATACACGCATCCCATATCCCATGTGACCACAGGCCAGACCCATGCGCGTCGAAAAAACCGTCTTCATCAGTTACCGCCGCACTAACATCTATCAGGCCCGCGCCGTGTTTCAGGATTTGCGGGCCAATGGCTACGATGTCTTTCTAGATTACGAGTCGATTGACTCCGGCTCATTCGAGCGCATCATCTTCGATCAGGTGCGGGCGCGGGCGCACTTCCTGGTAATTCTCACCCCCAGTGCCCTCGAACGCTGCGCTGACCCCAATGACTGGCTGCGCCGCGAGATCGAGGCCGCCATCGACAGCCAGCGCAACATTGTCCCGCTGACCTTTGAAGGCTTTGACTTCCATGAGATGGATCGTTACCTGACCGGGAAGCTGGCCGCGTTGAAAAGCTATAACGCTATCCGCATCCCATCTGATTATTTCGATGAAGCGATGGTTCGGCTGCGGACACGCTTCCTGAACAAGCCCCTGGATGTCGTTTTGCAGCCCACTCCATCGGCTGATGTTACTGTCGTCCAGCAGGCTATTCAGCGGGAAGCAGCGCAGCCCAAGGTTGAAAAAGATCAACTCACGGCAAATGAATTCTTTGAACGTGCCTTTCTTGCTGCTGAACGCGGCGATAGTGATGCGGCCATCGCCGATTATAGTCAGGCCATCCACCTCAATCCTCAGGATGATGCCGCCTACATCAATCGGGGAGTCGTTTTTAGCGAAAGACGCGATTATGATGCGGCCATCGCCGATTACAATCAGGCCATCCTCCTCGATCCTGAGTATACTACCACCTACTACAATCGGGGGCTCGCTCATGGCAAAAAAGGGGACTATGACCGCGCCATCGCCGATTTCAATCAGTCTATCATCCTCGACCCGCAGAATGCCGCTGCCTTCTACAATCGGGGGATTGCCTATGCAGGCAAAGGGGAGTATGACCACGCTATCGCCGACTACGACCAGGCCATCCTTCTCGATCCGCAGGATGCTGCTGCCTTTAACAATCGAGGGATTGCCTATAACGACAAAGGAGACTATGACCGCGCCATCGCCGACTATGACCAGGCCATCCTTCTCGATCCGCAGGATGCTGCTGCCTTTAACAATCGAGGAAATGCCTATAACGACAAAGGAGACTATGACCGCGCCATCGCCGACTATGACCAGGCTATTCGCCTAAACCCGAATTATGCACTTGCCTATAGCAATCGAGGTGAAGCCTATCTGGCAAAAGGTGATAAGCAGCAGGCACGAGCCGATTTCGAAACGGCGCTGCGGATTGATCCCAGTGATGAGGATGCGCGGGACAATCTAAACCGGTTGACATAAGCCGAGGCGCGGCAGTTCACTCCCTCAGCCCACTACTTTCCACTCAGCACTTTTCACTTAGCACCGTTTAGCCCTATCCGGCGCAGCACCATGCCGCTGATCCAGCGGGCTTCGTGGACGCCCAGCCCCAGCGCCAGCAGTACATACACCGCGCTGCTGATGCCCCCGGCCAGACTGACCAGCAGGATTTCGTTGACCAGGGTGGTCGCGCCGAACACGCCCGACAGCGGCGGGATCACCAGCCCGGCCGCCAGCCCCATCGCCCCGGCCGCCAACCCGGTGCGGCTGAGGGTTGCCAACAGTCGCTGCTCGCCGTAGCCACCGATGCGCCGCCGCAGCAGATAGGCCGAAACCAGCGCGTGGATGATGTGCTTCATGCTGTCAGCGATCATCAGGCTGAACAACCCCATGCGCGGGAACAGCCACACCGCCACCAACATATACATGCCCAGGCTGAACGCGCCGATCAGCGCCGGGGTGAAAGTGTCCTGACGAGCGTAGAAGGCATACACCAGCAGCAGATCGACCGCCGCGAACGGCAGCCCGATCAGATACAACCGCAGCGTCATGGCAGTCATAGCGGTGTCGTGGGCCGTGAAGGCACCGTGCTGAAACAACAGCGCGATGATCGGCTGCGCCAGCACCATCAGGCCAATCGTCGCCGGCAGGATGAGCGTGATCGCCAGCCGCAAACCCAACCCCAGCGTATCGCGGAACGCCCGTGAACTCTCCTCGGTCAGCAGCGCTGCCTGCCGCGCCAGAGTCGGCAGGATAGCGACGCTGATGGCGCTGGCGACCAACCCCTGCGGGAATTGGATCAGCGTCGTCGCCCAGTTCATGTAACCGATGCTGCCGTCGCCGGTCTGGCTGGCGAGGCTGTAGCTGAAAGGCCGGATGAGCAGGATGTCCATGATGAGCGAGAACATCACCGGCGCGTAGAGCTTACTGATCTGCTTCACCGCCGGATGCCGCCAGTTGATGGTGAAGCGCAGCCGCGCCCCACGCATCCCCGGCAGTTGTAATAAGAGTTGGGCCAGCGACCCCAACAACCAGCCGAAGGCCGCTGCCGCGATGCCGCTGTCCGGGCGTCCGACAAACCAGTGGACACCCTCGAACGTCACCTGAGACAACAGTTGCAGCGGGGGCGAGAGGACGATGGTCGCCAGCACCACGCAGCCGTTGAAGACCACGCCGGCGAAGGCCGGCCAGGTGAAGGAGCGCAGGGCGTAGAGTGTCCCGCTGGCGATGGCGAACAGGCTCATGAACATCAGCGACGGCGTCAACAGCCGCAGCAGGTCGGTCGCCAGCGCGGCCTTCTGTCCATCAAAGCCGCTGCCGATGATGCCGATCACGCCAGGGGCGAGAAAGTGGATCACCAGCAGCAGCAGCGCCAGCGCCACCGACACCAGACTGAGCAGCACCGACACCAATCCCCAGAGCGCCTGCTTGCCTTCACGGGTGACGACCTCGCTCAACACCGGGATGATGGCGCTGTTGACATGACCGCCGATCAGCAGGTCATAAAAGCCGGTGGGGACGGTGCTGGCAACCTTGAGCGCATCGACGGCTCGTGATGCGCCGAACAGATTGGTCAGGGCGATCTCGCGCACCAGCCCCAGGATGCGCCCGGCCAGATTGCCCAGCGCAATGATGCTGGAGGCGCGGGCGACTCCGGCGTTGGTTTCTTCCTGTGTGGGTGTGGCTTCGACGGCGATCAGGTTGGGGGAGGAATCAGTTGTGGGATCATTCAACGTCACAGATGCATCCTCTTGGTTGCGCCGTGCCTAGCATAGCACACTTCAGCGCAGCCGGTAGAGGGTGAAGGGATAACGTCGGTGAACCGTCGGGATGCCACTGTGTATCGGCTGTTTGGGATTTTTTGATCCGATCCTCAATCGCTGAGGCTGAATTGCCGCTGCAGGCGCAACCAGTGATCGCCGCGGCTGGGGACGCTGATGAGGCGGAAGGCGGGGAGCAGCAGGCCGGTCAACGAACCGCCATAACAGCAGCGCGAGTCCAGCATGTACACCCGTTCCTCGTACACCAGCGGCAGCATCC
Source organism: Anaerolineae bacterium (assembly GCA_022843385.1). Taxonomy (GTDB): domain Bacteria; phylum Chloroflexota; class Anaerolineae; order Aggregatilineales; family Phototrophicaceae; genus CFX2. The sequence goes on along the minus strand of JALHNT010000064.1, from coordinate 20,502 downwards.
GGTCGCTGTAATCACGATGCCCGACGATCAGCGGCTTGCGACCATCGTACCAGTGATACCAGGGGTGGGCATAGCGCTTGAGCAGATACTCCTCGCCGCTCATCACGCCGACGATCACCGTTTCGCGCTGCTGTGTCACCGGCACGCCCGGCTCCCAGAAGCCATGCACCAGTGTGGCCTCTGGTAGTTCCAGATAGTGCGGGAAGCTCGACATGAAGGCCACCGCTGCCGGGTAGTCCGCCTCGCCGATCTGCTGCCGCGTTAGCACTTGAGAGGGCGCGGGGTCAATCTCGCCACGAAAAGCGCGGATGTGCTTGCGCTCATGATTGCCGAGGATCGAACGCGCCTGGGGTGTCTCCTGAAAGAAGCGCAGCACCCTGGCCGACTCCGGCCCGCGATCCACCACGTCGCCAATGGCGATGATCGAGTCATCCGCCCCCAGCCCGGCCTTGTCGAGCAGCGCCTGGAGTTCGTCGTAACAGCCGTGAATATCGCCGATGATGAGGGTCGTCATGTATTGTCACCGCAACTGTGTCAGCAGCGTTTCCAGTTCGGGCGGCAGCGGAGCCTGAAAGCGCAGTCGTTCGCCCGTCGCCGGATGATCAAAGGCGATCTCCGCCGCATGGAGAAAATGCCGCTTCAGCCGGACGCGCTGTTTGCGGTAGCCATACACACTGTCGCCGACAATCGGGCAGCCGATGAAAGCCATATGCACGCGAATCTGATGGGTGCGCCCGGTCAGCAGTTTGACCCGTACCAGCGCTTGACCCTCGCGGAAATCACGGTCTACCACTTCATACTCGGTGATGGCGGTGCGCCCGGAACGAACGACGGCCATCCGCTTGCGCTGGTTGGGGTCGCGGGCGATGGGCGCGTCGATGCGTCCGCTCTCGGTTGGCGGGGGCTTCTCCAGCAGCGCCAGATAGACTTTCTCAATCGTGCGCGCCTGAAACTGCGCCATCAGTTTGACCCGCGCCGAGTCGCGCCGGGCGATGACGATCAGGCCGCTGGTATCCTTGTCGAGACGGTGGACGATGCCCACCCGTTTTTCTTCGATCTTCATCCGCGCCACCTCCGGGTAGCGATGCAGCAGGGCGCTCACCAGCGTGCCCGTCTCGTTCCCCACCCCTGGATGCACGATCATACCGGCGGGCTTGTTGATGACCGCCAGAAACTTGTCTTCGTACAGCACATCGAGCGCGATGGCTTCCGGCTGAACCTTCTCCGGCGCGTCCTTTTCGGGCAGCGTGATGCTGATCTGTTCGCCACCCTTGAGCTTGATGCCGGCCTTCACCGGCAGCCCATTGACGGTGACCTGGCCTTCTTTGATGAGCGCCTGAATCTGCGCCCGCGAGAAGTCGTCGCCCACCTGCGCCACGATCAGTTTATCCAGCCGTTCGCCGCCATCTGCGACGGTAAATGACATCACTTCGCTCATACGCCCATCACTTCCCGCCATCGATAGCGATGACCTGACCGGTTACCCAACCGGCATAATCCGAGGCGAAGTACAGCACTCCGTGCGCGATGTCGTCCGGCGTGCCGAGCCGCTTCAGGGCGATGCTCTCCACCAGCGCTTGCTGCCCCTCCGCGCCATACGACTCCCACTGCCGTTCGGTGTTGGGGTTGGAACGGACAAAACCGGGGGCGATGCAGTTGACGGTGATGCCCCACGGCCCAAGTTCATGTCCCAGTTGCCGCGTCAGGCCGATCAGCGCCGCTTTGGCCGAAGCGTAGGCCTGAATACCGGTCAGGCTGATGCTCAATCCCGCGCCGCTGGAGATGTTGATGATGCGCCCATAACGCGCCTGCTTCATGCCCGGAGCAACGGCCTGGGCGAAATAAAACGCGCCGCTGGCATTCACGGCGAAGATGGCCTGCCAGTCCGCTGGGCTGACTTCTTCCAGCGGACGCCCCACCTGTCCCAGCACGCCGCCGGCATTGTTCACCAGGATATGGGCTGTGCCGACTTCAGCGACGAAGGCATTCACGGCTTCCGGCTGGCTGATATCGACCGGCCGCACTTCGCAGCGCCCGCCCTCGGCCTCGCACAAGCGCCGGGTTTCCGCCAGTTCATCCGCCAGCAGATCGCAGCCCCAGACCATCGCCCCGCGCTGGGCGAAGGCCAGGCAGATCGCTCGTCCGAAGCCGTGCGCTGCGCCGGTGACGATGACGGTTTTGGCATGAAATTGAATGTTCATTGGGTTATCACTTTCGCTACGACCCTCAGTATACGCGCTCAACGGCAGCGGGGATAGGCTGGCTCAAGCTGGCAGTAGCGCCAGCCGGGGAGAAAGCCGTACCAGCCGCCGAACACCAGATGGGCGCGGGCATACAGGCGAGCATCGAAGATGTCGATGGAGGCAATCGGGCGATAGGCTGAGTCCCAGCCGGAGCCGACCATCAAGGTGATGCCGGTCAGCCGTTGGGCGCGGTTGAAGATCAGATACTCGGCGTCGCCATAAATCGAAAAGCGGTAGCTGATGGCCTGGGGCGTCCCTAGCAGCGAGAGGGCATCGCCCAGCGTGATATGCTCGATGCAGTACAGCCGCAGAAAAGAAACGGTGGTCGAGTCCGGCAGATACCCTACCTTGACACAGCCCGGCGTCAGATGGTCGGAATAGTAGTAATGAAAGCGCTGGGTATCGTTGATGATGCCAGCCTCGTAGCCCGCCCCCAGCAAATAAGTACGCACCTCGTCCAGCGTCGTCTGCCCCGGCTGTACCCCCTGCCAGCACGGCGTGCCGTCACACGTTCCCAGAAAGCCGACCATCGCCGGGTGATGTTGCGGTTGCTGCTGCGCCAGCGCCATCAGGCTGATGCTGACCAGCATCAATCCACCGATCAGCGGCATGAGCAGCAGGCGCAGCACACCGGACATCGCGGCATCCCCTCATCTTCGTCGATTGAATGGATTCGATTGTACCGAATCGCTCCGGCGACAGCATCAGACGATCGACTCAAATATTGTGCGATGGACAGGCTATTCTCTTTGAAATCACCCCAAGAAAACATCATCTCCAGCCAAGGATTTAGTGCAAAAGCTCAGCGAGTGAAGGCATTTTTGCAAGATAAGGCCAAACAATTGAGTCTGTAGCGGAAACAGGGGTGGCACCTTTCAGCGCCATCCACCTGCTCGATAGTAGTCTGATCGCGCTAGCACATCACTTGCGCAAGGCGTTTAGCGGTAGTCAGAAGCGAATCAGCCCAAATGTCTCCACTGAATGGACATCGCCCCTCGGGTTCTGCTGTATCGCGTTCCCTGGCAGGTTTATGGGAGAAGGGGAGATGTAGTGAACGAACTGCTTTTAAGCACCTCGTCCTGTGGGAGAGGGCTGCGTAGCGTCGTGTGAGGGCAAGGCAAGAGCGAAGCGCTTTACTCTCTCTAGCGCCTCTGGAAGGTCCAGCGCGCGCCGGGCTGCAACACAGCGAATCGGATGGCAGCAGCCTGCGCCAGTGAAACAAAGTCATTGACATCGGCGGTGTTGAAGGTGAACATATCGTAGTGATGCGGGATGACCAGCCCGTTCCCGACAGCCTGCGCCAGGGCGACGGCTTCGGCGGCGTTCATGTTGGGCGGGACGTGCAGGGCATCGCGGCGGGCATCGGTGCCGTTGATGGGCAGGAAGAGGATGTCCGGCTGGAAAGCGCGCAGCCGTTCCGCCAGTCCGTCATAGACCAGAGTGTCGCCGCTGAAATACAGGCGCAGACCATCGACCTCGATCAGAAAACCGAGGAAGGGATAGCCACCTTCAGCGGTATACTCAAAGGTCGGATGAGCCGAGGGCAAGGCGTGAACCGTCAGCGCCCCGGCCTGAAGCGTATCCTCGCCGCGCATCGGCAGCAGACGGGCTTCATCCAGCCCCAGTTTGACGGCGTGGCTGACCAGGGCATAGGGCAGAATCAAACGGCAGTGCGGCGAGGCCGCGAACAGATCGGGCATCGTCCCCGGATCGAGGTGATCGGAGTGTTTGTGGCTGGCGAAGACCCACTCAGCATCGTGGATGTCGCCCCCGCGCAGTGGTGCTTCGGTCATGCGGATGTGGGGTTTCTCGGTGGCGGCGTATTTGGCGGTCAGATGTTCCGAGAGGTAAAGATCGGTGTAGAACAGGGTCGAGCGCGTTTTGATGGCATAGCCGCTTTGCCCCAGCCACCAGACGTAGAGTTCGCCATCCGCCGGCTGTGCCGCGCTGATGTTTTCCAGCAGCGCCTGACCGCTCAGTAAGGGTTGAATCATGATGCCGTCGCTCGCTTGATTGATGAATTGATGTGAACTTCATGCAAAGGTGAACGCAGATGACAGAGTATCAACTTCCGCTGATCTACACAAGTGTGATTGGCTCGTATGCCTGGCCCGGCTGGCTGCACACGGCGCTGGCGGCGGCTGGACGGGGCGAATATGGCCCGGATGACTGGAAAGAGACACAGGACGACGCGGTTGATCTGGCGGTGCGCGATCAGGAATTGGCCGGGGTGGACATCATCACCGATGGCGAGATGCGGCGCATCGGCTTCTTCACGGCGGAATTCTACGGGCATATGACCGGGCTGCGCGAGCTGCCGCCCCGCCGCAAGACCGGCATCGTCGGCCATGACCAGCGCGAGAGCTACATCGCCGATGAACGGGTGCAAGCTCCCAAAGGGCTGGGACTGGTGGAGGAATATACCTACCTGAAGACGCGCACCACCCGCCCGATCAAGATGCCGATCCCCGGTCCGTACACGCTGGCCGGGCGCATCCAGCCGGGGACGGTGTACAAGGATCGCATGGAAGTGGCGCATGCGCTGGCGGCGCTCATCAATCAGGAGATGAAGGCGCTGGTGGCCGCCGGAGCCGATTTCATCCAGGTCGATGAGCCGTCGTATGCGGTTCATGCCCACAGCCCGAAAGCCTTCGTCGATCTGTTCAACGAGACGGTAGCCGGGGTGAAGGCCAAGATCGGGATTCATCTGTGCTTCGGCAACTTCGTCGGGCGGCCCGTCGCCAAGCGCAGCTATCAGCCCTTGTTCCCACACATCCTCGATATGCACGTCAGCCAGTATGCGCTGGAGTTCGCCAACCGCGAGCTGGCGGAGATCGACCTGTGGCAGCAGTTCCCCAACGACAAGGAGTTGGCGGCAGGGGTGGTGGATGTCAAGAATTACTACTGCGAGACGGCTGACGATATAGCCGATCGCATCCGTGCCGCGCTCAAGTATGTTGCGCCGGAGAAACTGAGCATCACGCCCGACTGCGGCTTCAGCCAGACGGCGCGTTGGGCGGCGCGGCGCAAACTGGTGGCGATGGTCGAAGGGGCGCGCATCATCCGGCGCGAACTGACGGGGACAGGGTAGTATGTCCCTCATCCCCGCCTCTTTCTTGTTTTCAGAGGGGACACTTTTGAGCTATCAGGGTGAAAGATGGGAATGTTGGGAGCACTAAGGTAAGGGTGGGCCATCGCACAGGATGGCTCGTCCAGCGGAACAGTAAATTGGTTCATTCTCAAAGTACATGGATGATGCCCCTTAGGAAAATCATTCCGTCTTTATTTCGTGTTTCTTTAAGGCTGTCAACCTGACGAGATCGCCTCCCTTATCCCGCCTCAAACTGCCTAAGTTAAAATTCCGATAAGAAAGTGTTGTCTTCCCGCGCCACCTTCGTTACGCTTTCGCCTTCCCCTGATCGCCTTGATTGGGTGGCAGGTTTACCGGTCTTTACTGTGATGGAGAAGGTTATGCATTACAAACGGTTGAGTGTGGTATTGGTATTGGTGGCGCTGCTGGCGCTGGCAGTTGCGCCGGTGGTGGCCCAGGAAAAAACGCTGGTGGTGACGACGCTGAGTGATGTCAGCTCGCTCGATCCCGCCATCGGCTATGATACGCTGTCATGGCCGACGATGTCGCTGTTCTATCGTGGTCTGATCGGGCTGGACGATTCGCAGACGCCACGCCCGGAACTGGCCGAGTCGTGGACGATCAGCGAGGATGGTCTGACGTATACCTTCGTCCTGCGCGAGGGCATCGTGTTCTCCAATGGACGCGCCATCACGCCGGAAGATGTCAAATACAGTTTTGAGCGCCTGCTCAACCCGGCGACAGCTTCACCCACCGCCTATATGTTTGCCATGATCGAAGGCGCACAGGAATTCATTGATGGCAGCGCCAGCGAGGTCATCGGCATCCGCATTGTTGATGACCGCACCGTCGAGTTCACCCTCACCCGGCCGGAATGGACGCTGATGCAGCGCTTCGCCCTGCCGCCGGGATTCATCATCGCTAAGGAAGGCGTCGAAGCCGCTGGCGATCAGTTCGGTCGTCAGCCTCTGGGTGCTGGGCCGTTCGTCTTCGTCGAATGGCAGTCGGGTGTCCGCATTGTAGCCGAGAAGAATCCCAATTACTGGAAAGCCGGTCTGCCCAAAGTGGATCGCGTCGAGGTGCTGATCGGCGTTGAGCCGTCGGTGGGTATCCTGCGCATGGAAAATGGCGAGGCCGATATTTCGCTCGACTTCGTGCCGAACTCGGATTACCCGCGCATCGCCAGCGACCCGGTGCTGGCTGAGCAACTGATTGAAATCACGGCTTTCCCCAACGTGCAGTATCTTATCCCCAACACCCGCACCGAGCCATTTGACAATGTATTGGTGCGTCGCGCTGTCAGCATGGCGATTGACCGCGAACGACTGGTGCAGATTTATAACAACCGCGCTGTCCCGGCGGCTGGCCCGATCCCGCCGACCGTCGCTGGCAACAACCCTGACCTGAGCATCCCGTTTGATCCGGAGATGGCGCAGCAGCTTCTGGCCGAAGCGGGCTATCCCGATGGCTTCAGCACCGAAATTGTCTCGACCACCGACCCAACCGATGTAGCGATTGCCCAGTCGATTGTCGAGAACTGGAATGCCATCGGCGTCGAGACCACGCTGACATCACTGGATTTCTCTCAGTGGCTGGATGTGGCTTTTAACCGACCTGAAGAGATGCCGGTCGGCTATATCGGCTGGTTCCTCGATTATCAGGATCCGTCGAATGTCTATGAACCGCTGGTGAGCTGCGGTGGTTCGTTCAATCCGGGTGGCTACTGCAACGAAGACCTGGATGCGATCTTCCAGGCCGATAAAGTGACGCCACCAGGCGAGGACCGTTGGGCAGCCTACGCTGAACTGGAAGCGATGCTGGTCGAGGAATCGCCCAACATCAATCTGGTGCATGTGACCAATTACTACTTCACCAGCACCCGTGTCAGCGGCCTGGTGCCCGATGCCGCGCTGCTGCTGAACTTCGAGAACGCCGACATCGAATAGGGGGTGCGGTTGATCTGACACCCCATCTGTAATGAAGCAGGAGCAACCACAATGGTTTGCTCCTGCTGCCCCGCTCATGAATTCATTCAACACATTCATCGATCTGATCGCTGCTGAAGTTAGCTCCCCGGCTTGACGGTGGCCGCGCCGGCTTTGGTGATGCTGTAGCCGCCATCCACCGGGATGATCGCGCCGGTGATCTGCGCCGCCGACTCCGATGCCAGAAACGCGCAGGCCTGCGCCACATCCATCAGCGCGGTCAGCCGCCCGGTGGGGATGAAAGCGCTCAGGTCGGTTTCATCCAGCGTCAGGGGAGGCAGCCCGGCGGCGATCACATTGACGCGGATGCCGTGCGCCGCCAGATCAACAGCGGATATACGAGCGATGGCGTGCAGCGCGGCCAGCGTCGTCCCGCTCAGGCTGAAGTTGCGGTACGGTTTAAGGGCTACTGCCGACGACACCACGATGATCTGCCCCGGCACCTGTGACCGAATCAGATGGCGGGCGGCGCTCTGCAAGGCTAGCGTCAGCCGTTCAATGGTGTGCTTCATCCCCTCCTGCCAGTCTTCGGGACGGGTTTCCAGGAAAGGCCGGGCCTGGGCCGGTGGGGCGCACAGGATGAAGCTGTGAAAGACTTCACCGATTTTCAGGTAATTGGCGAATCCCGCCAGGTCGGTGATGAGCCGAATTTTCGCGCCCTGGTGCTCCAGCGGCGCGGCCAGCGCTTCCACCGACTCGCGGTCGCCAGCAATCAGAATCGAGTGTCCGTTCAGGTTCATGCTCATTTCCCCAGCGCCAGCCCGCCATCCAGCCGGATGAACGCGCCGGTCACATAATCGCCATCGGGCGACGCGAAGTAGACCGCCGCTCGCCCCATCTCGTAGGGCAATCCGGGGCGATGCCCCAGCGGGACACCGGCTTTCTGACGTTCAATATCAGCAGAGGTCTGCTGGTCGGGAGCGGCATCGTTCAAGGCCGAGCGCACCCAACCCGGCCCAATGTGATTGACGGTGATGTTGTGTTCGGCCAGCTCCAGCGCCAGACAGCCGACGAAGGTGTGCATGGCGAACTTCGTCCCGCCGTAGACCGGTGTGACGGGGAACTGAAGATCGGACTGTACCGATGAGGTGATGATGATGCGCCCGCCGTCGCCCTGGGCGATCATCTGCTGCGCCGCTGCCTGGCACACCAGCACATTACCCATCAGGTTGACGTTGAGGATCGCCTGCATCTGGCGCGGCGTGATTTCCAGCACTGGCTCCCAGCGAATGATGCCGGCGTTGCTGCACACGATGTCCAGCCGTCCCAGCTTCTCGACTGTTTGCTTCACCATCTGCTTGACCTGATACGCATCGGTCACGTCGGCTTGCAGCGCCAACGCCCGCCGACCTTTCGCTATCAGTTCCTCAGCGCGCTGCTCCAGTTCATCCGGCGCAGCGACATCGTTGACCACCACATCCGCGCCTTCATCAGCCAGCGCCTGCGCCATGCCAAAGCCGATGCTGCGGACATCGGCTGCCCCGGTCACCAGAGCCACTTTCCCTGTCAGACGCATTGTTTGCTTCCTTGTCGTACCCTGTGCAGCATGACATTAGCAAGGTTAGAAAAATGGCGCAACTGTTTCCACAATCGCCAAGCGGTTCTAGACTGGTAACCATACATCGATCACGAATGGAAACATCGCCATGCAAACCTGGAATACCCTCAGCCGCCAGACGGTTCACGAGAATGGCAAGTGGCTGACCGTCGAAAATCGTACTGTGCAGCTCCCGGATGGCCGCGAGATCACCGATTGGGCCTGGGTCATCCTGCCCGATTATGTCAACATCGTCGCCTTGACCGAAGGCGGTCGTTTCATCTGCTTTGAGCAGACCAAATATGCTGTCGAGGGTGTCTCGTTAGCGCCGGTGGGCGGCTATATTGAACCGGATGAAGCGCCGCTGGCGGCTGCCCAACGGGAACTGCTGGAGGAGACCGGGTATGAGGCCAACGACTGGCGCAATCTGGGCAGCTATCCGGTGGATGGCAACCGGGGAGCCGGAACAGCACACTTCTTCCTGGCGATTGGGGCGGTCAAGGTGCAGGAGGTTCAGCGCGATGATCTGGAGGAGCAGGAGTTGGTGATGCTGGATCGGCGCGAGGTCGAGTCGGCGCTGCGGGCGGGTGCGTTCAAGCTGCTGCCCTGGGCGAGCATCATGGCGCTGGCGCTGCTGCGGCTGTAAACAAAAACCGCACCGGTGAGGGTGCGGCTGGTCTTGAAAAACACATGGTTTACAACAACTTCATTCTATCGGTGGCGTGAGTTCGTTAGCTGACCCACTCCTCAACCAGGATCAATCCGGGGTCTTCCAGGGCACGGAAGCCAACCGGTTGTTTGACCCGCACGACCTTCGGGCGCTCGACTTCGATGACCGGAATGCTGGCCTGCATAATCAGGCGATCCACCAGTGGGCCACCCAATACCGGCAAATTCTGGCGATCTCCATCGCGCTCCAGTTCAATGTGCAGCACATGCACCTGTCGTCCTTCGCCCAGCCAGTGAATTTCTCGCAACACGTGGTTGGTCAACTGCCAGCCCAGCACCAGCAGGGTCGCCAGACTGTCTCCACCGGCATAGCGTTCGGAATTGGCATGCCAGTGACGGTAGTAATCTATATCTTCCAGTATTTGACGATCCTCAGTAAACATCTTCCCCTCCACATCAACTCACTAACTTTAGTATCGATCACTCACAGGTCGACGGGATAGTGTCCTACATCAGGTACGGTATATTACACATTGCGTATAGGAATGGTGAAGTTATCCCCCATATGCTTACTATAGCCCAGGACTCGCTCTATAAGACTTAAGAACGGTTGTTACAGTTGCACAAAGATTGAGCATCAATTTTGTAACATTGGAGCCATTATTGTCCCAATCCGGCGATTGGGGTAAGATACAGCCTATAATGACGCGATAACAACCCATCCAAATGAGGTGATTATGGCAGAAGTGACCCGTAAGGAATTGGTGCTGGCGTTGGTACAGGCGGGTGCTAATCCCCGTTTGGCCGGTGTTGACCTGAGCGCGCTGGATATGACCCGTCTGAATCTGGAGGGGGCGAACCTGCGCGGGGCGAACATGATGGCCTGTACCTGCCGCGAAACCATCCTCCGATCCACCAACATGACCGGCGTCGATTGTACCACGTCCCAGATGCCGTTTGCCGATTTCAACAACGCCACGCTGCTGGGGACGAATTTCACCGGGGCGAACCTGAATGGGGCGCGGCTGGCCGGGGCGAACCTGACCAACGCCGTGCTGAACGGTGCCAATCTTCAGGGGGCGAACCTTCAAGGGGCGAACGTCACCGGCGTCAAGTTCGACGAACGCACCACCTGGCCCGATGGCAAGAAGGGCAGCCAGAGTTCCCCGGCCAATTACATCCGCTGATTGTATTCAACCTCGGACAATACCAACCTTCATCATCAAGACGGTTGGTATTGTCTGGATCGCTAGATTGAGGTGATTGGACGTTTATCGTTCCCCAGTTGTTCAATCAGCCTGAGCGCATGATCGACGCCCGGCAGCGCCTGTATCTCATCGCGCATGCGTTCAGCCGCGTGGCGATAGCTGGGCGTCTCCAAAACCTGGATAACCACCTGCCGGATAGTCTCTGACGTGCAGGTGACCGCATCCACGACCTGCCCGACCCCCAAGCGTTCACAACAGGCCGCATTTAATCCCTGATCGGCTCCCATCGGAAGTAGGATCGAGGGTAAACCATGCGCCAGCGAACCGATCACGCTGCCGGAACCGCCATGCGAGATGACCAGATCGCAATGGGGAAAGAGCAACGTCTGAGGAATGTAGCGCTCAATATGAACATTATCGGGCTGAGGGCCAAATTCCGCCGGATCAATTTGAGAACCAATCGTGACAATCAGGTTGATAGGCAGGTCACGAATGCCGTTGATGACTCGCGTGAACAGATCGCCTGACTCCCGGTTGAACACCGTGCCAAGCGTAAAATAGAGGGTCGGCTGATCGGGTAAGGCTGCAACCCAGACCGGCAGCGAGGCTGCTGGGGGTGCTTCAAGGATCATCGGGCGCAGGCTGTGGGCGGTACGGGGCAGCGGAAAGGCCAGATCACGATAGCGGGGTGGGAATGGCGAGAGGATCAGGTAGCGACTGAGCATCTTCAGGTCAGGATCAGGCGCAAGGCCATAGGCCACTCGCACGTGATTCAGCGGTTCAGCCACCACTTCTGGCCGCACAAATGCGCCGGAGGCGATCACCAACACCGACGCATAAGGCAGCCCGAGCTTTTCAGCTGCGATCATGCTGCCGAAGTCAACTTCATCGCAAACGATGACATCCGGCTGCCAGTCGGCGCAGAGGGTGATGAGGGCCGCAGCCCGTTCAGCAGCATGATGACGGGCAAAGCCTTCGCGCAAGACCTGATCTTCACGTTCAGCATTGAATTCCAGCAAAGGCCGGCGGCTATCGCCATCACCGCCAGCCTGCCCGGTTGGGAATCCGACGAAACCCGCCGCCAGAATCGCCGGAACCATGCCCGGACGTCCGGTGAAGGCCACCTCATGCCCCGCCTGAGCAGCGGCCCGTGCAATCGGAAGCAACGGCTCAAAATGACCATGACCGCCAACGAAGCCGAATAGCAGGCGCATGTGACCCGTCTTTCTGGTTAAGCGACTGTTGGGATGACAGACCGCCAATGGTAGCTCAGAGTTGTTTCCAGTTGAAGTGCATTGAGCGTTGCACCTGTCCACTACCGACTGCCGGCGTTAAGGGGAATTATCTGATCGGATGGGTTCTGAAACGTTGGTCACAGATACTCGATGTGATTGACCATATCAGCAGCAGTCATCACCTGGCAGATGAGTTCCAGAGCGCGAACCCAATCTCCAACAGATGCCTGATTCTGAATTCCAAAGATAATGCCTGCATGTTCATGTCCCTGGGCATGGAGGCGCAGAAAATCGGTGTCGTAGGTACACAAGACTCGCCCCATTTCAGTAGCGCGCCGCAAATGCTGAATATCGGTTTCGCCTAGCAATCTCAGATCGCGTACCGTTACAGCATCAATGCCTAACCGTCGCATCTGCTCCGCAATACTAACTTGCACACCTTCATCGAAGTACAGGCGAATGTCGCTGTCCAAGACCTTCTTCCTTCGCCTTGTGGGCAAAGTCCGTATCCGCCTGAATTTGAGCGTCGATGTCAGTCTGGTGAGCAAAATAATAGGATAAGGCTGCGTGTACCTGTGCCAGCGAGATCTGAAGCTCATCGGCCAGCTCTTCTGGCGTGTAGTGGTTGTAGCGATGATGTGCAGCCACATCCTGCACCCTCAGCGTCGTCCCGGCGATGATAGGTCGTCCACTGCGTAGCTTGGGGTTTGACACGATCAAGTCAATTGATAAGATGGTCAGATCACTCATGATACAGCTCCGTTGTCTCATATCACTTACACTATACCATCAATTGAGTCGGGTCTATCGTCAGCATTCGCGCTCACTGCTCGCGGAAGTAGATGCGATAGGAGATGAGGGCGGTTTCGCCACGATCGGTGGGGCAGCGCCGCGCCTCCAATGGCTGCGACGGATCGGAGCCGTCCAGCACTTCGATGGTGTAGGACTTGCCCTCTTCCATCTCGAAGTCGGCATAATCATTGCCGCGCTCCGGCTTCAGTCCGGTGACGAAGATGCTCTCGCCGCCATCCCAGCGGGCGCGAATCCGTTCGCCTGGCACCCCGTTGCCATTGAAATCCTGCACCCGCACTTCGATGATGCCGGAGAATTCAGTGCTGCAAAAAGTGCCGACGTTGACCTGAACATAGCTGGTCTGGGGTTGCAGCGTCGGGATGATGATGGGCGAAGGCGGCGTCGGCGTGCGCGTCGCGCTAGGGGGTTCGGTGGGTGTTTTGCTGGCGGGTGGCACTAGCGTCGGCGTGGCAGCATCGATCACGACCTGGGTGGGGGCCCGATCGTCCGCCACCAGCAGGTTATCGGCACAGCCGGAGCGTCCCTGCAACTGATACAGCGTCATCATGGCGCGGACGGCGCGCTGCCCGCTGGTGTTATCGACATAGCTGGTGGTCGCCAGCTTGCAGGCCATATCGGCCATCGCCTGGATCGGGTCGCCCGGTGAGCGCATGTCCAGCAGCCGATTAACCGCCGCCCCCAGGTCGCCATCGTAAGCATACTGGAGCGCAATCGCCGCCATATAATCCGCGCGGGCCGCCTCATTGAGCTGCCAGGGTTCGGTGTTCACCTCAATGCGCGGATCAACCTGCCAGGCATAAAACAGGCCGCTGCCCAGTCCCAGCGCCAGCCCGATGAGCAGCGCCCACAACGACATCGGACGGCGCGACCGGCGATACTTGCTCTCACGCGCCGGGGCCATATTGCCACTGGCATCATAGCGCCGGCTCATGGCTGTCCTCCAGCCACCTGACGATACGGTTCCATGATCGGGGTCAGCCGGCCCAGCCCTTCCGCCAGCGCCACAAGATAGCCAATATCACGGGCATTGCGCGAGTTGCTGATGTAACGCTCGGTCACATTCTGCACCCAGGCCGGGATATTCTGCTCGCCCAGCACCCGCAGCCGTTCGACAGCGCCGCCCAGATCGCCATCTCCCAGATAACCGGCGGCGATCATGACGGTGTATTCATCTTTGTAGCGTTCGGTCAGGTTGCTGGCCGGGCTGTTGACTACCTGCGCTGGAAACTGAACCCAGCCCAGATATAACCCGATCGCTGCGCCCACTACCAGACCGATCAATAACGAAGCCAGAAAACGCATGGACAGCAGTTCGCTTACCGTTAAATAGTGTGGCTGACATTGTAGCATGAATGGTCAGACAGATTGAGTGTGGTGTGGAAAGTCATACCCGGCATGATACAATGTTCGACCTGTATCGACACCAAGAGTGGATTATTATCATGCCTACGATTAACCTGATTACTGAACTGCCCGGCCCGAAGAGCAAGGCGCTGGTCGCCCGCCGCGAGAGCGCCACCCCACGCGGTGCCGCCAAGCTGACGTCGGTCGCCATCGAACGGGCGCAGGGCGCAGCCGTCACCGATGTGGATGGCAACACCTTCCTCGATTTCGCCGGCGGCATCGGCACCCTGGCCGTCGGACACTGCCCGCCGAACGTGGTCGAGGCGGTGCAGAAGCAGGCGGCTGACCTGATCCATCTGTGTGCCATTGTCGGCACCTACGAACCGTATGTCAGGGTGGCGGAATTGCTGAACGAAGTCACACCCGGCAGCTTCCCCAAGAAGACCATCCTGCTCAACAGCGGTGCCGAAGCGCTGGAAACCGCCGTCAAGATCGCCCGCAGCCACACCGGACGCCCGGCGCTGATCGTGTTTGAAGGGGCGTATCATGGCCGCACCAACCTGACGCTGGCGATGACCAGCAAGTACGGCCTGTTCAAGAAGGGTTTTGGCCCATTCGCGCCTGAAGTCTATCGCCTGCCCTTCCCCAATGTCTATCGCCGTCCAGCGGGCATGAGCGAAGATCAGTTCGTCGATGACTGCATCGCCCGGCTGGAGAATGCCCTGGTCGCCCAGGTTGATCCGAGCGCAGTGGCGGCCATCGCCATCGAAACGGTACAGGGTGAGGGCGGTTTCATTGCCACGCCGCCCCGTTTCCTCAAGCGGGTGCGTGAACTCTGCACCCAGCACGGCATCGTCTACATCGCCGATGAAGTCCAGTGCGGCTTCGGGCGAACTGGCAAGCTGTTCGCCGTCGAGCATTACGGCGTGGAACCTGACCTCATCTGCACGGCAAAATCACTGGCTGCCGGGATGCCGCTGGCAGCTGTGACCGGACGGGCGGACATCATGGATGCGCCGCACCCCGGTGGGCTGGGTGGCACCTACAGTGGCAATCCGCTGGCCTGTGTCGCAGCGGTCGAGGCCATCACCATGATCCGGCAGGAGTCGTTCCTCAAGCGTGCCACTGAAATCGGTGGGCGCTTCCGCCAGCACCTGCTCGATCTTCAGACCGAGATTTCGCTGATCGGCGATGTGCGCGGGCTGGGGGCGATGATGCTGATGGAGCTGGTGAAGGATCGTGATCTCAAGACCCCGGCCACTGATGAGACGCTCCAGGTGACGCAGGAATGCTTCAAGCGCGGCCTGATCGCCATCCGCGCCGGCCTGTTCAGCAACGGCATCCGCTTTCTGCCACCGCTCAACATCACTGATGAGCAGGTTGATGAGGGCATGGGCGTGGTGGCCGAGGCGCTGCGCGTGGTCGAAACCAATCGCAGGGCGGCGCTGGTGTAGATCTGCTATCTGATCAGAAGGGATTGAGGGGTTTTGCCCCTTCGACCAAGCCGGACAAAAGGATCGAGCGTTCTATCCGCTAGAGCGCTCGATCCACTACCTCGGATCGTCAGGCTATCTGCGACACTACCCCAACAGCTCAGGTCATTCATCGCCAGTCACAGATCAGCCTCAGGTCACCAGCCTGTGACAACCCGGATTCTGCTATACTGAGTTCGCAAGCGAACAACAGGAAGCGAGTATTGAAGCTCACAGGCGTTTCATATCGCATCCAGGGGCTGGCGCTGCTGGTGGTGGCCGGTCTCCTATCATGGATGTCCGCGTTGGCGCAGGCCGATGCCTGTCAGCCGCACCTGGCAACTGACGGACTCAAGACTCTGCTCGGCATCTACCGCGATGCTTGTTCCATGGTGGAAGTCCAATCTACCGCACCGGATGAATTTGCCCTCACGCTGCAGCTCAATAACTTCGGTCAGCATGCGCCGGATTACGCGCTGGAGAAAGCGCCGGCTGAGCGGCGGCTCCTGATATTGGGTGACTCATATGCCCAGGGCTTGCAGGTCAACCAGAGCGAAACTTTCCCTAATCAACTAAATGATCTGTTGGATCAGGCGGCAACAGAGGTCATCAATCTAAGCATGGATGGCTACAGCACCGACCGCCAACTGCTGCTCTACAGCTATCTTGGCTGGCGCTTTCAGCCGGATGTCGTGCTGCTGGCGCTGTATGTGGGCAATGATGTGCAGGAGAACCAGGTCGATCTGCAAACCCGGCGCTATGGCTACGCGCTGCCCTATCCGATCTTCAGCCTGCGCACGGATCAGCTTCGGCTGCATAACAGCCCATTATTCGACCGCGCCCTCTACCCGGACTCGGCACCTTATCAATGGCTGGTCGAACAGCACGCCAATCAGACCGCCGCGCCGCCAGCCAACCCGCCCATGCATCCAATTGTGCTGGGAACAGCGCCGTACCGCCTCGAATATCCGGTTGAATTGGGATTGTATCTGCCGGAAGATAATCACTGGGCTGAAGCCTGGGAAGTGACGGAGGCACTCATTCGCCAACTGCGCGATCTGGTGAAAGAGCAGGGGATCGCGTTCGGCGTGGTTGTCATCCCGGATCGACGGGCGGTGCATATCGAGGACTGGTGGCGGACGCAGGCTGAGTTTGAAAGCTTAACCCCAGCCATCATGCAGGCCGATCCCTTGCAGCCAGTTACGCGCCTGCTGACCTTCCTGCAAGAAGACTCCATCCCAACCCTTGATCTGACTTCAATTCTGCGTGCGAATGCTGAGACTGGGCGGCTCTACTTCCTGATTGACGGTCACTTTAACCCGCGTGGTCACACAGTCGCAGCTCGCACAATCAGCGAATGGCTGGTGGCGCAAAACTGGCTCACCCCTTGACACCCATCCCAAACGGCGCTATTACAGTTGCCTATGAGTTGAGCATTTGCTCAAATTGGGAAGTCGTTTTATGGTCACGGATGAGTCGCGGTTGCTGGCAAAGGTCGCCACGCTGTACTATCGCAGTCAATTATCACAACAGGATATCGCCACCCGCCTTGGCCTGTCGCGCCAATCAGTTGGACGCCTGCTGCAACGGGCGCGAGATCAGGGCATCGTGCGCATCGAGATTGGCTCGCCAATCTCGTATGATACCGAACTGGAATGTACGCTCGAAGAAACCTTCGGCCTGCTGGAGGCGGTCGTTGTTCGCCCTCATACCGACAGCGAAGCCTCAGTCAAGATCGCGATTGGCAGCGCCGCTGCTGAATTCCTGGGACGCCGTTTACAGGATGGTGACATTGTGGGCATTGCCTCCGGCAGCACCACAGTCTATGAGTGTGCCCTGAACCTGAAGCCGACGCGCGCCAGCCACCTGCGAGTGGTCGGGCTGAATGGCAGTGTCAACCGCGAAAATCATATGGTTTTCTCGGAAAATGTCATCCATCTGGCGGCGCGGCTGCTGAACGCCAAGCCGATTGTACTGACAGCGCCAGCCTTTGTGGATCGCTCGGACATCAAGGCCAGCCTGCTGACCGACTCGAGCATTGCGGCGGTGCTGGAACTGGCGCGTCAGGCCAATATCGCCATTTATGGCATCGGCGACTTTTCGCCGCAGTCCTCGCCCTATTTGCAGGGGCACCTGACCAGCGAGATGCTGCATCAGATTCAGGCCAGTGGCGGCGTCGGTGAGATTGCCGGCAATGGTTACGACTTGCAGGGTAATCCCTGTTCTTCAGAAATCAGCGATCGCACCATCGCCATTGGGCTCGATCATCTGCGAAGCAAGACACTGACGGTAGCGCTGGCCGGCGGCGCGCGCAAGGTTCATGCCATTTATGGGGCGATCCGGGGTCGCTATTGCAATGTGCTGGTGACTGACGAAGAAGCAGCACGGGCACTGGTGCACCTGTACGGATGATCGACTGCAATCTGGCAGACGTGTCGCGCCCATCACAACTCTCCCTGGCCTAAAGCGTTTCGGGATCAATCAGGTCGTGGATGTGTCGGCGATACGAGCAGAACGTGTTAAGATTCACGCTCTTATCCACGTCATCAGGAAGTGTTGCCGCCATGATCCTCGAAATCGTCACTGTTCAGATCAAGCCCGGTCATGAAGCTGATTATGAAACCGCCTTCGCCAAGGCTTCGCGTTACTTGATGGACTCGAAAGGCTATATCAGCCATCAGGTGCAGCGCTGTGTGGAAACTAAAGGACGCTATGTCATCCTGGTACAGTGGGAAAGCATCGACGACCACATGATTGGCTTTCGCGAGTCGCCCGCTTTTCAGGAATATCGCCAACTGGTATCGCCCTATTTCGAGTCGCCCTCACAGATGGCTCATTACGAACTGGTGCAGAAGAACCCGTGATCCTTGAGGTCGCTTTTCTTCAGGTGCGCGCCGGGCAGGAAACCGCGTTTGAAGATGCTTTCAGCCAGGCATCCCCTATCGTTGCCGGCATGAATGGGCATCGCCGGCACGAGCTGCATCGCTGCATCGAACGATCTGGCGCTTATGTGCTGCTGGTCGAGTGGGAAACGCTGGAAGATCATGTTCAGGGGTTTCGAGGTTCAGCTCAATACCAGGAATGGAAACGCCTGCTGCATCATTTCTACGATCCATTCCCGACTGTTGAGCATTTTGAACGGGTCTGACGCAATCACATCACTGGGCGCTGCACCGCGTGATAGAGGATGTCGAGGAATTTCTCCCGCGAGGCTGCCAGCACCACATCGACGTTGGGCGTATCGCCGGTCAACCCCAGGTGATCGATCACCGTTTGCCCACGACACAGGCGGCTCTCGGTTTCGATGGTGACATGCAGCCGCCGCACCTCGATCGCTACCGATGGATCAATCGCCACCGCCATCGTGATCGGGTCGGGCAGGTCGAAGCCGGATAGTTGGGTGATGTCGAGGGCAAAGTTATTGAGCGTCGCCTGAATATCGACACAGAAAGCTGCCAGCGGCGTCCCGACTGTTCTCAGTTCTTTCGCCTCCGCCGGGCTGAAAGTGGCGTACAGCCGCGAAATATCCCAGCCGACCATCACCAGTGGCAGGCCAGACTCGAACACGATTTTGGCCGCTTCCGGGTCAGTCCAGATGTTGTACTCAGCCACCTGAGTGACGTTGCCATAGCCCTGGCCGATGCCCCCCATGACATAACAGCGCGTCACCTTGTGCGCCAGCGATGGGTCTTGCAGCAGCGCCGCTGCCACGTTGGTCAGCGGCCCCAGTGTCACGAGGGTGATGTCGCCGGCATGGCGGTTGATGACATCGATCAGTGCCGCCACTGCATGGCCGGGTGCGGGTGACCGTCCGCGCAGCGGCAGCCCCAGATCGCCCATGCCATCCTGTCCATGCACATTCTGCGCCGTTTCCAGTGGGCGCAACAGCGGTCGCGCCATCCCGGCATAAACCGGCGTCGCCTGACCACAGAACTCGACGGTGTAGAGCGCGTTCTGCACCGCCTGATCGAGCGGCACATTGCCCGCCACTACCGTGATCGTCTCGACCTGAATATCCGGTTGTTGCAGTGCCATCACCAGCGCGACGGCATCGTCCGAGGCGGTATCAGTATCAATCACAAAACGGCGCATCGCATTTCCCCTGGCGCATCATCCGGTTAACCGACGGCTGAGTGTAACCTTTTCACCCGCTTCCGGCTATAGTTGTGGTGAGTGTTGCGACCGGCGAAACGGATTTGCGGTGGCGGAACGACGGGAGCGATCCGCCGCCAGGATCGCCAAAAAGAAGAACCGACCACAGAGACATAGAGGACAAAGAGAGTAATCAGAGGTCTTTTCCTTTTAACTTAGCACTTTTAACTCTCTATTACCTGATTCGCAACGTGCGTCAAATTCGTCAAATTCACAACTGCCTTTTGTGAACTTTTCCCTCAATCAGTCGTCAGTCATCAGTCGATAGTCGTCAGAAAGAACACCGAGGGGCTTGTGCTGCTGATTGACCGTACCCGGCTTTGCTGCTGATTTTGCTGATTGGAGCCATCAGTCTATAGCCGTAAGCTTTCAGCCATTCTTGATTCACTCGATTCGTCAGATTCGTCAGATTCGCATCAGTCCTTTTTTCGATTCGTGAATCTTGTGCCACTGTTTTCCCTCAAGTGTTGCAAGTCCATTTTTGTGCAACTCCGGTTTTGTGTCGTCGTCGTCGTCGTCGGACAGACAGAACGACAAAGACAGAAAGACCAGCACAGAGGACACAGAGAACACAGAGTGAAAGCAGAGGTCTTTCACTTTGAACTTCGCATTCAGCACTTTCAACTCGTTGATCCGCTGGGGGCTGAAGCCGCCCAGCTACCGGGAAATCGGTAAGCGCACTAAAGGCGCTGAAGAAGACGTTTTGGGAAAGCAGCCCCTTCAGATGTCATGTTAAGAGTCAAGCAGCAAAAC
>JALHNT010000063.1 GCA_022843385.1 Anaerolineae bacterium | reverse complement strand
TCCGCTCTAGAGCGTGTTATGAACTTCGCTCTCGAATTGCCCTCACCCCACGCTACGCAGCCCTCTCCCACGGGGCGAGGGGCTTAAAAGCACTACGTTCACCACATCTCCCCTTCTCCCAGTGGGAGAAGGGACGGGGGGGATGAGGGCTAAAAAGTGCATAACAGGCTCTAGTTGAGTAGCGGTCACGCCGGGCTGAAGGGAAGCCGCCATGCCCCGGGATGCAAGCGGCTTTAACTGATCCTTTGTCAGCCCTGACGGGTTGCACATCGCCGCCATCTTCCTTACAGTGTGAGTCAGATTGACTCATCTCTGCAGGAGCAGCAGTATGTCGCATCCTCTGTTCGACCGTTACCCAATCGTCCACTTCGATCGCCTGGCGGATGGGACGCAGGTGCCGATACCCTACCACATCTATCGCGGGACAATCGTGCTGGTCGGCGGGACGGCGGATCTCACGACAGTCCGGTCAGCCCTTACGGCAGAACAGGTCAGACCGGTCACCACCCAGGGCGGGCGGGCGCTGATGGCGTTGTGGATCTGCGATTTCCACGAGGCCAGCCTGGGACCCCACCACGAATTGCAGTTCTCGCTGTTCGTCAGCCGCTGCTCGGTTCCGCCGCTGTCGGATCAGACCTTCAGCCTGCTCGACTTCCTCAACTTCAATCCGCATGCCCGGATGCTGTGTTACCGCCTGTGGAATGACACTGATCTGGTTGTCCGTTACAACAGCGAGCTGCTGGGGCTGAATGCACAAATGATGAGCGCGACCATGCGCCAGGAGCAGGATGGGCGGATGCAGTTTGCCTGTCGCGATGCGGACGGCCTGATCGTCGATGGGCAGGCACAGATGGTGGCGCGCCAACCGCTGGGGGATGCCTTTGCCATGCTGCATCAGATGGGATTGCGAAAGATGATGCAGCTCGCCACCCAACCCTGGCTCTCACTCCAGGTGATGAATTCGGTACACCCTGGTTGGCCGCACAACACCGAAGCCCAGGCTTATTCCCAAAGCGACCACCTCATCACCCGCCGCTTCGACCCGGCGCATGACGGGCTGGTGTTCCATGATCCGGCCTACGCCGCGCTCGATTTTCAACCGTTGTTCATCAGCCAGATTCACGATTGCCGCTTCGTTTACCTGCACCCGCATAATCGCGCAGCCGTCGGATGAACCGCCAATAGTCGCCGGGAGTGGGCGAATACCACTGCCGGCTTTCCAGGTCATCACGCTGATACGTCGTCAGCTCGCCGCGCAGGGCAGCACCCACCGCCGCGCTCAGGGTCGCCAGCGCACTGAGATACTGCTTGACCGGCAGCGTGCGGTAGGTGTCATCCGCTTCAACCGTGATCGTAGTCTGGGCGATGATCGCGCCGGTATCTACTCCCGGATCAACCCGGTGCAGCGTCGTCCCGGCCAGGTCGGGACGTCCCTCGACCACTGCCCAGAAGCCGCCGTGTACACCCCGGTAGCGCGGCGTGATGCCCACATGGATATTGATGAAGGTTGGTGCCAGCGCCAGCACCTTCTTGCTGATGATCCCCGTCCCGCTGACGACCACCACCGCCGGCTGAAGTGTCTCCAGCAGACGCATCACCTCAGCGCTATTCACGCTGTCCACATCCATCACCGCCAACCGGTCATCCGGCGCGCTGGCATCATATCCGGTCAGCAGCCGCTGGATCTTCGGGCGCGAACGCCGCCGGATCACCAGCCGGTCATAAATCAGGAAGGCTAACTGCCCTGCTACCACCCATGCCCCCAGCTTCTTCAGCCGGTAGCGCAGCATCCGGCCGGTATGCGGCGCTTCAAACACCACCCGGTCAATCGCAAATTCCTGCGCCAGATGGTTAATCAGCACATACGAGAGTTCATCGCGGGCGGCCAGGATCAGGATCGGTGGATTAATGGGAATGCTCTCTCTACTACTGCGCCGGCAGCAGCAGCGTCTTGATGGCCTGCTTGCGCTCGAAGCCGTCGAAGGCTTCCTGCCACGCTGTCACCTCATAGGCCGCCGTGATGAGGGGTTTGGTCTGCACCTGCCCACTCGCCAGCAGTTGC
The DNA here is from genome assembly GCA_022843385.1 of Anaerolineae bacterium. GTDB lineage: Bacteria > Chloroflexota > Anaerolineae > Aggregatilineales > Phototrophicaceae > CFX2. Next base: position 37,187 of record JALHNT010000063.1, on the reverse strand, counting down.
AGTGCCCGCCCCCAGGCGCTCGGCACACTGGCATTGCTGCCGGTCACGCTCAGTTCACGGTAACACACCTGATCGAGGTCCCAGGCCACCGGCTTGCCGAACAGCCCGATCTGCACATAACGCCCGCGCCGCCGCACCAGCGTCAGCAGTTGTGCCGCTGCTGGCCCCGCCCCGGAACACTCGTAGACCACATCCGCCCCCAGCCCCTCATGACTGATGGCCTGCACCAGCTTCTCCGGGTTCTCCTGGCTGACGTTGACCACATGATCCGCCCCCAGCGTCCGCGCCAGATTCATGCGCGCCTCGTCGCCATCTGTCCCCAGCATCACCACCGTCGCGCCGGCCGCCTTGACCACCTGAAGCGTCAGCAGCCCGATAGCCCCTGGCCCGGCGATCACCGCCACATCCCCCGGCGACACGCTGGGTGTGGTCAGCACCGCATGACAGACGCAGGCCAGCGGCTCGGTCAGCGCACCGGCCTGGAAATCCACCGTCTCCGGCAGGTGATGAATGTTCTTCGCTGGCACGACGACGAAGTTGGTGAAGCCGCCGTTGACCGCCGAGCCAATCGAACGCCGGTTCAGGCACAGGTTGTTGTGACCGCTGCGGCAGTAGGCGCACTGACCGCAGGTATAGAAGTAGGTCTCGGTGGTGACGCGCTGACCAAGCGCCAGCCCATCGACGCCCTCGCCCAGTTCAGCGATCTCGCCCGCCACCTCATGCCCCAGCACCACCGGTGGCACCGAGCGAAACTCGTCCTTGTAGATATGCAGGTCGGTGCCACAGATGCCCGCCGCCTGCACCTTGATCTTGACCTGACCGGCTGCCGCTGACGGTTCGGGAATGTCCCGCAGCTCGATGTTCCCAACCCCGCGTTCGACCTTCATCACGGCTTTCATAATCTTTGCTCCCTGAATTTTGCCTGTTTATACCACGACTGCTATACTCATGCAATCGATTGCATAACGCTGTGGATTACTTGCGGCTCTGCCCCCCGCTCGCTTGAGATGCTCGCAGCCTCTCTCACCGGGAAAAATGCAGCGGGCATAAGCTCCCCCTCGCCTGGGGGAGAGGGGGTCGGGGGGTGAGGGCAGCAGGGATTTTTAGCCATGACCAACCGCATCACCATCGCCGACATCGCCCGCGCCGCCGGAGTTTCCCCCTCCACCGTGTCGCGCGCCCTGAACCACAACCCCGGCATCCCGGAAAACACCCGGCTGATGATCGAGCGCATTGCCCGCGACCTGAACTACCGCCTCGATGTCCGCGCCCGCAACTTCCGCCTCCAGCGGTCGCAAACGGTGGCGACCCTCTTCCCTTACCAGCACGCCAGCCACCGCCAGATCGCTGACCCGTTCTACATGGAAATCCTGGCGGCCATCACCGACGAACTCGACCAGCACGGCTACGACTCGCTCATCGCGCGCGTCCATGTCGAGAATGACGACTGGTGTAACCGCTATGTGCTGGATAAACGGGTCGATGGCATCCTGCTGATTGACCGCGCCCTGGATGACATCGGCATCCGGCGGCTGCACGCGCTGGGGGCGAAGGTCGTGGTGTGGAGCGCGGCGCTGGATGAGCCGGGTTATGTCTCGGTAGGCTGTGATGGCACAGCCGGGGCGGCCGACGCCGTGCGTCATCTGTTGGCGGTGGGTCGGCGGCGCATCGGCTTCATCGGTGGCTTCGAGCATATGGTCGAGACTCATTTTCGTCAGGGCGGCTACCGGCTGGCGCTGACCGAGGCCGGGCTGCCGGTGGATGAGCAGCTCATCGCTTTCACCGATTTCACCCCGGAAGCCGGCGGGCAGGCGGCGCAGCGGTTACTGGAGCAAGCCCCGGCGCTGGATGGGCTGTTGGTGTGCAGTGATTACATGGCTGCCGGCGTGATGGATGTGCTGCGTCAAGGCGGTCGCCGTGTGCCGGATGATGTCTCGGTCGTCGGCTATGATGATGTCCCGCTGGCCGCCCACTACGCCCCGCGCCTGACCACCATCCACCAGCCCATTCACCAGGGCGGGCGGCTGATGGTGCAGAAGCTCCTGGCGCTCATCGACGGCGAACCCGTCACCTCCACGGTCCTGCCGCACCAGCTCATCGTGCGCGATTCGTCGGTGCTTGCTAACCCTTCGGTATAGACGTAAACTGATACCAGTAACTAACAACTAGCAACTAATAACTAACAACATGACTCTCACGCCGCCACAGTTCGTCGCCCAGTGGCAGAACACCACCCTGGGCGAACGCCAGAGCTACCAGCTTCACTTCCTCGATGTCTGCCAACTGGTCGGTCATGAAGCCCCCGGCGGCGAAGGCCGCGACAGCCAGGGCAAGACCTTCGCCTTTGAATATGGCGTCAAGAAGGATGGCGGCGGGCAGGGCTTCGCCGATGTCTTCTACGATGGACACTTCGCCATCGAATACAAGGCCGCTGGCAAATACAAGGATTTGGCTGAAGCCTATCAGCAGTTGCTCCAGTACCGCGAACGGCTCAACAATCCGCCGCTGCTGGTCGTCACTGACATTGCTACCTGGGAAATCCACACCAATTTCCCCAACACCGAGAAGAAGGTCTACCGCTTCACCCACGCCGACATCGCCAACCGTCCCTCGATCCTCAAGCTGCTGACCGATCTCTTCACCGCACCGGAACGGCTGCACCCGGATCGTAACACGGCGCAGGTGACCACCGACGCCGCTGAGGTCTTCCGCGTCATCGCCGACGATATGCGCGCCGAGCAAAGCGCCCCCGCCGAGCGCATCGCCCACTTCCTCACCAAGCTGGTCTTCTGCCTGTTCGCCGAGGATGTCAGCCTGCTGCCGGCCGCTGCCAACAGCTCCAAAGGCATCTTCGCCGAGATCATCGAGCGCACCTACCGCGAACCCAGCCGCTTTATCCGCTACGCCCAGGAATTGTTCGAGGCCATGGCGTCCGGCGGCGAGGTCATGTTCCAGAAGATTCCCTACCTCAACGGCTCGCTCTTCGATGATGTCACCGTCGAGGCCATCTCGCCCGAAGCGCTGGGGCGTTTATCCAGCGCCGCCCAACTCAACTGGGAGTCGGTGGAACCAGCCATCTTCGGCACCCTGTTCGAGCGCAGCCTCGACCCCGGCAAACGGGCGCAGTTGGGCGCGCACTACACCAGCCGCGAAGACATCCTGCTCATCGTCGAGCCGGTGCTGATGCAGCCTCTCCGCCGTGACTGGGACGCCCTCTGCCAGCAGGCCGAACCGCTGCGCGCCCAGCTCGACACCGCCACCACCCCCAGAGACCGGATTCAACTCAGCCAGAAACTCGAAGCCTTGCGCCAGCCGCTGCTCACCCGCCTGCGCGAGATCAAAGTTCTCGACCCGGCCTGTGGCAGCGGCAACTTCCTCTATGTCGCCCTGCAACTGCTGATGGATATGGAAAAGGCCGTCATCCACCATCCCCTGTTCGCCGGGCTAACCCTGCCCATGCCCGAAGTCCACCCGCGCCAGATGTACGGCATCGAGATCAACCCCATCGCCCACGACCTCGCCAGCATCGTCGTCTGGATCGGTTATATCCAGTGGCGGCAGAACAACGGCTATGCCACCCTAACTCACCGCGAACCCATCCTCGAATCGCTGCGCGACAACATCCGCCAGATGGACGCGATTATGACGGTGACCACAACACCCGACCCATCATATACCTCACCCCCCAACCCCCTCTCCGCGCACGGAGAGGGGGAGGCAGAGGGGGCGGAGAGGGCGTATTGGAAGACGCCGCCGGAACTCTGGGAGAAGCTCAAGCCCCTGGCACGGCAAATGCGACATGACTCAACACCGGCCGAAGATCAGCTCTGGCAGGCACTGCGAAACCGGCAGCTTGATGGCTATAAGTTCCGTCGTCAGCATTCGATTGATCGCTTCATAGCTGATTTTTACTGCCATGATGCTCGCCTGATCGTCGAAGTCGATGGCCCGATTCACCAATACACGCCCGACGAAGACGCCCTCCGCCAGGAATTTCTGGAAAGCCGGGGGCTGCGCGTGCTGCGCTTCCGCAACGCTGAAGTCATTAACAACCTCGACAACATCTTGGCTCAAATCGGCGCTGCGCTCGGCTCCCCGTCTCCAAATGCCGCCCAACCTCACCCCCACCTCCCTACGCTCGGCTCCCCCTCTCCGCGTGCGGAGAGGGGGCTGGGGGGTGCGGCCACCGAACCCGACTGGCCGGCGGTGGATGTCATCGTCGGCAACCCGCCCTTCCTCGGCGACAAAAAGATGCGCGGCGAACTGGGCGATGCCTACGTCGATACCCTGCGAAGCCTCTATCAAGGCCGCGTACCCGGCGGCGCTGATCTGGTCTGCTACTGGTTTGAAAAAGCCCGCGCCCACATCGCCGCTGGCAAAGCCAGACGCGCCGGACTGCTGGCGACCAACTCGATACGCGGCGGTGCTAACCGTGAAGTCCTCAAACGCATCAAAGACTCTGGCGACATCTTCATGGCCTGGTCCGACCGTGAATGGGTGCTGGATGGGGCAGCCGTGCGCGTCTCGATGGTCGGATTTGACGATAGATCTGACAAGGATCGACGACTAAATGGTCTAGTCGCAAAAGACATCAATGCAGATCTTACTGGTAGAGAAAATATTCTGATGTCCAAGAATCTGGAAGAAAATCGCAATATGTCATTCATTGGTGTCTCGCAACATGGGCCATTCGAAATTGCATTTGAAATCGCTCAACAAATGATCAATGCTAGCCCCAGCAATGCAAAGGTCGTTAAGCCTATAGTTAATGCTTTGGAGATTACTAGAATTGCAGAGAATAGAATGGTCATTGATTTTGAGCCCGGAACATCTCTTGAGGAGGCTCAGAAATATTCTTTGCCATTTGAGTATGTCCAAAGAGTAGTTTTTCCGATCCGGGCAAAGAACAATCGTCCACAGTATCGTGAATACTGGTGGATACATGGCGAATCCCGACCCGCAATGAGGTTAGCAATTGGAAAGCTACCTCGATTTATAGTGACACCACGAGTTGCAAAACACCGAGTATTTGTTTGGATGACACCTGATAAATTACCCTCTGATGCCACCGTCGCCATCGCCCGCGACGACGACTATTTCTTTGGCGTGCTGCACTCGCGCCTGCACGAAGTCTGGTCGCTGCGCATGGGGACATCGCTGGAAGATCGTCCGCGCTACACCCCCACCACCACCTTTGAAACCTTCCCCTTCCCCTGGCCGCCCGGCAGCGAAGATAGCGCCCACCCGGCCTATCAGGCGGTGGCCGCCGCCGCCCGCCAGCTTCATCAGGAACGGCAGGCCTGGCTCGATCAGAAAGGCAAAGACCGCACCCTGACCAACCTCTACAACGCCCTGGCGGTCTGGCGCGGCAAAGACAAAATGCGCACCAAACCGGACGCCGCCGACTTCGCCCCCCATCTGGCCGACCTGCACGATGCGCTTGACCGGGCGGTGTGCGACGCCTATGGCTGGCCGCACGACATCCTGAATGACGACGAGGCTATCCTGCGCCGCCTGCTCGACCTCAACCTCCAGCGCGCCGGGTAGCGAGTGCCAACGTTAGAAAACTCGAACGCACAGCGTAGAAATTCTGTGCTATACTGGTGCTGTGGTGGAGTCCGTGATCGGGCTGAATTGGCTGAAGGCAAAAGTTCACAAAAGGCAGTTGTGACTTTGACGAATTTGACGAATTTTGTGCAGTTTTACTCGGTCTTCACTCTGTGTTCTCTGTGTCCTCTGTGTTGGTCTTTATGTCTTTGTCTGTCCGACGACGACGACGACACAAAACCAGAGGTGCACTAACAGTCGGTAGTCAATAGTCGATAGCGGATAGCCTCAATCAGCAAAATCAGCAGCAACGGGGGGGATGGTTAATCAGCAGCAAAAGGCGCTTGAGTTTTTTCTGACGACTATCGACTGATGACTGACGACTGATTCACGAATTGAAATATGGAGTGATGCGAATCTGACGAATCTGACGAATCGTGCGAATCAAAAACGCGACAGTATCCAGTCAGAAACAGGTCGCGTTAACACTGGCGGATCGCTCCCGTCGTTCCGCCACCACAACGGTCAATCCGCCGGCGGCGGTGGAGTTGTGAAGTGCTAAGGCTATTCCAGGATTTTAGCTATCCAATTCACCCCACCCCAAACCCCTCCCCGTTGCACGGAGAGGGGCTTTTGACTCCCCCTTTCTCCGCGTGCGGGGAAAGGGGGCTGGGGGGATAGGGGTTGCCTTTGGAGCGTTATTTCCCTGCAATAGCCTAAGTGCAAAGTCAAAAGTGAAAGACCTCTGCTTGCTCTCTCTCTGTGTCCTCTGTGTCTCTGTGGTCGGTTCTTCTTCTTGGTGATTACGGATTGACCGCCTGCCACACTGCCGTGATCGCCTGGGAAACCGGGCCCAGGATGTCTCGATCGGTCCAATACTCCATGTGCGCCAGCGGATTCCAACTGGTCAGTAGGCCACCGACATTCACCTGCACATCAGCGGTCACCGCCTGTTGATAGGCCTCATTCAGGACTTTCAGCGGGAACGCCACCACATCATCCCGGTCATAATAGTTGATCCACTCCCCCTTGAGCTGGGGATAATGCTGGGCGAGTTGCGGCGCAGGGACAGTGATCGGTTGCCCGAATTCACGGAAGCGCAGGCTCCACAACGCCAGCGGGCTGCCCATCGTATACAACAAGGTTAAGGTCTCGCCCCGATCCAGCGGCGTGTCTTCCATCACCGACTGGATAGCGGCGGAAATCTTGTGCGGGTTTTGCAGATCATAAATGAAGTTGCTGCTGATGACCGTCCCCAGGCTGTGCGCGATGATGCACAACGGCGCGTTTGCACCGGCCCGTTCAGCCAGACGGCGCAAACTCCGGGCGAACTCGCCATGAATGTCATCGTAGGCCTTGCGGTCATGGGTCGTGGGCTGGTAGGCCATCGCATCCGAGACAAAGTCAATCATCAGGCGGCGCACCGTAGGAAAATTCATCGGCCCATCGCCGGTCATGCGCCCCCAGAGTCGATCCTCGGCATCCTGCATCCAGCGCGCCCAGTAGACCGGCTCGATGACAACATTATCGCCACACACATCCCGGCAGCGATCTTCAATCTCCCGCTTGAGGTCGGCGTAAAAACCAGGCTCCTGCCGGCCAATGCCATGGACAACGGCTACCGCTACCTTTTGCGTCATGACAGCCTCCCCGGTTTCCCCATGTATTCGAGTCGCGCACTGCTCACTATCAGTTAACGCCCATTCATCGAATAGAGCAACCTGACCTTCAGATGGGGCTTCAAAGTCTTGGCTAGCCACCCTCCATTAATCGCACCCCCGCCTCACTGCGTTTGACTCCCCTTTCTAACTGAAATGCGCCCAAAGCTGCACCGGGCATGATGCGGATTTCCGGCAATGCCAGTATGATGAAAGCGGTATCAATCGATCCGGAGGGGTATGTATGACAGGGCTGTGGGACTCGTTCCTGCCGAATAACCCGGCGGGTCAGGCGGAGGCACTATATCAGGCGCGGCGTCTCGGCAATCCATCACGGCTGTGGCGCTGGGTACAACGGCTGCTGATGGTCTATTCGCTGGCCTTCAGCGCATTCATGGTGATCTTCATCGTGCTGGTGACCGTCTTTGGGCTGCGCATCAGCGTCGATCAATGGGATTCGTTTCAGCCCTGGGCAGTGGCGGCCATCGTCATCGCTCTCGGTTGGCATGTCGGCCTGATATTCCGCACCCTGCTCCTTAGCAGCAACAGCCTGGCCCGTGAGCAAACCGGCCAGACCTGGGAACTGCTGACGTTGACAGATCTCGATGCGCGGGCGATTGTGCGCGGCAAGTGGGCGGTGACGGTGCGGCGGATGCTGCCGGCGTTCGGCTGGCTGGCGCTGGGGCGGATCGGGCCGATCTTCTGGCTGGGCTTCAAACTGAATGGTAACCTGCTGCTAGGGCAGGTAACCTATCTGGACACCGTCATCACCCTGCCTCATCCCCTGCTGCTGCTGTTAGCCGCCGGGCTGGTGACAGCTTTCACCCTCATCAATCTGTTGTTCACGGCGGCCTGCGGCATGTTGGGCGGGGCACGCAGCAAGCGCAGCGAGTGGGCACTGCTGAACGCAGCGGGGCTGCGCCTGCGTCCAGCCGGACTGTACGCTGCTATCGGCCTGATGATCCTGCTGTTCACCTGGGCAACGCGCTGGGACATCACGCTCTACACCAATCCGGCGATCAGCCAGGAGTTTCGTCAGCAGGCTATCAACCTGATCGGCACATCGCTGATCCATGCAGCCACCACACTCGACAACGGGGTCATGGTCAGCGCCCTCTTGACAAGCATTAAGGTGAACAATCCGTATTTACAAACGATCAGCGTTGACCTGGTGCTGATCGGCAGCGCGTTGCTCAGTCTGCTGCTGTATGCCGCTTTCACCGCATTGACGCTGGCTGGGGCGGAACGGCGGGCGCTGCGCGAAGGGGCGCAGGTGCCGGAGAAGCGCAAGCGCGAGAGCAAGAAGAAAAAGCACCACGAAATCGCACCCCTGGAAGCCGAGTTAAACGAATCGGTGCTGCAGGCTGAGGATGACACCGCTGTGATGCGTCGTCAGTCGTGAGCAAACCCCTATGGCATGGGGTGTCCGGCAGGGGTGTACCCGGCTTATCATGGGAACGATGATCAGTGAATGTTGTAGGAGAGCATAACCTATGGTCGGCATGTTTGACCCGGAAGAGAAGCCCAAGAATGATCACTTCGGTGTGGAAGAACCGTCCTCAGCGCGACGCCTCAACCTGAGCTGGATTATCCTGGGAGCGGGATTGATCCTGATCGTCATCCTGATGAGCCGTTCCCTCTTCACTGGCCCCGATCCTGTCATCGAATTGCCCGAAGTGGTGCTCTTCCCGACCGCAGCCCCAACCATCACACCCACGCCAGACGCCTGGGATCTGGTCAATCGGGGGGATGAGGCACTGAATAGTGAAGATTTTGCCTCAGCGCTCGACTATTATGACCGCGCAATCGAAGCCGACCGCGATAACATCTGGAGTTATTATGGCAAGGGACAGGTCTATCTGGCACAGAAGGATTACGCGGAAGCGATCCGGTGGTACAGTCAGGTCATCGAGATTCGCCCCAATAACAGTTCGGCCTATATTGATCGCGGCTATGTCTACAGCCTGATGGGCGAGGAGGATAAAGCCTTTGCCGATTATGACAAAGCGGTTGATCTCGAACCGGACAACGCGCTGGCCTACAACAACCGGGGCGATAGCTACCGGCTGCGCGGCGAGTTCGACAAAGCGCTGAAGGACACCCTGCGTGCTATCGAACTGGCCCCGGATGAACCGTTCTACCGGCTCTCGCTCGGCGACATCTACTACGACCAGGGTGACTGGCAGCGGGCGCTGGAAGAATATCAGTACTATCAGGACAATTATGAAAACAGCGCTTACAGCTATGTCGGATTCATACCGGAACGACTGGCGGAGCTGCGGGAAAAAGTTGCCAGCACCCGCTGAACTCCGATTCCCGCACAAGCAGCGTCATAATCAGCCGTCCCGGCAAGGTAGTAACCCTGAGCACCAGCCACATCGGCCCACTCTGCCAGTGAAATTCGGCTATCGGCAAGCTCTGATGAGCAGTGACGGTAGCCGTTTCCAGCCCAGGTAGCGGCATTGTTCTGATTTTCACAAAAAATTTCGTATGTCGGGTTACTAATCGCCATATAATTGAGTGTAGTATCGTATGAATCTCAGTTAAGGGGCATCCGATGGCAGAGTCGCTGGCAAAATGGATCATGGACAAACGAGTTCTGCTGAATGTCCTTAGTGGGAATTATGAGCCGAACAGTCTGCGCCAGTGTGCGGCTGCGTTGAAGGATGATCTGGAACGCGGGAGTGCACCAGTGCACCTCATTCTGGATATGACTCGCCTGAGCCATCTGCCGGCTGATTTGCGCGAACCGCTGCACCAGATGAGCCCGCTGGCGAATGCAGCAATGCTAATGGGGTGGACATTCGGCCTGACACAGCAACCCACCACACGGCTTTTCAGTCTTCAGGTGGCACGGCTGATGGGATCGACGCTCGTTCCAGTGGACACCCTGACCGAAGCCCTCGACATCCTGAAACGGGTTGATCCCCAGGTTCAGCAGCATCTTGATGGACAGACGGTGTAGCGCCCCTCGTCTGCTTACTTCTGCTGGGTTTTGCGCGGATCAAAAGCATCGCGCAGACCATCGCCCACGATGAAGAAACACAAGACCGTGATGAAGATCATGATGCCGGGCCAGATGATGAGATGGGTGCCGGTGGAGAGGTATTTGCGTGCCTCGGTCAGCATGTTGCCCCATGAGGGAGTCGGGGGGCGGATGCCCAGCCCCAGATAGCTGAGACCAGATTCCACCAAAATCAACGTACCCGCATCAATCGTCAGCGAAATGATGACCAGCGACACGATGTTGGGGAACAAGTGTTGAACCATCAGCCGCAACGTCGGAGCGCCTAAGGCTCGCGCAGCCACCACAAATTCGCGCTCTTTCAGCGACAACACCTCGCCGCGCACCAACCGGCAGGTAGTGATCCAGCCGAGCAGACCCAGCAGGATAATCAATACTTCCGGCGTAGGGGAGAAGATCACGCCGACCAGAATCAGCAGGAAGATACTGGGTATCGATGACAGTGTGCTGACGAACCAGTTGATGACATCATCAATTCGTCCGCCATAGTAACCGGCGATCATGCCAAAGATGATGCCAATCGTGATCGACATCAGGCTGGCACCATAGGCCACGCCCAGCGATACGCGCCCGCCGTAGAGCAACCGCACCAACTGGTCACGCCCCAACTGATCGGTGCCGAGGATGTAATTCTCAAATCCGGGCGGCTTATACTTGTCGACGATGTTGGTGCGGGTGGCACTGACACCCAGAGTGTTTTCCAGATAGGGTGGCAGGAAGACACAGGCCAACGTTAGCGTCAACAGAAGCGACAGAGCAAGTAAGGTCAATTTGTCACGGCGTATATGAGCCAGCGCTTCGGACCATAATGAGCGCGAACGCTTGTTGTCTTCACTTAATTTTACGATGCTGCCTGTATTCTTGGCGGCGATAGCCTGCTCTGCGCTCATGGACTCATCCTACTCTTGACCAGGGCTTCTGGATGCGGACTTCGTATCTATCCATAATGCTCACCCCTGTTTCACACCCTTTGACTCTCTCGGGCTAATATATTGGCGCACGAGCTGAGGGTGAGGTAAGCGAAAGGTTATCGGATGCTGACTTATTCTAACCGAATGCGTGGATCAACCAAACTATACAGCAGATCGCTGATGAGAAGGCCAATGATGTACATGACACCGCTGACCAGTACACTGCCCATGATGACCGGATAATCGCGTTGGCTGACCGCATCAATTGCCAGACGCCCCAGCCCCGGCCAGCTAAATACCTGTTCCACAATCACCGCGCCCCCCAGCAGGAAGCCAATCGCGCCCCCCAGCAGCGTGACCACCGGGATCAGGGCGTTACGGGCGACGTGCAGGGTGTTAATGTAACGACTGCTCAGTCCTTTGGATTTGGCCGTGCGGACATAATCCTGCGCCAGAACCTCCAGCACCTGAATCCGGGTATAGCGCGAGATCACCGCGATGATGCCCAGCGACAGCACAGTGACCGGCATGATCATGTAGGGCAGGCTCTCCAACAGATTGAACCCGGCGTCGGTTTTGGTGATGTCGCGCATCCCGCTCATCGGCAGCCAGTCCAGCCGGACGCTGAACAACAGGATCAACAATAAGCCCAACCAGAAGGCCGGAATAGCGCTGCCCGCCACCGAGATGATGCGTGCGATCTGATCGAAGATCCCCTGATGCCGCAGCGCTGCCAGCAGACCAATGATACCGCCGACGATATAACCGACTATCACGGCCGGCAGCGCCAGCAGCAGCGTGGCTGGAACGCGCTCAACGATCATATCCCATACCGGGCGCTTGATCTGAATCGAACTGCCCAGATCGCCGCGCAACACCCCACGACGAGTTCCTTGAATATCCCCCACACCATCGCCATCGACATCAATCCGAGTCCAATCGTTACCGATCAGCCAGTAGATGTATTGCACCAGTGGCGGTTGGTCGAGGCCGAGCTGACGCCGCAGGATTTCCGAAGCGCCAGGGTCACTGCTGGGGCGAAAAGTGATGGTGGTGATGGGGTCGCCAGGAGTTGCCAGCATCAAGAGGAAGGATAGCAGGGAAATACCAAAGATCGTCGGTATCGCCTGAATGATGCGGCGGATCAGAAATCGATTCATGGGCAGTTTCCATCATCTGGATGAGAATGCGGACATTGTATCGACTGGAACATATACCTGCAAATACCAATGCCGGTTCAAATGGTCACTAAAATAAAACAGGGTTAACCCGTTGGCTAACCCTGTCGATTATGAGGTGTTTTGCTGGCGATCAGTTGCTCTTGCTGAACCAGTCCAGGTCGCGGTCCAGATATTCGGACGAGTTGACCTTCTTCAGACTCAGGCCCAGACGGCGTTCCTTGATGTCGATCTTGACCACGCGGAGCGTCACCCGATCCCCTTCTTCCAGCACTTCCTTGGGGTGGGCTACCCGCTTATCGGACAGCTCACTGATATGCACCAGTCCTTCGATCTCCGGCACATCTACCAGACGGACAAATGCGCCGAACTTTGCCAGCTTGGTGACAATACCCTGAACCAACTGCCCGTTCTCGTAATTAATGGCAATCGTATCCCAGGGATCGCTCTCCTGGCGCTTCATGCTCAGGCCGATGCGCTTGTTGTCCGGATCAATACTGATGACCTCGACCTTCACTTCCTGGCCGATCTTCAGGAATTCCTTCGGATGGGTGATATGTTTCCACGAAATCTCGGTCAGGTGTACCAGACCTTCTGCTCCACCAATATCGACGAAAGCACCGAAATCGACCAGACTGACGACACGCCCGGTGCGAACTTCACCCACCTGCAGGCGGCTGATGAGCGCTTCCTTGCGGCTTTCGCGGCTCTCTTTGGTCGCGCTGCGCTCGGACAAAATCAGCCGGTTACGCGCACGATCTACTTCCATCACCTTGATGGCGATCGGTTCATTGACCATCGCCCCCCAGCGTTCTTCCGGGGTTTCGCCGCTCATCAAGCGACGGCGATCATTGCTGATCTGGCTCTGCGGCACAAACCCGCGCAACCGCCCAAAGCGCACGATCAGGCCGCCTTTGTTGTAGCCGGCGACATGGCTCTCATACACTTCCTGACTGCCGCGATATTCTTCTGCCCGTCGCCAGTCAATTTCATCCAGCGCCCGATTCAGCGACAACAGAATGTCGCCGTTAGGCTGCGAATGAGGGTTGACCACAAAGACTGTGATCTTTTCCCCTGGCTTCAGCAGATCCAGCGTTTCGCGGTTCATCCGTTCCAGTTCACGCGACGGGATGATACCATCCTTGCCCACACCCACATCAACAAACACAGTGGTCGGCGAGGTGGTGGTGACCGTACCTTCGATCAGATCACCCTTTTTCAGGCCAGTCTGGTTGCCAGCATCTGACCCATCGGAAGCCGCGCTCTCCGCATCCCCATCATGTGTGGCGGCTGGAACTTCCTCAATCCCGGCGTCTGCGGCAGCCTCGACGACCGACTCGCTGGCGCTGACCGCATCAGCGCTCGCTTCGGCGATAGCTGTTTCAATCGTTTCGGGCGACGATGGCTCGGCGGCTGAAGTTTCCGTATTCAGCTCTTCGGTTTCGCCTAGCCCCTGCACATTAGCATTCATAAATGGATTCTCCGCACACATGGGTACGAGGCAGATATTATAGCGGGTGCATTGTTAAGAATCAAACACACATTCAGTATAGGATGCTGATTGGATCGATGCAGGATGAAGGATAGGGGCAGATGCTCCACCCCTGATGGTGCTTAAGTGGATGGTTCGGTGGTGTGCTGGCGATGAAACGCGGCGATGAAGGCTTCGGCGTCTTCGATGGAACGGACGATGCGCTGCCGTTTTTCTTGGCCGACAACCTGCATCGTGAGCTTAACGAACTGTTCCTGCTTGATGGTATTGACGACGAGCGCCACCGGATGCTGACTCAGGTCAATGCGATCTACTTGAGTCTTGAGGTTAGCGCTCTGGCTCTGCGCCGTCGAGAAATTCCGGCTGTCGAAATCGATCACCTGACGAAAATCGTAGATCGAGCCGCGCGTCCGGCTGATGTCGCCGCCATTCTGGGCGATCAAACGTCCCAGCCAGCCATACATCACCCGTGTCACATCGGCGGTCAGCACCCCGCGATAGGTGACGCGGACGATGCCATCGCTGTCGTGATATTCGCCCAAAACCGAATCGGTATCGAGCCGCTCAAACTCCATGATAGTGCCCCCTGTAGCATGTTTTACTACTATCGAGTGTAATCACAATTCGAGCGGCAGTTGATAAAGGTTTACAGCAGCGCCTCGACCACCGGTTGGCCTTCCCAGATGGCGGGGCGTTCGATCTCCAGCAGATGCGCGATAGTGGCACAGGTATCCATCAGCCGCACCTCTCCCTGAATGACATAACCAGGCTTGACGCGCGGCCCGTTGATGAACCAGGGAATGGTCATATCTTCCGGGCGATCGGTGCCGTGATCGGTATCATGACCGCCGTGATCGGCATGGACGATGAGGGTGTAATGTTGGCGCAGACCGGCCTGTTCCAACCGTTCCAGCACCCACCCAACCGCCCCATCATTGGCCTCGATGGCGGCGATGTATTCCGGCGACATCCAGCTATACAGATGACCGCTGATGTCGATGTCGCCCAGGTAGAGGAAACAGAAATCCGGCTGCTCGGTCACCAGATACTCGGCAGCGGCACGGGCTACCGGCGTGTCGTTGTCCTTGCCATACTCGGCCTCGCGGCAGAAGCTCATCTTCAGGCTGCCAATGCCGTGCAGATCGCGCAGTTGACTCCAGCTATAAAACATGGCGGTGTGTTTGGCGGCCAGCGATGCCAGATCGAACAGGCTGGGGAAGGCCAGCGCCGACGGTTTGAACACATTATCCGCGCCGACGCCGTGCTGCTGCGGCGAGACACCGCGAAAGATCGAGTTGTGTGCTGGCAGCGTCACGCTTGGCATCACGGAACGGGCATTCCAGGTGATCGCGCCAGTCTGCCACAACGAATCGAGGTGCGGCGTATGCGCCTGCTGCAACGCGTCCGGTCGGCAGCCATCGAGCATAATCAACAGGACTTTGGAAGTCATCGGTTTCCACTCACTTTCGCAATCGGTTAAGGGCATTCATTGTAACCGACGAGTTTAAAGCGGTGGTTAAGGATTGGTCTGAGGGCAGATGTGCCATCGCCACTTCAAAGATTGTCCCCCGATGGCTCCTGCCCAAATTCGATTGACGAGTGGAGTTGGCGTAGCTCAAAGGATATGATGAATATCATCCGCCTTATTTCGCCTGCCGGTCACCCAGCCACTTGCGCCCCATCGTCCACATCGTTCGCAGGTCATACCACAACGATTGGGCGTGTGCGCCAATCGCGATCATGATGACGACTGGCAGCCCCTGCGAGAACACCTGCGGCCATTCGCGGAAGTACAGAATAGCCGAACTCAGGCGCAACAGCGGATAGGGCGTGATGTTGTAGTAGATGTCGAAGGCGATGTAGAGCGGCAGATAGATCGCCAGCGCCGTCACCACGAAGGCCACCCAGCCGCGCAGCCGAAAGACGCTCGTCAGCCCAAAGGCCAGCGCCATGCCCGCCGCGCCGAACAGCATCAGCCACCAGTCGGGGTCGTAATTGAGGAAGAACCAGGTGAACGCCCCCCAGGTCAGCGACCCCAGCGCCAACGCCAGGACGCTGCTGGCGAACAGGCGCGTGATCGGGTGCCAGAAGCCGCGCAAGCGAGCCGGCAGTTCAGCCGCCAACAGCACCAGCAGGCCGATGAACAGGCCGAAGGTCAGGCCAATCGAAATGGTCTTGCCCCAGCGATCGGCGGTGAAGATGGCCTCGCTCGGCAGGTTGATGTAGACGTACCAGCCCATGGCGATCCAGCCACCGATCAGCGCCAGGGTGAAGCGCCAGACATTCTCCAGCGGATTATCGGTCAGCCGCCGCCAGGTATTCGCCAGCCAGGCATAAGCCCGCCCCTGGGGACTGACGACATCCGGCAGCGATGGCGCTTCATCGCGCACCAACGCCAACGCCAGCAGCGCCCCTTCCGAACCGGCGCGTTGGGCTTCGGCCACTTTCTTGAGCGCCGCCAATGAGCGAACTCGTCCGATGGTGCGGGCCGCCAGTTCCGCGATCGGCGGTCTGGTATCCGGATCGAGCGCGATCTCGGCCAGCAGTTCGTCAATCTCCTCGTTATATACCGTGCCACGCCACTCGGAACGCACCACCGTCTGGATGCGCTCGCGTGTCTGCACCGTCAGCAACCGCCCGGTCAGGCTGGTCAGATTGCTGCTGTCGATCCGCACCGCCGGGAAGGTGCCGCTCAGGTTATCGCGCTTGGCGCGAGTCCCTAAGACCTGGATAGCAGCACGTTTGGCCTCATCGTTGGTTTCCACCGCCAGCGTTTGCGCCACCAGGGTCGGGATGCGCGGCGGTTCGGAGTCGCGGATGGTTTCCAGCCGATAGAGCGCCCGCGTCCGCGCCGGGGCATTGCCACTGCGGATGGCATGCAGCGCCACCCAACGCCGGTTGTCATCGTCCAGTTTTTGCCACCAGTGGTCAATCTCGTGGTCATATTCCAGCGCCCCACGCAGTAGCATTTGCAGACCGGCTTCATCGATCTCCAGACCATTCTCATCAGCGGTCATGTAGAAATCGCTCATGACCATAAAATGCGTCACACCCAGGAGGAAGCGCCCCTGCCCATGCGCCCAGGCTCGCCGCGCCCGGTTGTAGATGTCCTGCGCCTCGCGCCGCGCCATCGACGCCTGATCAGCCACCGTCATCATACCGCTCAGATCAACCGTGTTCAGGCTTTCGCTGTCACCCAGCCATTCGCCTTCGAAGTCAGGGACGGCGAAGATCGTGCCTTTGCTCTGCCCCAGCGCCTCTTCCAGTTCTTCGACCAGCTCGGTGAGCGTGTTCGGGCGGTCCACCGGGTCAACCGCTGTGCCGCGCCGCAGCACCGGCGTCAGCGTATCGGAAAGGTCGCTGCCCAGCTTGTCGATCTCCGGCAGGTCTTCCTGCCACTGCAACTGCTTCAGCGCCAGCGAGGTCGTGGCATCGAACGGCAGCTCGCCGGTGAGCATCTGAAACACCAGGATGGCGAAACTGTAGACATCGGCGCGGTGGTCGAGTTCGCCAGCCGTCAATTGTTCCGGTGCCATGTAGAGCAGCGTGCCGAAGCCGGGGTTGGCAGCGCGGCCTTCCGGGCCCAGCACCGTCGCCAGACCGAAGTCGGCCAGATACGACGATTGATTGCTATCGAGCAGGATGTTGGAAGGCTTGAGGTCGAGGTGAATCACGTTGTTGCGGTGGGCATAATCCAGTGCGCCAGCGATGGCTTTGGCGTGGCGCAGCACCATGTCCGGTGGCATCGGCCCATCACCCAGCAGCGTTTCCAGCGACCCGCCGGTGACATAGCGCATGACGATGTAAAGCTGACCTTCAAATTCACCGAAGTCGTAGATCGGCAGGATGTGAGGGTGTTCCAGTTGGGCGATGGTCTGAGCTTCGCGTTCAAACAGCTTGAGCGGTTCAGCGCTGTCTTTGTTCAGGTCGCGCACAATGGTCTTGATGGCGACGGTACGGTTCAGGCGCTTGTCGCGCGCCGACCACACATCGGCCATGCCGCCGCGCCCGATATGCTCGATCACCCGGTAATGGCTGAATTCAACGCCAATATCCATGCCGTTATCAATCCTTGCGTTGAGTCTATTCTAGGCTTCATTATACGGGCGAGTGGCAAGCAGAAACAAGCAGGGGTGCGGCTTCCGTCTGATCGGTAAGCGCCAAAGGTGTGACCAGGACGGGATTGCCTATGGCTGACCTGAAAGGCAGTGAGAAGCGTTGGAAATCTCGGCACAGGTTGATACACTCGCCAGATTGCATTTTGAACAGCGAAATAGCGTGTATTGACTGGAGAAAAGTACCTTTATGGAAAAGCGTTTCCCAGATATTCCATCCCTGCTCTCTGCCTGTCTCCTCCAGGACGAGTATGCCGATACCACGCCCTTGATCGCTTCGTTAAGCCATGTTCGTCAGACAGGCTATTTCACACGCAGCGAATTCCTGAGCATGTGCAAATGGAAGGAACCGCGTGAGCGTCGCCGCCAACAATGGGTGAGCCACACTGAAGATGAGGTGCGTATGCTCTCAGCAAAAGCATTTGCCGCGCCTGATGAAGCCCGTCGCATCCTGCACCTGTGTCGTTTTCGTGGGGTAGGGATTCCGGTAGCATCGGCTTTTCTAACGCTGGTTGATCCTGAACAATATGGGGTGATTGATATACGGGTCTGGCAGGATCTGACTCTATATGATGAGGTGGATTACGACCCGGACGGGCGCGTCTTACAGCTCTTGCACTGGCTGGATTATCTGGACAAAATTCGCCGGTGGGCAGATACATTCAACGTCAGCGCCCGTGCGATTGAACGCACCCTGTTCCAGCATCATCGCGATATTCAAACTGAGCGGCTCTACCCTTGAGGTGCGACGATTGATCGTCAACGGCGCACTGATCGGCGGGGCAGCGCATCCGGCGGCACGGGCGTCTCATCTTCATCATCCTGGGCGACAAGCCGCGCCGCATCCTCCGCTTCATCTGTCAGGGCGCGTTCCAATTCCTGCGCCATGAACCAGGCCTGATCGCGCTTCAGATCCTCCAGCACCTTGACCTTGCTGCCGTCTTCCAGATGGGCGTACAGGTTGTAGTCGCGCTGGCTGGGAGGATCGCCTTTATCCGACCAGGCATCTTCTTCGACCGAAAAACGCTCAATCTCATCCATATCCAGCTCGACATGATCCGACCAGGGCAAGGGGCGGCTGTTGACGGTCAGCTTGTTGTGGGTCAGACGGGTGTAGGTGCTGTTGCGGAACAGAGCCGTGATGATATACAACGGCGGGATTGAGATTGCCAGCATCAGGAGCAGCCTAATGATATCGCCTTCCAGCAAGCCCTGTACGGCCAAATACAGCGTGATCGCACCCCAGAATCCCGCGATCACCAGCAACCACCACCAATTGCGCCACGACCATTTGAGCGCCAGTTCCAGATCGCTGCCGACCTGATTCACCGTGATCGTGTTCGGTTGTTGTACCTTGCGGCGCTTGATCTTATCGTTATCGATGGGTTGCGGCGCAGCGTCACGGAACCACTCGCTCACCACCTCGCCCAACTGCCGCAGCGGGTTAGGTGCCGCGCCGGACTCGCCGAAGTTGAACACGGTATGGCAGGCTGAACAGACCGCCAGCGTCTTCTGAATATTGATCTGGTCGCTGCTGATGGGTTGACCGCAGCTCGGGCAGGTCAGGTGAACCGGCTTCATCATAAACTCCATCCAATGGCTGACAATAACACCGCTTTACGCCGCTATACGCAGACAGCAATGCTCACGTTGCAGAATTTATGATGAGTAACCAGAGGCTATTTGCGACTCCTCAGCACAGCCATCGCTGCGTTGCGTCCATTGATGGCGATGACGCTGCCGCCGGGGTGGGTACAGGCTCCGCAGAGATAGACCCCGTCCATCGGCGTCTGGTAGCGCAGCCGGCGATCCCACATATAGCCGGGCAGACACTCACCCTGGAAGATGTGCCCGCCGGTCAAACCCACCTTGCGCTCGATGTCGGGCGGCCCCATCACCTCCACCGCCACGACCGCCTCCGGCAGATTGGAGCAGAAGCGGCCTATCGAATTCAGCACCACGTCTCCGGCTGCCCCTCGCCGGGTATCCCAACTCCCCTCAGCGAAATGATACGGCATGTACTGCGCGAACACGCTCATGGTATGCAGCCCATCCGGGACGACGCTGCGATCATGCACCGTCTGGAAGTACATCTCACACCACGTCCGCTCCGGCATCTGACCGCGCAGCATGGCGGCGTAACCCTCGCGCCACTCGGCTTTGGTCAGCGGTGTGTTGATCGTCCCGGCGTGATGTGTCTCCATCGTCCCTGGTCGGGCGGTAAGGTCCGGCAGTTGGTTCATCAGCACACTCAGCTTGATGGTCGCGCCTTCGATGGGCAGCGCCTCGACCTGTTGTTTCCAACCGCTATCCGCCGCATCGCCCACCAGCCGCAGGGTCACACGCGGGTCGGCGTTGGAGATGACAACCGGGGCGTAGAGCCGTTCGCCGCCTTCCAGTTCTACCCCCTCGCCCGGCAAGATGCGTGCCACCGGCACTCCGGCTGCCACGACCGCCCCGGCTTCGCGGGCGATGTCGCACAGGATGAACGAGATCATGCCCATGCCGCCGGTGACATAGCCCCACACGCCCTCATTCCCACCCAGCGATGAGCAGTAATGATGATAGTAGACCGAGGCTGTGCCGGGGTCGAAGGGACTCTTGCGCGTGCCGATCACGCCCTGACCCAGCAGCGCCAGGTGCAGCCGTTCATCGCGCAGATAGCGCTCCAGCATCTCGGCCATCGACCACTCAAAGAGCAGACCGTAGGCTTCCTCATCATCGCGGAACTGGTCACGCAGCCAGTCTTCGCTGGGAGGTTCGCCGACCCACAGGCCGTCGTCGGCATCGGCGCGGATGACGGCGTTGCAGCGGTCCATGATGGCGTTCATGCGGTCGTAGCCGGCGACATCCGCCGGAGCAAAGCGGCGCAGTTCATCCTGGCTGCGCTCTGGATCGTCATAGAGCTGGAGGCTGCTGCCATCTTCAAAGGGGACGAACAGGCCAGCATCGCCCGGTGTGAAGCTGAAGCCGTGTTCAGCCATCTTCAACTCACGGATGACTCGTGGATGGAGCAGGCCGACGACATAGGCACAGGGCGACATCCGTACCCCCGGCCAGGGTTCTTCCATGGTGTTGGCACCACCCACCCGTTCCCGCGCTTCCAACACCAGAACGCGCTTTCCGGCCTGGGCGAGATAGGCGGCGCAGGTCAGGCCATTGTGACCGGCACCGACGATGATGGCATCCCAGCGGCGGGTAGTCAGTTCAGCGACCGGGGCGGGCAGGCCGACTTTGCCCAGCACAGCGGCGGTCGGAGGGGTAGGGTTCATGATAGTTGGCTCCAATAGCTGACTATCGCTGGAGTGTAACCCATCCATTTGGTTCACCCCAGCCACTCCGCAATGGATAATGCATAAAGTTTGCTGTTATGGCAGAAGAAGGTGGCGCACTTCATCGGCTGCGTCGAGGAGAAAGCGAAGTTAAATGCATGAGAAAAATCAAGGGCGACCCGCTGTGGATCGCCCTTGAGAGAAGATACCTTAGCTGCTGGGCGTCGGGGTAGGTGTCGGTTGTGACGGCACCGCTTCCGGCGCGACAAAGCCTGAGTTCGGCTGGGCCAGACTGTTGAAGTCGAACAGGAACGGACTGTTCGAAGGCACCAGCGCCAACTGAATGTTATCGCTCAGGTTCTGCACGTACAGATACTGGATCAGGCTGGGGTTGGCGGCGATCTGTTCGCTCACCAGTCGCAGCGCTTCAGCTTCGGCCTGCGCCTGAAGGATCGTGGCCTGCGCTTCACCCTGAGCAGCGGCGACGGCCGCATTGGCACGCCCTTGGGCTTCCGTTTCCGCCTGCTGCGCTACCGTGCGGGCGCGCTCCAGGTTTTGTTCCGCCACCACCTTCTGCTCAATGGCAGCCGTGAATTCATCCGAGAAGCTGATGCCGCGCACCAACACATCGGTCAGCAGCAGATTGGCATCGGCGAAACGACTGGTCAAGGCTGCGACCACATCGGCGCTCAAACGGGCGCGATCACCGCTGTAGAGACCTTCCGCCGAGAAACCGGACAGCACATCGCGCACCACCGAACGCGCCGTCGGGATGACAAAGCCATCGGCGATGCTGGCGTCACGCCAGGTCAGGAACAAATCGCGGGCGTCGCTTTCCTGAACACGATAGCGCACCGTGACATCCAACCGGACGGTCTGACCATCGTTGGTCTGTCCAACAATCGGTTCGGCGTTGGCGCTTGAGGCATCCTCCGACATCTCGACAAATTGTTGTGTGGTCGAATAGGTGATGGCAACCTGCTGCACCACTGGCAGAATGATGTGCGCACCAGGGCCGCGCGGCTCATCCACCGTACCGGTCAGGGTGTTGATGACAATCGCCACCCGTGTCGGCTCAACGATGATGAGACCATTGCTGACGATCCAGAACAGAATGCCAGCGATCAGACCGATGATCGCCAGCAGCACACCGCCGCGCGCCTGACGTCCCTGCGACGCATTGGCGACGGCGATACCGGCTCCGGCCAGGAAGACCAGGAAACCCACTAGGGCTAGTATCCCAAGCAACCCACTAATATCCATACCAGACTGCTCCTTGTGTTACAGTACCACTACAACCCGTTACGCAAAGCTGCGCTCCGACGTTGCATTTTTCCAGTTGTCCCCCAATGATTGGGGAGAATGTGGGCAAGGATACCCGTTCGGGATTAAGCGCGGATGAGCGAATAGCGCCATTCAGCGCTTCTGAACCCCCAATTATTGGTGGGGTATGGATAGAACAGGGGTGACTCGATGCCAGAATTGTTCACCACCATCGGCCCTTGGCGCTGGCCGACCTTCATGTTGGCGACAGCGCTGGCGATCCTCATCACCCTGGTCGGGGCCGGCTGGACTCTGCGCCGCAGCGGCATCGGCTGGGGGCGGCTGGCGGATGCCGGTCTTGGCGCGCTGCTGGGTGGGCTGGTCGGGGCGCGGCTGGGTCATGTGCTGCTCCACTGGGATTACTTCAGCAATCAGATGGATGAGGCGCGGAATCTGGCGGGCGGCGGCTTGGATTGGCACGGGGCGGTGCTGGGCGGACTGCTGGGTTTGTGGCTGGCGCTCTCGCTGCGGGCGCGGCTCGATCAGCAACCAGTGGGTTTTGCCCGGCTGCTGGGGGCGTTGAGCCCGGCGCTGCCGCTCATTGGGCTGGGAGCGTGGTATGGCTGTCTGGCAGCGGGCTGTGGCTATGGTCGCGAGGTCGATACGCTGGCGAGTGTTCCAGGCTGGTCGGCGGCTGAACTGGTCGATGTCTATGGCATCGTCGCCCCACGCTTCGCCACACCTTTCTTCGGCATGACATTATCCGGCGCGGCGCTGGCGCTGCTGCTCCTGAGCCGGGTGTTCATCCAGCGTCCGTTGGGAGTGCGGAGCTTCGGCTGGCTACTGGCTTTCCTCAGCGCCGGGATGTTCCTCATCGGTTTTCTGCGCGATGACCCTAACCCGATACTGTTTGGCCTGCGTGCCGATCAGGTATTGGATGCACTGCTGTGTGCCTTTGGCCTTGTGATGGCCCTGCGCTATCGCACAGGCTCTAAAGAGCGAAGCGCTCGGAATGCGGTATAGGTGCAGCAACGGACGATTTGGCTGCGTGGAACACGGCACGACATCAGGGCTTCAAGCAGCGGGCGATCCGTGTTATCTTCTGCTAATGATAGCCTTGGGATATACCGTAGTGAGTCATACAAATGACCGATGAGCGTGACCTGATTCGCAACTTGCATATTGCTATGCGGCGCTACGTTATGGAACGCATGAATAGCTTTGACCAATTGAAGCCTGGACCGGGAGGTGTATTCACGTTGCAGCCACCTGTGGATGGAAAAGACACCTTTATGGAAGTCTTTTCTATGGAAGTCATGCCAAAATTGGTTTTCCTGAATAGCATTCGATGGGAACTCGCTTCAATTGACCCTCAGACCTTGACAACACGGAATGAAATGCGTGACCTGTTGGACATCGCTGCGCAAATCTCTTTCGACCACGCTTCTGGATCTGATTCTAACCCGATAGTTATAGCTTCTATAGATCAGGAGCATCAGGCATTTTCGATCTACCTGCACTCACTTTCTGTTGAATCTTTGCAATCCGTTGATCCACTTCCATTTCATCGTGCGCTATCGTATACAGAACAGATTGATGTATTGTCAGCCTTTGGACAGCGTTGGGGTGTTGAAGTTGCAGGTGGTAGGTTTGCCAGTGATTACTATCCAATCATTCCCAGACCGTCCACGCCTCAGTTAAATCTGGCTTCTATGGAAGCGTTTGATGCAAAGCCACTGGTTGAAGCAAATGGCACAGAGATCGTACAACGCACGTTAAAGACACACGGTATCCAGCATGTCTATATTCTTGAGCAAAATTACCCCGGAACTGAACGTGAAGTATCCCAGCTCGATCTTGCCAGAGCGATTCCACATATTATCGGCTTTGCCTTTTCCAAGTCGCTAGACTGGATGATCTATACATCCTGGCGTGGGACCGTCACCATCGGCGGAGAGTGGTTGCTGGATGCGGTCAAGCGCGAGTGGCCGGATTGGGAGAATCATGTTGACGAGTATTTCGATATGGATGATTTAGCTTGATGGTTGACCCCCTATTGGTATCCCCTCTTTCGATGTGCTGTCAAAGACTTATGGGCACTGGAGAGCGTTTAGCTTTCTCCCGTTCAAAAACCGATCAACTGCGGACAAGTTTCACTCCCACTCAATCGTGCCGGGGGGTTTGCTGGTGATGTCATAGGTCACGCGGTTGACGCCGCGCACCTCGTTGACGATGCGGTTGCTCACCCGCGCCAGCAGATCATACGGCAGCCGCGCCCAATCCGCCGTCATGAAGTCATCGGTGGTCACCGATCGCAGGGCGATCACTTCTTCATAAGTGCGGTTGTCGCCCATCACGCCGACGCTCTTGACCGGCAGCAGCACAGCAAAGGATTGGGCGGTTCCCAGCCGCAGCAAACCGGCTGCTTCCAGTTCGCCGGTGAAGATGGCATCCGCCGCGCGCAGCGTCTCCAACCTCTCCCAGGTGATCTCGCCCAGGCAGCGCACCGCCAGCCCCGGCCCCGGAAATGGCTGTCGCCAGACGATGGCATCTGGCAGTCCCAGCGCCGTGCCGACCTTGCGCACCTCGTCCTTGAACAGATCGCGCAGCGGCTCGACCAGTTGGAAGGCCAGATCAGGCGGTAGCCCACCGACGTTGTGATGACTCTTGATGGTCTTGGATGACTTGCTGCTGGCGGCGCTCTCGATCACATCCGGGTAGATGGTCCCTTGCGCCAGAAAGTGAACGCCTTCCGCCGCGAGCTGCCGCGCCTGGTCAGCGAAGGTATCGATGAACAGCTTGCCGATGCGCTTGCGTTTAGCTTCCGGCTCGGTGATGCCGCGCAGTTGGTCGAGGAAATCCTCGGTGGCATCAACCGCCACCAGATTCATCCCCTGTTGGTCACGGAACACCCGCACCACATCTTCCGGCTCGTGCTTCCGCAGCAATCCGGTATTCACGAAAATGGCGGTCAACTGGCTGCCGATGGCCTGCTGCAACAAGGCACCAGCCACTGCTGAATCGACCCCGCCGCTGAGTCCGAGAATGACGCGCTCCGTCCCCACCTTTTGGCGGATGGCCTGCACCGCGTCGTCGATGAAGGTCGAAGGCGACCAGTTGGCCTCACAGCCGCAGATGGTGAAGAGGAAGTTGTGCAGGATGTCCGCACCCAGCGGGGTATGCGCCACTTCAGGGTGGAACTGGACGCCGTAAAGCTGGCGATGGATATCGCCCATCGCGGCATAGGGCGAATGATCGGACACCGCCAGTCCAACGAAGCCGGCGGGCGGCTGCTCGATGCGATCCCCGTGTGACATCCACACCTGAAGCTCGTGCGGCAGGTTGCGCAGCAGCGGATTATCACCGTGCTGGGCGATCTGAGCCGGGCCATACTCGCGGGCGGCGGACGAGGCCACCACGCCACCCAGCGCATGGGTGAGCGCCTGCATCCCGTAACAGATGCCGAGCGTGGGAAAATCCGCTTGCTGCGTGATGCGGCTGAAGAGCCAGCGCGGGAGCTGCGGTGCCCCTTCCTCATAGACGCTGGACGGGCCGCCGGAGAGGATCACGCCGCGCGGCTGATGGGCGTTGATCTTCTCCGGCGCGGCATCAAACGGAAAGACCTCGGCGTAAACATTCTGTTCACGCACACGCCGGGCGATGAGCTGGGTATACTGCGAACCAAAATCCAGGACGGCAATGCCGCCGTGTCGCGGGTCGGTCATGGGTTCACCATTAATTGTCGGTCACTTGACCAGCTTCTTCAATAAAGGCATAGGATTAAACCAAGTAATCAGTTCAAGAACCTGGCTAGCTTCCGTCCTGAAGAATCTCGTCAATCATCTTCTGAATTT
This sequence comes from Anaerolineae bacterium, assembly GCA_022843385.1. Classification (GTDB taxonomy): domain Bacteria; phylum Chloroflexota; class Anaerolineae; order Aggregatilineales; family Phototrophicaceae; genus CFX2. Next base: position 10,872 of record JALHNT010000063.1, on the reverse strand, counting down.
TATCAGGCGCAATGTCTTCCTGATAACTTTTAGAATAGATGTAAACCAGAATAATCAGTCGCTCATCTGAATGTAGTAGATGACGGGCTATCCCCAGCTTTTTCCGCGCTGGGCATCGCTATTTGGAACACGCGCTTTATAGATCTGATGAGGATGGATACCTGGGATTTTATCACCAGGGATTTCACCCACTTCCAGTTGATCGAGCAAACCCTTCAGGTCAACATCGATACGGCGATACTTCTTTCGCAAGCGTTGAAATGCTTTACGAAAAACAGGAGCAAAGACGATCTTCACCGATGGCTTATCGCTCATCGCCGTCCCACAGTTTGTCGAGTGGAAGGGTTTCGCCCCGCAGCGCCTGATGCAGTCCGGCTTTCAGTTCGGCGCGAATATCAACGGCATCCGGATCATCGTCCGCCGCATCGGCCGAGATCAAGGCCAGCACATAGTCGGCCAGTTGTTCATAACCCCGTTCGTGCGCCTGCCGTTCGATTTGCTGGCGCTGCTGGCGCGTCAACTCGATGGTCAATGAAACCGTGTCCGTCATGGCAACCACCTGTATAACCGATTGTCGAGCGCTATTTTACCAGCTTCTTCTGCATGTAGATGCGGCGGTGGCCGGGGGGCAGACCGTCGATTTGCCCAAAGACCTCGTAACCCAGCTTGCCATAAAAATCCGGTGCCTGAAAGCTCAACGTGTCCAGGTGGGCATGGGTGCAGCCGCGCCGGATGGCTTCCTGCTCGGCGGCCTGCACCACCTGCTGCCCGATCCCCTGACCGCGCAGGTCAGCGGGCAGCCAGAGAATCTCGATCACCAGCCAGTCCCAGTAGGTGGCACCGATCAGACCGCCGGCGGGTGCGCCAGACTCGTCGCGCACCAGGATCACCAGTGGTTGATAGTCGTCATCGCCAGCCTGTTCACGGTTGAAGTCCACCAACCCCTGCTGGATGTGGAGGACATCGGCCTCCGCCGGGGCGTCGGTGACGGAAAGGGTGTAGCCCACGCGGCTTATCCCAACACCCGATAGGCAAAGTTGAGCATGACTTCCTGATGGTGAATCAACTGGTTGGTATCGAGCGAGCCATGCCCGGCCTCGAACCATTCCATCTGGATCGACTTGCCCAGCGACTTCAGTTTAGCTTCATAGGCGCGCATCTGTCGCGGCGGGCAGCGGGTGTCGTTGCTGCCCTGGATGACCAGCAGCGGCGCTTTGATCTGCTCGGCGTAGGTGATGGGCGAACTGGCGCGGTGGGCTTCCGGCTTTTCCTGCGGCGTGCCACCAAACAGCGCCCGCTGATAACCCCGCAGCGTCTCCGCCTGATCTTCATACATCAGTTCCCAGTCGGCGATGGCGATCTGCGCCATGCCGCCGGCCCAGAGTTCGGGATACTTGCCGATGGACATCAGCGTCATGTAACCGCCATATGAACCGCCGGTCTTGAGGATCGAGTCGGCCTGGGCGATGCCATTGTCGATCAGCCAGCGCACGGCAGCGGCTACATCTTCTGCTTCCAGATGTCCCAGATTGCCCCAGATCGAGCGCTCGAAGTCCTTGCCGAAGGTGGTCGAGCCGTGATAGTTGATGCTCACGAAAGCAAAACCGTGATCGAGCCAGGTCTGCGCCAGCGGCGAGAAGCGCTCCATCTGCACCGCGGTCGGGCCGCCGTGCGTCTCGACAATCGTCGGGAATGGCCCCGTCCCTTCTGGTGTCGCCAGCCAAGCCTGAATGGTGTCGCCGCGCGCGCCGGTAAAGCTGATCGAGCGGAACTTCTGTCCATCGGGGGCCGAGCCAGCCGCCAGCACGACTCGTTTCATCGCGCCGGTCTGGGCGTCGAGGGCAACCAGGCTGGACGGATGAGTCGAGTCTTCCCAGGGGGCATAGATGTCGCCGTCCGGGGCGAAGAAGGCGTTGCCGAAGTAGCTGCCATAGATGCCTGACGGGTGATTCAATTTGTGGGCGGTATCGGTTGCCAGATCATACAGGTACAACTGGTGCACCGCCTGATACAACTGCCCCAGCAGCACCTGTTTGCCATCCGATGTCCAGCTCCAGCCAGTGACTTCGCCGGGGATGTTGTCCAGCTTCAGGTCCGTTCGCTCGCCGGTGCGCGGATTCCAGATCAGCGGGCGGTCATAGCCAGTGCGATTGCTGGTTGCCAGCAGGCGCATATCACCCGGCAGCGGCGAGAAATCACCAAAGTTGTGTTTGATCCCATCACCATCGCAGAGTTCGGCAATCACCTCGCCCGTCCGGGTATCCACAGCCATGAGGGTGGTATCCAGCGTACCGCTGCGTTCGCTGGTATCGATGACGGCGATCTCGCCATCATAGGAAAGCCCTGGGCCAAAGGTCAGCGCCTTATAGCTGGCGATGCGGCGCGGGCTGCCTTCGCCTTCGATCACATACACCTCAAAACCCGCTGGCCCGGCGGCCATGAAGCCGGTGACGCGCCCGCTGTGGCTTTGCGTGATGCGAAATGAAGCGTAGGGTGTCATATCCGGCGTGATGTCCTGCGGCTCGCCGCCTTCAAACGGCACCCGCACGTAATGACCGATCTCGTTGCCCTCGGCATCCATCAGATAGTAGACATAACGCCCGTCCGCCGAGAGCATCCCGCTCAACAGGCCGGTCGGCTTGAAGGTGAGCTGGCGCAGATCGCCGCTGGCGACATCCCAGCCATAAAGCTGGAACACACCATCGCGGTTGCTGAGGACCATGCCGCGCGTCGGCTGCTGGGGGGCGAGGGTGGCATATAGAATTTCTGCCGCCCGAAAACGCTGTTTCCAGGGGGCGTTGTCGCTCATATCTAACGGTTTCAAATCGGCCTCCTCAGTCAGAAAAAGATATTTGTCCATCATCCATATTGGTGATGGTCGCCAAAGCATGAATCGGAATATGGGTGTAGCCGCCCTTGAGCAGCAGCGCCCGCCCGCCTTCAAAAGTTTTTTCCACCACCACGCCGACGCCCACCAGATTACATTTGGCGCTCTTGACCATGCGGGACAGCGCCAGCAGCGTCTTGCCTGTCGCCAGGAAATCATCGATGATGAGGATGTCCTCGCCGGCATGGAGGAACTCGGCGGAGACCAGCAGGTTGACTTCGCCGCCTTTGGTGTGGCTGGGCGCAGTCTCCAGGAAGACCGGGCCAGACATGGTGATCGGCTTGATCTTGCGGGCATAGACCACCGGCACTTTGAGGGCGTAGGCCGCCATCAGCGCCGGGGCGATGCCGGAGATTTCCACCGTCAGGATGCGATCCACATGGGTGCCAGCGAAGCGCTGGGCGAATTCCTGCCCCATCTGCATCATCAGCTCCGGGTCAAGCTGATGGTTGAGCAGGCTGTCGATCTTGAGAATGCCATCGCCGAGGTTCTGCCCTTCGGCGCGGATGCGATCTTGGAGTGCTTTCATGCCAGTTTTCCTGTTGAACATGCCGCCGTTAGCATACATCCGCGCTGGCTATTGGTCAATTTCGGTGGTCAGTCCACCTGTGCTATACTGGGGCGAACAAACGATCCGTTAACCAAACAGAACGGTTTATGTCCACGCCAACCTATGGCGAAAAGCTGCTCAACCGCCTGCTGCGCGATCTGCCGCGCAAGCAGTTCTTTTTCCATTACGAACCCCAACTCAATCAGCCGGACGGTCAATCGAGCAAGCCGGATTTTGTCATCGTCAGCGCACTGCTGGGCGTGGTCGTGCTGGAAGTCAAGGATTGGGTCAAACTAACCGGGGGCGACCAGCGCACCATCCACACCACCCGCAGCGATGGCAAGCCGGCCAGCTATGAAAACCCGCTGCGTACCGCTGAAGGCTACGCCTACGACCTGAAGAAACGCTTTGAGGAGCGCGCCGAACTCTGGGAACAGTATAAGGGGCGAACGGCGCTGCGTTTCCCCTGGCAGGTGATGGTGGCGCTGCCCCGCATCAGCCAGAGCATCGTCCAGCAGTTCGAGAAGAAAGGCATCTGGCCGCGCGGCTGCGTGATCGGCAAGGAGCTGCTCGCCAGCCCGGCGCACGTGCAGCAAGCCATCCAGCAGTTGCCCTGGAAATTCCGCCTGGAGCAACCGCTGTCGCTCGATATGCTGGACATCATCCGCGAGGTGTTGAATCCGACGCTGCAAGTCCAGAACGACGAAGGGCTGCCGGTCGGCACGCTGACGCAGACCCAGCACGGCCTCATCACCGAACCGCTGATCTCGCTCCATCCGAAGCAGATGATGCTGTTCGACGATGACGAACTCTCCAACGAAGCGCTAGGCATCCCGGAGAATGCTCAGGTGCGGCTGGTGCGCGGCGTGGCGGGCAGCGGCAAGACGTTGGTGTTGGCGCGGCGCGTCCGGCATCTGGCGGAGCAGCACCCGGCGGCCCGCCTGCTGGTGATGACCTTCAACGTTGAACTGGCGAAAGACCTTCAGACGCGCATCAGCCTGCCCGCCGAACAAGTACTGGTCGCCAGCTTCCATAGGGTGTGCAAGCTGCTGCTGGGATTACGCTGGCGCGACCCGCTCCAGACCCGTGCCTGGCTGCGACAGAATGCCCGCGATACGCTCAAACAGCTTGGGCTGAACGCCGAGTTCGTGGCGGCGGAATTCGCCTGGCGCAAGGAGATGGGTTTGCTGGACGACGAGGCTTATCTGAACGCCGAGCGTCGGGGACGCGGCATCGCGCTCGATCGGCACAAACGCACCCTCATCAACACGCTCTTCAACCAGTATCGCGCCGAGCAGCAGACACGCAATGAGCGCGGCGAATGGGCTTATGACTGGGATGATGTGGCATCGGTGGCGCTGGAGGTACTAAACGAGCCGAAGCCGGCTGACCCCGATGAGACGCAGCCGATGACTGTCATACCAACCGCTTTCGATGCCATCTTCATCGACGAAGCGCAGGATTTCGCGCCCTCCTGGATCGCGTTGGCGAAGCATCTGCTCAAGCCCAATGGTAGCCTGTTCCTCTGTGATGATCCGTCACAGAGCATCTTTTGTTCCTACAACTGGCATCAGAAAGGGCTGAACGTGGTCGGACGGTCGCGCATCCTGCGGGTGCCTTTCCGTTCGACCCGCGAGATCAGTCAGGCGGCGCACAGCCTGATCGAAGCCGATGACACGCTGCGCGCCACCGAAGACCGTGCCGAACCGGATTTCACCTCGTATGAGCTGGGCAGTGGGCCGCTGCCGGCGCTGATCGCCTGCCCTGACCCGGCCAGCGAGACGGCTTACATCGCCAGCAAAATTGATGAGCTGCTGCGGCTGGGGCTGCACCCCGGCCAGATCGCCATCCTCAGTCACGCCAAGTGGCACACGGCGCGTTGGGAGAAGTGGCAGAAGCAGGGCATCTATGTACAGTATTTCGAGAAGATGAAGGGGCTGGAATTCCTGGCGGTGTTCATCCCGCACCTGCACGACAGCTTCCCCCGCCCCGATGACGCCGAGGCTGTGACCGCCGCCCGGCGCAAGCTCTTCACCGCCATGACGCGCGCCCGCTACCGCCTGACGCTCAGTTATCAGGGGACGCTTCCTGCCCCGTTGACCCCGCTGCTGGACTATACCTGGTGCGAAAGCCTGGACACAGAAGGCCAGAAGTGATATCTGGATCACGAAACGGTAGGGTGTATTTCAAAGTTTTGGGTAGAACAGCTATCGAGTGACCTCACCCCCGCCTCAGTGTGTTCGACTCCCCTATACAATGGATTGAAGAGGGGCTGAGGGGTAAGGTTGCACCTCTGGAAACAGAGACGCAAACAACTCAAAATGCACCGCGAAACGGTAAGCGGATTGCGACGCCAGCCAGTCTGCACTCCAATGGAGTGATGGAGGTATGAGTATGATGAATACGGTATCGCGACAGGGCATCCGCAGCGTGGCACTACCGGCCCAGCACGGCGGCTGGGGTTTCTGGCTGGAACCGTTCCTGGCCGGTCTGTTGATCGCGGCCAGTTGGGCTGGGTTCTGGCTGGGGATAGCAGCGCTATTCGCTTTTCTGCTGCACCAACCGTTGAAGACGACGCTGAAAGACCGGCTGAAAGGCAAGTGGTATGACCGGACGCGGCTGGCGACTACGGTCGCAGCGGTCTACGGTGGGGCGGCGCTGCTCGCCCTGCTACTCACGATGGTCAACACCACCACACAGGCATTCTGGCTGCCGCTAATGCTGGCACTGCCGCTGGCCGGGGTACAGATCTGGCATGAGCTACACAGTCAGGGGCGTGAAGCCGTGGCTGAGATTGCCGGTGCCTTAGCCTTCAGCGCGCTGGCTCCGGCGCTGTGCCTGCTAGGCGGGGTGGATGCGGCGCTGGCAGGGTGGGTCTGGCTGGCGCTGGCGCTGCGGGCAGTAGTCTCGATCCTGTATGTACGTTCACGCCTGCGGCTGGAGAAGGGCAAGGCGGCTCAAACAGGCTTGCCACTAGTGACGCATGGCGCGAGTATACTGCTGCTGCTGGTGGGCGTAATGCTGAGGGGACTGCCCTGGACAGCGCTGGTGGGTGGGCTGCTGCTCCTGGCAAGGGCCGCTTGGGGATTATCATTCTTGCGCCACCCGGTACCGGCGAAGGTGATCGGCTTCAGTGAAATCGCCTACGGATTGATCTACGTCGTGCTGCTGGCGCTGGGGATTCAGTCCCTGTCGGCATAAGGCATGGGACGGGTTTCTTCGTCCTTTTCATGCATCAGGTCAACTTCGACCTCCTCGACAATCGCGACTTCGACCACGCCCGGCGCATCCTTGATACGATCCGCCACTTCCGGCGAGGCATCCATGAACAACAGATTGAAGACCGTCGAGGGCGCGAAGCACGAAACCTGGTCGGCCAGATCATGCTCATCCAGCCAGTCGAGAATATCCTGCTGCCGTTGACGGGCATTCTCCTGCAATTTCTTCACTCGCGTGTCGCGATCATACAGCGCCAGATCATCTGAAGCCGGTCGCTGCACCTGCACCGATAAACGAACCTGATGCACACCATTGGTACTGAACATCACAAGCCATCCTTTGTAAACCGCGCCAATCCTTTCCCGATGCGATCCGGCGTTCCATCCAGAGTGAGCGCCGTCTGTATCAGCGTATCGCGCAATTTTGCGCCCTGCAAATCATCGTTCGGGCGCGCCGAGGCATAAAGCGCGGCGATGCCCGCCACATACGGTGCCGCCATGCTCGTCCCGGTCTTGCGGGCGTAGCGGCTGCGATTCTGGCTGTCCCGATCCACTGCCGAGAGAATATCGACGCCATAGCCGACCAGATCGGGTTTGGTCAGTTGATGATCCAGCGGCGACACACCGCCCCCACTGAAGGCCGCCGGTTGATGCTGTAAATCGACCGCGCCCACCGCTAGCACTTCAGGGAAATAACCGGGGGCACGCAACAATCCAGGACCGTCGTTGCCGATGGCGACTATTGGCAGGATGTCGAGATCGTAGACCAGGGTATGAATGATCGACCGCACGCCAGTGACCAGCGCCTTCAGTTTCGTCTGGCTGAGGGTTTCGGCCTGGAAGCCCAGCGACAGGTTGATGATGGTCGGCATCGAACGCGCCTCTGGCTCCTGAAACTGCGACACCATCCAGTTGAGGGCATACACAATCCGTTCCAGGCTGGTCTGGGTATTCTCGCTCTCGATGACCGAAGCCACCATCAGCTCGGCTTCCGGTGCAACACCGACCTCGCGCCCGGCGATGATGCCGCAGACGTGTGTCCCATGACCGTGTGGGTCGAAGGCGCGAATGCCGGCGCGCGATTGCGCTGCGTCGGCCGGGTTGACGTAGAGGAATTCGATGGACTTGCCTTTGAACTGCTCGTGATCGGCGTCGCAGCCGGTATCCAGCACGCCGACGCGCACGCCCTGGCCGCGCGCGCCTTGTCGATGAGCCGCGCCGACCCCGCTGGCTTTCGACCACTCGCGGCGCGGACGCTCTTCCACTGGCGCATCGATGCTGGCCTCCAGCGGCGGTGGCAGGGTGAGTTCGATGTTCGGCAGCAGGTAGTAGTCATTGCCCAGCACGGCTTTGGCAGCTTCGCGCGGTTCACGATCCGGCACATTCAGCACATAAGCACCGATATAGCCCAACCGACCAAACCAGGGTTCATCACGCGAGACGGTTTCAGCGCCATGCTCATCCAGCATCACTGGTCTGAAACCGTGTTTTTCCAATTCGGGGGTATGCTGCGAGTCGGCGGCGCGTTCCATCACACGGGTGCGGCGTTCGACCACCGAGGCGATTTCCTGTAACATATCCCGCAAGCGCGGCTTTTTCCGCAGCGCGACCAGTGTCTCCATAGACCCATCTCATCCATTGATCGTTGATCCTATTGTATCAGAAATGATAGACGTAACGAAGCATCGGCCTCAACAGGGTCGCAATATACTGGGCACCTACGGGAAAATTCAGGGTTATCTGCGTAAGTCCTGTTAGTGCCAGAAGTGCCAGAGCGTGTTATGCACTTTTGTAACGGGAAATGATGAACTAGCAGGATGAATGAGAGAAAAACCTATCCCAGTTACGTAAGTGATGACGAGTGGGCATTCATCGCGCCCTAGCTGACGCTGATGAGTGAAGAGGCTCCGCAGCGGGAACACCCACTGCGCGAGGTGTTCAACGGTCTGCGCTATATCGTGCGCGGTGGCATCCCGTAGCGGATGATGCCCAATGACCTGCCGCCTTGGTATACCGTCAATCAATAGCCCTAACGTTGGTTGCAAGCTGGTGTGTTTGAAGCACTGGTTCACGACTTGCGAGTGCTGCTGCGCCTGGCGGCGGGATGTAACGAACAAACGACCGCTGCCATTTTCGACAGTCGCACCTGCAATCCAGCCCGGAACGTGGCAATCATGCCGGTTATGATGGTGCCAAACGACGCAAAGGCAGCAAGACCCACATAGCAGTGGACACCTTGGGACATCTGTTGGCCTTGCTGGTCACACCCACCAATGAGCAAGACCGTGCTCAGGTCGGGCAGTTGGCACAGGCTGTTCAGGAAGTGACCGGTGAAACCGTTGAAGTCGCCTTTGTCGATCAGGGCTATAGCGGTGACGAGGCGGCTCAGGCTGCTGAAGAACAGGGATTGCGATTGGATGTGGTGAAGTTGCCCGAAGCCAGGAAAGGCTTTGTGTTGTTGCCACGGTGTTGGGTGGTGGAGCGCTCCTTTGGCTGGATGGCTGGTTTCCGCCGCTTGGCACGCGACTAGGAACGCTTGCCAGACACCTTGCAGCGTTTGCATTTCTTGGCCTTTGCTATCCTGATGACCCATCGTTTCGTCCACTGTATGGCAGTTTGTCTCTAAAGTGCACAACACCCTCTAGAAATGGGGGAGAGAAATCGAGGTTGAGGGAATCTGATTCGGGCTGATGGCAACCGCGAGCCTGTGTCCGGCAAATCCGCTATTCAGAGGACGAAAAGAGGAGTGCCTGAAGTGAACTAACCCCCTTTCGCTCCTCGATGGACGACGCGGGCGGACATGCGGTATGATGGACTTATCGTCATCTGGACAGAAAGAACGGCTCATGACCTACTTCATTCTGTGGCGCGTTGTCCTGGTGGTCTTCGGTTCCTTCGCAACAGCCTATATTCATCAGCGTACCGGGCGTGATGTCCGCATGGGCGGCCTGATCGGCGCGGCGGTCGGCGGCATCGGCGGCATCTGGTTCCTGCTCATGGTGTGGGTGTATATCTATTACTTCGCCCCCAGCCCGATAGGTCATGTGTACGGGTCGCGCCGCATCTGGTATCGCTGGTGGGAATGATCCCCATCGGATTGGGGGAGCGCAGCGCTCCGGTCTTCCCGTATGATGAGAGCGAACAGGGAGTGATCGGAGGGGTAAAGTGCAGATCATCATCCTGTTGGCTGGGTTGCTGCTGGCGGTCATCGCGCCGCTGCACAAGCGTCCGAAGCGGAACAAGCACGGTCGTCACCGTGGGACGGGGCGCAGAATGGATGCGCTCGATGCGATGGAAGCGGTGCTGGACTCGGAGGAATATCTGGGGCGACGGCGCAAGCGCTGAGGTGAATGGCATAATGTGCGAAATGATACAAGGAGGTGTGAGATGGTTGCCCAACGCATACCCCAACTGATGACGGCGGATACCTTCTTCAAGCTGCCGGAAACCAATTTGCCGACCGAGCTGATCGATGGAGTGTTGCTGGAAATGCCTTCACCCAATGTAGAACATCAACGACTGTTACGCCGTTTCGCCCGCGCCGTGGAAGACATCATCCCAGAGGGCGAAGTCTTTGTCGCGCCGCTGGATGTTTACCTGGATGATCTGAATGTAGTGCAGCCGGATGTTTTCTGGGTGTCGCTGAAGAACCCGCGCTGCGTGATCCTGGAACAGCATGTGCGCGGCGCACCTGATCTGGTGATCGAAATCCTGTCGCCGGGGACGGCGCGCAAAGACCGCAAGACCAAGTTCCACCTGTATCAGCGTCACGGGGTGCGCGAATACTGGCTGGTGCATCCGGGCGATCAACTGATCGAAGTATGGCAATTGGTGGGCGAACGCTTCCAACGGGTGGATGTTTATGGTGTGGGTGACACGCTCACCTCGCCACTGTTGGGGACGATGCCGGTTGACCCGCTGTTCGCAGTGTGAGGTGACAGCAAGCGGTGCTGCACTCGGAGGCGTATCTGGGGCGAGAAGGCAGATAGTGAAGCCCACAGGAGCGAAGCGCGATGGTCGTTTACAAGTCTGCCGCCGGGCAGGCAGCCGTGTTGGCCCAGTACGATCAGGCGCTTCAGCAGTGGCCGATCCCAAGCGAGTCGCGTCAGGTGAAAACCCGGCATGGCCTGACCCATGTGCTGCTGGCCGGGCAACCGGATGCGCCGCCGCTGGTTTACTTTCATGGCTGGGGTGGCAACGCCGCCGGCAATGTTCTG
>JALHNT010000062.1 GCA_022843385.1 Anaerolineae bacterium | reverse complement strand
TTGCTTTCATCTCATCCCTGGTCCGTTTGCACTCTTTCTACCCATGAGCCAAAAGTTTACCAAAAGTTCACCCGTAACGGGGAAAATGGGCGTATGCTGAGGGCAAGCAGTCGTCAGTCATCAGACTGAAAGCTGAACGCCAAATGTCACAAAATGCACTTTTGACTTTGACGACTTTGACGACTTTTGTGAACCATGTTCTTTCGGACTAAACTGATGACTGACACCTATCGACTGACGACCGATTCACAAACTGCAAAAATACCTGTGCAAGCTCACTCCGTTTTCGTTCTGTGTTGGTCTTTGTCTTTGTCGTTCTGTGTGTCCGACGACGACGACGACATAAAACGGTACTCAGTGCAGATGATGGTGAAGCAACCGCCGACGATCAACCGGGTCATACTAGCCCATATTCAAGCGCCGGGTTGGGTTCACGCTCGATCTGTTGCAGATTGCCGACGGCCAGCCGCCCATGTTCATACAGATATTCAACATGTGCTCCCACCTCCTCGATGGCGAGCAACACATCGTACCCATGCCGGTCCGGGTACATATGCTTGGAGATGTCGCTGATCGTGATCGGTTTACCGGCCTCTCGGATAGCGTCCTGCACCCGTTCCAACTTGCGCTGATGGCTGGCTCGAATGCCCTGAATCCGCGTGTACACATAATGGATCGGCTCTTCATGACCGCCCAGCGCCAGTCGGATGCCATCCAGCCGCTCAATCTTCTTCAGGGCGTCGAGGTAATGCCCGAGGCCGGTGTAATGGGTGATGCTTTCGGGGGCCTGATGCGGCGTGATGCGCGCCAGGATATGATCGGCGGAGAGCAGGACATCCCCGATGCGGATGCACATCTGGCCGGGGCAGTGACCGGGGGTGTGGATGAACTGCATGCCATCCAGCGGAGTGTCTTCCTCCAGCAGAATATCGACCTTGACCGAACGGACATGCTTCTTAGCGAAACCGTACATTTCCAGCAGCGTGTCCAGCCGTTCGGCTTTTACGCCCGCCCGCTCCAGATATACCCGCAGGTCTTTGGTGGCGATGACGACACGTTCTTCGTAATTGGTCAGCACACGCCGGTCAATCTCGTTGATCCCAACCTGCGCGCCGGTCTGTTCAACCATAAACGATACACCGCCGAAGTGGTCGATATGCCCGTGTGACACCAGGATGCGCCGGATGTCGGTCACGCTCAGCGATTCGCCAAACGTCGTGCGCAGCGATTGTATCCCGGACAGCAGATGGTCGTTGCTGTTGCCGATGCCAGAGCCAGTATCGACCAGCGTTGGGACGCCGGCGCCGATCACGACATAACAATAGACGATGAAGCCGGGAAAGGCTTCGGTGGGAATGCGATAGATGCGAACCCCACTGTCGGATTCAAAACGTTCAATCGAAGGGAGCGACATGCGGACAACCTTTCAGGCGCGAATCAGCCCTCATTAAAGCACACTCGCCTGTATTGCTCCAGATCACGTTCTATCGGTCGGATCACCGAGACCAGCCTCCTGCACCACCTGGCGCAGATAGGCCAGCAGGGCGCGGCTGATCTCCTGACGAACGATAGGGGGCGACAGGTTATCCGGCGGCGCGGTCAGTGTCATCAAGCCCTTGAAGATGCCGGTCATGACCGTTGCGGCGGTGCGGCAGCGTTCGGCAGGAAGGGATGGATAGCGGCTGGCGATGAGTTGTTCGACCCGGTTCAGCGTCTCCAGATGCATATCGGCCTTGATCGCCAGATCGGTGCTGAGGAAGATCGGGCGAAAAGCGGCGTGGCTGGCCTCAAACTCGGCCATCGCCAGCAGGAAGCGCTCGGTGAATTCCGGGATACTCAGGCCGTGTGTGACTTCCGGCGTCAGGGTGCGGTCATACAACTCGCGCAACTGCGTCACATAGCGATCCACCAGCGCGTCCATGATGGCCTGCTTGTTCTTGAAGAACTGGTAGAGCGACCCAATTGGGATGCCAGCCGCTTCGGCGATGGCGTTGGTCGTCACCGCATCGTATCCCTGCTGGTTGAACAATTCTGCTGCTACATCCAGGATGTGGTCAACCCGCTGCTGGCTGCGCGCCTGTCGCGGTTGACGTCGCATCTCGCTCATCGGCACCTCGCATGAGGAAATGATAAACAGAACTTGAAATGTGAGTAAAAGCTCATATCATGTTGAATATGAGCAATCGCTCGCGTTTATCAGTCTAGTGACTGCCACTGTTTGAAGTCAAGTCAGAAAACGCTTAGGGCGACAGGCAACCTGTCGGCCACTGGATTCACGCTGTATTGTAACAAGGAGTAAACCCATGACTACGCTCACGTCCAAACATCCCGAACGAACGGTCTCCGTCACACCTCGTCCCGGCAGGAGCATCAGGAACATCCTGCTCATCATCCTGGCTGCCCTGGCGCTGATCCTCATCGTCTTCCTGCTGCTTCCCCCTCCGGTGACGGCCACCGGTTTCACCCCCGGCATTGTCTGGCCGGCGACGGGTGTCCTGGCTCCCAATGATGCGCTGCGCGACCCGGCACGCACGAGCTGGATTGGCGAGGGACAGTTGTATTACCCCGAAGATATAGTCTTCGATGCCGAAGGGCGGATGGTGCTTGGCAATCGTGATCTGCCCAATGCCCAGGCGGGCACAGCCGATGTCAACGCCCGCATCAGCCGGGTCACTTTCAACGCCGACGGCAGCCACACGGTCGCCGATTGGGTGATGCTGCCCGGTGGCGGGCCGCTGGATATGCGCTTCGATGCGGCGGGTGATCTGATCGTTTCATCGTGGGGGCAGGGGTTGATCGCCGTCAGCCCGGATGGCGTCGTCCGTACGCTGGTGGCCGATGGCGAGCTGATCGACGGACGACCCTATGGTTACTCCGATGGGGTGGCAATTGCCAGCGATGGTCGCATCTTCCACACCCAGGGGACCTCAACCGAGTGGGACGCTCTCGGCAGCTTCACCCTCTTTGTGAGCAACGGTGGCCCAGGTCGCCTGATCGTGACCGACCCCGCCACCGGGCAGTCACAGACCCTGATCGATGATCTCTCCTTCGGCAACGGCATCGTGCTGGCACCCGATGAGAGCTATGTGCTGGTGGCTGACCAACTGCGCTACCGCATCCTGCGCTACTGGCTGACTGGTGAACGGGCTGGCACCCACGATGTCTGGACGGATGCCCTGCCGGGGATGCCCCACAACCTGTACCGCGATGACCAGAATGTCATCTGGGTGGCGCTCAACCGGGGTCGGGTTGGTGGGGTGGGTGACCAGCTCCGTGCCAATCCGTTCCTGGCGGCGCAGGCGCTCAAGCTGCCGGGTTTGTTCGCTGGACAGGATGTGGATAATGCCCCGCGTGACCCGGTGCAGCGCGGCGCGGGCAGCGTGCTGGCGCTCGATTTCAACCAGAATGTTCTGCTCAATCTGGAAAATCCGCCGATGCAGCTAAACACCCTGAGCGCGGCCACCTATCATGACGGTGCGGTCTACATCGGCACCATTGGCGGCGGGCCAGTGCTGCGCTATCAGTTGGATGAGCGACCGCTGCCATGACGATCTGGCAGATCAGCTTCTGTTACCGCTGAACGGCAGCATGACAGTGAAGGTGGTGCCGACGTTGGGCTGGCTTTCGCAGGAGATGGTACCACCACAGATTTCCACCGTCTCCTTCACAATAGCCAGCCCCAGGCCGGTTCCCTGAACGCTGCGGGCATTGCTGGCGCGGAAGAAAGGCTCCCACAGGCGCTCCTGTTCCTCGGTTGGGATGCCGATGCCGTGATCGCGGATGGCGAAACGCAGATGATCGCCCGCACGTTCAATGCTCAGCAGCACCTCGCTGCCTTCCGGTGAATACTTCAGCGCATTGTTGAGCAGATTAAACAGGATGTAGTCGGTCAGGCGCGTATCCAACTGCGCGCCTTCCATGTTCTCGCCGACCTGCAGGCTGAGGACATGCGAACGGGTATCCATCGCCCGAATCTGGTCGACCAGCACCTGGGCATATTCTCCGATATCGACTGTAACCGGGTTGTAGGCCTTACGTTCAGACTGGGCTCGGCTCATCGCCAGAATATCGTCGAGCATATCAATCAGTCGCAGCACCTGCCCATCGATCCGCTTAAACACTTCAAGCCGTTTTTCGGGCGACATTCGGTCGTAATACGCTTTCAGCGTTTCGCTGGAACTGCGAATGACCGTCAATGGATTGCGGAATTCATGCGACATACGGGAGACGAATCGTTCCTTCAACGCCAGGTACTCGCGCTGTTGCCGCAGTTCGTTCAGGACATTTTGTGCTTCCAGTCGCTCCTGCTCGGTGCGCTTGCGCTCCGTCAGATTGACGCCGATCCCCAGCAGGCAGGCCTGGTCATCGATCATGACTTGCTCCACCGATACCAGCATATCCAGCAGCTCGCCGGATTTGGCGCGCCACTGCCGTTCGCGATGATAGACATGACCCTCAGCCCGAATGGCCTGAATGATCTCATCGGTGTCATCATAATGCTGCCAGATGCCCAGTTCGCCTATCTGCTTCCCCAGCACTTCATCCGGTTGATAACCCATCGTCTGGACGAAGTGGCTGTTGACGTTCAGCACACGCTGTTCCTGCATCGACAGGATAGCAATTGAAACCGGAACATTGTCGAAGATTTTTTCGAAGAGATCCTTGCTGCGGCGCAGGGCGGCTTCGGCCTGAATGCGTGCTGTCAAATCATAAGCGACAACCATCACCCCTGGCCGTCCTTCAAAAGTGATGTTGTGCGCGACTATTTCAACCAGCAGGATCTCACCATTGCGCTTCAGGTGAGTCCAGGTGCCGCTTTTGGCGAAGGTCGCTCTCGCCTGTGCCTTCATCTGCAGCACGTTTTCCAGTCGCGCCAGATCTTCCGGTGGGCGAATATCGCGGATGCTCATATTCCTGAATTCATCCGACGTGTAACCATACTTTTCGACGGCGGCACGGTTGACGGCCAGGAAACCCAACGTCTCGCGGTCATAGATCCACATTGGATGTGGGTTGGCTTCGAACATCTCGCGATAAGCGGCTTCGGAGGCGCGGAGCTGGTCTTCCATCTGCTTGCGATCGGTGATATCAGTCACCGTCCCCACCATGCGCGCGGGCAGCCCGTCCGGCGTGCGGGCGACAATTTTGCCCCGATCTAACAACCAGCGGTAGCTTCCATCCGGTTGAAGGACGCGATATTGAGTCTGAAAAAAGGGTATTTCGCCACTGATATGGCGGTTTGCCAAGTCCATTGCAACCGAAGCATCATCAGGTTGGACACGGGACAACTGGGAAGCGACGTCACCGTAGTCATCCGGAGCGTCCAACCCCATTAGCTCATTCCATTGCCGGGTACGGAACGTCCGTTTGGTCAGGAAATCATGATCCCAGACGCCAGCGCCACTGCCTTCCAGGGCGAAACGCCAGCGCGCCTCACTTTCGGCCAGCGCGACTTCTGCCCGCTGACGCTCGTCGATTTCCCGCCGCAGATGAGTATTGTACTCGGCCAACTCATCCTTGGCCTCCGCCAGCGCTTCCTGCGCCTGCTTCAGCTCGGTGACATCAAAGGTCGTGCAGGTGAGGCCGCTGATCTGACCCTGCTCGTCGCGCAGCGGCTCGACATAGAGGTCATAGACAAGACGTTTGTCGTTCAGGTGCAGCTCGACCAGGTCACGCGCCGACTGGCCGCTCTCCAGCACCCGCCGCTTCACCGCCATCAGTTTGGCCGCCTCGTCCGGGTGCGTCATCAGTTCGGCATCCGTCCTGCCCAGCAGGACATCCGGCGAGAAACCGGAAACCGGATTGTAGATCCAGGTATAGCGCAGCTCGGTGTCATGATTGAACACGATGATGGGCGAGCCGGTCAGCGCCACTCGGAAACGGGCTTCGCTTTCGCGCAGCGCCGCTTCGGTTCGTTGACGTTCCTCGATCTCGCGCCGCAGTGCTTGCTGCACCTGCTTCACCTCGGTGACATCAAAGGTCGTGCAGGTGAGGCCGCTGATCTGACCCTGCTCGTCGCGCAGCGGTTCGACATACAGATCATAGACGACTCGCTCGCCGTTCAGGTGCAGCTCGACCAGCTCACGCACCGACTGGCCGCTCTCCAGTGCCCGCCGCTTCACCGCCATCAGATACGCCGCCTCGTCCAGGTGCGTCATCAGTTCGGCATCCGTCCTACCCAGCAGGGCATCCGGCGAGAAACCGGGAGCTGGATTGTAGACCCAGGTATAGCGCAGCTCAGTATCATGATTGAACACGATGATGGGCGAGCCGGTCAGCGCCACCCGGAAACGGGCATCGCTTTCGCGCAGCGCCGCTGCTGTGCGACGATGATTCTCGACTTCCTGCCGCAAGCGGAAGTTGTGCCGCGCCGATTCATCGCGTGCCCGCGCCAGATCGTCCTGCGCTTGCTTCAATTCGGTCACATCAAAGGTGGCGCAGGCGATGCCGACCACCGACCCATGCTCATCATGCAACGGATCGATATGCAGATCGTAGTAAGCAAATGAACCATTCACCTGCAGGCCGATCACTTCACGCACCCGCTGGTTGCCGTCCAGCGCTTTCCGTTTCAGCGCCATCAGTGCCGCCGCTTCCTGTTGATTCGCCAGCACCTCCCGATCGGTCTTGCCCAGCAGCGCGCTGGGTGTCAGATCCGGCGTCGGGTTATGGATCCAGGTGTAGCGCAGATCACGGTCGTGATTGAAGACGATCACCGGCGAATCCGTCAGTGTGACCCTGAAACGAGCTTCGGTCTCGCGCAGGCTGGCTTCAGCCTTCTGGCGCCGCTCGATTTCGGCCTGCAGTACCCAGTTACGCTGAGTCAGGTCTTCTCTGGCCTGGTCGAGGTCTTTCAGAATGCGGTTCAGCCGTCCCTTGACCGCCACCAGCACAGCGGCGACGGTGATCAGATAGGTGCCATGAGCGAAGAACTCGCGCTGCGGCTGACCCAGCGCCGTTCCGATCAGCCCGGTCATCTCGGCCTCAAACACGAGGAAGATCGTCAGCAGGCTGAGTCCGGTGAAGATCAGCCCGGCGCGCTGGCTGACGAGAAATCCGGCGATGAAGATCAGCAGGATGTAGCCGCTGAAGCTGGGTGTGGTCAGGCCGCCTGTGGTCAGGTTCAGAATGACCGTCACGCCCCAGATGATGATTGCCAGCAGCACCCCGGTCAATTGGATGCGTCCCGCCCGCAGCAGAACCAGCAGCCCCGTGAGCATCACCAGCGAAAGCGCTGCTACCGGAATTGGCGAACGCGATGGCAGCAGTTGGGTCATGCCCACCAACAGATAGACCAGCGAGACAACCAGAAAGACGTTGATAGCTGCCTGCAGCAGTTGGGCAGCGCGTGTTTTCTCGGAATCGTTAACGAATTCGGGGGGAGTGATGAGCTGAACAGGTGCCATGATCAAACATTCTATAGCCGTACGATTGTAATGCGGTTCGTATGATATTGTAACCGCATTACGTCCATACTGTCATATCAATGCTTGATGAGGATGATGTTACATCGGGGTTGGTTGCTCAATAGAGCTGGTCATGGGCAGCCTGACCATGAAGAGTGTGCCATTCTGCTCGTCGCTCTCGAAGGTGATGCTGCCACCGCATAAGCCGACCGTCTCCTTGACGATGGCTAGCCCCAGACCATTCCCCTTGATCGAGCGAACATTGGTGGCGCGGAAGAAGGTCTCGAAGAGGCTGGCTTGTTCCGCCTCCGGAATGCCGATGCCCGAATCCTTCACCTGGAAGACGATCGCTTTATCCTCGTGAGTCAGGTTGAACTCGACGGGCAGGCCGGGAGGAGAGTATTTGACGGCGTTGGAGAGCAGGTTGAGCAGGATATGATCGAGCATCCGTGCATCCAGGAGCACATCATCGAGATCGCCGGTTGCCTGGAATTGAATCGGATGCTGGTTTTCGTCCTGATCGTGGATAAGCTGAATGACTCCGCGACAATAACCGATCAGGTCTAGTGGCGCTGGCTCAACCGTCATCCGTCCCGAACGGGCGCGACCCAGCACCATGACTTCGTCCAGCAATCGAACCGCTCGCAGGATTTGTGAATCGATACGCTTGAAATTTTCTTCCCGCTTCTCCGGCGTCATGCGATCCCAATAGGCCTTAAGTGTTTCGGAGGCAGTGCGAATGGCCGTCAGGGGGGTGCGGAACTCATGGGACATTTTGTGGACGAAGCCTTCGCGTAGTTCGATATAGCGCCGTTGTTCCTGTAACTCGTTCAGCAGCTTCTCAGAATCGCGCCGTCGTTCCTCCCATTCCTGCCGTTCGGTGACATCCACCGCTATACCCAGTAAAGCGAGGCGTCCATCAATATCCACCGGCTCAGATGAGATCAGGATCGTTCGGGACTCCCCGGCTTTGGTGCGCCAGTATTGTTGCAGATCGTGCTGGGTTTCAGGGGTGCTGTTGCCCAGGAACAAAGGCACTGAGGGATCATCCTGTTGCGCCAATAGTTCACCAATGGTTTTCCCAACCACCTCGTTGCGCTCATAACCCAGCAGGGCAGTGAAGTATGGGTTCACGTTCAGAATGCGTTTGTCTTCCGCGCTGACGATCAGAATGGCAGCCGGTACCCGGTCAAAGACTTTCTGTACCAGTTCACGGCTGCGCATCAATGCCTCTTCCGCCTGAACACGGGCCGTGATGTCATAGGCGACGATCAACGTGGCTGGGCGATCATCAAAGGTCAGGTCATGGGCAGCGATGTCAACGATCAGGTGGCTGCCATCCTTACGTCGATGGGTCCAGATGTCGCCATAGCGAAATTCACCGCTTCGCTGATTTAAGTGTTCCTCTAGTCGAGGCATATCTTCGACTGGGCGAATATCGCGGATGGTCATGCTCAGGAATTCGGCACGACTGTAGCCATAACGGGCGATGCCTGCCTGATTGACTTCAAGAAAACGCAACGTACCCTGGTCAAAAATCCACATCGGGTGCGGGTTGTCGGCGAATAATTCGCGGTAGCGCTGTTCCGAAGCGCGCAGCTCGTCCTGTGCTCGTCGCAGTTCCGTGATGTCCACGCTTGCACTGGTCAGGCCGATAACCTTGCCCTGTTCATCGGTGATCGGTTCGATGTTCAGGTCATAATGCACCAGCCCACGCGACAAGGTCATGTAGATTGTCTGATGGCGCAGACCTTTTCCGGTTTGGATTACCTGCCGCTTGATATCCATCAAACGCTCCGCATCCTCTTTACGCAGCAGCTCGGCATCGGTCTTACCGATTGCTGTGTCTAGTGGAAACTCGGGATCGGGATTATAGATCCAGGTATAACGCAGGTCGGTATTCTGGGTATAGACCACAATCGGAGAGCTGCTGAGCGCCAACTCGAAGCGCTCCTGGGTCTGCCGTAACTCCAGTTCCATCTGTTTGCGTAGCGAAATATCAGTCAGCGTGCCGACCATGCGTGCTGGTTTGCCATCGGGTGTCCACTCCATCACCTTGCCTCGCCCCAGCATCCAGCGAATGCCACCATCTGGCAAGCGCACCCGATGTTCGGCAATGTAGATTGGGATTTTCCCGACTAAATGGTTGTGGAAGGGGATACTAGCCGCCGCGCGGTCTTCGGGCAGCACCACCTGCTCCCATAAATCAACCGCGCTGACTTCGCCTTCCCCGCCAATGCCGACCATTTCTCTCCAACGGCTGGAAAAGTAATACTGTTGATTCACCAGATCATAATCCCAGATGCCATCGCTGCTGCCTTCCAAGGCGAAACGCCAGCGCATCTCGGCATCAGCCAGCGCCTTTCGCGTGTCGTCCAGATCGGTGATAGTGTGGTCGCGCACTGTCTTTACAATGATGATCGCCACACCGGTCGAAACCAGGAAACTGGCGTACACGAAGAAGAGACGGTTGAGCGGGGTCGGGGTCGGCACCAGCAGTCCTGCCTGCTGTAAGGTAGCGATGATGAACAGCACTACCAGCTCGAGACCCAGATAGAAAACGCCGCTACGAAAGCCCAGCAGGGAGGTCGCCAGGAAGACCAGCAGCAGGTAGCCGATATAAACAGGCGACTCGACATCGCCGTCCCGCACATGTACCGTCACCATGATCGCTGCAATCAGGATTGTCAGCAGCCAACTGGTCAGCCGGATGTAGCCGCGCCGCATCAATCCAAACAGGCCGAGCAGGCTGAATAAGGCTGCTGAGGCGATCCACAGCCGCCCATCGGAAGGAACCCAGCCCAGAAAATCAACCACCGTAAGGCTGATTGCAACGACGATGAAGACCAGCAGGATGATGTGCAGCAGTTGTGCCGAGCGGGCGCGAGCGGAATCAATAAACTCAGGCGGCTGCAACAAGCTTGCGAAGAAAGTAATTATCAAGTTGAGGACTCATTCCCTAAACTTCGTGTATTCGGTCAATGAGCAGGCAGCCGCGATGTGATGGCTTGAAACAAAATGGGGCAACACTGATTCAGTGTCGCCCCTCCGCCATGTAATTATATTAAGTCAATATTACATATTTGTCCAGCAGCAAAACGCTATGCTCCGCTGCTGGATCAATCTCAGCTTTCGGCGATAGCGGCCACCCGGTCAAAGATCAGCGTTTCACTCGCCAGATCGACATCGACCACGATATGATCGCCTTCCCGCACCTGGCCTTCGAGGATGAAGGTCGCCAGTTGATCCTGGAGGTCGCGCTGGATAGCCCGTTTCAGCGGGCGCGCTCCGAAGACCGGGTCATAGCCGCGCTCGGCCAGGAAGTGTCGCGCTTCCGGCGTGACCTCCAGCGAGAGGCGGCGATTCGCCAGCAGGACGTTCAGCTTGCGCAGTTGGATTTCGACGATGTGGGCGATGTTTTCCTGGGTGAGCGACTGGAACAGGATGATGTCGTCGATACGGTTGATGAACTCCGGGCGGAAGACGTGATCGAGTTCGCTCAGAACCGCCTGCCGCACCGCCTTCGGATCGGCCTGACCGCCCAACTGTTTAATGATCGGGCTGCCGACATTGCTGGTCATGATGATGACGCTGTTGGTGAAGTCCACCGTGCGCCCCTGCCCATCCGTCAGGCGACCATCATCGAAGACTTGCAGGAAGATGTTGAAGACTTCGGGATGCGCTTTCTCGATCTCGTCGAACAGGACGACGGCATACGGACGGCGGCGTACCGCTTCGGTCAACTGACCAGCTTCCTCATAACCGACGTAGCCGGGCGGCGCGCCGATCAGCCGTGAGGTGCTGTGCCGTTCGCCGTATTCGCTCATATCGATGCGCACCATCGCGTTCTCATCGTCAAAGAGATAGGCGGCCAGTGAGCGCGCCAGCTCGGTCTTGCCGACGCCGGTTGGTCCCAGGAACAGGAATGTCCCCACCGGACGATGAGGGTCTTGCAGGCCGGCCCGCGCTCGACGCACCGCTGCCGAGACCGCCCGCACTGCATCATCCTGTCCGATGACCCGTTCGTGCAGCCGCGCCTCCATGTGCATCAGCTTCTCGATCTCACCTTCCAGCAGCCGTGTCACCGGGATGCCAGTCCAGCGCGAGATCACGCCGGCGATTTCGTCCGCATCGACCTCTTCCTTGAGCAGGGTGCCACTGCTCTGGATGTCGCGCAGCGCCGCCTCGCGCTCGGTCAACTGTTTGTCCAGGTCGCGCAGCGTGCCATAACGCAGCCGCGCCGCCGCTTCCAGATCGCCGCGTCGTTCGGCCTGTTCCAGTTGAATCTTGGCATCATCCATCTGTGACTTGATGGTGCGGATGGCACCGATGGCTTCCTTCTCGGTCTGCCAGCGCGCGCTCAACCCACTGATGTCCTCGCGCAGGTTGGCGAGTTCCTCTTCCAGCGCTTCCAGCCGCTGCTGGCTGGCCTTGTCGCGCTCTTTGCGCAGCGCCTCGCGTTCGATCTCCAACTGCATGATCTGACGTTCGACCGTCTCCAGCGCCAGCGGCTTGCTGTCGATCTCCATCTTCAGCCGCGCTGCCGCTTCATCAATCAGGTCGATGGCCTTATCGGGCAACTGCCGGTCAGCGATGTAGCGATCACTGAGGGTGGTAGCGGCGATCACGGCGCTGTCCTGAATGCGGACGCCGTGATGGATTTCGTAGCGTTCCTTCAGCCCGCGCAGGATGCTGATGGTATCCTCGACGCTCGGTTCATCGACGAACACCGGCTGGAAACGGCGTTCCAGCGCGGCATCCTTCTCGATATAGCGGCGGTATTCATCCAGCGTGGTCGCGCCGACACAGCGCATCTCGCCGCGCGCCAGCATCGGCTTGAGCATGTTACCGGCGTCCATCGCGCCCTCGGCAGCTCCGGCCCCGACGATGGTGTGCAGCTCATCGAGGAACAGGATCACCTGACCATCGCTGTCCGTCACTTCCTTCAGCACTGCCTTCAGCCGTTCCTCGAACTCGCCGCGATACTTGGAGCCAGCGATGAGCGACCCCATATCCAGCGCCACAATCGTCTTGTCGCGCAGGCTTTCCGGCACATCGCCGTTGATGATGCGCTGAGCCAGTCCTTCGACAATGGCAGTCTTGCCCACGCCGGCCTCGCCGATCAGCACCGGGTTGTTCTTGGTGCGGCGGCTGATGACCTGCACCACGCGGCGGATTTCTTCGTCGCGCCCGATGACCGGGTCGAGCTTGCCCTGCCGCGCCAGCGCTGTCAGATCGCGGCCATATTTCTCCAGACTCTTGTACGTCCCTTCCGGGTCCTGACTGGTGACGCGCTGACTGCCACGAATGGCGGCCAGCGCCTTGAGGATGGCGTCCTGGGTGGCACCGCTGCGCTCCAGCACGCCGCGCACACTGTTCTCTTCCGCCAGCGCCAGCAGCATATGCTCGGTGCTGGTGTATTCGTCCTTCATTTTCTGTGCCTGGGCTTCGGCGCGGTTGAGTACCTGTACCGACTGCTTCGCCAGCGTTGGCTCGGCATTGCTGCCGGAGACGCGCGGACGATTGTTGAGCATGGCTTCCAGTTCGTTCAGCACCGTCGCCGGACGCCCGCCGATCTTGGCGATGACTTCCGGGGCGATGCCCTCCGGTTGGCGCATCAGGCCGATCAGCAGATGCAGCGGTTCAAGCTGTGTGTGTCCATATTCCAGCGCCAGGTTCTGTGCCGCGACCAGCGCTTCCTGTGCCTTATTGGTATAGCGATTGAGATTCATCGATTACCCCTCACGTGCAGTGTTAACCCACAGTGTAATCATATGCCATATGATCGACATTAGAAAATGAGATGAGAGGTGGGGTTATCCAGAGGGAGGTGTCGGGCAAAGGGCGGGTGCATTATTGCAGCCTCGGTCACAGCCCGAATATCGTCGAGATGCCACCGGTGTTGGAACTGATGACACGGGGGATGCTCTGGGCGGCGCGGGACTAGCGATCACTTGTGAACAGGACTCGCTGGTGCTGTTCCGGCTTCAGCGGGTCTGGCTGACCAACCGGTGCACCAGCGCATCGAATTCATCTTTGCGCGGCAGGTGATAATCGGTGACGATCTTCCAGCGGCGCGAGATCACCGCCTCGTCCGTGACGGGGTTGATGCCGGGTTTTTCGGTTAACTGCCAGTACAGGCCGACGCCGCGCTTGTGCCAATCCGGCAGGTCGTTGAAGTTCACGCCGCGCTGAAAAAGCAGTTCATTCTTATCGGCCACCGACAGGTGGACGAGCGTCTGTGTGGCCGCCTCCACTGTCTGTCCCTCGCCACGCAGCATCCAGTAGCAGTGACCGTTGAGAGCATTGCGGTTGGCATCTTCCTGTCGCCAGCGGAAATAATCGATCACATCCTCGCGGCGCGGGAGCTGGCTGATGCGGCAGTCGAAGCAGGCCACATCGCCCAGCAGCAGCGAGAATTTGGCGCTGGCCTCGCCCGATAGCACCGACTCCAGCTTGCGCAGCTTGCGTCCGAAGGTGTTGTCGTCGCGGTGGAACAACAGCGAAATCTCATCGCTCTGGGTATAGCCCAGGCTGATCTTGAAACCGCAGCCCATCAGATGCTCGGTGGTCGCCACCATCATATCGCGGAAGCGCTCGTCATAGGGCGTGTCAAAGGGGTGACGTTCGCGCGTCAGCCGGGTGAAGTGACGCCCGTCCAGCCGAGCAACGATGGTGATACCGGGCAGAACGCAATGGTCATGCGCCGTTTCATAGACCCGCATCCGGGCATCGAGTTCATCAAACTTCATCACGGCTCACAGGAAAAAATCACGCAAGGCATCGCGCACATCATCGATGATCGCTTCCCAGGGGACATCGGGATCGCGGGTGATGGTGATCTGACTCCCGCTGATCGTTAGCGCCACGATGCCGCGCACCCCGTTGAACAACATCTGAGCGATGGGCGAGCCAACATCGCCTTCCTCGTAGCTGGAATAGACTTCCTCACCGTCTACCGCCAGTCGTTGATTGGTCAGCAGCAGCAGGATATGGGGATTATCAGTGATCTGAGTTTCGACAGTGACGTATTCGGACATGGTGACTTTGGGTGAATAAGCGATAGAGGGTAAGTCTACCGCGCTTTGGGCAGCGGGTGGAGGGTAAAAAAGAGCCGGAGGGCTGCTCCGGCTCCGGCTTACTGGCTGATCTCGATTTCGATGACGTGGGCTTCGATGTACTTCTGACCGCGCAGGCGTGCCACCGAGATGCGGTGATGTCCATCGACCACGAAGTATTGATCGTTGACTTTCATCAGTTCCACTGGTGGCAGCGGAATGCCGCGATAAGCCGCCTTCAACACGCTCCTCCAACGGAACAGAGTATGCTCCTGCACCGGCAGGAACTTGCCGTCAAAGTCAGTCGAGCGTGCCGTCGTGCCAACGATGTCGCGGATGGCGACGTTGGTCATGCCGGCATCATGCTGTCCGGCGATGTGGGCCTGACCCAGCACATCTTCCAGCAGCAACAGGCAGGTGCAGCGGCGGGTGATGATCCCCAGCAGGTGGCGGAAGAACGCCCAGCGACGCGCCCGGTAATAATCGGCCATCACCAGTTGGTTGAGATACATTGATGAGTACATGGTGGTTTGCCTTTCGCGCTACATCTCTGACATCCTCTATTCAACACCGGATCGTTTGTCCAGGCCTCCGTCGAACGAGATGTCTTTGCCTCCATCGAAAGGCGGATTGTCCAGCGGACACCCCTAATCTGTGGGGGGTACAGGCGGTCATCCCCGTCATACAATGAGGTCTGTGATAAGGAGGTTGGGTATGTTCTTCGATAAAGATAAAGTCAAGCCCGGCGCTTCATTGATGGACGCGCTGAACTTCGATGAAACTGATCTGGATTACAACCGTCAGGGAGAATTCAGCCCGGCGCAGCAGCAGCGCCTGTTTCAACGGCAGCAGTTGACGCTGACCTACAGCATCATTCTGTCCGGCGTCCTGTTATTCGCCATCCTGCTGATTCCAACTGCCCGTCAGGCCATCATTTTCCTGTTCGCTGGAATGGGCGTGGCTGGGTATTTTCTGTTCACCAATGGCTCGGAATGGGTTTCACTGTCGAGAGATTTGAAGCAGGGCAAGGTCAAGCAGGTCGAAGGGCGCATCCGGTTGGATGTCGAGGGGCAGGGCAAGAATGGCGTGGCCTACAGCGTTCGGATTGACCAGGAATACTGGAAGATCAACAAGGATACCTTCCTCGCCTTCAAGAACGAAGACCCGTACATCATCTACTTCGCGTCGCACTCGCGCAAGATTCTCTCCGCCGAATGGCTGCGGTAAGTAAAGTAGGCCATTATGGAAAAGCTCAAGCCTGACGCGGCGCTGATGAATGCACTCAACTTCGACGAGAATGATTTGGAATACAACCGCGAGGGAGAATTCAGCCCGGCACAGCAGCAGAATTTGTACCAGCGCAAGCAAACAATGCGGATGTTCACCATTTTGTCTGGATGCAGCATATTGATCTGCATCCTGTTGGCCTTTTCTGCCAACCCAACATCTGTTATGGGCATCCTGGGGCTGATAATCGCAGGATTAGCCCTAATTGTCACGGGGACTGAATGGCTGGAGATTGATGAGGATTTGCAGAAACGGCGGGTGAATGAATATCAAGGTTCGGTCAGGCTTGTGGTCGAAACGCTAGTCAGAGGCGGGCCAGTCTACAAAGTCCACATAGACGATGAACGCTGGTCAATTGATAAAGTTGCTTTCCTCGCCTTCAAGAACGAAGACCCGTACATCATCTACTTCGCGCCCCACTCGCGCAAGATTCTCTCCGCCGAGTGGCTGCGGTAGTTAAGGTCGGTAATTATGGAAAAGCTCAAAAGCGGTCAGGCATTGACGGATGTTCTGGATTTCACACTGGATGATTTGCAGGCCAATCGGTCTGGTGATTTGTCCGAGCGACAGATCCACATCCTGCACAATCAGATGATCTGGCAGACGCGCGGAATGTACGCATCCTTCTTCGTCTTTCCACCACTTTCCTGGATACTGACAACCGGCCTGGTGAATGTATCCAATTCACCTGCTGCTCGTTGGGTTGCTTTGCTTGTCATCGTCATTGGCTTTGGTGGAATGGGGGTTTTCTGCTGGTCGCAGCGCAACGCGACGCGCCGAGAGTTAGAATCAGATGCGCCGGCCATCGTTGAAGGGCGTATTCGATTGAGCCTCAACCCGACGTTTTTCGGAGAACTCAGTTACCAACTGCGAATCGCGGATCAGTCCTTCAAAACTGACAAGAATACCTTCCTCGCCTTCAAGAACGAAGACCCCTACATCATCTACTTCGCGCCCCACTCGCGCAGGATTCTCTCCGCCGAGTGGCTGCGGTAGTCTGTCAACCGGTCATGTGGTTCAAATAACAGATTGGGAAAACGCAAAAGGACGCTGTGTCAGCGTCCCTTGAGGTTGGGGGGCTACGAGGCTCTCGCCAGACTTCTATCTTGCGCCATCATCAGCGTGGCGGGGTGCAACATTCCGGCCAGGACACGCTGAGCCGTAGCTAGTACTGGCGATTGTGCCGTTTGCGGATTAGCTTCATGACAGGAACAGGCGGCGATCAGGTGACAGGCTTCCTGCATCATGGCCGTCACAGTGCCGACATCCGGCATTTCCTGATACTTCCACCACTGGGGCAGCCGTTGGATCGGCGATTCCAGTGCTGACGCATCGAGCAGGCTGGCGATCAGAACCTGCTGTTCTTTGATAGCCTGATGCAGTTCCCAGACCTGGGTGGGGCTTCCCGGTTTCAGACGGTAATCCTTACCAAAGCAGGACTGGAATATGCTGACAGGCTGCATAAGATCGGCAATTGCCAGTGCAATCTGGCGGGCAAGACCTGTATCCATTGCGCATACCCCCTTACACTACCCTACCGCTTAAGCCGGAAGGTTAAATAATTTAACATTTACTTAACATAGTATACGCGAGAATGATTAAAATATCAATCGGCATGCCATCAATTTTTTGTTAAACTTTCGGGACAATCCAGATATAGCATCCAACCCGATCCAAAGCAATGTTAAGGAGATGTTATCCAAATGAACACCCAGCAGCGTGGCGCGGTGATAGTCTTCTTTGGGCAGGCAAGGGAACAAGATGCAACCTATCTGGATCGGTGGCGCGCAGTTCCGCTGACCTATCGCCCCGGTCAGGCCGTTGATGCCCGTTTCGAGCGCCATCACTATGAAGTTGTGTTGTCGGAGAAAGCAAACGCTGCTTCGTTTGCCTGCGCTGCTGACCATCTGCTGCGGTACCACTTCTACCCGCCATTAATCATGACCCACGTCAGCGATTTCAGCCACGAGGACCGGCGGATGAAACCGGGTGATCGATTGGTGCAGCGTATCGGTGCCGCCAATCCGTTCGGCTGGACGCTCGTCGAAGGCATCACCATGAACGAGATCTGGTCGGTGATTGACGAACCACGTCGTGCCGGTTTCATTTACGTCACCACCGAAGCCCATGAAGAGGTTGGGGAATGGTCTGCCCAGATCGAGTGGCGCATGGATCAATCACTCATGCTAACTGTCAGTGCCCTTTCCCACACCAGTGACCGCATTCCGCGCTGGTTCCACCCCCTGACTCGCCGTCTGAAGCAGAAGGCTCACCATGCCGGCATTGCCCATTTTTCCACGTTACTTGCAAGGTCAGGCTTTTGATGGGTGGATCATGACTCAGAAGGGGACTGCTGGCAGTTTCTGCTCTACTCAGAAGGTTTACTGCTGCTTGTTCGCTGCGCCAGGGCATCTCCGTCCTGGCGCAGAGTTCTGGTTCGTGGCTTGACCGCTATTCGATCAGCGTCACGCCGGCCCAGTTGCCCTGGGCACTGGCGGCTTTCTCGATGTCCTGAATGCTCTGAAGTTCCGCTTCGGCGTCAGTCTGTGCGAAGGTCTTCAGCACCTCATAATTGGTGTTGCGTTGCGCCGGGGTGAAGCCGGCCTCGCGGATCTGGCGGTGAATCTCGTGCGGCAGCATCACCGGGCTGGCTTTGGTGATGGCTCCGGCGGCGCTGACAACGTTCTCCTCGATCATCGTGCTGCCGAAGTCATCGCAGCCGAAGTGCAGCGCCATCTGCCCCACCTTCGCCCCCTGCGTCGGCCAACTGGCGCTCATGTGCGGGATGTTGTCGAGGAAGATGCGGGCGATGGCGGTATGGCGCAGGTATTCGGTGCTGGTCGCGCCGTACTCGCTGGCGAATTTGCTGCGACCCAGCGGCGTCCCTTCGATCTGTACTGTCCAGCTAATGAAGGCGTTGAAGCCGTTGCCGAAGCGCTTCAGGCTGTCATCCTGTTCGTCGCGCAGCCGTTGTAAGTGATTCATGCGGTTGCGGAGTTCCTCGCGGAAGCCGATGACCATCGTAGCGGTGGTGACCAGACCGAGTTCGTGCGCCACCTTCATCACGCCGAACCAGTCGTCGGTCATGATCTTCTTGGGCGTCACCCGGTGGCGAATCTCATCATCCAGGATTTCGCCGCCTCCACCCGGCAGCCCGCTCATGCCGCAGGCCTTGAGTTCGGTCAGCGTCTCGCGCCAGGTCTTATTGCCCATCTCGCTCATGTACTGGATTTCGCTGGGCGAGAAGGCGTTGATCTCGATGGTCGGGAAGGTCTTGTGAATCCAACTGACCAGATCGGTGTAGTATTCGTAGGGCAGATCCGGGTTATGCCCGCCCTGCATCAGGATGCGGGTCGCGCCCAGTTCCAGCGCTTCCTTGATCTTGTTGCCCAGGATCAGCTTGCTGTTGACATAACCCTTTTCCTTGTCGCCGGGCAGGGCGTAGAAGTTACAGAACTGGCAGTCGGTGACGCACACGTTGGTGTAGTTGATATTGCGGTCAACCAGGTAGGTCACCACATCCCCTGGCACCACTTGCTGGCGGCGGGCATTGGCCGCCTCAGCCAGGTCGAGCAAATCGGCGTGCTGATACAGCGTCATGGCTTCATCGTAGCTGATGCGTCCGCCGTCGTGGACGCGAGCGAGTATCTGGTCAATTTGGGCCTGGATGGCCGGTTCAATCGGGGGCATTGGTTTAATCCCTCTCCTTCGATAATGAGACATCAATTGTCATGTCGGGGTACAGGCTACCCCTGCTTTATGGCAGCAGATTGGGGTCGGCGTCATCCCAATTCGGGCTGCTGTCCTTGACTTGCAAAAACGCCAACGCTTCTTCTGATGATTGCATCCGGCGGTACTGAAAGCCGAAGCCGGTAAAGAAACTGTAGGTCAGAAATCCGGCAATCGGGTTGGTCTCGCCCACCAGGATGATCCAGCCGAGCGACGGATGGGCCATGATGTGCCGGACAAATCGCCACAGATCACCTGGATTGTGCGGCGTTCGCTGAACTTGCCGGTCATCGCCGATGATATGCACCGGCGCGCTGCCGCTGTCGAGCATCTGACCAAGCGCCATATCCTGCTCGCCAATCTCGGCGCTGCTTATATCGCCCCAGACTTGCATCACGATCACCCGCTGTGGCACGTACCAATCCAACCGGAACGGCATCATCCCGCCTTCTGCAGAGCCGCTTCATGATAAAACATCAGCGACTCCCACTCGAACCCGTCGATTGCCAGCTCCAGGTACAGCTTCAGCCCCGCCCGATCTTCCTCGGTCAGGCGGTAGCGCAGGTCACGCAGGTAACGGCGGCAGACTCCGGCGGGCAGCCCCAGCCGTCCGGCATAGGTCTGCGCCAGTTGATCGCGCGACTCTTCCTGCAAGCCCGCTTCGGTGGAGGCATACAGCGCCTCGAACACACCTGCCGCTTCCAGTTCATCTATCTTATCTCGCCGCGCCGCCCAGACGGCGAAGGTGAAGGGCAGGCCGGTCATCTTTAGCCACTCATCGCCCAGGTCATAGATGTATGGCAAATCCCAACCGCCGGGATGACTCAGGGCGCGATGCACCGAACTCTCGACCAGGGCATCATCACCAATGACCAGCGCTCCCTGATGCGCCGCCAACATGCTCGGCAAGTGCTGACGGGTGACGACAAACTGCGGCTGAACGTGGTAGCGTTCGCGGCAGAGCAATTTCAGCAGGGCGATGCTGGTGGCGCTGTGATCGGTCAGCGCAATCGACTGCCCATCTAGATCGCGTATATCCGCCGCCCAGGAGAACAACAGCACCGTCCGCACCGCGCCCAAGCTGCTGATGCCCAGGCCGGGCAGAATCACCAGCTCCTCGGCATGACGGGCGGCTTCGATGGCCGAGATCGGCGCGATGGCGATGCTGCCGTCGATGATGCCGCGATTCATCTGCGACGGGACGCCGCGCTCGAAATGCACCGGCGTATCCAGCAACCGCTCCGCCAGATCGTAATGGAACGGCATGGTATTCAGATAATCGATCAGACCAATTGTGAGAGCCATATCGGATGAGCGGTCGGCCATCAGCCGTTCGCCCCAAGCCTTTCTCTATGCCATAAATCGGGCTGCCATCAAGCTCTATTGGTTAAACCAGTTTTTTGGATCAATCGTCGCGCCACCCAGCGCCGCCGAGACGAAGGACTGTTCAGCCGTGTACAATCCCTGCTTCACCAGCCGCCCCTCATCCTGCCGGAACACCTCGACGAACTGCGCCGTCGGGTTCACCAGCCAGTATTCGCTCACGCCATAACGCTCGTACACGCGGAACTTGGTATCGCGGTCTCTGGCCTCGGTCGAAGGCGACAGGATTTCGATCACCAGATCAGGCGCACCCTGCCAGTAGCGACCGTCATCTTGCAGGGTGCAGCGGGTGTTGCTATGGCTCACCCAGAACAAGTCCGGCTCGAAGCTGTTGTGTTCATCGAAGTACAGACCGCTGGGTGCCATACGGAACTTGCCCCATTCCGCCGCGAATTGCAGCGAGACGAAGACCGCCAGCAGCACAGCCTGATGAACATCCAGCGGCGATGTCACAACGATCTCTCCATCCATCAGTTCGACGATCTGGTTGGTCTCCGGCATAGCATCGTAATCGGCGAAGGTGGATTTCACTTTTTCCGGCGCATTGAGCATGAGGTTGCCTCCTGCCTATTCCGCGAACCAGTTTTTCGGATCAATCGTCGCACTGCCCAGCGCTGCCGAGACGAAGGACTGTTCAGCCGTGTACAATCCCTGCTTCACCAACTGGCTGCCTTCCTGCCGGAACACCTCGCCGAACTGCGCCGTCGGGTTCACCAGCCAGTATTCGCCTACGCCATAACGCTCGTACACGCGGAACTTGGTGTCGCGGTCTCTGGCTTCGGTCGAAGGCGACAGGATTTCGATCACCAAATCCGGCGCGCCCTGCCAGTAGTGACCATCATCTTGCAGGGTGCAGCGGGTATTCGTCTTGCTCACCCAGAACAAGTCTGGTTCGAAGCTGTTGCCATCGTCAAAATGCAGCCCTGTTGGTGCCAGGCAGAGTTCACCCTTATGCCGCACGAATTCGAGTGAGAATAGAATCTCAACCAGTGTTTTCTGATGGCGGAAGTTCGGCGGATTCACAGTGATCTCTCCATCAATCAGTTCGACGATCTGGTTCGTCTCCGGCATGGCGGCGTAATCGGCGAAGGTCAACCGGGTTTTAACAAGCATGTCCATCCTTTTGCCTCACTTCTCGTCATCATCGCCGTAGATCACGAAGCCGCCGTCGTCATCCTCTTCGCCCCAATCCTCATCCTCTTCCGATGATTCCGGGTATTGTGGCGGTGGCTTGCCCACCATCTGCACAATCTTGGGGAAGGCATCGGGTTGGTCAGTTTCGTGAATCGCATCCAGTCGAACGTTGAATCTCCACTCATCGCCGTAATCGAACAGATAGAGGAACTTCTTGCCCACCGTCAGTTCCAGGCTCTCGATGGTCACTTTACGCACATCGCGCTGCTCATCGCGTTCCCAGTCCTCCCAATTGCGCCGGATGAGGATCAGAAGAATCATCACCGATGGCACATCGCGCCCAATCAGAGCGGCAAGGCGCTCCGCCAGCGGCACCCCTGGATCCTGCCGGGCTTCGATATAGTCCTTAATCTGGGGCAGGAGTTCGGCTGTCGCCTCATCATCAATGTTCAACCCTTCCAGATATTCCAGCAGGAAGTCATCCAGATTCGGCATCTCGGACTCGTCGGCCTCATCATCGGCTATCTCTTCGCCTTCAATGAATAATTGCCCATAGGGTGAGACGCGTTCAGGCAAGGTGTACTCGCTGTCTTTGTCCCAGGCTTTGCCACTCATGAAGAATGAATACAGGTGATCGTCGTCGAACTCGAAGGCATCCTGAATGACGTGGTGCAAATCCTCCAGCGTGTGGTCGCCGCGCATCTCGATCTTGCGCCAGGTGCGCCCGCTGCGGGGGATCGCCACATGAAAGAGATAGGTTTTGCCCACAGTCACTGCTCCTTCAGGGAGTACGGGTAGCCACACCGACTGCCGCAATCGCCGCAAAGATCGGCACAATGATTGCGAAGACCATCGTTAACATCTGCACCGGGCGTAACACCATCATCCGCCACGAGGTGCTGGTTTCGGATTCGCCGTCGATTTCCCAGGTGTGATGCTCGCCCAGCGTGATTTCAACCCGCATCAGCCCGCCCAGCGCTTTACGCAGCCAGGGATCGAGGAAGCGCCAGTACAACCCCAGCGTCAGGATGCCGCTGCCGATGAAGACGACAATGGCGATCAGGATCGGCGCTTCCAGGATAATCATCACACAGTCCTTCAGTTAGGCACAGATCAGGCGTACACCTGCAATTCATTGTAAACCGTATCGCGCTCGACGGGCGTATAGCCGGCCTGACGGATGAAGTTCATCAGCTCGCTGACGGTCATGGTCTCGCGCTTGGCCCCGGCATCCTTGTAGATGTGTTCCTCGATAATCGTACCATCCATATCGTTAGCACCGAAGTTCAGCGCCACCTGCGCCAGCGCCGGCGTCAGCATCACCCAGTAGGCCTTGATATTGGGGATGTTATCCAGCATTAGCCGGCTGATCGCCAGCGTCTTGATGTCATCGACGCCGGTTGTCCACTGCCGGTTGAGCTTGCGTCCCAGGTTGTTATCTTCAGGATGGAAAGCCAGCCCAATGAAGGTCTGGAAGCCGCCCGATTTATCCTGCTGTTCCCGCAGCGCCACCATGTGATGGACGCGGTGTTCCGGCTTTTCGATGTGACCATAGAGCATGGTGCAGTTGGTCTTCAGCCCCAGGCTGTGAGCGGCATCATGCACCGCCAGCCAGGTTTCCTGATTGGCCTTCTCTGGGCAGATCTTCTTGCGTACATCCCAGTGGAAGATTTCCGCGCCGCCGCCCGGCATACTATCCAGCCCGGCCTTGACCAGTTCTTCCAGCACTTCCTTGTGCGTCAGTCCGGTCAGCTCGCGGAAGAAGTCGATCTCGACTGCGGTGAACGCTTTCAAATGGATGTGGGGGAATTCCTTCTTCAGCGTGCTGAGGACATCGAGATAATACTCGAAGCCCAGTTCCGGGTGCAGCCCGCCGACGATATGGAACTCGCGCACGCCGGCTTCCACCGCGCCGCGCACTTTATCCGGCAGTTGGTTGGGCATGAAGGTGTACGCCCCGGCTTCGTTATCGCTGGTGCGGGCGAAGGAACAGAAGTTGCAGTGGAAAGCGCAGACATTGGTCGGGTTGATGTGACGGTTCTTGTTGAAGTACACCTTGTCGCCATGCAGCCGGCGGCGAACGATCTGCGCCAGCTTGCCTAACTTGATGACATCGCGCTGCCCGAACAGCCATACCCCTTCGTCATAGGTCAGCCGTTCTGCCGCGTGGACTTTTTCGGTGATGGTATTCCAGTTACTCATCGCGACTCCTGCTTACGTTTAGTACGTTCTGAACGTTCCAAATTTCACAAATATTGTACGACGGATTTTAGATGATGTAAAGCAGGCGCACCTTACCGCCCATGCCGTTCCACTTATTTTAGTGGATTTCTAATGCAGTCCGTGAGTCTGGATTAGCCGCCAAACCGTTCGCGCAGATACTCCAGCGCCATCCGGTCAATCTGATCGGTGTTCCCGGCCAGATTCCAGCGCTCCTCCAGATTTTCGCTGCCGACCATCTCCCAGAACGCCTGCTTGCTGCCTTCATCCCACTCTCCCGTGACCTCCGTCTTGAGATACCCCTGTGCCACCAGCCAGCCCTGCAACTGGCGGGCGATGTCCTGGGTGATCGGCATCTGATCCGCCGGGTCGGGACGGCCAAAGAACAGCCGGTGCAGCTTCACCAGCCCGCCCAACCGCTGCGTCGGCTCCGGGTCATCGTCCACCCGCAGATCAAGATAGCGATCAGTGTCGCCGCCATACCCTCCGCCGGGCTTGACCACCAGCAGCGCCGCGCCCTGCTTACCGCGTTTATCCCCGCCGCTTTCATCACCCGCCAGCAGCGCCGCCAGCAGCCGGTCTTCCAGCGCTCCTGATGCCGCCCGGAAGGCATCCGCCATCGCGTAAACCACCTGTGGCCCCACCAGGATGTTACCCTGACAGGCAAAGCCTTCGCCGACCACATGCCCGCACCAGGGGAAGCACTCGCTGCCAGTATGCGAAGCCGCGCCGCCCTGCCCATCAACCATCCCCACCTGGCGCTGTGCCTGCTGCGGATCGGCCGCCAGCAGTGATGACAGCGTATCATGGGCGCTCTTGCCCTGTCCCATCAGCCGCAGCCCATCCGGCCCAAAACTCATCCTGGCGAATGACTGGGTTGCTACCGCCCCGGCTCCGGCCTGCGCCCAACAGACCACCGCCCCGACCGCCAGGAACTTACTGGCGACCGCCACACCCCAGGCATGTTCCTGCGGGTCATGTGCCACAATTGAAAAGGTCATCCTGTTTGCCTCCTAGAATCCATATCGGCTTATTGTAACCAATCTCACAAACGGGCTCATCGTTTTCTAAACAAGTGCAGGTTAAACCGCTTGAATTGTGACTGATTTCACAACCTGGTTGATGGGTTCTGCGTAACATAGGAAAGAACATGCCTTCAGAACGATGGACGTCGGGTGTCCATCAAGGAGGTGAATCATGACTGAACGACACTTCAGTTCATCACGTTTTATCGTCGGGATTGCGCTGGTCGTTTTTGCGCTGTTGCTTCTACTCACTCCGAACGATTACTCAACTGCCGGAGCGATTGCGCTGGGGGTTCTGGGTCTCATCACTGTTGCCATTTCAAGGCGTTGACGATCACAAGCAGAGACCGCAGGTTTCAGGAGAATAGCCCGATGAGCAACAATCAATCGTTGGAAATGATGCGGCGAGCCTTCAAGACCTTCAACAAGCTGATGCTGCTCAATTGGCGGTTGGGACTCGGACGCTGGTTAAGTTTCTGGCCGCGGGGGTTAGGGCGGTTCATGGTGATCGCGCATACGGGTTGCAAGACCGGCATGATGCGCCACACGCCGGTCAACTACGCCGTCATTGATGGAGAGGTTCACTGCACCGCTGGCTTCGGCAGCGTCTCCGACTGGTATCGCAATATTCAGGCGCATCCGACCATAGAATTGTGGCTGCCTGATGGTCGCTGGTCAGCCTATGCTGAGGACATTACTGAGAGTGACGATGCACTGACGAAGCTGCGCACAGTGCTGGTCAACAGCGGTTTTGCCGCTTTCGCAGCCGGCATCAATCCCTATACGATGAGTGATGACGAACTGGCGGTCAGAACGGCTGACTACCGGCTGCTGCGCCTGCGCCGAGTTACCCGACAGAGTAGTCCACATGTTCCTGGCGACCTGGTATGGGTGTGGGGTGTACTGGCAATAGTGCTGGTGCTGTGGCTGCTGCGCCCACGCCCTGCAATCCGCTAGTTTCGACTATCCGGCGGCGCGCAGGTAGTGCGCCCAATAGCCAACATAAGCGCCATAACGCTGCCCCAACCGCTGGAGATCCGATCCCGTGAGCGCCTCCGAGCCATAGGTTTTGCTGGCCGCCGCCAACAGCCACTTCTCAACTTCCGGCATCCGTTCCACATGCCCCAGCCCGCGCAGCAGGACGAAGCTGGCTGACCAGTCGCCGATGCCTTTGATGCCGCGCAGCCAGTTTTCCACCTCGTCATAAGGCGCACTTCGCAGCCACGCCTCATCCACTGTCATGAAAGCACGAGCCGCATCCAGAATACACTCGGTCTTGCGGACGTTGCGGACAGCGCTGTTCAGCTCGTCCAGGCTCAAACCGGCCAGCGTTTCCGGCAGCGGGAAAGCGCGATAGGTCTCGCCGTTGAGGGTCAGGCTGCCGCCAACCTGCTCGCTCAAGCGCTGGCGCATGAGGCGGGCGACGCTGATCGGATTGCGCTGCGACAGGATGGCCCAGCAGGCGGCTTCAAAGGCGCGTGGGCTGAACTTGACCTGGTGATAGCCGTAGAGATAATCGACCACTAGCGCGAAACGCTCATCCGCCTGTTGGTAAAACGGCAGCAGGTCATCATCCAGACTGAGATAAAAGCGAATGTCGTCGTGGAGCGTCTGTTGGTCGTCAGCGCTCAAGGGATTGACGCTGTTGAGCGTGACGTTCAGCGCAGGGTGTTCGCTTTCCGCAACGGCGCTGATCTGCGCCACCACGGTCTGGTCACCGATACTCAAGGCGCGCGTGAGCGTCTGATCGGCGAGGGACTGCTGTCCTTGCAGCGGTTTGAACGCGCCGAGAAACTTCAGCGCATGGGTGAAACTGAAAGGGGGGCGGGCTGTCAGGCTGGCGCGGGTGGTATGGATCGTCATGGCGTATCTCCTCTGTTGGTGCCGTTCCAGTTTATCACCGACGGGTGACAGCCTTATGGCAACAGGGACTCAAACTCAGTGACGCGACCAGAAGGACTAATCGCTGGAGATCAATGGTTGTAGCGGTCATCTTGCATGTGGCAGTTCTAGAAGCAGGGCGAAAGGGGGCGACTTTTACATCGCCCCACTGTGAAGCAGGACTACTGAAGGACGACCGGGCCGCGGAAGCCGAAGCTGCGCCCGATCATCACCAGATCGAGGATGTTGACCTGACCATCGCGGTTGAGGTCAGCCGTGTTCGGTGCCGGCGGCGCGGCCAGCCCCAGGTTCGAACCGATCAACGAGGCGTCGATCACATCCACCACCTGATTGCCATCGGCATCGCCGCTCGGCAGCGCACCGATTCCCAGATCAATCAGCGTGCCATCGCTGGCAATCGCCACATTGAAGAGGATCGCCAGATGCTGCGGCGCGGCGGCCACCACCTGATAGGCTCCGACCGGCACGACATCGAAGGCGTAGCGGCCATCGGCCAGAGTCACCTGCTGGGCAATCGGCACATTATCCTGCACCAACTGCACCGTGATGCCGCTGTTATCCGGCGCGAAGGTATAGGTCACCGATCCCTGGATGCGGCTGCCGGTGACCGGCGTGGCGCTCGGCACATCGGTGGGCGGCAGGGTCGGGATGGGGGTGAAGGTCAACGTCGGTTCCGGCGTGAAGGTGAAGGTCGGCTCCGGCGTCAGGGAGAGCGTCGGCTCCGGGGTGAAGGTCGCCGTGCTGGGCGGCGGTTCAGTCGGCTGGGCGGCAATCGTCACAATCGACGCGATGCTCTCCAGCGGCACAACCGCACCCCGATCATCCGCGCCGAGGACGGCACAGGTGATCGGACTCGCGCCAACGGTGAGTGCCTGGTATTGCAGAATGAAACCGGTGGCATTGCCGTTGATGGCCGGGTTGGGCTGCAAACGGGTCGCCGCTACCAGCCAGGTGCCGTCTGGTTGATAGCCACCATCGACGAAGAAGGCATTGCCGGCGTTGAAGCCATCGCTTTCCAACCGTCCCACGCCAGCCAGCAGCGTCGGATCGACATTGCACTGGGCCTGGAGACCATAGAGATTGACGGCATTGTAGATGTTCAGGCGGACGTTGATGACCGTCCCCGGCTGCACCACTGTCTGATCCGGCTCGACGCGCAGCGATGGCGCAACCGGCGGTGGTAAGGGCGTGGGCGTCTCGGTGGGCAGCGGCGTCGGCGTCACCGTCGGCAGCGGGGTCTCGGTGAGCGTCGCTGTGGGCGGCAGGGTGGCAGTCGCGGTCGCGGTTGGGATGGCAGTCGGTGTTGATGTTGCGGTTGCTGTAGCAGGCTGCTGTGCCGCCAGCGGCAGCCGACCATAATACAGGGTGGTGTCGTTGTAAGTGCCGTTGTTGGCGCTGAAGAAAATGAACTCCACCGCATCCGGACGATTCCAGCCGACGACCGACCATTTGACAGAGGCGCTGGCATCCATCCAGTTGTTGCCGCTGTGTTGGGCAAACAGCGTGATCGGCGGCCAGGTGCCATCCGGGTTCTGTTTCATGTAGTACATATCATTGTTCTGCCCGGTCAGACTGGGGCCATGACCGATGATATAGAGCTGACCGCTGCTGTCCAGCGCCGGAGCCGGATTATGGCTGTAGGTATTCAGCGGAAAATCAGTCCAGCCCGTATCATTGACCGCGCGTTTGGCATAATGAACCCGCCCGTAATCCCCGGTATTATCCCAGTTCTGGATATAGGTCAGATGTTTGGTGCCGTTCGCGCCAATGACGATGGCCGGCCCCTGGTCAATGTTGATGCCAGAGTTCGCGCTCGTCCACACCGGATGCGCACTGACGGTCTCGATGGCACCCCAGCTCCCAGCGGCGCTGCGCGTCCGCGCCAGGATGCGGGCCGGGTTCGTGGCCTGCGATACCCAGGCGACGGTCAGGCTGTTATCGAAGGGCGACACGGCGACTGCCGGATGATTGGCGCTGCCGGCGCTGTCCACCGGAGTCGAGCTGCCGGATGGGGTCAGCGCATTGCTGCCAGCGTTGTAGCTGTACGCCTGATGCACGATGCGCCCCCCGTTAGTCCAGTAAGCCACATGCAGCAGACCGGACGTATCGATCATGCCGGACACGCCGGAGGTGCCAATATATTCGCCCTGTACGGTGCCGCTGTTGGTCGCCAGTGTCAAGGTCGGTCGGGCGCTGTTGGTGGCGGTGTTGAATGGCACATCATACAGCCGGCCATCCTGAGCATTGACCAGGATATGCACCGTTGTGCCGCCGTCATAAACGGCATCGGCTGAGATGATATTGGCGGGCAGGGTGATCTCGACCTGTCCATTGAAGTTGCTCGTCTGGGTGGGCAGACCGGGTGTGGTCATCCAGTAGATGCGCAGCGCCTTGCTGTACTGGGCTTTGCCCGCCACCACGATCAGCCGGTCATCTGCGGTACGAATGACCTGACGGGTGATGACATCCGTGAATCCCTGCCCGATGGGGAAGACGATATTGCCGGTCTGGGCTTCAACCGGCTGCCGAGTGATGACGAACGAACTGAGAAGGATGAGGCCGAATAAAAAGAGCAATGTTTTTGCGCGGGTTGTTGACAGCATAGGCGTCCCTTTATCCCAACACAACACGGCAAGGAAATCCCTTGCCTATGTAATCTGCTTCACAATACCTGTTCTTGTAGCCACGACCTATGGGAAAAAGGTCTAGGATCGGGTGATAAAGTCTTAACCATTCACCGGATAAACTGGCCGAGAGCGAGATGTGAAATCTTCATAAATTCTGAAGGTTCGTAAAGATGACAATGCTTTGACGAGACTTAATTCGTGTTATGATCGAAGTATTCAATCATCTGCAAGGACTTATTATGGATCCACAAGTGAAGGCGCAGGCGTTCAAGACGCAGGTTCAGCACAAAATTCAAAAGCTGATCGCCGAGTTCGCGGAAGGGATCATCAGCCGCGAGCAATTTCACATCATTTACGAACGCTACACTGGGCAGCTTACCCTGGCGGATATGGCTTCCAGCAGCAATCAGCCAGACATGGTGATGGGTTTGCTGCATGATATGCCGCCGACCTACGCTGTCAAGCAGGCCCATATGGGCAAGGCGGTTGGCATCGCCATCTTCCACAACCGAACGCTGACTCAGTTGGAAACGTTGGGCGATTTCGATGTCGCGCCGGACAAGCTCGCTCCGATCCTGAACGATTACACCTTGCAAGTCCAACGCACCAAGATGGTTGAGCGCGAAGTGCGCAAGATCAGCGCCAAGCAGTGGTTGGTGTTCGCCGCTGGTTCGTATTCGACGGTAGTCACTTTGTTCCGTAACGAGCCATCCGAGCTGCAAATTCGCGAGATCATGCGGCTTCACCGCGATTTTGAAGAAGCCAATCGCCCCTATTTCGAAGCCGGACGCCCGGACAAGACCAAGCTGGCTTACCCATTCCTGACCTTTGTCCAGCGCAAGGTGCAGGGAACAGCGCCCAACGCCTTGTAAGAGTGAAGCTTGACTGAAAAACAAAGAGGCGGTCTTCCCTGGGGAGCCGCCTCTTTTATTTCGTGACTGCGGTCAGTCTAACCGCGCGGATTCACCACAAACGCCTCGCCATCATAACGCGGGCAGGCGGTGGAGATCAGCAGCACCTGACCGGGGAAGATGCGGAAGGGCGCTTCCAGGTTGTTATCCGCCGCGATGCACGAGGCAGCGGCATCGAATTCTGCGCCGATCAAGTCCAGTACATCCAACGGCTGCACCACATACTCAACATTGCCTTCGGCCAATGTCGCCGCGCCACCACCACCCTGACCCAGTTCGTTGTCCGGGCTGGAGGGATTGGAGGGATTGGTCAGCGCCGGGAATTGACCATACGCCGGTGCGCCTTCCGGGATGATAAGTTCCTGACCGATGACCAGCAGATCGCCGGGGCGCAGGCCGTTGGCGACCTGAATGGCGACCGATGAGACATTGAGTTCCTGACCAATCGTATCGAGCGTGTCGCCGCGTTCGACGATGTAGCTGCTGCCTGTGACATCCGCCGGCGCGACATCACCGCCACCCTGGCCCGGTTCGGGTGCGGGTTGGCCGTCATCGCCACGCGGGTTGGTGACAAAATCGACGCCATCATAACGCGGGCAGTCGAAGCTGATGTTCAACACCTGACCAGGTTTGAGCAGGTCGCCGCGCCCGATGTTGTTGCCGCTCGCCAGGCAGGCCACCTGCACATCGAAGATCGCCGCGATGCCATCCAGCGTATCGCCCTGTTCGACGGTATAGGTTTGATCCTGGGCGAAGACCGCGAATGCGCCTCCGATCACCAGCAGGGCCGAGGCGACGAGACTGAGGAATAGACGAAAGCGCATCGACACACCCTCCAATAGACATCAATAAAAGTACCTTCATTATATGCCGATCAATCTTTCCGACCAATAGGACTCCCGGCGAAAGGTTGTTACAAGACGGTGTGTATCTATGTTATGCTAGAGATACCCCCAATCTTGAGGGAACTGCGCAACTCCCTGATCCGGTACACTCGTATTGGTGAATGAGGATCATTTAACAGGAAGATCGGATGAAAGCGAAACGCGGAACCATTTTCATTATCCTGTTCATTCTCATCGCACTCGGCATCATCGGCCTCAGCCGCTTCCTGGGTGCACAGCCCCCGCTCGAAGTGAATGTTGTGGTGGATCCGCTGGCGAGTCGCTGGGTCGATAGCGTCGTTACGGCTTTGAATGCTTCGGCTCCAGTGATTAATGGCCGCCCGGTCTTGTTTCGGGTCACACCGCTGGATGACCTGGAAGTGTGGCAGGGCAGCACGCGCTGGACGCCTGAGCAGCATCCCGACGCCTGGATACCCGCGTCGAGCTTGTCATTGGCCTACGCCACCCAGAACGGCCAACCGCTGACCACGTTGGTGCCGTCGCTGGCGAGTACGCCGCTGGTCTGGGGCGGCTATCAGAGTCGCGTCAATATCATCACCCGCGATGGCGCGGCCTTCGACTGGTCGAGCGTCGCGGCGGCAGCCCGTCAGGAATCCTGGGCGACGATTGGCGGTCAATCCGAATGGCAGTTCATCAAGATCGGTCTGGCACAGCCTAACCGCAAGATGGGCGGGCTGGCGGCGCTGCTCTCGGCTGCCGGGGCGCTCAATCAATCGACCACACTCAGCGGCGGGGTGGTCAATCAGCAGGCTTTTCGGGAACAGATGCAGCCTGTCCTGAGCGCGGTCAACTTCACCACGCTGGGAGCCGATCCGGTCAGCGCCATGGTCAGCCGGGGAGCGTCGGTGGTTGAACTGGCGATCTTCCCCGAAGTTCAGTGGCTCAACGGACTGCCCGGCACCCCCGGCACCGATCCGATTGTGCTGGGTTATCCCGATTATCAGTTCGTGCTGGATTTCCCGCTGGCAGGCTGGCAGGGGACAACGGTTGTGCCGGAGAAAGCGCAAGCCGTGCAGCTATTGGCCGAGTGGCTGCAACGCCCCGATTATCAGGTGAAGGCGCGCGAGATGGGGCTGCGGTCGCAGTCCGGTGAAGTCACGGCCACCGACGCACTGTTTCGCACCGGCGCACAATATGGCATCGAATTCCAACTGCCGGCGTTTAACACGGTTGCCGCGCCGGCCATCAGCGATGTTCAGGGTCTGATTCAATGGTCAGGGACGGTTCGCTAAGACCGTCGTCAGTTCAAAAAAGAAGGATTGTGACATGTTCATCACCCGTAAACGCCTCACCCTTATCCTGGTGACGCTGCTGGCGCTGCTGCTGGTCGCCTGCGATGCCATTAGCAGTGGAGGCGCTGTCAGTAGCACCGGTGGCAAACCCGGCAACGCGATTGACGTGAGCATCATCTACGCGCCGGAGTCCGCGCAATATCTGCCGCGCATCATCCAGAGCTTCAACCAACTGGCGACCGAAGGCAAAAACCCGCTCACCGGTCAGCCGCTCGCCAGCGGCGAACGTCCCATCTGGGTGACTGACCTGACCGATGGCAAGGGTGGCTCATCCGGTACAGTCATGCAGGGCATCGTCAACGCCCTCATCGCCCCCAACAA
The DNA here is from genome assembly GCA_022843385.1 of Anaerolineae bacterium. Taxonomy (GTDB): domain Bacteria; phylum Chloroflexota; class Anaerolineae; order Aggregatilineales; family Phototrophicaceae; genus CFX2. The sequence continues at coordinate 9,986 of JALHNT010000062.1, read as the reverse complement.
TCAGAATGTGGCCCGTCCGGTGATCTTCTCGCCCTCAGTCAGCCATTGGCTGGCGCTGGCGAATGAACGCGCCGGACGCCAGTTGTTCGATCTGGCGAATGTTCAGCCCACCGCCAACGCGCCGGTCGTCATGGCGATCTGGGAGAGCCGCTTGCAGGCCATCCGCGACAAGGTGGGTTATGAGGACATCGGCTGGGAAGAGCTGCTGGATGTGCTGCTCAGTCCCAATGGCTGGTGTGATTATGGTGTTCCGAACTGCCGCCGTACCGTCTATTACGGTCATACCGATCCCCGCATCAGTTCGACCGGCCTTTCTACCCTCATCGCTGAGTTCTATGCCGCTGCCCGCGAGAATGGCTTCACCGGGCGCCAGCTCACCATCGATCAGGTGCGCGATGAAGCGGTGCAGCAGGGTGTACGCAACATCGAAAGTCTGATTCGCCATTATTCGCGCCGCACCACCGAGTTCAAGGAGTACATCGCCCAGGGGCCGGAGTACCTGGACTTCGTGGCGCTGGAAGAGAACGACCTGATCTACATCAATCAGGGCAAGACTCAATATCAACCGCCGGAGAAGCTGGTGGCGCTCTACCCTAAAGAAGGCACGTTCTGGCATGAGCATCCGTTTGGCATCGTCAATGCCGACTGGGTGACGCCAGAGCAGAAGGACGCCGCTGACATCTTCACCCAGTACGTTCTGCTGCCACCACAGCAAGAGATCATCATGAGCGAGGGCTTCCGTCCGGTCAACCCGGCGGTGACGCTGGCTTATCCCTTCACGGCTGAAAATGGCGTCACGGCCGAAGGCCCGCGCACGGTGCTGGATGTGCCGGAAGCCGATGTCATCATCGCCATTCAGGAAAGCTGGGCGCTGGTCAAGAAGCAGGCCGATGTCGTCATCCTGATCGACACCTCCGGTTCGATGCTCGATGAAGGCAAGATCGACCAGGCCAAAGCTGCCGCGCAGCGCTTCCTGGCCGATATGGACAGCAGCAACCGGGTGGCGCTCTACACCTTCAGCGATAGCGTCGTCAACCGCGTGCCGCTGGAACGTTTCGAGAGCATCCGCGATGAACTGGATCGCACCATCGTCAACCTGCGGGCGGATGGCGGGACAGCGCTGTTCGACGCCGTCGCAACCGTCGTCGGCGACCTGAATGAGCAGCCCGATGGGGATCGCATCCGGGCGGTGGTGGTCTTGAGCGATGGGGCGGATACCGCCAGCGGCACGGCCCTCAACAGCGTGCTGCGCGCCATCGAAGCCAGCCGCGACGAACTGAATCCGGTGATCGTCATCCCGGTGGCGTATGGCTCCAACGCCGACATCGACACCCTGAGCAGCATCGCCCGCGCCAGCGCCACCCGCGTCCAGTCCGGCGATCCGAATAACATCGGTCAGATTTTGGAGATCATCGGCAGCTACTTCTAAATTCGCGCACCTCACCCCCCCGCTACGCAGCCCTCGTCAATCGATTGGCGAGGGGGAGTCGAGCCAGGCGAGACGGGGGTGAGCTTTACGGATAGATACTAAGGCAAAAACGATGGAGACGATTCAGAGTATCGACTTGATCGCCACGAATCCCGATGTGCGGAGGGGGCAGCCGTGCCTCGCTGGGACGGGGCTGCGGGTGATTGACGTGATGATGGCGCATCTGTTCCATGATCGTTCAGCCGACGATCTGGCATCTGATTATCAGCTTTCGCTGGCACAGGTTCATGCCGCCTTCTCTTATTACTATGCCCACAAGGCCGCATTGGATGAAGCGATTCGGCAACAGATAGCCCAATCTCAGGCTTATCAGGAGCAACAGATTGGCAGCACAAAGCCTTCGCTTCTATCTCGATGAAAATGTGCCAGTGGAGGTTGCTCGCCAGCTTACTGCTCGAGGGATTGATGTTGTCACCGTAAATGAGTTGAATGTACTGGGTGATAAAGATGTCGATCATTTGCAACGGGCTAACACAATGAATCGTGTTTTGTGTACCTACGATACTGATTTCGTCAATCTTGCGGTGAGTGGTGTGTATCATGCGGGTATCGTGATTGGGCGACCTGAACAGCATTTCATTGGTGAATGGGTACGGTGGTTGGAGCTGATGCATGCTGTATATACGCCTGATGACATGGTAAATCGGGTGGAATATGTGAAGGTGTAGCCATGCTTGTGCGTCCGTTCACGCCAGCCGACACGGCGGCCTGCCTGGCGATCTTTGATGGCAACGCGCCGCCTTATTTCGATCCAGCCGAACGGGCTGAGTTTGAGGAGTTTCTGACTCTGCCGATCTGTCATTATCTAGTGATCGAGGACTCGCAGCGCCGCATCATCGCCTGTGGCGGCTACTACATCAACACCGCCGAACGCTGGGCCGGCCTGTGCTGGGGCATGGTCGCCCGCGAACATCAGGGGGAGAAGATCGGCAGTTATCTCCTGCTGCTGCGGCTGCATGACATCTGCCGCCGGGGGACGGCTGACAGGGTGAAGATCGATACCAGCCAGCATACCGCCGGCTTCTTCGAGAAACTCGGTTTTGTCGTTGACCAGGTCATCCACGACCGTTATGCGCCGGGGCTGCACGCCTTCGAGATGCATCTCAAACTCGATCATGGCCGCTGCGGTCACATCCGGCATGAACTGGAACACTATGCCTGAACACCGAAATGCCACTCGGTTCATCCATGAAAGCGCCTCTACCTCGCGTAGGGGCGTTTTCTTTTCCGTCCATTAAACGGAGGTTAAGCATGTTAAAGCAGTCGTCCGTGTCGGTTAACACAATGCTGTGTCTCATCCTGTGCCTGATCCTGGTCGCCTGCAATGGCGGCCCGTCGCCCCTTGCGCCGGGCGGCTCAACCACCATCACCCTGCCGTCCTACATGCGCCAGGGGTACGAGACTTATCACGAAACCGGCGGTGTCGCCCGACCGGCCAATGCCATCGATGTCTTCATCGTCTACTCGCCCGAGTCGCAGACCTACATGCCGGCGGTCATCCAGGCCTTCAACACCGCCTCGGCGGCTGGCACCAATCCGGTGACCGGGCAGCCCTGGGGCGCGAACGAACGCCCGATCTTCGTCGCCGGACAGGACCCGACGACCGGTTCATCCGGCACGATTGCCCAGGGCGTCATCAACGCCATCATCGCCCCTAACAACGAGACTGTCTATCATCCAACCATCCTGCAACCGTCGGTCAGTCATTGGCTGGCGCTGGTCAACTTCAACGTCGGGCGTCCCATCTTCGACCTCGCCAACATCCAGCCCACCGCCCTCTCACCGGTCATCATCGGCATCTGGGAAAGCCGGGCGCAGGCGATTCAGGAAAAAATTGGCAGCGACCAGATCGGCTGGGATGATCTGCTGGCGGTGTTGGAAAGCCCCAACGGGTGGTGTGATTACGGCCTGCCAGATTGTCGCCGCGCCGTTTACTATGGTCATACCGATCCGACCGTCAGTTCCACCGGCCTCTCGACCACCATCAGCGAATTCTATGCCTGCGCCCGGCAGAACGGCTTCACCGAACGCGAATTGACGCTGGCCGCCGTCCGCAGCGATGCGGTGCAGGATTGCGTTCGTGATATTGAAGAACTGGTGCGCCATTACTCGCGCCGTACCGAGGACTTCCTGGAGTACATCGCCCGCGGTCCGAATTATCTCGATTTCGTGGCGCTGGAAGAAACCGACCTGATCTGCCTCAATCTGGGGGCGCAGCAGGGCGACGAAACCTGTAACAAACCACAGGAGAAGCTGGTGGCGATTTACCCCGCCGAAGGCACCTTCTGGCATGAGCATCCCTTTGGCATCGTCAATGCCGACTGGGTGACAGCCGAACAAAAGGCAGCGGCCCAGGTCTTCACCCAGTTCATCCTGACGGCACCGATGCAGCAGCTCGTCATGCAGCAGGGATTCCGCCCGGCCAACAGCAGCGTGCCGCTGGCGTATCCTTTCGTGGCCGAGAACGGGGTTGATCCTGCCCAACCGACCACCATCCTCGATGTGCCGCCGCCCGATGTGATCGTCGAGATTCAGCAAAGCTGGGCGCTGGTCAAGAAGCAGGCCGACGTCGTCATCCTGATCGACATCTCCGGCTCGATGCTGGACGAGGACAAGATTGGTCAGGCCAAGCTGGCGGCCAAAGCCTTCCTGGATGAGATGGAAGCCGGCAACCGCGTCAGCCTGGTCACCTTCAGCGATGAGGTCATCACCCGCGTCGCCCTCGGCAGCCTGGAAACGGTCCGGGTTGATATTGACCGCACGGTTGATAACCTGCGCGCCGATGGCGGCACCGCGCTCTTCGATGCCCTCTATGAAGTGGTGACCGAACTCAACCAGCAGGACAGTGACAATCGCATCCGGGCGGTGGTGCTGTTGAGCGATGGAGCGGATACCGCCAGCGACGAGCATCAGATCAACGATGTCCTGCGCGCCATCGAGGGCAGTCGCGATGAAGTCAACCCGGTGCTGGTCATCCCGGTGGCCTATGGCTCGAACGCCGATGTCCAGGCCCTCACCAGCATCGCCCGCGCCAGCGCCACCACTGTCCAGTCCGGCGATGCCGCCAGCATTCTGCGGGTGCTGCAAATCATCGGCAGCTACTTCTAATCCGTGTTCAGTGCGTCAGACCCCAGTGATTGGGGGCATTTCAGGTTGTTGGGTCTGCTAGTTCCAGATAAGCAACCTCACCCCCCAACCCCCTCTCTAATGGATTGGAGAGGGGGAGTCGAACGCAGTGAGACGGGGGTGAGGTCAATTGATAATCGCTACCCAAAACTTTGAAATGCAGCCCCCAATCACTGGGGGCTTGACTCAAACAGCTTTTTTGTTCTATAATCGGCGATATGGGAAATATCACGATTTCCCCGCGCAACTTAACAACCCCATAAACACGCTACATCAAACCCATGCCGGTCAACTGCTCCCGTGAGTTGGCCGCCGTCGAAAGGAGATGACCGCCGCCGTGATACACAATCTGCAAAAACGGACTTTTGCAGTTGCAGCATTTGACGAATTTTATGCAGTTTTGCTCGGTCTTCTCTCTGTGTCCTCTGTGTTGGTTTTTATGTCTTTGAAACAGCAAAATCAGCAGCAAACCGGGGTATCGTCAATCAGCAGCACAAACGCCTTGAGCGTTCTTTCTGACGACTATCGACTGATGACTGACGACCGATTGAGGGAAAAGTTCACAAAAAGCGTTCGCGAATTTGACGAATTTGACGCACGTTGCGAATCAGGTAATAGCTGAAAGCTAATGGCTGAACGCTATAATCTACTCGCTCCAATCAGCAAAATCAGCAGCAACCGCGTACTGCTCAATTTGCAGCACAATTCCCATCCAATCAGGTGCGCCTGAACCTCCTCAGAACGCCAACAGATCCGTGATGGCCTGTTTGATCTGCTCCACCTGTGGCACCACCCCATCCATCAGCGCCGTGCTGAATGGCACCGGTGTCGAGGGTGCGCCAATCCGTTGGATCGGGGCATCCAGATCAGTGAAGGCCTCGGCAGCCAGCGTCGCCGCGATCTCAGCCCCAAAGCCCGCGATCAGGATTTCTTCGTGGACGATCAGGCACTTGCCCGTCTTGCGTACCGACTCCAGCACTGCCGCCTTGTCCCAGGGGATCAGCGTCCGCAAGTCCAGAATATCGGCTGAAGCATCCAGTTCATTCACGGCCAGTTCGCAGCGCTCGACCATGCCGCCCCAGGTCACCAGTGTGATGTCTGCCCCGGTCTGCACCAGCTTGGCCTGTCCAAAGGGCAGCACATACTCATCGCCGGGGTAAGGTCGCCGCGCCCAGGCCGCATCCAGCATGGCGCGATGTTCTAAGTAGATCACCGGATCATTGCCGCGCAGACCGGTACGGAGCAAGCCCACCGCATCCTCGGCATTCGATGGAACAACCACCATCCAGCCCGGTTGATGGGCGAAGGTCGCCTCACTGGTGACGCTGTGCCAGGGATCACCGATGCGCCGGTAACCGCCCGCCATCCGCACCACCATCGGCGCGGCGAAGCGATTGTTCGTCCGCCAGCGCAGCGACCCGATGTTGTTTAGATGCTCGGTGGCCGGGTCAGCGTACTTGCGATACTGGACCTCTGGCGCGGGAACCAGACCCGCCAGCGCCATGCCCACCGCCCGCCCGATGATGCCCTCTTCCGAGAGGCTGGTGTCGAAGACCCGCCCCTCGCCGTGCTGCTCCTGCAAGCCCAACGTCACGGCATGGACGCCGCCCTTGACCGCCACATCCTCACCGAAGATCACCAGCCGGGGATTGGTGCGCAGTTCGCTGTCGAGCGTCCGGCGGATGGCTTCCAGCATGTTGATGCGGCGCGGCTCTGGCGGCTGCGGCGTGGTCGAACCAGAAGACAGAGTGATGCCCGCCGCTGCCAGCCCACCCACCGACTGCGGATAGGCCGGGTCAGCGAAGATGCGCTGGGTGACGCTGCTGGACACCGGGATAGGCTGAGCCAGCGCCGCGTCGCGCCCGGCGAAGATGGCGGCGGTCACCTCATCCACCAGACTCTCCCATTCGGTCTGGCTCATCAGCGCTGGCACCAGATAATCGCGCAGCGCCGGGATCGGATCGCGCGTCCATTCCTCGGCTTTGGTCTCGGCGGATTTATACGACTGGTTATCGACGCTCGAATGTCCTGAGAGACGCGGCACCATCAGCCGCAGCAGCCCCGGCCCGCGCCAGCCGCGCACATAATTCACCGCTTCGTACACCAACTGAGCGGTATCGGCTGGATCGGTGCCGCTGCCATCCCAGATCAACAGATTCCTGAAGGCCGCCAGATTGCTGGCGATGTTCGCGCCAGGGGTCTGCGCCGGCCCCTGCACCGAGATGGCATAACCGTTGTCTTCGATCACGAACAACAGCGGGAGTTTGAGCGTGGTGGCGATGGTCAATGCCGACCAGAAGCCATTGCTGGCGACAGAGCCATCCCCGCCCAGCACCACTGCCATGCTGTCAGCCCCGGCGCTTTCGCCCAGCGTCTCGACGCGGTAACGGATGGCCTGCGCCCAGCCCGCCGCCGGGGTGTACTGCGACCCGACATCGGCTGCCGTTGGCAGGAGGGTCGCCCGTTCGCGCCGCGGCAGGCTCATCACCACGCCGATGTCGCGCCCGCCAGTCATGCCGCCGGCTCGCGCCATATCGGAGGCGAAGGATTCTTCGATGGTCAAGCCTAATCCCAACACCAGCGGACGCGACCGATAATAAGCGCTGACCGCATCCAGTGGGCGCGTCAGCAGTTGGCTCAGGAGGAGCTGCCCCAGTTCGTGTCCTCGCGCCGAGAATTGATAATTGATGTATCCCTGCGGCACCAGCTCCTGTTCTTCCAGCTCGTCGATCAACCGCGAGGTCAGGATGAGCCGGGCGATTTCGCGCCAGTCATAGGCCGGGTGTAGGTCAGTCAAAGTCGTTTCTCCTCACGCATTCCACCCCTGATTACCTCTCTATTCTAGCCGAATTCGCCAGTATAATCCTGCCACGATGACTCCGACATCCATCTGGAATGAGGCCGATGACAGTGCAGCTTTATCTGGTGCGGCATGGTGAAACCGACTGGAATGCCCAGCGGCGCCGCCTGGGGCAAACCGATGTCCCGCTGAATGAGGTGGGACGGCAGCAGGCGCAGGCGTTGGCGCGGCGGCTGCGCCCCTACGCCTTTGACGCGGTCTACAGCAGCGACCTCGCCCGCGCTCGTGAGACAGCCGCGATGGCCCTGCCCGACCTTCAGCCCCAGTTATCGCCTGATCTGCGCGAACTGAACTTCGGCATTTTCGAGGGATTGACCTACGACGAGGCCAGGTCGCAACATCCCCAGGAATTGGCGGATTGGGAAGCCGACTCGGATCACCCACCACCACAGGGCGAGTCGCTGTCGCTGCTGGCACAGCGCGTCGGGCGCTTTCTCGATCATGTTCAAAGCGTTCACGCTGACCAACACGTGCTGGTGGTCGGGCATGGCGGATCGCTGCGCTTGCTGATTTGTCTGGCGCTCAATCTGGCTCCGGCCCGTCAGTGGAGCTTTCAGATCGACCACGCTTCCCTGAGCATCCTTTCACTCTATGCTGGCGGCGCGACGCTGACCCTGCTGAATGACACGGCGCATGTGGGCTGATCTGCGGGCGGCCTTTGCTTTCCTCACGATCCTGCCCGTCGGTTACAGCGAGGGACGGAAGCCGGGTTATGCCTTCGCCTACTTCCCGCTGGTCGGCCTGGGCATCGGGCTGGCGCTGGCGCTGGTCGCTGGACTGCCTTTCTTCTCGCGCGATCTGGTCGCTTTTCTGACGCTGCTGACCTGGGTGGTGCTGACCGGTGGGCTGCATCTGGATGGCTTCGGCGACTCGTGCGACGGGCTGATCGCCACCGTCTCGGTCGAACGCCGGCTGGAGATCATGAAAGACCCGCGCACGGGCACCTGGGCAGTAGTTGGGTTGGCGCTGCTCTTGCTGGGCAAATGGCTGGCGCTGCGCGAAATCCCGGCATCCTGGCTGCTCCTGCCGCCGGTGCTGGGTCGCGCTGTGATGACGTTGGCGGCCTATCACTTCCCCTATGCCCGCAGCGGTGGGCTGGGCGGCTACTTCCGCGATGGCTTGGGACGCGCGCAGGTGCGGGTGGCGCTGGCGTTCACCCTGATGATCGTTATCGCAATCGGCGCTGGGGTTGATCGGCGTCTGGGGCTGGCGCCGCTGGTCGCCCTGCCAGTATTGCTGCTGGCGCGTTGGGCTGCCGGACGGCTGGGCGGCGGCCTGACCGGCGATGTCTACGGCGCATTGTGTGAATTCACCGAATGGGGTGTCCTGATGATTCTGGCAGGTCTGGCGCATGGCTAAACGATTGATCTTTGTGCTGGGTGGGGCGCGCAGCGGCAAGAGCAGCTATGCCGAGGCGTGGGCGCAGCGGGGTCAGGCGGTCTTGTTTGTGGCGACGGCTCAGGCTTTCGATGATGAGATGCGGGAGCGCATCGCCGCCCATCAGCAGGCGCGTCCGGCGCACTGGCACACGCTGGAAGCCCCGTTGAACATCGGCGCGGCCATAAGTCAGACGGCTGGTTCAGGCCGCTTCGACACGATTGTGGTCGATTGCCTCACGCTGCTGGCGACCAACGCCCTGCTGACGCTGCCGGAAAACTGTACCCAGGAGCAGGCCAACCAGGTCATCATGAACGAAATCGAGGGCTTGTTGGCCGCTTATGCCGAAAGCGATGCCACCTGGCTCATCATCAGCAACGAGGTTGGGATGGGTATCGTCCCGCCCTATCGACTGGGGCGCTTGTTCCGCGACGGCCTGGGACGCGCCAATCAACGGCTGGCTGCCTGTGCCGATGAGGTGCTGCTGCTGGTGGCTGGATTACCCTGGACATTAAAATCTGCCGCGACAACCTCAGAGCGAACGGACTGAGCGATGAGCGGGCAAACATGGTCAAACATGCCTTTGCGTGGCAACTCCAATTGCCCTACGCGATGTTGGCGAAGGTATTGTTTTGCATTTGCAGAATTTTACGCAGATTTACTCGGTCTTCTCTCTGTGTTCTCTGTGTCCTCTGTGTTCGTCTTTATCTCTGTGTCGTTGTGTCTGTCCGACGACGACGACGACGACACAAAATGGGTCGAAACGCAGTTGCAACACTTGCGGGAAAACAGTGGCGCAGGATTCACGAATTGAAATATGGACTGATGCGAATCTGACGAATCTGACGAATCTTGCGAATCAAGTAATGGCTGAAAGCTGGCGGCTATCGGCTGATGGCTCCAATCAGCAAATTCAGCAGCAAAGGGGGGTATAGTCAATCAGCAGCACAGAAAGTTGAAAGGAATAGACCTCTGATTGCTCTCTGTGTCCTCTGTGTCTCTGTGGTTCAATTCGTCTTCGTCTTTTCTTGGCGCTCTTGGCGTCTCATATATTAGAGGAAGTCACAGGTATACTGTGATGAAGCTGAACCCAACTGGGTGGAGAGAACGGATGGCGACTGACAGCCTGGACTG
>JALHNT010000061.1 GCA_022843385.1 Anaerolineae bacterium | reverse complement strand
CCCTTTCGGATGAAAATGCTTGCTCAGCCAGACCACGCTTATCTCTTCGTCCAGTAGATCAATGATTGGAAAGTCCATGCCCTCAGTTTACTGCATTCCACTACTTTTACCCATGAGCCGCGATAATTGACAGGGTACAATTCGCGAGTGTCCGTATCGACAACATCAGGCGAGTCACCCATGTCCACCTTTCCGACCATCATGCCCGGCGGCGAACCACTTTTCCGAAGGGGCGGCGCGACCGGCTGTCTGTGTATCCATGGCTTTACCGCTTCCCCCGCCGAAGTGCGCTGGCTGGGGCTGCATCTGGCCGAGCAGGGGCACACAGTTTATGCACCCCGTCTGCCAGGTCACGCTGCCGACCCGGTCGATATGGATCGCATGCGCTGGCAGGACTGGTATCGGGCGGTGGAGGATGGCTATCAGGTGCTGCGAGCGCAGTGTGATGAGGTCGTAGTCGTCGGGCATTCGATGGGCGGTTTGCTGGCGCTGCTGCTGGGGATACAGCAACCAGTGAAGGGTGTGGTGGCGATGGCCGCACCTATCATCTTCCACAGCCGCTTGATGGCGCGCGCCAGATGGGTACGGCTGGTCATGCCGTATACTGATCAGACGGATCGCTCCAGCCTGAACGACATTATCCGCGCCGAGCAGGCAAACCGTGGCGAACCGACTATCGGGCGCACCCGTTATGATCGCTGGTCAACGCAAGCTGTCGGCGAATTGTATACCCTCTCGGAAGTGACGCGCCCCCGGCTGAGCGAATTAAAAGCGCCGCTGCTGCTGTTGTACTCCGAAGGGGATAAGACGGTGCCACTGGAGAATCGGGACATCATCGCCCAGGGGGTCAGCAGCGCGATCCTGGAACAACACACTTTTCAGCACAGCGACCATATCCTGCCACAGGATATCGAGCGGGAAGCCGTCTTTAATCAGGTGAATGCCTTCATTCGCCGGCTAGGGAGTAGCACTAACTGAGACGTTCCGGTTGGCGGGCGCGGGTTCAAACTCGCGCCTGGTCGAGCTGTGCCAGAATCGCCGTCACCGTTTCATCAACCGACTGGGCGCTGGTATCCAGCCACAAGCCGATGCGCGGCGTTTCTGAGCGTAAGCCCTGGTCCAGTGCGGCCGGTGACCACGCGCTATAGGCCTGTTTATGCCGTCCTTTATCCCGCTCGGCGACAATCTCCGGCGAAGGGCACAGGACAAAAACATGCAACGAATGACCCGGCAGCGGGCTTTTCAGGCTTTCAACAACCTCATTGAGAATTGCCCCCAGTATGACATCCTGATAGACGACGGTGAATCCGGCCTGCCGGTACATCCGGGCTGTGGTCGCCGCCAACTGGTAGCGCAAGCGCAGCTGGTCAAACGCCGCCTGAGAGAAATCGGGCCCCATATCGAGGCGACCCTTCACGATCATACGACGAAAGCTGTCGCCCCGCAGATGGACGCTGCGCGGGAATTGTTCGGCGAGATGCTGTGCCACCGTCGATTTGCCGGAAGCCATGATGCCGGTGATGAGAATAATCCGGGATTGGTCGGTTGACATTCAGTGCCTCCCCAGATTACAGCAGTCCAGCGGCCTGTTCGGCCTGTGTCAGGCTGAGTTCGAAGCGTTCCAGCCCTTCCTGCACTGTCGCCCGATCAATCATCAGCGCCGGGCAGAAACGCAGCGCGCTCTCACCGCAGCCCAGGATCAGCAGGCCGTTCTGGATGGCCTGTTGTTCGACAGCATTGCGCAGCGCTTTGGCCGGAGTCCGTTTCTCATCCAGCACCAGTTCGGCACCGACCATCAGGCCGCGTCCGTCGATGCGTCCGTGCTTGAGCGCCGGATGGTGCGTTTGCATCTCTTCCAGCGCCTCCTGGATATATGCGCCCTGTTCGGCGGCGTTCTGCATGTAACCCTGTTCGATCAGCTCCAGCGTCGCCAGCGCTGCGGCGCAGGAGACCGGGTTACCACCATAGGTCGAACCGTGTGCGCCGGGCGGCCAGCTCATGACGTGCTCGCGAGCGATCACCGCCCCCAGCGGCATCCCGCTGGCGATGCCTTTGGCCGAACACACGATGTCCGGTTGGACGCCGTGATGCTCGACGCCCCACCATTTGCCGGTGCGCCCGATGCCGCTCTGGATTTCATCGACGATCATCAGGATGCCATGTTCGGTACACAGATCGCGGATCTGCTGGACAAAGCGGCTGTCCGGGACGATGTACCCGCCTTCGCCCTGGATCGGCTCCAGGATGATAGCCGCCACACTGTCCGGTGGGACGACGCGCTTGAACAGCACATCGGCAATGTAATCGATGCACATGCAGTGATCGCGGCAGGCCTGTTCCTCGCGCCCATGCAGGCAGCGATAGGGGTTGTTATACGGGACATGATGCACACCGGGGATGAGGGGGAAGAAGCCATCGCGCTGGATGACCTTGCTGGCTGTCAGCGAGAGCGCCCCCATCGTCCGTCCGTGAAACGCGCCGTAGAAGGCGATGATGTGTTTGCGGTCGGTGTACCAGCGTGCCATCTTGACCGCGCCCTCGACCGCTTCGGTGCCGGAATTGGTCAGGAAGACCCGCGCCGGTTCATCGAACGGGGCTATCGCCGCCAGCTTCTCGGCCACTCTGACCTGAACATCATAATAATAATCGGTGCCAGCAATATGAATGAATTTTTGCGCCTGGTCGATGATGGCCTGAACCACTTTGGGGTGGGAATGACCGGTGGCGGTGACCGCGATTCCGGCGGCGAAATCGACATATTCGTTCCCATCCACATCCCAGACGCGCGCCCCCTGGCCGCGTTCGATGGCAAACGGATAGCGCGGGTTGAGCGCCCCGGTCATCACATCCATGTCGCGGTCAATGATGGCCTGCGCGTTCGGACCAGGACGGGTAGAAATATTCACGACCATACGATTGCTCCAGCTTTGGACAAGTTGCTATAGGCGAGTTGTGCAATCAGTATAATGCCGGGCGCGGATGGCTTTCAAGTGAAGGTGAGTTAAGGGCATGTGAACCGGTACAGCGTGGTAAGGGGACCGCTTCACACTACCCCGCGCAGCCGGTAGTCCGCGATGGCAGCGTCATCCAGCCCCAGCACCTCGGCCAGCACTTCAGCCGTGTGCTGACCCAGAGCAGGTGGGGGCAGATAGACCTCCGCCGGCGTGAGCGAGAGCTGCGCCGGTGAACCGACCAGCCGCAGTTCGCCCTGTTCTGTTGCAACCGTCTGCACCAGTCCCCGCGCCGCAAGCTGCGGATCATGCAGGCTTTGCGCCACATCGTTGATCGGCCCGGCCGGGATGCCAGCAGCCAGCAGTCCGGCCACCCAGTCGGCAGCCGATTGGTGTTGAAAGATGAGCTGGAGCTGGGCGACCAGTTCGGCGCGATGAGCCAGGCGTTGGGGATTGGTGGCGTAGCGCGGGTCAGTGATCCACCCAGGCTGGCCGATCAGATGACAGAGCGCAGCGAACTGACGATCATTGCCGACCGCCAGCACAAATGCCTGATCTGCCGCCTCGAAGGTCTGATACGGGACGATGTTCGGGTGCTGGTTGCCCAGGCGCGCTGGGGTTTGCCCGCCGACCAGGTAATTGCTGGCGACGTTGACCAGCGCCGCCACCTGCGAATCGAGCAGCGCCAGATCGATGTGCTGCCCCTGTCCGGTGCGCTCGGCATGACGCAGGGCGGCCAGGATGCTGGAGAGGGCGAACAGTCCGGTGAAGACATCCGACACCGCCACCCCGACCTTGTGGGCTGCGCCATCGGCGGGGCCGGTGATGCTCATCAGCCCGCTCATAGCCTGCACCACGTAATCGTAGCCGGGGCGTTCACGATACGGCCCATCCTGACCGAAGCCGGTGATGCTGCAATAGACCAGCGCCGGATGCAGCGGCTGGAGATCGGCATAGCTCAGATCGAACTCAGCCATCCCGCCGACTTTGAAATTTTCGATGAGGATATGGCTTTTCAGCGCCAACTGCCGCGCCAGTTGACGGCCTTCAGACTGGCGAAGGTCGAGCGTCAGGCTGCGCTTGTTGCGATTGACGCTGATGAAATAGGCGCTCAGGCGCTCATCGCCCGCGCCGAACCAGGGCGGCCCCCAGGCACGTGATTCATCGCCGCTGCCCGGCTGCTCGATCTTGATGACCTCGGCTCCCAGATCGCCGAGCAGCATGCTGCAAAAGGGCCCGGCCAGGACGCGGGTGAAATCCAGGACGCGGAGGCCTTCGAGGGCGCGCGGCGTCATCTACTTGGCGGCGAACACGCCACTGTCTTCCAATGAGACGGGCTTGGCGGCCAGCGCTTCCTGCGCCAGACGCAGCGGACGCGGATCACGCACGAAGAACAACAACGTGCCGGCGGCCAGCAGTCCACAGATAGTACACATCAGGAAGGCGGTGCCAAAGCCCAGCCGATCAGCCAGCACGCCACCGACGATCGGTGCCAGAATCGTAGCCGGTGCGACCAGCGTGTTCGACATGCCGATGTAGAGCGGCTTTTCCTTATCTTCACCGAACTCCAGCGAGAAGGTGATGGCAATCGCCCACATGGTGGCCTGGGAGAAGCCGGCCAGGGCAAAGACCAGGTAGAACCAGTTCAGACTGGGGGCGACCATCGCCAGCGCTACACTGGCTGTCATCATCAGCGCACCCGCCACCATCACCCGACGGTAGCCGAAAAGATCACCGATGTACCCCATCAGCGGGTTAGAGATGGTGCGGGCGAGCATCAGAATCCCGGTCATTAACCCGGCGGTCTGGGCATCCATCTTGAAGTGCTGCACCGCATAAAGGGTGTAAAAGGGGATAACGGCCCAAGCCACCTGTGACAGACTGCGCGCCACCAGGAACCAGCGAAAGTTCAGATCGCGGCGGAGGATGTCTTTCATCTCAGCCCAGGCGACAATTGATTTGCTGGCGGTAGCGAGGGGTTCATGCGGCTCTTCGCGCGTCATCGCCAGGAAAGCCATCGAGATCATCATGGCGACGCCGGTGATGAAGAAACAGATAGCAAAGCCATACGGCGCGCCGAGGCGTTCCAGAATGAAACCAGCCACCACCGCAGCCCCGGCAGACAGCAGATTGGCCGCTGAAGCCTGTGAGCCGAAGAAGGTGCCGCGACGATTGGGGGGCATGATCTGATGAATCATGCTCTGCCAGGCGGTGCCAGCGATACCGGCACCAAACGAGTGGATGATAGTCATCAGGACGGCCAGCGCCAGCGCCAGATTGACATCAATCGACCCGGCGACCAGGGCGATGATCGCCAGACCGAAGAAGGGCCACCGTTCGTGAATGGTAGTCAGCATGACCCAGGGTTTATAACGCGACAGGCGCGCCACCGCCCCCGACGTCAGCAATTGCGGGAGCTGCCAGCCGACGCTGTGGAGCGACGACACCAGGCCGATCAGCCAGGCCGAACTGGTCATGGTGGAAAGAAACAGCGGGATGATGGTTTCGAAGGAGGCAAAGCCCAGCCCCAAACCAAAAAACGCGCCATCGGTAACATTCACAGTAAAATTATGCCGGAAGTTCTTACGAGTTTCAGGTGACTGCTGCATAGATAACCTTATACAAGCATGGTGCTTTATGCATTGTAAAGCAGTGTGGAGCGACGCATGGCCTTAATTGGCCTTACAAGGCACATAAAAGGAGACTCGAACTTAGCAGATGAGTCTCAACTCTATCATCATACCAGATGATTGTTGTCGCATCATGATCTCGACCTTAAGATTTCGCCACCGCATCAGAAAGGGCCATCACCATGCATCAACTGGTCAACGACAAGAAAGCGCTGCGGACGCTGCGCAAGACGCCGACGATCCTGAGTGCCATCGTGGCAGGTCTGAGCGAGGAACAGGCACGAACGCGGCGCGATGGAGCCGATGGCTGGAGCATCCACACCATCGTGTGCCACATGGCCGATGTCGAGGGGTTGTTCACCCAGCGGGTGCGCGACCTGCGCGACCATGACCAACCGACGTTCACGGTTATCACCAACGAAGAGCTGATGCGGCAGCATGATTACGAAGGGCACACCTTCGCCGGGGCGCTGGCGACGTATCATGAGCGGCGGACGGCCTTCATCGCCCTGTTGGAAAGTCTGACCGACGAGCAGTGGTTGCGGACCGGGCTGCACCCGCTGCAAGGGCCGGCGACAGTGCTGGATGTCGCCATCAACACCGGCCTGCACGACATCGACCACCTTGAGCAGATCATCCGCTGCCGGGAAACGAATTAGCGGAATTTGCCCCTGCCGAAGACTCCTGCGAGTGTGTCATCTTCGGCAGGCGTTCAGGATAGCAGAGGAACCAGGTTACGATGCGCCGGCCATGGCTTTCTCGATCTCGTTGGGGAAGCGTTGCTCAAAGTCCATCACGCCCACCCATTCCGGCGTAATGGCGATCCGGGCGAAGTGCGTGAACAGACCACCCACCTGATTGACCCAGCCCTCCCCCTGTTCCGGTCCAAAATACTTCACAGCCGATTGGGCATATTCCGGCACCCCGCCTTCAACCACCTCGATAACAGCGCTGCCGCGGATGAGCAGCACTTTGTAGGGCGGGTTGTTGCCATCGATGGTGACGGCCACTTTGGGGTTCTTGCGGATGGCATTCAGCTTGGGCGCGCCAGGTGGACTGGCAAGGACGAGGTGGGTTCCATCCCAGTGAAACCAGATTGGCACCACACGCGGTGTTCCATCCAGCGCGACATAAGCCAGCCGCGCTGGGACGTTCGATTTGAGCAAATCCTGGGCTACCGGGTCATTCAATAAGGCCACACTGCCCTGTTTGGTTGTCATGATGACGACTTTCCTTTGCGTATAAATCAATTTGAATGAGTCATGGATGGAGGAAACGTTCCGTATTGGTGAGCCGGAAAGCCCGATTAACCGACGATGCCCTGCCGAATTGCGCCACTCATCTATCCGCAGCCTATCCCGTCAATGGGCGGCCCCCGATAACATACCGCGCAGGAATTCCTGGGCGCTGGTCAGGCGAACACCATAGGTCTGGGCGATCCCGCTCATTTCCATAGGGGTCTCATAGGTATCCATGAGTGCCATCAAACCACTCATCCCCATCCCGGCTGCCACCGGTACGAAAGGAATGGGTTCCGTCGGTGGAATCCGGCGTATTTCTAGCGGCATCCCCAGCACGTCGCCGGCAATGCGGAACACATCGAGCCAGCTCAACGGTTCTGGCCCGCCGATCGGAATGGATTGATTCATCGCAGCCGGGTGATCGACGGCGGCTACCGCAAAGGCCGCCACATCGGGGTCGGCGACGAAGCTGTGGCGTTTGTCGCCCTGTCCAACCAGCGTCACGGGTTGGCGGTTCTGCAGCGCCAGACCGATGACGACACCAAACCACACACCCATAAATACATTCGGCCAGAGAATGGTATAGCCCATCCCACTGCTTTTGAGATGTTCTTCGGTCAGTGATTTGGCGCGCACCAGCGGAACCGGGCTGTTGACATCAGGAGATGGCCCAGAGGTGAAGATGAACTGCCCCACCCCGGCGGCGCGGGCGGCCTCGATAAGGTTGGCGTTGCCGTGCAGATCAACGCTGTCGATGGTATCCTCGCCGCCGCGCTGGGTAGCCGTAGCGGTAGTGATGACGGTGGAAATGCCCTGACAGGCGGCATCGAGCGAGGGGCGATCTTTCAGGTCGCCGATGACGGGCTGTGCGCCCAGATCGACGAGTGCCTGATAGCTGGATGATGGACGAACGAGAATACGGACCGATTTGCCCTGTGCCAACAACTGACGGGTAATCATTCCCCCCAGCGAGCCGGTGGACCCTACAACCAGAATCATGATCTGCACTCCCCAAAGCGAAAAAGGATAAAGCGAGATGTGGGCCGGTGTTATGTATAGCCAGAAGCACGGGCGAGATCGGCTGCGACAACGAGGTGGGTGGTCGCCCGGTCAGTTTCTCCTTTCTCCCAGGCAGTCACCGACTGGTTGAGCGCCAGCAGGACATCATCGGGCGGCGGCTGTTGAGTGGGGCCCAGCAATTCCTGGACATGAGCCATCGCGCTGGCAATTTCCCCACGGGCGATCTCGCTGGCGATGAGCGGCCATATGGGAATCCACACGAGCAGTTTACTAATCGGCACCTGGCGTATCAGTTCCAATCCTTTTGTCCCCAGATCGTGAGCAGCATCCATCCGACCTTCGCGCAGCGCCACCCAGGCCTGATGCCCATAGGCGGAGGCGATGTAGTCGATCATATTGCCGGCCTGCGCGGCCTGGAGTGTGCGTTCGGCATAGTCAGCGGCCTCCTGTACCAGACCGCGCTTGCGACGGATGACGGTCAAATAGGCCAGGGCGCGCGATTGATTGGTGATGTCGCCGACATGCTCGGTATCCTTCAGGCTGCGCTGGATATGATACTCAGCCGTATCCAGGTCGCCGTACCATAAATGCAGAAAACCAATCCCAAAACGAGCAAAGATTTCGGACGAGGTGTATCCCCAGTCATCCGAGTCGGGCAGGTTCGTCATCAGGGTATCCAGCGTTTCACGGTTAACGGTGAAGCGCGCCTGACGGAAATTGGTCAGCCCAATCATCGCAGCAGAGAGCCGGCGCTGCGCCAGCGTGCCGTGACGCTGGACATCGCTGCGGATGCTCTCGGCGATGGACTGCATGTCGTCAGGGTGTCCCAGCCAGTAGTGCTGCCGGATCAGCAAAATCTGCGCTTCAATCCATTCCTGACGCAGCTCAAGAGCAGGGCTGTCGGCGAGCAGTGGCTCAAGCAGGCTGGCGCTGACGGTGAAAGACTCAATCGCGGCAGCATACTTCCGCTGATTTTCCCCGGCATAGCCGATCTTGCGATACAGGCGCGCCAACGACAACCGTTCGCTTTCGCCATAGCCGCGGATGGCGTTGTGGTAGGCGGCGCGACCTTCGTCATGACTGCCGATCAGCTCCAGCACATCGCCCATCTTCTCATAGGTACTGCGTGCGCGGGGATCGGAAGGCGCGACCTGTAATCCCTGTTGCAGTTCATCGAGCGCCGCCTGATAGAAGCGGATGGCCTCGCGATTGGCGAAGCTGTCTTTCGCCAGATCACCGGCGCGGATGAGATACGAGATGGCTTTTTCGCGCAGACCGGCCTGCTGATAGTGATGGGCCATAGCCGGGATACGGGCGGGGTCATCCGGGTGTACCTGCTCCAGCGTCTCGGCCAGGTGACGATGCAGACCGGGCAGCTCGGTGGCCGCAATGGTCGACAACTGATACTCGCGCAGCTTGTCATGGGCGAAACGCCAGCGATCCTGCTCAACGTCCAGCACGGCGCTGAGATTGCAGCGCTCCAGCCAGCCTTCACAATCCGGGCTGAGGTGGCGCAGCACGTCCAGATCCAGCTCGCGCCCGGCCAGCGCGGCCAGTTGCAGCAGCGGATGGTCCGCTTCTGGAATACGATTGAGCCGGCGCTGGAACACATCCTGAATGCCGACTGGCAGCAGTTTATCGTTCAGATCGGCATCGGCGATTCGATCCAGTTGACCGGCCTGTTCTGCCAGCGAACGCACGACTTCGACCAGGAAGAAGACGTTGCCTTCGGTCTGACGCTGGAGCAGGTGGATGATCCGGGGATGGCGACCGGGTGCCCCCAGCATCGACTCGCTCAGTTCACCGATGCTGGTCTGGTCGAGACGCCGAAGTTTGAGAACCCGCATGTCGCGCAGGATTTGTTGGAGTTCAGGGCGTTCATCGTCGCGGTAGTTGGCAATGAACAGCAGCGGCAAGTCCGCCGTCAGGACAATCAGGCGGTTGAGCAGTTCCAGATTTTCATCGCCCGCCCACTGCAAGTCTTCCAGCATGACCACCGTCGGCTGATCGACCCGACAGAACAGATCGCTGACCACTTTGATGAAGCGGCTTTGGCTGGTCTGCGCTTCCAGCGCCTGGGTTTCGGGGATGGGTCGTTCCAGGAGAAGATCAATATCCGGCACCAGGGTCTTGATGACGCTGGCTTCCTCATCATCCATCGCAATCGATAGTGACAGGCGGCGCAGCGGCTCGCGCCACAGTTGGTAGGGCAGGCTGCCTTTGGTGACGGCCTGACCGCGCAGCACCAGCGCCCCCCGCACCAGCGCCCGGATGCGCAGCTCGTCCATCAGCCGCGATTTGCCGACGCCGCTCTCCCCCGCCACCAGCCAGGCTCGCGGAACACCCACCTGATTCTTCATCACGCCATCCAGCGCGGTTTTGAGCTGGTTCAATTCATCCTGTCGTCCGACGAACCGAGCGGCCTGAAGAAAGCTCTCGCGGATCGCCAGGGTCTCCGCTGGCAGCGGATAGTCGAGCGCCAGGCACACGGCCTCAATCGTTTCCGCCGCGCTGCCATAACGATCAGCCGGATTCTTGGCGAGCAGACGCTCAACTACAGGGATCATTGGCTCGCTCAAGCCACTCAGATCGGGCGGGCCGGAGAGGACGGTGTTGATTAACAGCGCGACATTCTTCTGATTGAAGGGATGGTGACCCGCCAGCAGTTCACAGGCGATCACCCCGACGGCATACAGGTCAGACGCGACGCTGGCTACTTCTTCAGCGAATAACTCTGGTGCCATATAGGCCAACGTGCCGCCCGTGCTTTCATGCACATTCGAGCGCGAGTGTGCGCCAGCCAGCGACAGGCCAAAATCCAGCACCTTGAGCGTGCCATCGGGCGTGATGAGAATGTTGCCTGGTTTCAGGTCGCGATGCAGCACCCCGCGCCGGTGCAGATAGACCAGGGCTTGCAACAGATCGATGAGCAGGCCGATGCGCGTTCCCCGGTCTGCCTGTTGCCCGGCGGCCAGGAGCGTGCGCGGTTGCTCCAGCAGTTCCATCGTGAAGAAGGGCTGCCGCTCTTCAAAGCCATAATCGAGGACACTGATGATATGAGGGTGGCGCAGCGACGCGAGAGTACGGAATTCATCGGAAAGCGCCAGATGAAAATCGCTGTCACTACCGGGGGTATCGGCGCTGGAGTCGCCGAAGGTGATGACCTGCTTGAGCGCAACATCCTGACCGGTCAGGCGGTCAGTGACACGATAGACAGCACCCATGCCGCCTTGCCCCAACAAGTCGTGCAGCACATAGCGCTTGTTCAGACGAGGAAGATGGATCATCCCGGAGTGATTCCATTGACATGATATAACAGGCAAGTGTAATTCTGAAATGGTTTTCTGACAAACTTCCTGCGCGAGTTTCGCCAGAGGTTTCCTTTAAGGGGTAGAGCGTGTTTGGTCTCGGTCAGGCGCCGAAAGACGCAGCCAGAATCCGGAGCGTGCTGGTGTTGTGGCTAAAATCCATCGGTCTCCCGATCCCACAGAGGAAAGAGAACAGGAGGCCGGCTTCTGAAATGGAATCAGAGAGAAGTGGGCGGGATGTGGTTCAGGGATCGGTTTCAGCCAACCGGTCACTGCTCCAGCGTGCCGATCACGCGGAAGGTGACTTCGAACAGCCTGGGCCAGTGCTTGCCGGTCAGGTAGAAGGTCTCGGCTTCGGCGTTATAGGCGATGCCGTTCAGCACTTCACCCCGCGCCAGGGGAGCGCGTTCCTCCAGCGTCAACAACGACGATGCATCGATGATGCCGGTCACCTGACCGGTGGCCTTGTCGATGCGCACAATCAGATCGCGCAGATAGATGTTGGCATAGATGACCTCACCCACGCATTCCAGTTCATTGAGCAGCGCCACCGGCGATCCGTTGAGCGTGACCGGGGTCATCTCCAGCAGTTGGAAGGTCTGGGGATCGCGCTGGTACAGATTGTCGGTGCCATCGCTCATCCATAACACTGCATCGTCATAGCACAGCCCCCAGCCCTCGGTATCGTATTCAAACTGCTCGATTGGCTCAAACGTCTCCCGGTCATAGACGAAGGCCACCCCGCTTTGCCATGTCAATTGAATGAGCCGGTCATCAACCAGCGCCAGTCCTTCAGCGAAATAGTTGGCGCTGACCGGGACGCGCTGCAACACCTCACCGGTCTCGATCTCCACCCGGCGCAAATCGGATTCGCCATATTGACCCGTGCTTTCGTAGAGAACCCCGTCATGCAGCAGCAAGCCCTGGGTATAAGCCGTTGGGTCATGCGGGTAGGTGGCGACGACTTCCGGTAGCAGTATTTCTACTTCCACCGCTTCAGCCGTGGCTTCGGCGGTCGCTTCCGGGGTGACATCAGGTGATGGGGTTGGCGTCTGGGCAGCGGCAGCACTAACCGTCAGGAGGAGGATGAGGATAAAGGGCAGCAGGCGACGCATGATCGTCATTCCCCGGCCTTTGTTTCCAGCTTGATCGAGAGCGAATTGATGCAGTAGCGCATTCCGGTGGTCTCCGCCGGGCCATCATCGAACAAATGCCCCAGATGACCGCCACAGCGACTGCATGACACCTCGACCCGCTGCATCCCATAGCTGTAATCGGACTTCAGCGTGACATTCCCTTCGGCGATCACATCCCAGAAGCTCGGCCAGCCGGAGCCGGAGTCGAATTTGGTGTCGGAAGTAAAGAGCGATTGACCACAGGCGGCGCACTGATAGGTGCCGGGGGTCTTGGTATGGACGTATTCGCCGGTGAAGGGGCGTTCGGTGCCATGCTGGCGCAGCACGGCATACTGATCGGGCGTCAGGAGCGACTGCCATTCGGCATCAGTCCGGGTGATCTTGTCGGTCATGCGTGTACCTTTGTGCATTGGGCGGATGATAAGGGATGAATGCTGGTGCTGAAGTGGGGAAAGACGGGTGATCTTCATCGGAAAAGGGCGTGCCATTACGACACGCCCCTCACATTTCGGTGGTCTAATTGACGGGTGTTTCGCCAGTCTCTTCCGAGATCGGCTCCAGCACCATCTCGCCATCCTCGCCCACGCTCAGGCGCACTTCGCTGCCCAGGCGGAACTTGCCGGTCAGGATGCCGTCGGAGAGCGCATCCTCGACCTCGTTCTGGATCAGGCGGCGCAGCGGGCGCGCCCCAAATTCGGGATCGTAACCCTTGACGGCCAGCCACTCGCGGGCGGCTTCCGGCACATCGAGGGTGATGGCATGTTCGATCAGGCGCTCGCTGACCTTGCGCAGTTCCAGATCGACAATCTGCTTGATTTCTTCACGGGTGAGCGAGCGGAAGATGATGCTGGCGTCGATGCGGTTGAGGAATTCCGGACGGAACATCCGCCGCACCTGATCCATCACGCTCTTCTTCATCTCATCGTAGATCAGCTTCTCGCCTTTGGCCTCGTCACGCGGCAGGTCGAAGCCCAGCGACGGCCCACGCTTGATGGTATCGGCACCGACGTTGCTGGTCATGATGATGATGGCGTTGCGGAAGCTGACAGTGCGCCCGCGCGCATCGGTGAGCTGACCCTCCTCCATCATTTGCAGCAGCATGTTGAAGGCTTCGGGATGCGCCTTCTCGATTTCGTCGAACACCACGATGCTGTATGGACGACGACGAATGGCCTCGGTCAACTGACCGGCATCTTCATAGCCGACGTAACCGGGGGGCGCACCCACCAGACGGGCTACTGAATGACGTTCCATGAATTCGCTCATATCGAGCTGCACCAGCGCGTCTTCGCTGCCGAACATGAACTCGGCCAGCGATTTGGTCAACTCGGTCTTGCCAACGCCGGTCGGCCCCAGGAACATGAAGGAGCCAATCGGACGGCGTGGGTCTTTCAGGCCGGCGCGGGCGCGGCGCACCGCTTTGCTGATGGCTTCGATGGCTTCGTGCTGGCCGACGATGCGGCGGTGCAGCGCCCCTTCCATCTGCATCAGACGTTCGCTCTCTTCGCCGGCGATGCGCATGATCGGGATGCCAGTCCACATCGAGATCACTTCGGCCACATCGTCTTCCATCAGGCGCGGCTGATTGGTCGCCATGTTCCAGTTGGACTTCAGGCTCTCCAGCATCTCGCTCAGGTTCTCGCGCAGGCTGCGCAGCGTCCCGATTTCCTCGCTGTTGGGGTCTTCTTTTTCCAGCAGATCGAGGTCTTCCGAGACCTGCTTCAATTCATCTTCGGCCTTGCGCACCTGAGCGGCTTCCGGACTCTTGTACATGCGGACGCGCGCCGAGCCTTCGTCAATCAGGTCGATGGCCTTATCCGGCAGGAAGCGATCCGGCACATAGCGGGCAGAGAGATTGGCGGCGGCTTCGATGGCCTCGTCGGTGATCTCCACCTGATGATGTTCCTGATAGGGAACCTTGATGCCCTGAAGGATTTCGATGGTCTCTTCAACCGTCGGTTCATCCACCAGCACCTGCTGGAAACGACGTTCCAGCGCCGGGTCACTTTCGATGTGCTTGCGATATTCATCGAGCGTGGTCGCGCCGATGCACTGGAGTTCGCCGCGTGAGAGCGCCGGTTTCAGGATGTTGGCGGCGTCTACGCTGCTGCCCGCGCTGCCCGCGCCGACCAGCATATGCACTTCGTCGATGAACAGGATGCTGTCGGAGGATTTCAATTCTTCGATCACGCGCTTGAGGCGTTCTTCAAACTGACCGCGATACATCGTGCCAGCCACCAGCGAACCGACATCGAGTTGCAGCACACGCTTGTCGTGCAGTGAACGCGGCGTCTCGTGGTTGACAATGCGCTGCGCCAGCCCTTCGACGATGGCGGTCTTGCCCACACCCGGCTCGCCGATCAGCGCCGGGTTGTTCTTGCGCCGGCGACTGAGAATCTGGATGACGCGCTCGATCTCAGTTTCGCGCCCGACCACCGGGTCGAGCTTGCCTTCGCGGGCGAGCTGGGTCAGGTCGGTTGCCAGTTGGTCAACCAGCGGGGTCTTGCTCTTGTCGCCGCTGGCGGGTTTGTTGGTGCGTTCCTTGGGTTGTTCCGGCCCCGTGCTTTGCACCGGGCTTTCCTGCAACACCCGCCGAGTCTGGCGGCGCACTTCTTCCGGGCTGACACCCAGGCGTTTCAGCACATCAATCGCCACGCCGTCCGACTGGCGCACCAGCCCCAGCAGCAGATGTTCGGTGCCGATGTAGTGGTGTCCCATACGGCGGGCTTCATCGACCGCTAGTTCGAGGACACGCTTGGTTCCAGGGGACAGTTCCGGGGCGGCATTGGGCATCCGGGTCGAAGCGCGGGTCATCTCGTCCACCAGCTCTTCCACACGGCGTTGTTCGAGTCCTAAGTCGCGCAGCACACGTCCAGCGACGCCACCTTCTTCGCGCAGCAACCCCAGCAGGAGATGCTCGGTACCAATATAATTATGGCGCAGCCGTTCGGCTTCTTCCTGTGCCAGACTCAATACACGTCTCGCTCGTTGGGTAAAACGTTCCATCTTGTTATTCGGCACGGTAACTACCTCCGCATCCTAATGGCCTTGCAGCCACCCTTTGACTGATTTTAAGGAAACTTATCCCAAAATACCCGCCAATATTTTCCCAATTATAGCAGGTGTCTTTTTAAATAGATATGAACTTGCCTCAACGTCTGATGAGCATTCACGGCACGGGCATTACAACATTGAAACTGAAACCGACCCCATCTTCATATCGATTGGCGCACGATCTATTGTCGCTGAAATGATGGGGCTGTCACCTCACCATTGGTCTAGGACAGGCCAATCCCAATTGTCAGAAGTGGGCAACCTGGGACTATTGGACTAGCCCGTGAGCCGACAAAAACGACAACGGTACTATGGGGCGCGGGTCGATCAGCCATTATCTTCAGACGCATCACATAGATCGATCTGGTGAAAGCGAAGGCGATGATGCGTCATTATCGGACTGGAATCATTTTCACCCTGCTTGTGGCACTGCTCAGCGTGGCTGCGGCGCAGGCCAACACCGGGCAGTGTTACCCCGGTCAGGTCGGCGTCGGCGTCAGCATCAGCCAGTGGGCCATGCCGTATGTTGATATTGTCAAGGAGTCGCGTGGCTTTGAACGACTGTTTGATACCACGCCCTTTGCCCTGGATGCCGATGGCTGGCCGACCACTGACGCCCGCCTGACGATTCTGGAGACCTGGCCGGTGGCTGAATGGTGGGGGCAGATTGATGACCCGGAAGGTTTTCGCGCCCGCGTGGCGGGTCTGTATCCAGGGCGCTTCACCGGGCAGGCCGAGATGACCCGCATCTTCGGCGATTTCGCCATCCGCGACCAGGTCTATGACGCCGCCAGCAACACCACCACCTTCACATTGGAGATGCTGGCGGGGGGCAATGGTGTGGCGATCATCGGCTTCCAGAATACCCGGCGGCAGCCATCCGACGCGGCTGGCAGCGGCTTGCTGAACCTGAAAGTCGTCCGCCCGGGTTATGCCCTGGACAGCGCCCCGGTCTTCAACCAGACCTTCCTCAACCTGATCGCCAGCGCACCGTTCAGCACGCTGCGCTTCATGGGTTACACCAACACCAACGCCATCGACGCCGCCTACCCCGCCACGATTGACTGGGCAGAACGCCGCCGTCCCTCGGCTGCGACCTACAGCGGCGATCTTCCCAACCACATCGGCGGCGGCCCCTGGGAAGATGTGGTCGCCCTCAGCAATCAGATGAACATCAACCCCTGGATCAATGTCCCGGCCTCGGCCACCGACGACTACATCCGCCAGCTCGCGACGCTGTTCCGCGACCAACTGGAGCCGGAACGCATCCTGTATGTCGAATACAGCAACGAGGTTTGGAACTGGGCTTTCCCGCAGTCGCAGTGGAACCAGGCCAATGCCCAGGCGCAGGGGTTGAATTACATTCAGGGCTATGCCAAACGCACCGCCGAGATCGCCCTCATCTTCCGCGAGGTCTTCGGTGCGGGATCGCTCAACAACCGGGTGCGGGTGATGAATGCCTGGCAGGTGGGCTGGAACCCGCCGGATGCCCAGTACGAAGAACAGATGCAGACCATCAATGCCACCTTTGGCCCGCCCAACACACTGATCTGGTCGCTCTCGGTCGCACCCTACTTCAATTGTTATGGAGCCAACGGCTGCGGCGCGGATGTGCCGGGGCTGATCGCCGGGATGCAGGCCTCCAGCGACGAATCAGCGGCGGCGCGCGCCCTGGTCAAGACGGTGGCGGATCGTTGGGCGCTGCCCGGCGGATTGACCGCTTACGAAGGCGGGTCGGACACCGGGCTGGGCTTCACCGAAAATGTCGCCAACCGCATCCTCAGCGCCCGAACGCCGGAGATGGGGGCGCTCATCAAACGGGATTTGTTGCAGAACTGGTTCGAGATCGGCGGCGGCCTCTTCATGCAGTTGGAACTGGTTGGGCCGTACAGCCGCTTCGGCACCTGGGGACTGACCGATGATGTCTTCAACGCCGACCGCAACAGCAAGTTCCAGGCCATCCGCGATGTGCTGTGCGACGATCCGACCGTCGCCACCCCAACGCCGGCCTTTACCTCCACCCCCACGCTGCCCGCGACCTCGACGCCAGAGCCAACCCTCGCGCCGAGCGCCACCCTGCTGCCGAGTTTCACGCCGACACCGGTGACGACAGGCCCGGCGCTGCGAGTGGTGGTCGAGCCAGCCAGCGCCAGTATCGATCAGACGGTACAGGTCAGCCTCAAGCTGGAAGGTGTGGCTGGTCTGTATGGGTTGGAGGCGCAGTGTGCCGTTGATCCAGCCGTGCTGGTGGGGGTCAGCAGCAGCGATGGCGCGGTCTTCACGGCCGCCAACAGCTTCTTCGTCGATCCCGGCTTCACCCCGGATGGCAACTGGTCGCTGGCGGCGACGCTGCTCAACCCGGCTCCGGCCTTCAGCGGCGATGGCGTGGCCTTCACCCTGGGCTACCGCGTCGTCGGCGTCGGTCAGACGGCGATCACCTGTAGCGCGCTGGCCGTCGATAGCAATGGCAGCACGATTGATGTGACTATCATCAACGGGCAGTTCACCGGCGACGCTGGCACACAGCCGACCGCCACCTTCACGGCGACGCTGGAACCAACGCTCGAACCCAGCGCGACGCTGCCGCCAGAGCCGACCGCCACCTTCACCCCAACCTCCGTACCGACCATCCCGCCGACTGTGACGCTGATGCCGACCATCCTGCCGCCGACTGCGACGCCGGTCGCCAGCAGCCTTCAGGGAGTCATCCGTTATCAGGCGCGCCCCGATCACAGCGGCATCATGCTCACGCTGCTGGCCGGCGGCCCGAATGGGACCACCTTCGCTCAGGGCGTCACCAACGCGGATGGGTCGTTCCGCTTTGATAATCTGTTTGCTGGCACCTATGCCCTACAAATCTTCGGCGAGGGTCATCTGTCGGCCGTCTATACCATCAACGTCCCGGCGGAAGGCGCTACGCTGCCGCTGGTGACGCTGCGGGCTGGCGACACCGATGGCAACCAGGTGATTGATCTGGTAGATGCGGCGCTCATCGGAGCCAATTTCCGCCTGCCAGTTCCGCCCGGCCCGGTGACAGCCGATCTCAACCGCGATGGCGTGATCAACATCAGCGACCTGGTGCTATTGGGCGGCAACTTCGGCCTGCGCGGCCCGATCAGCCTGCCATAGCGTTCCACTTCATCTGATGAGCAGGGCATTCAAGCTGGACGCCCTGCTCAATCTATCCATCAGGACAGCGTTTTCCCGGTATCTGTTCTACATGTGAATAGCCTCAGCGGCGCAGGGCTAGAGCGTGATATGCACTTTAGACCCTGTTATCCACTTTTTAGCCCTCATTCCCTCACCCCATGCTACGCAGCCTCTCCCACGGGGAGAGGGCAAGACGAGAGCGAAGTACATAACGCGCTCTAGCGTAACGATTGAATACAAAGATCAAAGTGAACAAAAAGTGAGCAGTGATTGGGCTGGAGTCTGACCTGCGTCCAGGTGCACACTGAAGACAGGATCAAGATGAATGGATGGTGTGCTACATGACCGTCATGCCCCTCACATATGGTATACTGCCGTTGCGAAATGAACGATACGACGATGCACAAGATAGCCAGCCGAGCGATATGAATTTGTTGAAACGCATACAAACCGGCGATGAAGATGCGCTGCTGGCGCTGCATAAACGTTATGCTAATCTGGTCTATTCAGTGGCCTATCGCATCCTGGGTGATAACATGGCGGCTGAAGAAGTGACCCAGGATACGTTCGTTCGCGTGTGGAATAAATCACTATCCTTCGACCCACAGAAGGGACGCTTCGTCACCTGGCTGCTGACCGTCACCCGCCGCATCGCCATCGATGCGCTGCGCTCACGGCAGCGGCGTGAACCGAAAACCGGTATGCTCTTCATGGATGAAGACCCCAACCTGTGGGAAAATGTGTTATCGACCGATGGCGGGGGCGATATGCGGCGGATGCTGAAATCAGCCCTAAACCAGCTTCCGACTGAGCAGCGCGATCTGATCGAGATGGTTTATTTCTATGGGCTGTCACACAGCGACATCGCTGACATGAGCGGCATACCGCTGGGAACGGTGAAAACCCGCATTCGACTGGGTATGCAAAAACTGCGGCAGGCCTGGTTGACCGAAAAAGAACCAAAACAGGACTTTGGGACGTAATTGTTATACCCTTTTAACAGGGCACACTGATGTCTCTCGTAGTAATGAAGTAGTTGACTGTAGACGATATGACACGCGATGAACTCCTCGACCTGATACCTGCTTATGCGCTGGGGGCGCTTGACCCGGACGAACGCGCATCGGTCGAGGCTCTGTTGCAGACTGATGCTGAAGCCCAGCTCCTGTTCGCCGATTATGAACAGGTAGCGGAATGGATGGTGCTGTCTACTCCGGCGCGTCGCGCGCCCACCCGCTTGCAGGATGACCTGAAACGTCGCCTGGCAACCTCGCCACAACCGCCGGCTGCCCGTAGGATTATCCCGCTGTGGACGTTGGCGGCTGCCGCGGCAGTGTTTGTGGTGATCGTCGGTGCCTTGCTGTTAACCCGTCCGGCAGCGCCCACTACCCCGGAACAGCTCTTTCAGCAGATCGCTGCCCGCCCCGATGCGCTACGGATTCCGATCGCGGCTGCTGAAGGCATCCCAGCCAGCGGTGAACTGATTGCGTCGCCCGATGGTACACAGGCTGTAATCCGGGTCGCCAACCTGCCAACCCTCACTGCGGATCAGATTTACCAGTTATGGCTGGTGGATGACTCGGGTGTGATGAGCGGCGGGCTGCTGAGTTTCCCTGATCCGCAGCGTGAGAATTTCATCGTGCTGCCCATCAGCAAACCCATTCAGGATTACGCTGGTTTCGGCGTGTCACTGGAACCGGCAGGCGGCAGTCCGCTCCCCGATGGCCCTTCCGGCCCGCGTATGTTCGGCGTCTCGGTACAAAATTCGTAGCCATCTGCTTGGATGCTACCCGACAATGGCCTGCTGATATACTCCTCAGGCGCACGATCAGGGCAAAACAGCCAGCAGATGATAGCACGATGACTGGTGGCGGTGTGGAAGCGGCGTTGCAATCGCTTCAGTCTCATGATAGCGTATCTCCATGCGACACCTGCCCTGGCTCCTCCTCATCTTGCTGCTGGCGACTGCCACCCGCCTCTACCAGCTTGAGACACAAAGCATCTGGTTTGATGAAGGCTGGTCGGCCTACGCGGCTATTCAGCCGACGCTGCAAGCGGCTGCCGACGCCGACCTGACCAACCCGCCACTGTATTATGCCTTGCTCAACGCCTATGCCCGCTGGACGGGCGACAGTGAATTCAACCTACGTTGGTTCTCGGCGCTGTGGGGATTGATCGTCATCGCGCTGTGTTACCAGCTGGGGCGCGAAACCTTTGACGAACGCGCCGGGTTGGCGGCGGCGATGCTGGCGGCGTTCAATCCGCTGCTGTGGTGGGCATCGCAGGAAGCGCGGATGTACACCCTGCTGGCGGCGCTGGTGCTGGTCTGCGCCCTGTTCTGGCAGCGACTAATGAAGGCGTCGCATCTCTCGGTTCGCGCCCTGCTCCCCTTGCTGCTGGCGGAACTGGCGCTGCTCTATGCCCACAACACCGGTCCGGTCATCGTGTTGTGGCTGAACGGGGTGACGCTGCTGGCCTGGCTGATGCGGCGGGTGACTGGCGGCTCGGCGGTGCGTTTCTGGGTGACCTGGCTGGGCGGGCAGGCAGTGGTCGGGCTGTTGTGGCTGCCCTATTTCGTCAACCGTTTTCTGCTGCTGCCGGAGGCCAACAGCGCCATCAACCGCGCTCCGGCCATCAGCCTCGATCTGCTGGCACAGATGTGGGGAGCGGTCTGGATTGGGGTGTGGTCGATGGTGGGGGCGGTTCCCCTGCTGGTCATGCTCGCGCTGGTGATCTTCGGCCTGAGCGTCATCAGCTTCACCTGGCGTAGCGCCGGGGCGCGCTGGCTGCTGCTGCACATCGGGCTGCTGACCGGCGGCTTGTGGCTGGGGCTGGCGTTGCTGGGCAATGATCTGCACGGGCGTTATCTGGTGATGATCGCGCCGCTGCTGCTGGTGGCGTTGGGCGGGGCGTATGCCGGGTCAGGGATTGTACAAGGGCATAGGGGCGGTTCACGAACCGCCCCTACAGGACAATTTCGGTTCAGGGACGTGAGACCGCTGTCGTTTTTTGCGTCGGCCTTCACCCGCCTCGGCTCTACCCTGCTCCTGCTGATCGTTCCCGTCAACCTGCTGCTGGTGATGCACACGCTGACGACCACGCCGACCTATCAGCATGACGATGCGCGGGGGATGGCGGCCTATTATGCCCGGACGCTGGGGGCGGATGACACGGTGCTGATGTGGTCGTATGCCGATCGCTACGAGCTGGCCTACTACTGGTCGCGCCAGGGGGTGACGGCCCGGCGGGTGACGCTGCCGGAGGGGGCCGATCTGGAGGCGATTGCCCCGCTGCTGCCGACCAGCGGCGATGTGGCGCTGAATGTGTGGTACACCCAGCGGGCGGATTTTCGCGGGATGATGGGCTGTGTGCTGGGGGCTGGCACTCGCGATGAGCCGGAGAACTACGACGTGGTTGGCATGACTGATCGGCTCTTTCGTCAACCAGGGCTGCATCTGCCAGGGCTGCGTCCCTTCACGGCGGAATTGAGCGGCGCGAGCCTGACCGGGGTGGGTGAACTACCCTTTGAGACGGCGGATCGGGCGCTGTGTCTGCCGCTGCAACTGACGCTGACGCAGCCAGGGTCAGCCGATTATAAGGTGGCGGTCAGTATCTACAATGAACGGGGTTGGGAAGTGGCGCGGACAGATGCCATCTTCGCCGACGCCGCCCAGCGCACCGCGTCGCTGCTTGAAGCCGGGGCGACGGTGACGGCCTATCCTTTGCTGCGGCTGCCGGTGGGTGCGCCAGCCGGCGATTACAGCCTGCGGGTTCGTCTGTATGATGAGCAGGCTCAACCGAACGGCTATGAGCTGCGCGTACCGGGGGAAGCGGCGCGGCGCGATGCCCTGGTCGGCATATGGACAGTACAGGCAGCCGATTGGTCGACGGTGGGGCGGCAGACGACCCTGCCAGTGCCGGTCGATCATCGTCTGTCCGATGACCTGACGCTGGTGGCGCATGACGCTCAGGCCTACCCGCTGCGGAATGGCGACCGGCTGCGGCTGGCGCTGCTGTGGGATGGGACGGCGGATTTGCCCGCGCTGACGCTGGCGGATGCCGACGGGCGCTGGGCAGTTGCGATCGCTGCTGATTATCCGGCGGGCGCTGGGCTGCGGCTAGATTGGCGCGAGGGGCAGGTGCCGCTGGCTGCGCCGGCGGGCCGTGCCGAACTGCGGCTACCGGATGGCACGGTGCTGGCGACCTACCCGGTGGAGTCGATCCCGCTGGTGACCGATATACCCTCAGTTGATTATCGAGTGGGGTTGAGCCTGCCAGGGGTGGGCGAGATCATCGGCTACACGCTGGAGGGTGACCCGGCGGCGCGGCAGCCCTTCACGGTGACGCTAATCTGGCGGGCGGAAGCGGCGACCACGACCTCGTACACCGTCTTCGTCCAGTTGGTGACGAACGATGGGCGGGTGCTGGCGCAGAGCGACCGCCTGCCGGTCGAGGGCAGCCGTCCGACCACCGGCTGGCGGGCGGGCGAGGTGCTGATCGATAGCCATACCCTGACCTTCAACGACGGCGTGGACGGCGGGACGGCGCGGCTGATCGCCGGGATGTATGATGCGCTGACCGGGGCAAGGCTGCCAGCCGCCGACGGGGCGGACTTCATCGTGTTGCAAAGCGAGATCGCAATTCCATAAAAGGGGATAGTATGCGTCTGATCTTATTCGATATTGATGGAACGCTCCTCTGGCCGAAAGGTGTGGGGCGGGTGGCGAGCAAGCTGGCAACGGAAGAGGTTTTCGGCACGACACCTGACCTGGATAATCATTACTTCGGTGGCAAGACCGACTGGCGCACGCTGAACGAACTGCTGCCGCGCGCCGGTTTCAGCGAGGCTGAGATCGAACGGCGGCTGCCGGCGTACAACGAGGCGATGGGCCGGCATCTGGCGCGCATCATTGGCGACTTTCCAGTACAGGCTATCCCCCATGCGCATGAGATGGTGGCCGAGACGCTGCGACGCGAGCATCTCATTCCCGGGCTGGTGACTGGCAATGTCGAGTCAGCTGCACCGATCAAGCTGCGGGCAGCAGGCTTTGACCCGGACTGGTTTCGCATTGGTGCTTATGGCAGCGAAGCGGCGGATCGTAATGACCTGCCCTTCATCGCGCTGGAACGGGCACAGCAGTTGACCGGCACAACCATTCGTCCTGATGAGGTGGTCATCATTGGGGACACCCGTGCCGATATCGAATGTGCGCGGGCACTGGGGGCAGTGGCTGTGGCTGTCCGGACCGGATACGCCGTCCAACCAGAAGAACTGATCGCCAGCCAACCGGATTATCTGCTGGATGATCTCAGCCAGTTCTATGGGCAGGTGATTCCGTGATTGCCTCTAGGTTTTCGGCTGGGTTTGCGTTAAGGTTTGTAGGATAGTTTCCCCCGCTGAGAACTCCGGCAAGCGGATAATTGGGGATTGTGCGCATCAGGCATCAGCAAAAAGGACAGCAGCATGTTGGCAGCACTGGCGCTGGAAGACGGCAGAATATTCACCGGCGTGGGCTTCGGCGCAACCGGCGTTCAGACCGGCGAACTGGTCTTTAACACCTCGATGACCGGTTATCAGGAAATCCTGACCGATCCGTCGTATCACAAGCAGATCGTCACCATGACGGTATCGCATGTCGGCAACACGGGCATCAATCTGCAGGATATTGAGTCCGATCGGGTGTGGGTCTCAGGTTTTGTGGTACGGTCGCTCAGCCCGGTGGTGAGCAACTGGCGCGAGCAGGGTGACCTGGATGGCTACCTCAAAGCGCAGGGGGTGATCGGCATCAGCGAGGTGGCGACGCGGGCGCTGGTACGGCATATCCGCAGCGTCGGGGTGATGCGGGCGGCCATTGCGCATGGCGAGGCGGCGCAGGAACCGGATAAGCTAGTGGAGATCGCTCGTCAATCACCCGATATGTCCGGCTGGAATCTGGTGGATGATGTGACCAGCGCCGAGCCGTATAACTGGAACGAGCGCAGCGATCCGCAGTGGTATCGCGACCATGCCTATGACCCGGTTGGCCCGCTGATCGTGGCCTATGACTTCGGCATCAAGCGCAACATCCTGCGCATGATGACCGATCGCGGTCTGCGGGTTACGGTCGTCCCGGCGCAAACTCCGGCGTCCGAAGTGCTGGCGCTCAACCCAGCAGGTGTGTTTCTGAGCAACGGCCCCGGCGACCCGGCGGCGGTGACCTATGCGATTGATAATGTCAAACAACTGTTGGGCAGGACGCCAGTCTTTGGCATCTGCCTGGGGCATCAAATTCTGGGGCTGGCGCTGGGCGGGAGAACCGAGAAGATGCGCTTTGGTCATCGCGGCGGCAACCAGCCAGTCAAGAACAAGCTGACCGGCGTGGTCGAGATCAGCAGCCATAATCACGGCTTTGCGGTGACGCCCGACAGCGATCTGGGCGGTGCCGAGATCACCCATGTCAACCTGAACGACAACACAGTTGAAGGGCTGCGGCATGTCGAGATGGGAGCGTTCAGCGTGCAGTATCACCCGGAAGCCGCGCCCGGCCCGCACGACTCGCTCTATCTGTTTGATGAGTTTGTTAAGCGCGTCAAACAGCGCGAGGTTGTGCCAAATCAGACTTGAGGCGGGCACGTTGACACCTTTTCGATCAGTTGCAAGGTTGAAACTTTAGGATGCTTTACCTGCCGTTAAATCGGACTATAATGGATAGAAATCCAGGTTAAGGAGTCCGGGCATGACGATTCGCCTGCGGAGCAGCGCGCGTACCAGTACCGGCCAGGTACGCGAAAACAATGAAGATAACATCCATCTCTGGACGGGCGATGATTTTGTCCTGGCGATTGTAGCCGATGGTATGGGCGGGGCGGCGGCCGGCGAGGAAGCCAGTCGTATCGCGGTGGAAACGGTGAAAAACGGCTTCACTGGTCCACTGGATGTTCTGGATGTATCGGAAGATACTGAACCCGATGATGTGCCGATTACCGAGCGGCTTCTCGGCGCGATTCAACTTGCCAATTACAACATCGTCAAGAAGGCATCCTCCTCGCCGGAAATGCGCGGCATGGGGACAACCATCACCCTGGCCTATGTGCGCGGAACCTATGCCACCATCGCTCATGTAGGGGATAGCCGCGCTTACTTTCTGGATGGCGACGATCACACCATCACCCAGATCACTTCCGACCATAGTTTTGTCCAGGCATTGGTGACAGCCGGGCATCTCCTACCAGAACAGGCCGAGGGTCATCCGATGGGCAATGTGCTGTATCGCGCCCTGGGGCAGAGCGAGGAAGTGGAAGTTGATCTGTATTATAAACGCCTGCACCTGGGCGATTGGATGATCCTGTGTTCTGATGGGCTGACGCGCCATGTCCGCGCCGAAGAAATGGCCTCGCTCACCTTCACCCATCAGGAACCAGACATCGTCAGCCAGGCGCTGATCGATCTGGCGAATGAGCGCGGTGGTGAAGATAATGTCAGCGTGATCGTCATCGCGATTGATGGCGAGCTGCCGATTGCCCAGTCCCCTTTCGAGAAGCTGTTCAGCGGCGACAAGGAAGACACCATCGTCCTGACCAGATCGATGCTGCAAAAGATGGATACCCAGGAAAACCCGGCTATCCACAACAACCATGCCGACGACGCCTCATCGCCTTCTGCTGAGTCGCGTCTGGAACCGAGCAAGATGAGCGCGGAACGGCTGAAGGATGAAGAGGCCAGCATTTTCAGCTCGCCCACCAAGAAGGTCAAGGCGCCGGATATGGCGGTCAGCGCGGTTTCAGAGCCGGAGTTTGAACAGGGTGAAGGGGTTGACCTGCGCGAGTCGGAAGAATAGCGCCTCAGCTATCCGTCACGATGTCGATCACCGGCGCGTTGGTGATCCGCAGCAGTTCGTCCAGTGTGATTTCCAGCGTGCGACCCGCCATCCCAGCTCCAGCATACAACGGGATGCCAACCGGCAGCCGCCTATCCACCAGTAATCGAACATCAGCCACCGTCGGGATCGGACAGACGGTGCCGACCTCTGTCCCCAGCGCTGCCAGCACTTCATCCGGCGCTGGCCGCACCACCTCATCGCGCTTGACCCCCAGCGCTGCCGCCAGCTTCTTGTAGTCGATTTTGTCGGTGCCGCGCCGCGCCGCAAGTACCCAACCAGCACGTTTGCTGCGGAAGGCAATGGTCGTCAGATATTGTGCCAGCGGAAACGGGAGTTTCTCCAGGCTGTCAGCCACTGTCCGCACCGCCACATGCTGGTGAATAACGTAGCGCGCCTGATGTTGTTCCAGATAATCGATGATGGCCTGATGCATGAACCGACCTCAACACAGGTAGCTACGGAAATAGAAGCGCATCCGATCCCAGCGCAGTGGATTTGTCACCGGCACGGCATCACGCTGAGTAGTCCAGACCAGCACGCTTTCGCTGCGCCAGAAAGATGCGCGATTGACCGGGCAGAGCATGGTGATATCCAGCACCAGCCCGTAATGGGGGTATGGCAGGGTGAAGCGCACATTCTCGCCAACATTGATGCCAACGGCACCGATCCGCGCTGGTTCACCCAGCAACAGATACAACTCGCCAAAGGGAGCATGGCTCCAGACGCGGGCGGTCTGAACCACACCGCTGCCCGAAAGAGTGATGACCCCGCCGTAGATGCCGCTGCGCGTCAGGATGCGATTATACAACAGCGCCGGTTGCTGACCGTTCCACAACCAGTACAGGGCAAATTCGCCGCCTTCAACCAGATCGATCCAGGGATGGGATTCGAGGATGGCGCGGGCCTCGCCGGCCAGCGTCACGCCGGGGCGGATGCCGAGGAAGCAGGGAGCCGGGCAGTCATCCGGCAGGAGGAGATGTTGCAGATCCGTCTCGGCTGGCGACTGGGCATCCGCGACCACAACCAGCAACAGCAAAGGACACAGCAGCGCCAAGATCAAACGCAGAGTCATGATGAGCATATTGAGAGCTTTACGCTTTAGTATGCAATTTCAGACATAAGATAGAATAAGGATTGCCAATCATTCCATGTATCACGGATTTATTCATGATCTAGCTGAATGGGAAAGATTGTAATGACACCCCATAGCACTTCATCTCCTGCACTTATATCTTCTCCCATCGCTCGAATCGGTCTCGGTCTCGCCAGTTTCTTCTACTTGATACTTCCCAATGGCGGTCTTGTTGAACTGGTACCCGATCCTTTGCCAATAATCGGCAACCTAGATGAAGGCGCAGCATCCATACTCCTGATTCGTTCGCTGCAACTCATGAAAAATTATCGACATAACAATCAAATCTCACCGATTGTGCGAGTAGTTGCAGTCAGCATGGGCATCCTCGGCATTGTGTATCTCTTGTTGCCGACGTTTGGTGTGGTTGAGTTCATTCCCGATTTAACTCCCTTCATCGGTCATGTAGATGAATTAGCCGCGATTTTGTTCAGTTCCTTAGCTTTCACAGTCACCAGCCCATTGGAGAAAACAAGCATGAAGCTGAAGAATGATGACACGACTTATGACAATCGTAGCCTCGAAAATCAATCAGCCTTGCCAACAGTTATTCTGGAAAAAGCAAATAACGGTTGCCTTCTGGCAGTTGGAATTGTAACTGTTGTAGTCGTAATATGCGCGGCAAGCATCTTATTCATAACCGGGACAAGTGCCCGCAATCTAATTGCTTCACTCATGGGTTTTGGTTTTCCCGAAACACAGATTACAACTGAAGGCCGGGATCGCATTATTGTCGATGCTGTTTCTGCTACCTCAAAATTGGTAACGACTGAACTCCAGCTTTCAAATTTGAACTTAAGAATCAATTATCGGGGTGGGGTTGGCAATGCATTGGGTCATGGTGCCAGTCACGCCATAACAGCCGAAATACTGGCTGGCATCGATTTACAGAAACCCGATAGTGTGAAAGTGAATTCAGCAGATATTGACGGGAAAACTCAATATACCATCATCCTTCCCCCGCCAGAAATCCTCAATTGCACCCTGACGGGACTTGTCCAGTATGATCGCAGTACAACCGTGAGCGGGAACTGGAATGACCTGGAGGAGATTGCACGATATGTTGCCCTTTCGGATTTTGTGACGCAAATCATTGAAGATGGTGCGATTGAAAACGTTAAACTCAGCGCTCAAACAGCGGTTCTGCAACTCGTAAAGGCTATCTATAGTGATATTGATGTGACTGTACAATTCGAGACAGCAGAAAGCATCACAATCGACGACACGTGCAGCCCGAGATTACCAAACAACTATGTATATGACGAAGCCGAAGGTGCCTGGAAACAACCTTAAAGCATTCAGATGCTCTTTACTCCACCCCAATCGCCATCGTGATGGGTTTGGTGATGGGGCGCTTGAGCTGGCGGTTGTTCAGCGGCAAGGTGAAGGTGAAGGTGCTGCCCTTCCCTGGTGCGCTTTCCACCGTCAGTTTGCCCCCATGTGCTTCGATCAGATAGCGGGTGATGGTCAATCCCAGGCCGGTGCCTTCGATGTCGAGATGCTTGGCCCGTTCGGCGCGCTGGAAGGGTTGAAACAGCCTATCCATGTCTTCCGGTGCGATGCCCATGCCGGTATCGCGCACACTGATGACGATCTGATCCCCCTGGTTGACCACGGTTAGATTGATGCTGCCTTCTGTGGTGAACTTGACAGCGTTGCTCAGGAGATTGGTCAATACCTGGCGCACCCGGCGCGCATCCATCGGCACATGAGGTAAATCAGACGGGATGTGAGCTTCGAGCGTCACCGACGATTTGGCACCCTCAAGCAGCATCAGCGCTGAATCCATTGCGTCTTCCAGCACTGGCATCAGGTCTCCCGGCATGACCGTCAGTTCCATCTCGCCGGCCTCGATCTTGCTGGTGTCGAGCAGGTCATTGATGAGTGAGAGCAGATGCTCGGCGCTGCGGATGGTCTGGTCGAGCCGCCCGCGCTGGTCGGCATTGACATCGCCGAACATGCCGATGCGCATGAAATCCATATTGTTGATAATCAGGTTCAGGGGCGTCCGCAGTTCGTGGGTGACGCTGGCGAGGAAGCGGGTCTTGACGCTGCTGGCGCGCTCGGCTGCGCGGGTTGCTTCTTCGCGCTGGATGAACAACTGGGCGTTGCGGACGACAGGTGAGACGAGGTTGCCGAACAAGGTCAGCAGACGTTCTTCTGCCGGGGTGAAATCCGGCGCAGAAACCTTGCGCCCCACCACCACTGCGCCGATGGATCTGTTGTAGAAGGTCAGCGGCACAACCATGACGCGCGAGGCACCAACTTCCTCGGCAAAGGCCTCCAGCCGATCCGGCCAGCGCAGATAATCCTCGACGCGCACTAGGCGACCTTCCTGCGTCGCCTTACCCACCAGCCCGGCATCGTGATCGATGAGCATATTGAGCAGGGCTTTGTTGCCGGTAGAGGCCACCATTTGCAGATGGCGCTTGCTGCTCGTCAGCAACCAGACCGAGGCATAATGTCCCTTCAGCAGCGACAGCAGGCTGGTCATCAGCCGTTCCAGGATGACATCCAGTTGGTGATCACCGACGACGGAGAGCGAGGCATCATAAACTGCCTGCAATTCATCGGCTTTCTGCTGCGCCAGCTTTTGCGTCTCCTGCAATTCCTGGGTGCGCTGCTGTACCCGCTTCTCCAGCAGATCGCGCGACATAGCAAGCTGCTGGTAGGAATAGGAGAGATGGCGCTTCATATCTTCCATCGCCCCGGCCAGTTGACCGATCTCATCTGGTCGCGACTGATAATCGATCTGGTAACGCATATCGCCGCTGCCGATCTCGCGGGCGGCCTTGCCCAGTACCCCCAGCGGCTCGGACAGGCTGCGCCCCAGGAAATTGTAGATCACCGCCGCCAGCGTTCCGATCCCCAGCAGAGTGATGAGGGCGATCAGTCCCAGGCTTTGCAGCAGCGGATTTTGCAGCGAGGTGGTCGGCAGCACAGTCATCATCTGCCAGCCGCTCTGGCTGAGCCGATTCATCAGCACCACTGACGGAGCATTGGCATCGAGGGGATCGGCTGCCAGATGGAATACACCCCAGGTACTATCGACATTCTTCCACAACGGCGCAATATCCGGCTGGCGCAAGAAGTCCTGCACGGTCTGGTTGAGATCAGTGCTTTCCGGTGTGTTCAGGCTGGCGATGAGCTGACCATCGTTGTTGAACAGCAAGGTATAACCTGCCGGGCGCTCGTTCATCCAGCTGAGCCAGCTCTGCACATCGCTGGCGGCAATATCAACCCACACGACGCCGGCATACACGCCGTTAGCCGCGCGATACGGCACCGCATACGAGACCACCGGTTCAAAGGCGTCCGGATCAAATGGGCGATCCAGCTCATGCCAGCGTGGCTGACCATCGCGCAGGGTTTGCAGGAACCAGGCGTTGACCGGCAGGGTGTTATCAACATACTGCTTAACGCGCGCCACCCGCAGCGTTGTCTGGTAAGGCGGGTTATAGATGATGGTCTGATGCCCACCCTTCAGTCGGGCGTAAACAGAGATGCGCTGAGCCGCACGATAATGATCGGTCAGGAGGTTGCTCGCCAACTGCCAGCCCGAGGTCAGCGGTGAACTGGCCTGATCGCTGAGGGCAGCGGCAAAGGTGCGGGCAGTGGACATCGAATCCTGCAAGCGGGCGTCGATGGCGTTGGCGAACAACTGATTGGCGTTGATGAAGGCGGTCTGGGTCTGCTGGCGCAGCACCCCGGCGTAGGCGCTGACGGCGATGAGCGCCACCGCTCCCACGATCACCAGCGAGATGCTAATGACGATCACCACCAACCGCTGCCGAATGGTCCAGTTCGACGTCGTCATGGCTCACCTGCCATCCTAAATTCAGCCTGATGGCGGATTGTAGCGGTTTATCCGGGCGATGCTGTCATAATCCAATTGGCGTGGGGTTGTGATTTGGTTTGAGATTGCGTGCTCGCCCTTGCTCTGCGGCTGGCGCAGCAGCCAGAGCACAGGTGGTTGCAGTTGGCCGTGTGACGGGCTAGGATAAGGTGGCGGTTGGAGGCCGCTGCCGTGTTCACACGTCGCCATTTCATCATCCTGCTGCTGTATGCGGCGCTGACGCTGCTGTTCTTCCACCGGCTGATCGTCGGCGGTCAGATCATGGCGCGCGGCGATGTCTACACCTACTTCTACCCCTACTGGGCGGCGCGGAGTGAAGCGCTGCTGGCCGGGCGCATCCCGCTGTGGTCGCCGGATATCTTCATGGGTGTGCCGCTGCTGGCGAACAGTCAGATCGGCGTCTTTTATCCCCCCAACTGGCTCGTGACTCCACTCTCCCCGCCCGATGCCATCAACTGGAGCATCATCCTGCACCTGACCTTCGCCATGCTCGGCGTCTATGCCCTGACGCGGCGCCGGCTGAGTCTGGATGCGCTGCCGGCGTTTGTGGCCGGGCTGCTCTTCGGGCTGGGTGGATACCTGACGGCGCAGGTCGAACACATCAATCAGTTGCAAGCGTTGGCCTGGCTGCCCTGGATATTCCTGGCCGTCAGCGGTCAGCGGTCAGCGGTGAAGGGTGTGCTGCGCTGGCTGGCAGAACCGGGTCTGATGGCGGCACTCATCGCGCTGCAATTCCTGGCCGGGCATCCACAGACGGTGTTCATCACGCTGGTCGGGGTGGTGTTATACCGCGCTGCCATCGCCCTGAGTGAGGTCGGTGGGACGGGGCGCTGGATGCGATTGGCGCAGGATTACGCCCGATTGGGGCTGGCGCTGCTGCTGACCCTGCCGTTGATCGCGCCCCAGCTCATCCCGACGCTGGAACTGATGGGGTTGTCGCATCGCGGCGGCGGGCTGGAGGCACAGGGGGCGCTGGCTTTTTCCTTCAATCCCTTCCTCATCGGGCGGGCGCTGCTCCCCAGCTACGACAGCCTGATCTTCACCGAATATGTCGCCTATCCCGGCATCATCGGGCTGGGGCTGGCGCTCATCGCCCTGGTCGCGTTGCCCTTCCGCCGCCTGCTGCCCTTCGTGCTGCTGGCGTTGGTGGGGTTGGGGCTGGCGCTGGGTGCGTATAACCCACTGAACTGGCTCATCACGCTGCTGCCGGGCTTCAGCTTCTTTCGTGTGCCGGCGCGCTGGCTGGCGCTGTTCGCGTTGGGGCTGGCGGCGCTGAGTGGCGTTGGACTGCAAGCGCTTGTGAACCGATCGCTCACCCGCTGGCGACTGGCGCTGCTGGTGATCCTGATCGTAGTGATCGGGCTGGCCGGCGCGTCGTTCCTGGCGGAGCGGGCTGCCGAAAACATCAATGGCCCGGCGCTGCCCACCAGCCGCACGCTGCTCGGTTGGGGCGCGGCGCTGTTGGGGCTGCTCCTGCTGGTCGGGGGGGTAGGGTGGCTGAAGGGGCAGCGATCAGCCGGAACGCGGGCGATTCCCGTCGTGCTGACGCTCGGCCTCGTCCTCGAATTGTTGCTGGCGTCGTCGGCGCTGGCCTATAACCAGACCGCCCCAGCCGATGTCTACAGCGCCTCGCGCTTCAGCCTGCGCCAGTTGCAGGTCTACGCCGAGGAGCAGCTTCCGGCGGGGCGAACCCTGAGCATCACGCCGCTGCAATTTGATCCTGGCGATGCCCCGGCGCTCGAAGCCCGCTATGCCGCGCTGGGGATGAGTGAACTCGGCACCCGCATCGCGCTGGTGGCGACCAAGATGCGCGAGACGCTGGCACCAAATTTGGCGCTGGTGTGGGGCCTTCCCAGCATCGACGGGTTCGATGGCGGTCTGTTGCCGACTGAGCATTATTCCCGCTTCAGCGCCCTGCTGCTGCCCGATGGCGTAGGCCGGACACAGGATGGCCGGCTGTGGGAGATGCTGGCGCTGCCGGAATGCCGGGGTGCCTGCATCCCGGAGCAGCGCTGGCTGAACCTGACCCATACCCGCTATCTCATCACCGACAAGACCGCCGATGTGGTGCGCGACGGCGTGTTCTACGACACGTCGTTCAGCCTGCCACTACTGCCCGATCAGCCGCTCACCGTTCCGCTGACGGCTCCGTTCGAGGCCACGGCGGTTGATATGCTGTACACGCCGCTGGCGAATGGCGACTGTCCGCTGATCGACATCATGCCGGTTGCAGCGCCATCATCGGCTGCCGAACTTGTGCAGCCCGACCTGTGCTGGCAGCGCCTCGTCACCCCGATTGCGGACGATCAGCCCGCCCTGCAACTGACGACAACGACGGTCATCACGCTGCGTGCCATCACGTTAGTCGATACGCGCACCGGGGCTTTCCAGGGTGTGACGCTGCCGCCTTGGCGACGAGTCCTCTCCAGCGACATCAAGCTCTACGAGAATCAGGCGGTGCTGCCGCGCGCGTTTCTCGTCTATCAGGCGCGGATCGCGGACGATGAGGCGGCGCTGGAGCAGATGCGCGACCCGGCATTTGATCCCGCGCAGACGGTGATTCTGGCGGCTGGCACGGCGCTGGATGCGCCATCCCCTGGCTTGCAGGTGTCACCGACGATCACCGCCTATGAGCCGAAGCGGGTCGAGATTGCGGTAACCAGCCCGACGCCGGCCTATCTGGTGCTGACCGATGCCTGGTACCCCGGCTGGAGCGCCACCGTCAACGATCAGCCGGTGACCATCGAACGCGCCAACCTGATGTTCCGCGCCATCCCGGTTCCGGCGGGCGAGAGCCGGATCGTGTTCCGCTATCAACCGGGGTGGTGGCCGGGCGCATTGGTGGTGGGTGCGCTGGGCTGGCTGCTGCTGGCGACCATTGGGATACTGAGAAAAGCAGCAAGAGTACGATGATTGGCAGGATTCGTCCGATTCGCGAATCAGTTATCAGTCGATAGTCGTCAGAAAAAAATGCTCAGGCTCCATTTGCTGCTGATTGACCCTACCCCCGGTTGCTGCTGATTTTGCTGATTGGAGCGATCAGC
The DNA here is from genome assembly GCA_022843385.1 of Anaerolineae bacterium. Classification (GTDB taxonomy): domain Bacteria; phylum Chloroflexota; class Anaerolineae; order Aggregatilineales; family Phototrophicaceae; genus CFX2. The sequence continues at coordinate 9,213 of JALHNT010000061.1, read as the reverse complement.
GTATAGCGTTCAGCCATTACTTGATTCACACGATTCGTCAGATTCGTCAGATTCGCATCAGTCCATATTTCAATTCGCGAATCTTGTGCCACCGTTTTCCCTCAAGTGTTGCAAGTGTTAGAAATGTTGCAAGTGTTGCAAGTGTTGCAAGTCCATTTTATGCAACTATCCGTTTTGTGTCGTCGTCGTCGTCGGACAGCGACACAACGACAAAGACAGAAAGACCAACACAGAGAACACTGAGAACACAGAGCGAAAACCGAGCGAAACTGCATAAAATTCGTCAAGTTCTGCAACTGCAAAAGCTCCTTTTTTGCAGTTTGTGCAGAATAGCCTTCAGCTTTCAGCCATCAGCTTTCAGTCTCTTAGCTGACGACTTCTTGCCCTCAGCATACGCCCATTCCCGCCCTTACGGGTGAACTTTTGGTAAACTTTTTGGTACGACTTAGCGCGAGTCGGCGCTAACCATTTTGCGGGAGCATGGAGGTTAAGGCGGTCGGCGCAGGGTCAGAGAAGGGTTGGGAAAAATCAGGGTTGAGGGAGCGAGATTCGGGCTGATGGTCTGCTGCAATTGCATAATGCCCTATTCATGAGGTTGATTCATGTTTTTCCTATGATCCAGATAGACTTCCGTCATTTCGATGGTTCTCTTCATTGCTTTGAGTAGGAGTTCGATACCTTGTAGCCTTTGGTCATTCACGCCTTCTAATGCCGATTTTTTGTTAAGTACATAAATGTTGTTTTCCATCCTGGATGCGATATTTTTGATTTCACGGGTGAATGCCTCCAACACTTCTTCAGGTGGCTGCAACAAATCTATAGGGCTATTGTCACTGTGGCCCACTTCTACCTCCTGCATAGCTTACATCTTGAGGATGCCTCGCCTATTTTCCTTCAGGTGCCGGTGTTTCAGCGATCATGAGACGGTCGGTTGAACTGATCCAACCCGTCAAACCGGTCGCTGTCCTGACTTGATACCATGTACCATCAGCATTGGTGAGTGTATCCAGAAACTCAACCGACTGACCACAATAGATGACTTCTCTTTCGCTTGAGGGAAGGTTGAGCGCAGGCCGATTGCGGAGAGAAACAACTGGAACAGCGACGATGCCTGAACGGGCAATTGGGGGGATTGCGGTTAAGGTGGCATGACAAAAAGATTGCGATCTGGCTGCAACCGTCATTTGATCGTAAGCAAAGGCGTCGGGAGTTGTGCCTAATGGTGTCATGCTTTCGTTGTAGCAGGTTACGCCACCCAAATGCCTGAGACAGCCAGACAATTCTCTCACGATCTGTTGACTAACGACCGTCCATATCGCAATGAACAGGAGAATAGACAGGATCAATACAGGCAAGAGAACTTTTCTGACTGCCTGTTCACGCTGCAATTTCACGATTCGGTTCTCGAATAGAATTCAATTGCTGAACTGACTGCGCCCCGGCTTGGCATCAGATAGATGAGCGACCGGTTAAGGATAGTATGGCGGATGATACCGTTGCACGTCCCTACTATGTATCATCCCCACTCTGAAGCGGCTATTATTTCAAACTCCGACCCCCAATGAGGCGTAGTTTGAATATAAGTTGCAATTCCTTCGTCCAAAGATGTGGCAACACCCCCTATATTGCTTGCATTTCCAATATAGAACTCTATTTGGGGGGCAACCACTTGTATTTTACTCTCAGAGAGTGGAACAAGTAGTTTAAGTCCACGTTCAGTCTTGGTAAGGCTTATATCTCCAAGCATCCAGATGACTCTCGGATACAAAATCCGATTGAAAGCGTCATTTAGTACAATTTCACTTACTTCACGGAATACAATTAATCCTGTATTCTCTCGCTGAAAGTAAACTGAAGTCCTTAAATCTATCAATATTGCTGTGGTTGAGTACAACGAATAGTGCAATAAATCTAGCAATACCGCATCACTCAATAAATTGTCAGCATAATATGTCTTAGATGTAGTGCCCCCACTTAACTTATTTACATTAGGTTTTGTGACAATTAAATCGAAAATTTTCATGTAGACTCTTCCTTGTTAGGGAGGACTTAAAGGTATGGTCTTGACCTATTTTGGTGGAGGATGGATAAGACATATTTTGATCCTCCACCGTTTGGGTGGGTCATGGATGAGCGACAGGTTCAGGGCGCCCGTCATCCGAGGCCGAGCGCCCGCCCGATGACCGGCGCGACCAGCCCCAGGATCAGGCCGAGGATGAACAGGCCGCCATAGCCCCGGTTGAGGTGCATGGCGAAGCCGACATACCACAGCGGCCAGACCGGCCAGTTCTCCGGCTTCTCTTTGGGCTTGGGCTGGGAATAGACTTTCCACACATTGAGGAGGCGCGGCACCGCCAGGAAGGTCAGCAGCACCCAGGGGGTGGCGATGCCAGCCAGCACCAGCGCCACGATCAGGACATAGAAGCCGATGAAGGTGATCTTGTTCAGCAGCAGGGCATTGTGTTCGCCCAGCAGCACCGGCACACTGTTGACGCCCACCGGCTTGTCGTTGGGGATTTTGTCGGTGTGCTTGCCGATCAGCACCGAGGCCACGATCAGACCATAGGGCAGCGTCAGCAGCAGGGTGTTCAGATCGATGGTGCCGGTGATGGCGTAGACCGTGCCGCCGGTCATCAGCGGCCCCCAGACCACCAGCGCCGTCAGTTCGCCCAGCGCCCAGCGTTTGAGGAAGGCGGTATACCCCAGACTCAGCACCAGTCCGCTGACGGCGAAGAAGATCACCCAGGGGCCGCTGACCGAGGCCAGATACAGCATAATCAGCCCGTCGATCAGGGTGAGGGCGAAGGAGACTTGCAGCAACCGCGCCGGCGTGGTCAGGCCGCCCAACACCGGATGAGTGCTGTACTGCGAACGGGGATAATCCTCGGTATCGACGCCGCGCCGGACATCGGTCCAGTCGTTGATCAGATTGTTGGTGGCGTGGGCGAAAACGATGCCGATCACGCTGAGGAAGGCCAGCCACAGCTTGAAGGCGGTGTTCTCGACAAACGCGCCCTGGGCCGCCGCCAGCAGCACGCCGATCAGGCCAGAGGTGAAGGTCATGGAAAAGACGCAGGCGCGCGAGATCACCAGCCAGCGGGTGAAGGTGTCAGCGTGGTGGACATCAGGGCAGTTGCAGGTGTTGATCGCGGTGGACCAGCGCTGCACCAGCGGCATCGAATGTGTCAGCGGTTGACTCTGGGTTCCGGTAGCCATCATGACCTCCCTCATCGGGTCTTGTTCAGGGATTGCGACTCGGCCTGATGGTAGCCGATCCACGTTAATATCTGGTTAACGAGGCGGTCGGCGTCGTTGGGCGGCGGCAAGCGGGCTATAATCGGGGGTGATTCAGTATCGATTCGAAGACCTTTTTTTCGCGCATCTTACCCCCCTCGCCTGCGCCAGGGGATGAAAATGATCTATGGACGATGGCCGCTGGGGGCTGAAGCCGCCCAGCTACCGGGAAATCGGTAAGCGCACTAAAAGCGCTGAAGAAAACAGTCTGGGAAAGCAGCCCCTTCAGTGGGCTTGCCAGAAAAAGGTAGCAGAGGGGTTAGCTGACGCCCAGATAGAACTGGGAATGAGGTCAGCGAAAATGAATTTACCGTCAGATCGTTAACACAACAGGGCACACATCATGATTAGCAATCCGTATCACCTGCTTTCGACTTACAGCATCGTCGCCCGCGACCCGCACACCGGCGAGTTGGGCGTGGCGGTGCAGACGCATCAGATGGGCGTGGGACGGCTGGTTCCCTGGCTGCTGCCCGGCATCGGCGCGGTCGCCACCCAGTCGTTGGTCAACATCAGTTACGGGCCGATGGCGCTGACGATGCTGCGCGAAGGGGTGAGCGCCACCCACATCATCAAGGGGTTGACGGCCAGCGATGACAATGCCCACCGGCGGCAGGTGGCGGTGGTCGATGCCGAGGGACGGGTTGGGGCGTGGACGGGAACAGGCTGCATCGCCGAAGCCGGGCATCACATCGGCGCGGGTTACAGCGTTCAGGCCAACATGATGACCAACAGCACGGTGGTAGCAGCGATGGCCGCGGCTTACGAAGCGGCGACCGGCGATCTGGCGGGGCGTATGATGGCGGCCATGAAAGCAGCCCAGGCTGAGGACGGCGACATTCGCGGGATGCAATCGGCAGCGCTGGTGGTGGTCCCCGGCAAGCGTGAGGTGCCGGAATGGGAGACGGTTTACGATCTGCGGGTGGATGAACATGCCACGCCGCTGGATGAACTGGATCGGCTGGTGCGGCTGCGTCATGCCCAGATTGTCGATCAGACCGGGTATGCCGCGTTTGAAGCCGGGCAGCATGATGAAGCGCTGGCGATCTGGGAACAGGCGCGGTCGCTGGCCCCGGAACTGGAAGAGATGGCCTTCTGGCAGGCGGTGATGCTGGCGGATAAACACAGCGATGTCGCAGGGGCCGCCGCCATCCTGAAGCCGGTGATGGCCCATGATCCGCGTCGCGCGGAGTGGCTGGAACTGATCCGCCGGTTGGCTTATTGCGGCCTGATCGAACGCGAAGGCGCGGATGCCGACCTGCTGCGGGCGCTGGGAGAATAACGCCGATGACGCTGATTGTTTCCGGCGAACCGGACTGGCTGGATGAGCTTCGCCAGCAGGTCACTGACCAGCCGATCACGGTGTATCAGGATACGGTGCGCTATATCGAGCGCCTGAGCGATGACCGGGCGGCACTGCTGCTGGTGGATGGCCGGCGGGCGGACTGGCGCTTCTGGACGACGACGGTCAAGGTCAGCCCAGCCACGCGGCGCATCCCGGTGCTGCTGGTGACCGATGACGTGGCGCGGCGGGCAGAGGGGCTGCTGGTTGGGGCGGACTGGGTGTTTTCGGCGGCTGAACTGCGGGAACAGATTCAGTCCATCGTGCGCGATTATGCCCGGCTGCCTGATCCGCAGGTAATGGCGCAACTGGAGTGCGAATGTCAGGAGGCGCTGCCACCGCTGGCCGTTGAAGGCGTGGCGAAGTTCAACGCCGGCGAATACTACCCGCAGCACGATCTGTTCGAGGAACAGTGGGTCAACACCAGCGGGCCGGTGCGCGATCTGTACCGGGCGATCTTGCAGGTGGGCGTGGCCTATTATCAGATCGAGCGCGGCAATTATCGCGGGGCGAAGAAGATGCTGCTGCGGAGCATCCAGTGGCTGACGATTCTGCCGGATGTCTGCCAGGGGGTGGATGTGCGCCAACTGCGGGAGGACTCGGCGCGCGTCCGGGCGGAACTGGAACGCCTGACGCCGGAGACCCTCGATCAGTTTGACCGGTCGCTGCTCAAGCCGCTGCGGCTAAGGGAATAAGTCAGCCCGCGTACCCCTCAATAATCCCCACCAACTGACGGGCGCGGTGCTGGAAGGTGTGTTCTTTCAGTAAGCGGGTGTGTGCTGCTTGACCCAGCGCCAGCCGTTCGGACTCATGTGAGAGCAGATAGCGATCAATCGCCTCATCATCATCAAACTGTCCAAGGGTACGAGAGAGAAGGAGGTCTTGTTACGCTTGTGATGTCAGTTTCGACAAGAAGCGATATAAAATTACAGCATTGCTTAGATATCTAGAGGAGTTGGAATGAGGCTTGAATCGCCTGAAGCTGTGCTGGAATATATCCTCCTGAATGCTCATGGCACCCCTCAACCATCCTCAGGGCAAGCCTATAACAGCGATGATCATAAGCGACGAGTTCAAATGTGGTTCCATGGACATCTCGCCGATGACTTCGACTATAGCAATCTCTTTATGATCAATATGATTCTGAGGGATGAGGAAAGATCAGAGCGTAAGCTTGAAATTCCCACTGCACGCATTATAGAGGATGACGCTTATATTTATATGCATGATGCTCTCCTATCATTTATTCGTGAGTCGGATGGCATCTGGAAACTGCGGATCGCGCTGTCGATGTGCTGGGGATGTTTTGGTAATCACAGCTTTCAGAGTGGGCAATGCTGGGGTGTTCTGTGCCAATGCTGCGGAGGCACAGGATGGGAGGGCGACACCCTTGAGTTTTGTATGAGCCATGAGCCACCGATTGATCCGGAGCGAATCGTAGAGACTCCCTCTCCAAGAGCCGCCTTCATACAATTGCAAAAAAGACAGATATTGATGCTTGCACCGCTGCGTGATCAAAAAGACATCGATGTCACGCCCGCCCTTATAAGAGATGATGTCGCCAAAATCGAAGTCACGACACCGTTAACGCGCTATCTCGCTTTGATGCGAAATATCTCTGAGGACCAATGGCAACTCAACGCATTTGCACCGTTGTGTGCCGTGTGCGGAGGAGAGGGGCGTGATCCTGTAGAGCGTACAATGCCATGTTCAGCCTGTGGTGGTCTGAAATGGGGACAGGCAGGAGAATTACGTTACTGTCGGCACACAAACTCAGAGTGGTGGACGTTGGACGGCAGCTACCTTTAATGATGACACTATCCGCATCCCACCAAACCCTTTGGTATCGGTCTGGCTGCCGCGTCTGATTTATTCGCAATACTGCTTCACAACACATTCCACGCGACTCCCACAGCCCTCTCTGCCATTAACTTCCTCAAACAGGATGAACACCAACAGAAGTTCATTCGATGCTGCAACCGATTGGGGGCTTCTGCACACTCCGATGAGCAATTGGTTATCATGGGGTGGTTGATAGATGTCACCCGCTGCACCATAAGCGGTGATGGGCGTCGCTTGCCAGCCCCAGCCTGTGATGAGTTCATTGTATGACTGAAGAACGGTGTTGAACTCCACTCGTGCCTGATACATCTGACTCGAATACACAATGGCATAGTGTGGCGTACCATCACTCAAGCCAAATCGCATGGTCCCTGCTCGCGGCTTTTCTTCGGTGAGCAACTCCATCTTGTCCGGGTAGCGATTGAGCCTTTGATTATACAGATTCTCTACGCGATTTTTGGCGATTGTTCCTGCTATTCCGCCTCGGATCTCCGGCCAGCGAAACCAGATGAACAGGCTAAACAAGCAGAATCCTATGCTCAGAAAAAGACCGATCAACCCATAACCCAGGCAACGCAGTCGTGACATCATTTCTCGCACTTCCGCAGGCTAATCGAGTTTAACGGATGTACCCCTCAATGATCCCCACCAACTGACGGGCGCGGTGCTGGAAGGTGTGTTGGTGCAGCAGACGATGACGCGCCGCTTGCCCCAGCGCCAGCCGTTCGGCCTCATGTGACAGCAGATAACGGTAGCGGTCAATCGCCTCTTCCTGGGAATGGACGACGATGATCTCCTTGCCCGGCTCGAACCATTCCTCGATGCCCAGGTAGGGATTGCTGATGATGGAGCAGCCCATGCTCGCCAGTTCAAACGGGCGCGATGACGACGAGGCATAGACGCTGGCATGCGCCTGGCGGGTGATGCACAGGTTGAGCTTGCTGCGGCAGGCGTATTCGCGCAGCTTGCTGAAGCTGAGATAAGGCAGCAGCGTCGCCCGCCCCAGATCGCCGAGTTTGGTGCCGCGCACAGCGAAACGGGCCTCCGGCAGCGCCTTCGAGGGGTGGGTAATCATGTCATCGATCCACTGCTGGCGATACTCGCGCCCATGTCCATAGAACAGCGCGTCGATGTCCTGTGACGGCACCGGTAAGGGACTGAACACATCCGGGTCGGCACCATAATAGACGGTATGGACGGCCTTCGCTCCCAGGGCTTTGAGCGCTTCCGCCCCACCCTGACTGTTGCTGATGAGGGCGGTGTATTCGCCGGGGTCAGCCCCCTGATAGATGCGGAAGCCGCTGGCGAAGCCGCTCATGCTGGGCAGGCTGGCCGGGACATCGCCATCGTAGTACAGCACCGGCTTGCCATGCTTGCGTTGAATTTCCGCCGGGATGCCAGCCAGATGGTTGAGCGGCGCGGTCAGGATCAGCACGGCATCAATGTCCGGCTGCTGCGTCAGCAGGTGATCGAGGTGGCGCGCCCAGAGCGGGGTGATGAGCGTTTGCACGATCTGACGGATGGCGCGGTCGGAGGTCGATTCGGCTTCGGAATGAGACGGTGGTTGGGGCGATGAGCCTCCGGGCATGAGCCGGCGCAGCGTGTCACGCGCCCATTTGAAGCTGTCGCCCTGCCACTGCGCCGGGTTCTTCGCCGCCCGCCACCACAACGACTCCAGCGCCGGCCCCTGATAGGGGGTGGCGATGACATCAACGCCGATCTCGTAGAGCGCCTTGAGCAACTGCCACCAGGCGGGTGTGGCGCTGAAGGGTTGGGTCAGATCAAGCGAAGCACAGACGACAAGTAATTTCATGAGTGGGCGCTGCCTGTAAGCCGGAACCGATTTGAGTGTACGGGCAAACCGGGTTGATGAGAAGGCTGTGTCGCGCCGACCAGATGATGGATCGGCTGAGTGGCAACAGCATGGCATGTGCAAATTGTCTGCACTAGGTCAGACTACGGCTATTCCTCATCAATCAATGCCTCGGCCACGGCCAGCAAATCAGCGCGGCAGCCGGGCGGAATCTGAGAGTCGGATAACGTTTCGATCTGCCCGACAAAATCCTGAAGATTGGTTTGGGTTGCATCGGGCAGATTCAGCGGTTGCGAATCCTGCACGGGGATGCATTCGGCTGCTATGGCATTCAATTGATCCAAAGAAGGATTGGGAACTGTTATTTGAACCGATCCATCGCCCAGCACTACGATGTCACGTGAAACGGTGGGGGAAGATGAAAGATCATCGGGATTTAACCAGTTGCTGAACGCCAATCGCCCGCCATAGGGACTGAAGGCAACCCCGCCCTTTGCATATTTACCACTTCCAAAACTAGGGTAAGTTGCATCAATAGCCCCTGTGTCCAGGTTCCAAAGTGTCAGGATGTTGTCTTCATTCACGACTGCTAGATGACGATTATCGACGCTCCACGCGAGGCCCGCCACTGATCCAAATGAGGACTCGAATTGATGCACAACAGTTTGTGATAAAGTGTCCATGACCACGATGAGCGCATTGGATCGTTTTCCTGATGTGAAGTCGATGTGAGCAACCGTTCCTGCTGCCAGATAGCGTCCATCCTTGCTGTAGGCTAATTGATAAGCCCATACCTCTAGAATGCTGGTTTCTAACGAAAATGCTGAACCGGTTGGCGCATTGGCTGGAAGCTGGAAAACACCTCCATCCGTACCAACAACGATTGTCTGTCCATCGGGGCTGAATTCAACGGTAAAGGGAC
>JALHNT010000060.1 GCA_022843385.1 Anaerolineae bacterium | reverse complement strand
GGTGGTCGCCGCGCCCGAACCGCTGAAGACCACCCAGAGCGAATCGCCCTGCGGGATGGCGCGGTAGAGGCCGATGGTTTCGCTGGGGGCAGCGTAGCTTGGGAAACCGGCAATCATGTCAGAAGCGGTACCATCCGGCGCAACCGAGATAATTTTGCCACTCATGCCAAGCATCATAGTGGCTTCGCCTTCTGGGCCGGGCAGCACCAACTCGGTTTCGCCACCACTGCCAGCGACAGCGACGATCAGGTTACCAGCGGCATCAAAAGCGATGCCACGCGGAGCATTCAGGTCGCCGATCACCAGTTCTCCCGGCAGCGGCGGCATGGGCGGGGCATCCTGCGCCCCCACCGGCAGCGCCAGCAGGCCAGTCAGCAGCAGAATCACAGTCAGCAACAGCAAACGCGAAGAACGAAAAGTAAACATAGTCCTCTTTCCCCTTTGTGTATGAAACAGTCACAACGACTGTTGGTTCACCGAATGGATGCGATCAGCCCAGCACCAGCCAGGCGAGGAATGGCCCGATCAGGCCGATGATGACCGCTGCGCCTGTCCAGAGCAATGGGCGCAGAACCGGCCACCGGAATGTCGATGGGCGTGTTTGTGGGGTATCCAGCGTGAATCGACGGGGTATTGCAGTCATGATGATGTCCTCCTGCATCAAGGCATACACACCATAACGCCACTGAGCGTTTATTGACCAGATCACTTGCTGCTCAAAAATTGCTCATTTGTTGCGGAACGATGTGATGTCATCACCATACAGGAGGTTGGGATCGTCAATCATCCGACCAAAGGCGGAGATAAGATTGCGCCATCAGGTTGAGGATCAGGACACCGCGATCTGAACCAGCCGCCGTCTGTCGCGCGTACCGGCTTCAACGCCACCGCTGACCGGGCGGCTTTCACCAACAGGAAGCAGAATATCAAGCGTCTTGTACGGCAGTGGATAACCGGCGTGGCGCGTGGTCAGGCTGAAATGAATCGCCTCATCCGCTGTCATCTCCAGCACGAGTTCGCTGTATTCGCCGCGCTGATAGCCCAGCGTGCGTCCGTCGTCATCGATCAGGGTGAGCTGGCTGTGCCCCTGACGGGGATAAGCATAGACTTCGCGCACATCGTCCGGCTGTGCGCCGACATGCGCCATGACCTTGCCCAGCGGGATCAGGCCGCCTGACGCCACCAGCAGCGGGATGCGATCCAGCGGCGCATCGACCACCACCGAGCGCCCGCCGCTGTACCATTGACCACTGTAGAAATCGCACCACTCGCTTCCAGCCGGCAGATAGACCGGCCACGTCCTCGCACCGGGTTCAACCACCGGCGCAACCAGCAGCGACTCGCCCAGCATGAACTGGAATGACTCGCGCCAGCAGCGCGGATCAGCCGGATAGGCATAGACCAGCGGACGGATGATCGGCTGACCGGTGCGGTGTGATTGCCACAACAGGCGGTGGAGCAGCGGCAGCAGACGGTAGCGGAACTGCATCCACTGGCGCACGATGGGCAGCACCTCCGGGTGCATCCAGGGTTCGTTGACCGTGCCGTCGGTGTTCCAGGAGTGAATGGTGAAGCGCGGGTGAAACACGCCACACTGCACCCAGCGGACGAACAATTCCGGGTCGGGCGCGGGACCGAAGAAGCCGCCGACATCATGACCGGTGTTGGCGATGCCGGACAGACTCATCCCCAATCCCATCGGCAGGTTGTAGCGCAGGCTGTGCCACGAGGTGCTGTTATCGCCCGACCAGGTCTGGGCGTAGCGCTGGATGCCGGGGCAGCCGGAACGGGTCAGCACAAACGGACGCTGATCCGGGGCGAAGGTTTGCAGCGCCTCATACGACGCCCGTCCCATCAGCAGCGTTTGCAGCGGACGGGCCAGCGCCATCGGGATCGGCTGGCCGAAGCCATCACAACGCGCCTGATCGTCCCAGATTTCGAACTCGTTGTTGTCATTCCACAGCGCGTCGATGCCCATCTCCAGCAGCGCTGCCGTCGCCTGCGCCTGCCACCAGCGATAACCGGCCTCGCTGGTGAAATCGACATACGCGCCGTCGCCAGTCTCGAACGCGCCACCACTCCAGAACTGGCTCGGCATCGGCTGGTCGCCTTCGGGGGATTGAATGAAGCCGCCCTGCGCTCGCAGCGTTTCGTACTGCGGATGATCCTTTAGCAGGTAGGGCTTGATGTTGGCACCCACCTGTATCCCGGCCTGATGAAAGTGATCGGTCATGGCTGGTGGATCGGGAACACGCGACCGATTCCAGGTGAAGACATAGCGCCGTCCGCTTTCGTTGGTGGAATAGCCGGATGACAGATGGAACATATCGCAGGGGATGTCATGCTGCTGGCAGTGATGGACGAATTGCTTGAGCTGCTCCTGGGCATCCGGCGCTTCGGTGTAGCTCATGGTCGAGCCGAGATAACCCAGTGACCAGCGCGGCGGCAGGGCGGGCCGTCCTGTCAACCGGACGAAGCGTTCAACCACCGCCGGGATCGAGGGACCGTAGAGCAGGTAATAATCCAGATCACCGGCCTCGGCCTGATAGTAACGGTAGAAGCCCCAGAAAGCATCGATCTCGCTGCCCATGTCGAAGACGCTGGTCGCCAGATTGTCGTAGAACAGGCCATAGGCGATCTGCTGCTCCGGCAGCCAGGTGATGTAGAACGGGATGTGTTTATAGAGGGGATCGCCATTCTCGGCATCGTAACCCAGGGCATCGACATTGACCATGCGGAAGCGCCGCCCGTGTTTATCCAGCCGGCCCGAGCGCTCGCCGAAGCCGTAGTACAGCTCATCAGCCCGTCGTTCCAGATAGTGATAAACCGCCCCACTCTGCTGGTCATAGGCGTAGGCGCGGCGGCGCAGATCAGCGGCGAACCGCTGCCCGACCCTGTCGTACCATTCTAGGTGGAAATCCCCCAGGTGAATCTCCAGCCGCAGCTTCTCGGTTTGAAGCGTCCACTGATCCGCCGTCCGCTTCAGCTCATAAGCCGGTTGGGGGAACGGGCTGAGATCATCACGGGAACGCCCCTCGCGCGGAGTCTCACCATCGCTCCCGACGACAAGCCAGGTGCGATCCAGCCTCGCTGCACCATCCGGGTGATGCCGGACGCGGATCAGATCGTGATCCAGCACATTGATGGTGAACTGTTCGCCACGACTGCCGCGAAAGCTCAACGGTTCAAGCGGGCGGACGCCGCCGGGGATGACGATGCGCATGGGCGCTCCTGGATTGGGCTGAAGATTGTTGCCAGTATAACAATTGTCAGCCCCAGCGCACTACTCAAACCCATCCCTTGCGGCGATTAATCATCGCCGCCACCCCCACTGCCGCTGTTGCCACTGCCGCTATGGCCTCCATCATCATCGCCATCGTCATCATCATCCCCGCCACCGCCGGAGCCGGAGTTGCCAGAGCCGGAGTTACCAGAGCCAGAATTCCCACTACCGGAATTCCCACTGCCCGAATTCCCGCTGCCGCCTCCTGAGGGGGGATTCGCCGCCGGGATCGATGGCAGCAAGATCGACTGTCCAACAATCAGCGAACGCGGATTATCCAGGCAGTTGACGCGCAGGATTTCGTCCACCGTCGTCCCGGTTGCCCCGGCCAGACCGGAGAGCGTATCACCAGCGCGCAGGGCATAGGACACCCAACTCGATGGCGGACTGATGATGCAGCCGTTCGGCAGTTGTGTCCCGCTGGGGGTTGGCGTCGCGGTTTGCGTCGGACGGCGCGTCGGAGTCTGGGTAGGACGGCGTGTTGATGAGGCCGTCACCGTCGGCGTATGGGTCAGCGTCGCCGTCGGCGGCACGGGTGTGACCGAGGCCGTTACCGTTGCCGTCTGGGTCAGCGTCACCGTTGGCGGCACGGGCGTGACCGAGGTCGTGACCGTCGGTGTATGAGTCAGCGTCGCCGTTGGCGGTACAGGTGTGACCGAGGCAGTCACCATCGGCGTATAGGTCAGTGTCGCCGTTGGCGGCACGGGTGTGATCGAGGCTGTCACTGTCGGCGTATGGGTCAGCGTCGCGGTCGGCGGCATTGACGTGGCCGACTCGGTGACGGTCAGGGTCGGTGTGAGCGTTGGCAGCACATCATCGTCATCATCCTGCTGTGACAGGGCGAAAATCACCAGCCCGCCCAATAAGAGCAGCACCGCTGCTAGCAGCAGTCCCCAGGGGGCGCGCCCTCGACGGGCGGGGATCGGCATCGACTCGACCGCCTCTTCAAAGCGCTGGCGCACCCGTTCCCGCGAGTCGCTCAGATCCGGCACAGGGAGTTGAGCGCGGCGCGTCACCATCCCGACTTCCAGCAGCAGACGCAGATCGCGGGCAAAGTCGGGATGCGCTCGCAGGCAGTCGTCAATGGTCTGACCCGCTGCCAGCCGATCCAATGAGTCATTGAGTGCGTCGATGAGTCCCTGTTCGATCATGAGCTTGTCTCCAACCGCATCGTTCCCAATGCTCGCCGCAGCGCGTTGACCGCGCGAAACTGCAATACCTTCACTGCATTCACCTGTTTGCCCATGATGTCAGCCGTCTCTTGCAGGTTGAGCATCTGGCCGAAGCGCAGGATCAGCACTTCCTGCTGCTCTTCGGTCAGTTTCTTCAAAGCCTGCCGCGCCTGCTGGATATTCAGTGAACGGGCGAATTGTAATTCCGGTTCATCCTCATCAGAAGCGGGTATCCATTCATCCAGTACCGTCATGGTCAGTCGTTTGTGCTTTCCAAAATAATCTGCGATTTCGTTACGAGCCACCTGGAACAGCCAACCGCGCAAACTCTGGCGTGGCGCACTGCCGCTTTGGAAGGCTTTGAGCATCTTGACGAAGACATCGCTCGCCAGATCTTCAGCCGTTTGTTTGTCGTCCACCCGCATTCGGATGAACTGAAAGATCGGATCAAAGTAATCGTTGAAGATACGGCGGATGGCGGCTTTATCGCCCAGGCGCGCCTTCGCCAACAGCTCGTCTTCAACGGCGTAATCCGGCAGGATAATCAGGATCATCAGACAGTTCCACCCTACGGTTATCGGATAAGGATCACAACCCAGTCAATATAATCGATGTATAATATCGTCGCAACGAACGGGGTGGGAAATTCATCCCACCCCCTCCTGATTTGACTGAGAACTTTACGCCTCGTCTTCCGAGCCACTGTCATCCGAACCGCTGTCATCGTCACCATCGGGCGCCGGGGTCGCGCTGCTGTCATCATCCGAACCGCTGCCATCGTCACCGTCGGGCGTTGGGGTAGCCGTGCTGTCATCGTCACCATCGGGCGTTGGGGTAGCCGTGCTGTCATCGTCTGAACCGCTGTCATCGTCACCATCGGGCGTCGGGGTAGCCGTGCTGTCGTCATCCGAACCGCTGCCATCGTCATCGCCATCGGGCGTTGGCGTGGCGGTGCTGTCGTCATCCGAACCGCTGTCATCATCGTCACCATCGGGCGTCGGGGTAGCCGTGCTGTCGTCATCCGAACCGCTGTCGTCATCACCATCGGGCGTCGGGGTAGCCGTGCTGTCATCATCCGAACCGCTGTTATCATCATCGTCGCGGCTGATACTGACCGCTTCCCAGGATGAGTCGTCATCGCCATCATCGTCATCATCCGATGAGCGGGCAATCACTTCTACTTCCATGCCCAGCGCCAGGTCATTTTCAGTTTCAGCCAGACCGCGCTCGATTTCGATGCCGCCAATGGTCAGCGAGTCATCATCAAGGTCTTCCACTTCGCCGCTGATGCGGATTTCGTCATCGTCGAGGTCATCCTCATTCGACTGTTCATCAACTGCGACAGCCTCCCATTCATTATCGTCATCCTGATCCGCTGTCGTCACCCGAACCCAATCGCCTTCCTCAACATCATCGGCAACAGCGGCATCGCGGGCGTCGATGACCAGTGTGCTGATCTGAACCGAGTCGTCATCCATCTCGATCAGACGGCCTTCGATTTCTACCCGGTCATCATCCTCATAGACCACATTGGCGGCGGCCATCGAGCCACCCAGCAGCGACAGCGCGAACGCTGTCCGATAAATCCATTGCAACTTGCTGATCTTACGCATGTTCCCAGTCTCCCATTGGTTTCATTACGCTACAGGTGTGTTGTTCGCGAACACCTATACCGACGGTAAATGCGGCAAAAAGTTATGGGTGAATTCACCTCTCATCTCTTACTCATCTTTCTGCCGCTGATGCAGGGATGATCGTCCGGCATAGCATCCCCTGCACTGCAGTTTCAAGGTAGGTTAAGGAAACAATCGGGAAACGGTTTAGGCGGACACGCCATGGCATATAGCAGGTGTACGGCAATTCAAATGCTTGGTGGATTTTCGTCGACTGCTGGCAGCAGCCCTAAGAGCCGACTCTCCACCAAAAGTCGGAGAAACCAATCCGTCAATCAAAGGATGCTACAGAAGCGGAAATGGGGTTTAATGAGGATCAGATCACGCTGAAAAACACACTGGCTCGCGTCAGTTCTCAATTCTGGCAGATGCCCCGATAGTCGGGGCATTTTGCTGTCAGGCAGGCTCGCTGGGTTCATCCGGCGTAAAGAAGATGTGCCACTCGCCAGACATGCCGTTCTCGGCCACGCCATAATACACATGCAGCTCGTCGCCGCTGCGCTGCACCAGATCGTAGCGAGTTTCGCCGTTCTTCTGATAGCGCTGCCACAGGCCGATCTCGCCCTGCCACTGCACTTTATCCGCCCGCACAGGATTGCCTTCGCGCTGCTTGATGGCGTAATGCCACAGCCGCCGCGCCGAGTTGCGCGTGACATTCTTGACGATGTTGCCATTGCGCAGGTCGCGCATGGTGTAGTAGACCGTGTCGCCACGCCGCTGCGCCTCGATGATC
The DNA here is from genome assembly GCA_022843385.1 of Anaerolineae bacterium. GTDB lineage: Bacteria > Chloroflexota > Anaerolineae > Aggregatilineales > Phototrophicaceae > CFX2. The sequence continues at coordinate 37,243 of JALHNT010000060.1, read as the reverse complement.
TCGACGCCGCCGCTGGGGGGTGCCTTCAGCACCGGCCCATCAGCCACGGCTGGCGGCTCTGTCACCGGCGCTGACACTGGAGGAGGTGGTACGACCTCCGCTGGCGTGGGAGGTGGGGTGGGTCGCCGGCTGCCCAGCACCAGATTGACGATCTCATCGCGTACCGCCAGCGAGGTTTCGGCCTCGTCGCGCACATAAATCCGATTCTCGTCAATGGCATAGGGGCGGTCATCCCCCGGCGGCACCTGGATGCGGACGATGGATTTGCCCCGGCTTTCGACCACATCGATCTCAACTTCCAGCGACGGGCTGATCATCCGGCTGATTTCCTGTTGCAGCAGCTCGGTCGCCTCATGCGGCTTATCAATCCCTACCGGCGCGTTCTGCACATCCGGGTCTACCCCGACGTAAATGTTGCCACCGTTGGTATTGGCGAAGGCGCACACATCAGCGATGACGCTGTACAGCCGCCCGCCAGCGCGTGACATCTGCTCGTGGAAGGACTGCACCAGCGACGGGCCTTCTTCCCGCGCCTGCTGAATGTAATCGACCGGCTGGCTCTTGGGGTTATAGGCCCGCGACCGGGCGAAATCCGCCCCCATGAACATCTCATACAGGGCGGCGAAACTGCGCTCCGGCAGCGCGACTTCCGTCACCCGATCCCCGACACCGTACAGGGTGATCTTGCCATTCTTGTCGGTCAGGGCATTGAGGCGGTGGGCATCCGATCCCTGAATACAGCGCATCCGGCGCGGATACCCCTGCTTGGTGCCATTGAAGAAGCGTTCGGTGCTGTCGCGCACCCGCTTGCCCAGATCGGTCACTTCCAGCGCGTGCAGGTGCTTATCCTGGGTATAGGCGATGCGCGTCTGACCGCCGAAGTCGAAGCCTTTCATCGCCACGCCATGAGCGCTGTTGGCATGAGCCGCGATGCACAGGCCGCCGGCTTCATGAATCACCTGATAGGCCGTCAGTACATCCGACGACGCGCCAACTTCCGAATTGCCTTCATCCAGCACATGCGCCGGCACATGCAGACTCAACAGCAGATGCTCCAGCAGGCGCAGCGGCGTCTCTGGCGCAAAGATGCCGAGGATGTGAAAGCCGAAGGTGGCGGTGAATTCAAAGCCAGGCAGCACCAGAATCTTGTCGAGCAGACGGCGATATTCGTTCAGCCGCTTCAGCTCATCCGGTTGAGCGCGCCCTAGCCGTTCCAGGTAGGCCAATCCCTCGATCTCGCGCATCATCGCGGCATAACCGCCGATGGTGTTGTGATCGGTGAAGGCGATGATGTCCAGTCCGCGCAGTTCAGCCTTGCGTAGAATGTCGAGGTAGGTGATCGGGGCTTCCTGATAATCAGCCGAAGCCGGGGTATGCAGATGCAGATCCATGCGGAACCACTGCATCTTGTTGTTTTTTTTGCGGGGAGCCATAGGTCCTAAACTTTATTGAATAGACGAGTCCGGTATCCGTTGATGCCAGGCTTGTAGAATAGCCGCTTCCTGTTCAGGTTGAAGCAGGGAGCGGTTGAATAAGGCGCTTAAGGGATCGGGATGATAACCGTCGCGGCGCAGCGTTGACAGCGTCTCGGTCAGCGTTTGTGCCAGCGGGCGATGCGTCAGCCCTGCCTGGTCGGCCTTGTGCGTATCGACGCGCATGATGGCTTCCCAGCCCGTTGGAACCCAGTAGGTCAGTCCATCCAGCGGCGCGATGCCCTGTGCCTGCAGAAAATCATCATCGGTATAGGTGATGGTCACTGCCTGACCGGTAGCGGCGGCCACGCCTTCCAGCAGCTCGCGCATCGGCAGGGCATGACCAGTCAGGTTGTAGGCACCGCTCAGTCCCGCATTGGCAGCGTTGAGCAGCCAGTCAGCCATGTCACGCGCGTTGATGATCTGCACCGGTTGATCCGGTGATCCCGCCAGCCGTTCCCCCGGTTGGCTGAAGCGCTGCAATAAATAGGGCAGGCGCGGCACGCCGTCATAGGGGCCGACGATGAAACCGGGGCGGCCAATCAGGGCTCGTTCACCATACAGATCGCTGATGAGTTGTTCACAGACGACTTTCATCTCACCGTAATGGGTGCCAATGTCCTCGCTGCTGGGATCAGCCAGAACTTTGAGCGGGCTGGTTTCGTGGGTCGCCTGAAAATCGGCATAGACCGAGATGCTGGAGATGAAGACATAGTGTCCAACGGAATCGCGCAATAATTCAGCCGATTGGCGCACGATACGTGGCACATACCCGCTGGGGTCGAAGACGATATCCCAGCGCCCACCCTTCAACCCATCCAGCCGCCCATCGCGGTCACCGCTGATTTCGACCACGCCCGGATACAGGCCGGGGCGGCTGCCGCGATTGAACAGCGTCACCTGATGACCGGCGTCAAGCGCGGCTTCAACCAGATGCCGTCCCACGAATTGTGTTCCGCCCAGGATCAGAATATCCACGCCGGGTCCTAGCCGCCCTTCAGCAGTGCATTGAACATCCCTGCCAGATCGTTGGGTTCAAAGGGTTTGACCAGGAAACGGTTCGCGCCGGCGGCCAGCACCTCATCGCTCACATCCAGCCCGGAAGCCACCACAATCGGCGTGTTGGCGAACTGCCCGTGTCCGCGCAGCGCCACAATCACCTCGGTGCTGTCCATATCGCTCAGGTGATAGTCCATCAGGAAGATGTCGGGATGACTCTGTTCCGCGACCGGCATGACATCCGCCCCGCGTCCCGCTGTCACCACTTCAAATCCATCCAGCTCGAGTAAGGTGGAGATCAGTTTGACCGTGCTGCGGTCATCGTCCACAATCATGACTTTCGCCAAGGTCTATTGTCCTTTATTGGTGTAGGTGAGGGCAACAGAATTGCCCCACCCGTCTGCAAATTTACTATACACCAGATTTGGGCTTGCGCCCATTTTTCGCCGCTTTGCCTGGCTTCTGGCTCACCAGCGCCGCCGCCAGCACATCATCGACCTTCTCGGCCAAGACGAATGTCAGTGACTGGCGCACATCTTCCGGCAGATCATCGAGATCGTTCTCGTTCTTCTTCGGGATGATGACCGTATCCACGCCGAAGCGATGCGCCGCCAGCACCTTGTCCTTGATTCCCCCCACCGGCAGCACCTGCCCACGCAGCGTGATCTCGCCCGTCATGGCGACATTGCTGCGGGTAGCGCGCCCGGTGATGAGCGAGGCCAGCGCGGTCGCCATCGTCACACCCGCCGACGGGCCATCCTTGGGGACTGCCCCGGCCGGTACATGGATATGAATATCGTGCTTCTCGAAGAAGCTCTGGTCGATGCCAAAGTCCTCTGCGCGCGACCGGATGTAGCTGAGGGCGGTGCGGGCGCTCTCCTGCATCACCTCACCCAGTTGACCGGTGTACTGAAAGCCCTTGCCGCCCGGCATCCGCGCCGCTTCGACGAACAGCACATCGCCGCCCACCGGCGTCCAGGCCAGCCCGGTCGCTACGCCCGGCAGATCGGTGCGCTCGGCGATCTCCTCACGATAGCCATAACGCGGCTTGCCCAGCAGTTCGCGCACCAGCTTCTCATCAACCTCGACTTTGCCGGCCCCGCCCTCGACGATGCGGGTGACGACCTTACGCGCCGCCCGCCCGATCTCCCGCTCCAGGGTGCGCACCCCGGCTTCACGGGTGTAATCGCGGATGATGAGTTCCAGCGCCGAACGCTCGAAGGCGATCTCTTCCGCCTTCAGCCCATTCTCGCGCGTCTGGCGTTTAACCAGATACTGCTCGGCAATAGCGACTTTTTCCTGTTCGGTGTAGCCGCTCAGTTGGATGATCTCCATACGATCCCGCAGCGGGCCGGGGATCGGCTCCAGCTCGTTGGCGGTGGTGATGAAGAACACATCGCTCAGGTCGAAGGCTACATCCAGATAATGATCGCGGAATTCGCTGTTCTGTTCCGGGTCCAGCACCTCCAGCAGCGCGCTGGCCGGGTCGCCACGAAAATCGCGCCCCAGCTTATCCACTTCGTCCAGCATGATGATCGGATTGCGCGACTCGACCCGGCGGATGGTCTGGATCATCCGACCCGGCATCGCGCCGATGTAGGTGCGGCGGAAACCACGAATCTCGGCCTCATCGCGCACCCCACCCAGACTCATGCGGATGAACTTGCGCCCCATCGCCCGCGCAATCGACGCCCCCAGCGAAGTCTTGCCCACGCCCGGTGGCCCGACGAAGCAAAGGATGGCACCGCGCCGATCCCGCCGCAGCGCGTACTCCGAGTCTTTCTCCACCTTATCAATGCCACGTTCCTGCCGCAGCTTGCGCACCGCCAGGAATTCGAGGATGCGCTCCTTGATGTCCTTCAACCCATAGTGATCTTCATCCAGCACCGACCGCGCATCGGCGATGTTCAGGTGATCCTCAGTGGATTTTGACCACGGCAGCGTCGTCATCCAATCCAGATAGGTGCGGATGACACCGTATTCAGCCGCAGCCGTGGGCAGCTTCGCCAGCCGATCCAGTTCACGCTCGGCTTCCTTGCGCGCTTCATCCGGCATCCCGGACTCGGCAATCTTCTTGCGGAAGCCCTCGATCTCGACCATCTGCTCATCGGACTCGCCCAGTTCGCGCTGAATGGCCTTGAGCTGTTCGCGCAGGAAGTATTCGCGCTGAACTTTCTGCATCTCATTCTCGGCATCAGTCTGAATCTTGCGCCCCAGCTCTAGCACTTCCAGTTCTTTGGTGAGGATGGTCATCAGCCGGCGCAGCTTGGCGTCGGTGCTTTCGATCTCCAGAATTTCCTGGGCATCCTGCAAGCTGATGCGGACGTAGGTGGCGATGGCATAGACCAGTTGCAGCGGATCATCCACGTTCAGCGTATTATTGACCAGCTCGCCCGGGATACCTGGCACCAATTCCGCCAGCCGGGTGAACTGGTTGGCGACATTGCGCACCATCGCTTCGACTTCGATGGTATCTTCGATGGTTTCCGGGATCGGGTGGATTTTGGCGCGCAGATAGGGCTCGGTCTCGATGTATTCGTCCACCTGAATCCGCGCCAATCCCTGCACCAGCAGCCGGATGGTGCCATCCGGTGCCCGGAACAGCCGGTGAATCGAAGCCAGCGTGCCAATCTGATAGACATCATCCGGCCCTGGCGTTTCCATGTCGGGGTCTTTGGCCGCCACCAAACCGATCAGCCGGTCGTTGGCGATCACATCATCCACCAGCTTGATGCTGCGCGGCTGCCCCACCGTCAGCGGAATGGCTGTCTGGGGATACACCACCAGCCCGCGCAGCGGCAGGATCGGCAGTTCTGCCGGAATATCCGGGGCGCTGTCCGCTTCGTTCACATCCTCAGCCGGCTCGTCATCCAGCGTGATATCCAGTTCAGCCCGCGCCTGTTCTTCTTCTGCCACCTGTGCTGCTTTCACTTCACTGTTCTTCGCGATTCGTTTTGCTGTCATCCTGTTTCGCCTTACTGTTCGCCATTCACTTCAACCACCCGCACCGTCCTGGCTGCCTTGCGTGGCAGGGAAATCTCCAGGAAACCGGCTTCGTAGGTTGCGCTCACGGCGTCGCGGTCTACTGACCCCGGTAAATCAATCTCCAGTCGGAACTCGCCAAATCCAATCTCCACCTGATGATACGCCGCCTGGGCATGGCGTGGTTTTTCGCGGACGCCATTGATCATCAAGCGGCGCTCGGTCAGCGTGATCCGCAGATCCGCTGTCCGCATCCCGGCAATCTCCACCACAACCAACACTTTGTCCGCCAGTTCAATGACATCCGCCGGCGGGGTAAAGGCACGCGCTGCTCGGATCATCTACTGACCCCTTTGACTAGAAAAGGCATAACCCTGTCATTATAACGGCACAATGTAAAAATCAGATAAATATGAGCCTGGCAATATTCAGGCCGTTGCTGGCGCGTTACAATGGAATCATGAGGTGACCCATGACACAAAACTTACATGCTGTTCGCCAATCGCTCATGCCGCTGCGGGCGCAGGCTGATCTGACCAACCAGTGGCTGCGTGAACGGCTGGATACCCTGCTGCCGGAACTGATGGCGCGCGCCGACCTGGATATGTGGATCGTGGCGGCGCGGGAATACAACGAAGACCCGGTCATTCTGACGCTGCTGCCAGCTCCATCGATGGCGGCGCGGCGGCGCACTATCCTGGTCTTTGCCCGGCGCCCTGATGGCAGTGTCGAACGCCTGACGATTGACCGCTATGGCTTTGATGAATTTTACCTGCGCCAGTGGGAACCAGAGCGTGAAAGCCAGATGGCTTGCCTGACCCGTGTAGTGCACGAGCGTGATCCCCAGCGCATCGGCATCAATGTCTCACGCGAGTCGGCCTTTGGCGATGGCCTGAGTACCCATGAGTTCGCCTATATCCGGGCTGCGCTGGGTGACGACTATTCGCGGCGGTTGGTCAGTGCCGAAGCGGTCTGTGTCGGCTGGCTGGAACGGCGCATCGAACCAGAAATGAACGTCTACCCCGGCATCATCGCGCTGGGACACAGCCTGATCCATGAGGCCTATTCGCGCCAGACCATCACGCCTGGCGTCACCACCACCGACGATATGGTCTGGTGGTTCCGTCAGATGATGCACGATCTCGGTCTGCGCGCCTGGTTCCAGCCCACCGTCGAGATTCAGGCGCACGGTCAGCGCTACGATGCCGACGAGCCGCGTCTGGTGATCCAGCCCGGCGATCTGCTGCACTGCGATGTCGGCTTCTATTATCTCGGACTGGCAACCGATCATCAGCAGCACGCTTATGTGCTGCGCCCCGGCGAGACCGCCGCCCCCGCCGGACTCCAGGCCGCACTGGTCGATGGCAATCGCTTGCAGGACATCCTGATGACCGAGATGCAGGTCGGGCGCACTGGCAACCAGGTGCTTCAGTCAGCCCTCTCCACCGCGACTGCGGCGGGCATCAACGCCCAGATCTACAGCCACCCCCTCGGTTATCACGGTCATGCCGCCGGTCCGATCATCGGCCTGTGGGATCAGCAGCAGGGCGTCCCCGGCAAGGGCGATTATCCCCTGTATGATGACACCGTCTACTCAATTGAACTGAACATCAAAAAAGCCGTGCCGGAGTGGGATGACCAGGAGGTGCGAATCGCCCTGGAAGAAGACGCCGAACTCACCGGCGGTCAGATGCACTGGCTGGCCGGTCGCCAGACCGAGCTCCATGTGATCGGGTAGGCCGTCGCGAGACGCTGTAGAGGCCGGGAAACCCCGTCATGATGCCATCGCCTCATGCACTTCGGGTTTGCCTGCCTCACCTCCTCAGACCACTACGCTTTTCCCTATTGCGCCAAATCAGTATACTCATAAAAGAAGATCACTTGAGGTTGACGCAAGGTGAACCCGCTGTAATCGTCCCATATCGGACTGGATTGGTTTGGGCAGCTATGAGTCAGATACCGATACCGCTGGCAAAACTCACCTGGACCCACCCCCAGAGCGGGCAGGTGATGGAATTTGTGTTGTGTGAAGGCTCAACCGCCTCGATTGGACGGCAGGCCAGCAACGATATCTGCATCCCAGAGCAGCATGTCTCGCGTCAGCACGCGGTCATACGCTATCAGGATGGCGTTTTCATGATTGCCGATCTGGGCAGCGCCAATGGCACCTTCGTCAATGACATGCAGTTGACCCAGGCTTATCCGCTGATGACGGGTGACATCATCCGGCTGTATGTGCCTCAGTTGACCTTTTCAGCTGCCCTGGAACAGAGCGATCTCGACTCAACCAATCCAGGCTCTACCCTGATCGGGCCAGCCGCTTTGAACGGCCAGGGTAAGCTCATCATCAGCACTGGCCCACAAGAAGGGCATACCGTCCCGCTGCTGCTCGATAAGCTCACGGTTGGTCGCGCCACCAGCAGTGCCACCTGGGAGATCATGCTGCAAGACCCATCGGTCTCACGCCCGCATGCCCGGCTGGAGCGCATCAATGAAGTCTGGGTGGTGTTCGATCTGGGCAGCGCCAACGGCACACTGGTGAATGGCAACGTCGTCACCGAAAAAGGTCGATCCCTGCGGGATGGCGATACGATCAGCTTTGGCAAGACACTGGTGTTGTTCCGCTCGGCCTGATCCAGCAGCTCATCTACCTTATAAGAGCCGCCGCGCCTGCTCGGCTCGTGAGAGGATCAGCAGGCTGATAATGCCCCCCGCCACCGCGCAGATGCCCATCATCGCTGGCGTCCCGATCTGGCCGGCGGCCCAGCCGATCAACAGTGAACCGAACGGGGCTAAGCCGAAGAAGGTCAGCGTGTAAAGACTCAGCACTCGCCCGCGATACTGGTTCGGCACCTGGGTCTGGATCAACGTGTTCATCGTCACCAATTGCAGGATGAAGCAAAAGCCGTAACATCCCATCAACAGGACGGCGACGTCGGTTCGCTGGACGAAGCTGACCAGCAGCCCCATTATCATCGCCCCAACGACCGCCCCCATCACCACCCGCCCGCGTCCATAGCGCCGCCCCAGCGTTGCCATCATCAGCGCGGCGATGGTTGAACCCACTCCAATCGCGGTACTGATGGCGGCATAACCTTCTTTGGGCGAACCCAGCACCACATCCGAATAAGCCGGCAGCAGCGTGCCAATGTTCGAGGTGAACAGGCTGAAAACGCCAGCCAGCAGCAGGAACGGCGCGATGCCCATATGCCCACGCGCGAAGGTCACTCCTTCTCTCAGCCGTTGGAGGGGGGCGAAAGCTTCGGTATTGATCTCACTCTGGACGGTCATGAAGAGCAGCAGGAAGAACACCGGCAGGAAACTGAGGCCATTGAGCAGGAAACACCAGGCGGGCCCGGCAGTTGCCAGCACCACGCCGGCGAAGGCTGGGCCAACCACCCGTGAAAGATTGAACAGGAGTGAATTCAGCGCGATGCCGCTGGTCAGTTTATCCGGCCCGACCAGATCAAGGACGATGGCCTGGCGCGACGGCGCGTCAACCGCGTTGGCGACCCCCAACAAGAATGCCATCGCCACAATATGCCAGACTTCCACCGCGTTAGCGAAGGTCAGCCCGGCCAACACCAGCGCCGGAATCATCTGGGCGATGTTGGAGAAAAGCAGCAGCCGGCGCCGCGGCAGCCGGTCGATCAGCACGCCAGCCATCGGTGAAAGCAGAATGTTCGGCAGTCCGGCGGCACAGGCCACGATGCCCAGCCACAGCTCCGACTGGGTCAGATGAAAGACCAGCCAACCCTGTGCTACGATCTGCATCCAACTGCCCGAAATCGAAATCAACTGACCGAAGAAATACAGTCGGAAATTGGGATACGCCAGCGCCGATAGCGTCCCGGCTTGTAGCGGACTCGTTTGAGCGACACTTGTCATCGGGAATTTGGATACCTGTTGACTGACATGACCACCCTCAGTGTATAGGGGGCGGATAAGACCAGACAAGTGAGGCAGGCCGCAGAATGGACTCATCCCACTGGTCGTTGTGCTGATGCTGCGGAATCAGCGGCGCTTTCCCTGAATGGTCGACGTCGAGGGCGTGGCATTGGAGAAGGTGAACAAAACAGGGGCAGAACACCACCCCTGCTCAACGCGGCTGGCGCTTAAATCATTGGCACGAAGCGGAAGCCCGCGCCATCCTTCACCACATACCCCACGCCGGGGAAGGGGAAGTGATAGCCCAATACCAGTTTCATCATCGCTCACCGCCTCAGCACCATTCGCAAGGCCGACCGCATCCTGGTGATCGAGAAGGGCGGCATCAGCGAGATGGGCAGCCACGCCGAGCTGATGGGGCTGAAGGGGCATTACTATCATCTGTACACCACCCAGTTCCGCGAAGAACTGGAGGCGCAGTATGATCCGTTTGCCACTGGCGAACACCGCCGCACCGATGTGATTGAACCGCATCTGCCCGCCGGTCAGGTGTTGGCCGCCGGCGACTAGGATTATTCACGATTAGTCATCTCACTTACAGGGGTGCCGCATCGGGTTGCCCCTGTTTTTTGTCACCGATTTCAGGGGAAACTCCATAAGATATCCAAAACTGTCGTACCGTGAACCCTCAGGGTGAGGGGAATAAAGAGCGCCAACAAGTTTGGAAGTCCTTCTCCATGAGGGAGAAGGATTTAGGATGAGGGTTATCTGCGTAAGGTGAGCTAACAACGAACACCCAGGAACCAGCAACTCCACTAGGCGGCTAAACCCTTATGTTTCAGAGTTTTCGGCACGAGATCGGCCAGGGCCGCCTCAATCGTCGGATACGCAAATTCGAAACCGGAGTTGAGCGCTTTGCGCGGAACGACTCGTTTGCCATGCGTGATGATATCGGCAGCCGGCCCCATCAGGAGCCGCAGTATAAGACCAGGAAAACGACGTTTGTTGGGCTTTCCCGTGACCGCCAGACTCAGGGCATTGGCGAACGCCTCGCTGGTTACTGGATTGGGGGCTGTCCCGTTCAATGGGCCGGCTATTTGCGGGTTCCGCAGGGCAAACAGATAGAGAGTCACCAGATCGTCGATATGAATCCACGAGCGCCAGGCATTGGTTGGCGTGGTTGCGCCGCCTTGCCCTTTCATTTCACGCTCAACCTGGCTGGGCAATCCACCGCCTCGCCAATCCAGCACGTAGCCTATCCGCAGCGATACAACTCGCACGCCGAGAGACTCGGCGCTAAACGCTTCACGATCAATCATGGCCGCTTCAGGCCCCCATTGGTCGTTTCCGGCTGGCGCGTCTTCATCAATCAGGCGATCATCAAAATCAGTGATGCCGTAGAATCCTTGTGACGAGCTGTTGATCAGGACCGTTGGGCGCTGACTGACTCGCTGCATGGCGTCGATCAAGGCACTGGTGCTGGCAATCCGGCTTCCGACCACGATGCGTCCGTAACTTCGGGTATAGCGCTTGGCAAACATGTTCTCGCCAGCACAATTGATCACGCCGTAGGCATTGTTAAGCGAGTCTGCCCACTGATCGACTTTGTCTGTACTCCACCTGGCATAGGTCTCAGCGACTGGTACTTTCTGCCGCGCCACATCAGGATTGCGCGACAGAACGATGACCGCATAGCCCTCCCTGACGAGGGCTGGCATCAGCGCCGAACCGATCTCACCGGTCGCTCCAGCCAACACAATCCTTTTTCGTTCAGACATAACACCTTCATCCTTGTCATCACGGTCGAATAGCACGGCGAACCAGATCAACCACCTGTCCGCCGATCTGCTCGATGGAGTCGCTTTGTTGCATCAATAGATTGAAGTTCATGCTGAAAATCGACGAAATGAACTGCTGGATTAAGGTTGGCGATAAATCGGCACGAATATCCCCCTGACGCATGGCTTCTTCAATCAGGGAAGTCGTCGCCTCATCCACCCGCTGCTCGGCGGCCAGGAACGCGGGATGATTGGTGACTCCTTCAAGATTGACTTCGATGCGGGCAGCGCCCAACCGGAGACGGCGCTGGATGCCGGCATCGAGTGTTCGCATCAGACGGTCGATAGCTGATAACGCTGGATCAACCGATTTCATGCTCAGTTCTGCCGCTTCAATGTCCTGTATGATGATGCGGAGCGCGAGGTCTGCCTTCGATTTGAAATGTAGATACAGGGTTGCCTTGCTGATGCCAACCCGCTTTGCTACATCGTCCATGCTGGTTGCACTGTAGCCATGCTGGGCCAGCAGTTCGACCATGGCTGTGACAATTGCTTGTTCCCGAAGCTGAAATTGCTGTTCTTTCAGAGTGACCATCGTTTGAAACTAATCAGTTTTATTGCAAAACTTATTGGTTTTATTGTAATACTGAATGGTTTTCTTTGTCAAGCGCTTGCGAGACAAAATCCACAGTAAAGACGCAAAGCCATGCACCTCTAGGGGAAACATTTGGGGTTAAGTGCGTAAGTCCTGTTCTTGCGCAGAGGAAGAGGGGCAAGGGGTGAAGCTGGTTATTCCCTTGCCCGCAGAGGTTATGACCCTTGTTTTCGTTCCACCTCAGATCATTGGCACGAAGCGGAAGCCCGCGCCATCCTTCACTACATACCCAACGCCGGGGAAGGGGAAGTGATAACCCAGCACCTGCAAGCCATCGGTCGCCGCCCGATCCAGCAGCGCGACACGGGTGGCCGAAGCCGCCGCGCCATCAGCATCGAACTGGGCGTAATAATCCGGCCGTTGCAGCGAGATCACACTTTGCAGTGCCGCATCCGCCATATCCAACAGTTGGGCATCGCCGGAGCTGATGAGCAGCGCGGTATGACCGGGGGTGTGGCCGGGAGCCGAGACGGCGCTGATGCCGGGGATGATCTCGGCCTCGGCTGCGTAGAAGTTCACCTGTTCAGCCGTCATCGCCAGATCGAGCATTCCGGTAGTGGCCTGAACCAACCCGTCAATCGGTGAGCCGCTGGGGACGCTCTGGACAAAATCCCATTCGGCCTGGGGGAAGTGATACACCGCGTTCGGGAAAGTGAGCGCACCATTGGTCACGCCGCCGCCAATGTGATCGGGATGGAAATGGGTGAAAATGACCGAGGTGATGTCTTCCGGTGTGAGACCGAGCGCGTTCAGCGTCGGCAGCAAACGCCCGCCGCCCTGGGCCGCGCCCAGCCCAGTATCGAGCAGTGCCAGTTGGTCGCCGGCTTTGACCAGCGTGGTATTGAAGGTCGAGCGAATCTGATCGGTGGGCAGGTTATTGGCTTCCAGCAGCGCCGTCAGGTCGGCCAGGTCGGCATTGATGCCCATGATCGTTGGGTCAAAGGTGGTGGTGCCATCCTGAATCACAGTCACTTCGAGGTCGCCCAGCGCGAAACGGGTCAGCGCCGAAAGCGTGGGTGCGCCGCCCTCCTGTGCCAGGACGCGGAACTGCGGCGCGACCAGACGCGCCCCAACCCCCAGCCCCAACGCGCTGATGCCTACACTTTTCAGGAAATTGCGTCGTGAAACCATACTCATGAACAAGCTCTCCTTGTGCATATCCGGTGATGTTCAGATGTGACGGGAGCAGGTCATCTTTCATGAGCGCTGTATGAGCATCAGGCCGGCTGGTATCCCATCACGCCGCCTTCCACCACCATTCGCACACACTGACCGGGGCGGATGTCCGGGCGCGGCCAGGTGCGTGCCTGCAACGACGAACCATCATTGAGCGCCAGTGACACCAACTGGTCATGACCGAAGAAGCGCACCTGTTTGACACGGGCATTCCCCTGTGGATCGGGATGCAGACTGAGCGCCTCCGGGCGAATCATCACCTCGACCGGCCCGCGCACCGGCTGCGCCAGCCGAAGCTGCCCCAAGGCACAGCGCACCATCTCGCCCTCGGCCTGTCCGGGGACGAAGTTGGCCTCGCCCAGGAACAGCGCGATGTCGCGGGTCGCCGGACGCAGATACACATCCTGCGGCGGTGCCACCTGCACCAGCCGTCCCCCGCGCATGATGGCGATCTGGTCGGCCAGCGACAGCGCCTCTTCCTGATCGTGGGTGACGAACACCGCCGTCGCCCCCACTTCGCGCAGGATGTTCCCGACTTCCTCGCGCATCTCGCGTCGCAGCGCCGCATCCAGGTTGGAGAACGGTTCATCCAACAGCAGGATTTCCGGTTTGGAAGCCAACGCCCGCGCCAGCGCCACCCGCTGCTGTTCGCCGCCCGAAAGCTGGTGCGGATAGCGTTCACCCTTGCCCGCCAGCCCGACATGCTCCAGCATCTCCTCCACTCGCTGTCCACGCTCAGCCCGTGGCAGTTTGTTCAGCGGAAAGGCGATGTTCTCGGCGGCGGTCAGATGGGGGAAGAGGGCGTAATCCTGAAACACCATGCCGATGTGACGGGCTTCCGGCGGCACCCATGACCCGCCCCCGGCCACGCGCCGTCCGTTCAGCCACACCTCGCCAGCATCCGGCGTCTCCAGCCCGGCGATCAGCCGCAGCGTCGTTGTCTTGCCACAACCGCTCGCCCCCAGCAGTACCAAAAGCTGACCCGTTTCTAAGGTGAACGAGACCTGGCTGACAGCCTCGGTATCGTCGAAGTGACGGCTGACATTTTTCAGTTCAATCGCTGCCGACATTTGTGCACCCATTCTGCCGCAAAATCTCAATTGACATAATTAAGAAATTCATTTTTCATGGATAGTTAGACCCTATTTACCGTGAGAGGATTCTATGAGCGAAGTCGTTTCGATTGACAATGAGTTTTTCCGCCTGGTTTTTGATACCGATACCCAAATTGTTCATCACACCATAAAACAGCCGGTCACCAGCGACCAATTCCGCCACGTCCTGAATGCGGGCATTGATGTCCTGGGCCACTATCGCGCGAATCGATGGCTGTCGGATGATCGCGGCAATGGCCCGATCTCTGAGGCCGATACGCATTGGGCGCTGCACGACTGGTTTCCCCGCGCCCGAGCGCTCGGCTGGGAATACTGGGCGCTGGTCGTGCCACCGGAATTGATCGCCCGTTCTTCTTTGGTCGACCACGTCAGCGCCTATACCCAACAAGGCATCCGCGTGATGTTGTTCACTGACGTGAAAGACGCTAAAAACTGGTTGTTTCGTCATTAATCGTCTCATCGACCGATCCGCATCAGCAGCGCCACCGGCAGCAGCCCAACCACCAGAATCGTCAGCGAGGGCAGGGCTGCTGCCTGCCAGAACGACTCCGACGCCAGCATATAAGCCCAGATCGCCAGCGTATCCATGCCGAACGGACGCAGCAGCAGCGTGGCTGGCAGCTCCTTCATCACATCGACGAACACCAGGATCACCCCGGCAGCGGCTCCATTGGCGATCAGCGGCAGGTGAATGCGCCGCAGGATGCGCCCGGAACTCGCCCCCATGATGCGCGCCGCCTGTTCCATGCTCGGCTTGACCTTGACCAGGCTGGCGTCCACGCTGTTGTGCGCCACCGACATGAAGCGGACGACATAGGCATAAATCAGCCCGGTGATCGAACCAGTCAGCAGCAGACCCGGTTGCCAGCCGCTGCCCGCCAGCACCTGATTGGCAGCATGATCGAGCGGCGCCAGCGTCAGCAGCACCCCGGCAGCGATCACCGCCCCCGGCAGCGCATAACCCAGCGTCGCCAGCCGCACCAGCCATTTGGCGAAACGCCCCTTGTTCATCCGCGCTCCGTGCGCCAGCAGCAACGACAGGAACACCGTCAGCAGCGCCGCCGTGAAAGCCAGCGAGAAGGTGTTGGCGATATACTGTCCGTAAACCGTCTCCCAGGTGCCGGGGATATGACCGTTGATCTCGGCGATCACCCACAGCGTCAACTGACCGACCGGCAGGATGAAGGCCAAGCCCAGCACCGTCAGACACAACCCCACCGCCAGCCAGCGCCGCCAGCCCAGCAGCGGAATGCGGGCGCTGCGCCGTCCTTGTCCGCCCGACTGGTCATAACGCGCCTTGCCCCGGAACAGGCGCTCCAGCACGATCAGCGCCGCCGCGAACACCAATAGCAGCGTCGCCAGTTCGGTGGCCGCCGCCCGATCCATCCGCCCTTCCCAGGTACGAACCACGCCCTCGCTCAGGGTTGGGAAGCTGAAGAAGCGCACGGTGGCAAAATCGGTCATGGCTTCCATCATCGCCAGGATCGCCCCGGCTGCCAGCGACGGCCGCGCCATTGGCAGCACCAGCCGGAAGAAGGCCCCCAGCCGCGAATAACCCATCACCCGCGCCGCCTCAACCGTGCTGGCCGCCTGCTCACGAAAAGCCGCCCGCGCCAGCAGATAGACATAGGGATACAGCACCAGCGTCAGCACGATGGCCGCGCCCCAGCCGGAGCGAATCTCCGGGAAGAAGGCTTCACGTCCGAACCAGGCGCGCCACTGCGTCTGCACCGGCCCGGCATAATCGAACAGCGCCATGAAGACGAAGCCCATCACGAACGACGGCACCGCCAGCGGCAGCAGCAGCGCCCGCTCGAAGATCGCCCGCGCCGGGAACTGGTAGGCCGTCACCAGCCAGGCCAGCCCGCTGCCGATCACCAGCGTGCCGATGCCGACGCCGGTCATCAACAACAGCGTATTCAGGATCATCTTAGGGAGAGTGGTCGCCCACAGGTGCGTCCACAGGTCAACATCCGGGGTCAGCAGTTCGCCCAGCAGCAGCCCGACGGGAGCCGCCGCCAGCAGCGCCACCAGCAGCGCCAGCGCCAGCGATTTCCAGCTCCGCTGCTGCGCCACCGTTTGCAGCCGTTCCCAGGTTTCCAGTCGTATCGGTAAAGCCATACCCGTTTACAAGTCCCATTGCGCCTATCCTGACTATGATGCGGATGTTTGACCCGGAAATCTACGTTTGTGGTTTATTTCACACTTCCCGCCGCGAAGCGCCGCATACTCACCGGTGAAGGAAAGAAGTTAATCGGCGTTAAACCGGAATCGCGACAGAGTGCTATAATCCGAACCGGTGTGCTGGTTACGAAACCCGGTTGCCCGTCCTAACCGGCTGATCCGAAGGAGTTAAACCCTGTGATCGAAATCGACACCTGTATCCGCCAGATTCAGGAGGCCTTTTCCACGACCGTTTACCCCGGCGATGATGCGCTGGTGCGCTGGGCGGCCAATGGCGACAATGACGATCCGCGCCGATCCTATGCCATCTTTCAGGGGCAGGATTGGCGCACCATGACCCCGGAACGGCTGCGGCAGATTGCGGGTGGGTACTTCTTTTATCTGACTCTCCAGGCGCGGCATTTCTTCCTGCCGGCGCTGCTGCTGGCTGAACTCAGGCGGCCTGAAGTCCTTCGCACTGTGTATTTGTCCACTGTATTTGCCTTGTCGCCACCGTCTTGCTACAACCGAGAGATGTCAGCCGAGTGGGGAGTCGAGACCGATGAGGCAGCCGACTGGCAGCGCTTTAACGAGTGGGTTGCCTGGTTTAACCCGGCTCAAACCCATGCCATCGCCTTGTTTCTCGAAGTCTATGCTCATCAACTCTATCCCGAATCGCTGGAATGGGAGGGTTGCCTGGGGCATGCCCTGCCTTTCTGGCAGCAGCGCGACCACGATCTCATGAATCCCTGAATCCGAGCCTGCTGCGTCCACCACCGGAACGGATTCAAGCGGATGGCCGTCAAACCGGCTTCTCGCTGTCATGCTATAATGCGAACAAATGAGTTACAGAGGAGTACATGATGAATATCCCAGCGCTGGATACCATCGGGAATGTCGTGCCGGAAGGCTATCAATATTACGCGAAGATCACCACCGCCGGCCATGATCTCAGCCTGCCGGGAGCCTACCTCAAATGGTACAACCTCTACCCTGCCGATGCGCCGATCACCCCGGAACAGGACGCCGAAAGCCGGGCATTCCTGGCTGAAGAAGTGGCCGCCGGGCGGGTGAAGTTTGTTGGTGAACTGGGCTTCATCATCCTGCATCGTGCCGGCTCAGTGCTGCTCCTGCTGCTGACCACCTGGCGCAACACCAACGAGATGTGGGAAGTGGCCTATTACAAACCGGTCGGCCAGCCGGATCGCTACGCCCTGATTCCGGCGGAAACCAGCCAGCGCGGCACCTACTGCGTCTGGGAACTGGCAGCGGTCTGGCACGAGCGCCACGCCTGGGTGCGCTTCCTCTCCTCCGCCCGTGACCACGCCGCCAAGCTGGCCTACATCCAAGATCGCTTCAGCGAGGGGGCGTAAATCGCTCCCTAATCCCGCGACGACACTTGCGTTATGATACTCAGGCTATGCGATGGTTCGGCATTTCCGCCGCACCACAATTCTCGTCAAATTGAGGACATTATGAGAAAGCAATACTATGCTTTTGAGTGGGTTGTCCGGCCAATGAAAGAGATTAACCTACTTATTCAGAAAAATGATGATATCGATTATGATCTGTCCTTGATGAATTATAGTATTGTCCACAATGCTGTCGTTTCGTTCTGTTTTGTTATTGGTGTTGATTCAGAACAAGACCTTCGAGACTTTCAGGTAAAGATTGGTCTCAAACTTGATGTATGCAATTGGCGAGTTTCATCTCACGGGGAGTTTGAACGAGGATTAAGATTTCCTGACTTATTTCAGGGTACAGGCTATGGCTCATGGATGGATGTCATAATAGCTACGGGATGTACCAATTTGGCTGTGATGGAACAGATGAAGATTAGTCAGCAGGGTAAACGCTACCATTACTATTTCTGCAATTGGATGATTACGATACAAGGCCTTGCAGAATTCCCTGAGATTTACAAAGCGGCAGAAACAATGGGATTAATCCTGTATCGATTTTACAATTCCCTGCTGGATGCATGTCATTCTTACAGAATTGGTATTCGGGTTTCATCCGAGGAATTGCTTGACCAATTTGTCGAGCAAGCGGGCAAACGGATTGGTCTAACTGATTGGCAGCCCATGAACGAAAATGAATTTTATTCCAGAGGTGTGCCATTCGTGTACAGCTATGATCTGGAGAATTTTATGAAAGATAATCAACAATATGCTGCAGAGAATCAGAACAAAGGTTGTTCCAAATTAGATTGAGGACTAGTCGGATCGTGTTCCCTCAAAACGGTTCCCTCAGTGCCAGAATTGATGAAACAACTTCGCTCTTGAGTTTAGTGCAGAGTTGAGGGCGAGAAAGCAATGCCATACGAGAACGGCAAGAGCTGAGGAGTCGAGGAGAAGTCCGCGCGATAAGCCGGACATTCACGGTCGAGTGCAAACGGCGCATCGTGGTGGAAGCGAATGTCTAGACGTTGGAACAACAGATGGGTCTGAAACTGGTGAGGGGGCGAGCTGCAAGTACGACGGCGTAGGCCGCCGAGTGCAGCAGACCGTCGGCGCAACACCAACGAAATGTGGGAAGTGGCCTACTACAAGCCGGTCGGGCAGCCAGATCGCTACACCCTGATTCCGGCGGAAACCAGCCAGCGCGGCACCTACTGCGTCTGGGAACTGGCGGCGGTCTGGCACGAGCGCCACGCCTGGGTGCGCTTCCTCTCCTCCGCCCGCGACCATGCCGCCAAGCTGGCCTACATCCAGGATCGCTTCAGCGAGGGGGCGTAAATCGCTCCCTCAACCCTCGTTTTCCCCAACCCTTCTCTAACCCTATGCCGACCGTCTTAATCGTCTCCCTCTCCCAAAACGGTTAACGCCGACTCGCCTTAACTCGTACCAAAAAGTTTACCAAAAGTTCACCCGTAACGGTGGGAATGGGCGTATGCTGAGGGCAAGAAGTCGTCCGATAGTCGGTAGTCGATAGACTGAAAGCTGAAAGCCAAATGTCACAAAATGCAGTAGTGACTTTGACGAATTTGACGACTTTGACGAATTTTCGGGAATGTGTTCTCTCGGACTATTCTGATGACTGTTGACTATCGACTGACGACTGACTCACAAACTGCAAAAACGGCAGTGCAGAATTTGCCGCATTTGCAGAATCTTGTGCAGGCTCACTCCGTTTTCGCTCTGTGTTCGTCTTTATGTCTTTGTCTGTCCGATGACGACGACGACGACACAAAACGCAGTTGCATAAAACGGGATTCTTGCAGTTGCAACACTTGCAATGTTTGAAGGAAAACGGTTGGACATGATTCACGAATTGAAATATGGACTGATGCGAATCTGACGAATCTGACGAATCGTGTGAATCGGGCAATCAATAGCAACGACAGGCTGACGGCTGAGGACTATCGACTATTCATGGGCGGGTTGATAGACTCGCGCCATGAAACTCACTCGCCTTTACACCCATCCCTGGTTCTGGCTGGCGCTGATCGTGCTGCTGGCCGGGATACCGCGTCTGGTCAACCTGGAATACCTGCCGCTGGGCAGCGATGGCGATGTCGCCTGGTACGGCATCAACGCCCTGGACTGGCTGGATCGCGGCGTCTGGCCCTATTACATCCGCGAGCTGTATGGCGCGGAACCGCTGTCGATCTATGGCATCGGCCTGATGATCCCGCTGGTCGGCATCAGTCAGACCACAGCACGGCTGGCGACGGCGCTCTGGGGGATGCTGGGCGTGGCGTTGATGTATCCAGCGGCGTATGGGCTGCTGGTCGATGCCCCGGAACGGCTGCGCGTCCGGGCGGGTCTGCTGGCGGCGCTGTCGATGGCGATCAGTCTGCACGCGGCGCATGTCAGCCGGTTGGGTTTGCCAGCTCCGTTCATCCCGACAGCCTTCGCCCTGCTGATCGGGCTGACAGCGCTGGCGCGGAGTGGTCGCGGCTGGCGCTGGTGGATTCTGGCGGGGGCGGCGCTGGCGCTGACGCAGTATATCTACATCGCGGCGCGGGTCATCCCGCTGGCGGTGGTCGCCTGGTTCATACATGATGCCCTGCTCAACTGGAGCGCTTTCAAAAGGCGCTGGCGCGGCTGGGTGCTGATGGCGGTCACGGCGCTGCTGCTGGTCTCGCCCAATCTGGTGACGTATCTGACACAGCCGCGCGCCTTCTTCGGACGGGCGGAAGCCGCCACAGCCTATTCCGGGGCGCTGATCTGGACGCTGGATACCAGCCGTTATGGTGGGACGCTGGGCTTGTTCCTGCGCAAGGTCGAGGAGAATTTCCGCGCCATCGGTCTGACGTGGCAGAGCGGGCCGTATACCACCCTGCTGGAACAACCGATCCTGACGCCGCTGTTCTTCCTCGGCTTCCTCATCACGCTGGCGCTGCTGCTGCGCTTCCCTCGCCGTGCGACCTTTGCCTGGCTGTGGCTGGCGCTGCCGCTGGTGCTGCTGCCCGATTTGCTGACCAGCTTCACCACCCAGCCCCACGCCATGCGTCAGATCGACTCGCTGGCGTTGATCTTCCTGCTGTCGGGCATCGGACTGGCCTATGGCTGGACGTGGCTGGAAACCGGGCTGAAGCGTTTCTCTCATCGCCTGATGCCCATCGCGCTCCTCATCGCCGGGCTGGTCATCGTGATCCCCACCGCCTGGGATTACTACCGCTTCTTCTTCGTGCTGCCTGACCGGCTCTATCGCTTGCCAGAAATCAGTTGGCAGAGCGATCAGGCGTCGCTCGATATGAGCAGCTTCATCACCCACCAGCCGCAAACCGCCTATCTCATCCCGTATACCGAATGGGAGCGCTCGACCATCAGTTGGCTGACCGCCGGGGTTTTCCGTGACCGGCGCAGCGCCCTCAACGCCAGCGGCGAGCTGCGACTGGACGACGTGCCGGATACGATCACGGTGATGCAGCCGACAGATCCGATTCGCGTGCGCTGGGATGGGCATCCGGCGCAGGTCGATGACCGGCTGTGGGTGTTGCTGATGGACGGTCAGACGCGGCTGCTGCCTCCACTGACCGCCGCGCAGACTGAGCAGGTGCAGGCGGCGCTGAACTCAGCCGGGGATTGTAAGCGGCTGCGACAGGCGGCTGATCTGACAGCTTTCACGCTCGATTGTGATGCGCCGTCGGGCGAGCGGTTGATGGATCGCAGCGGGCAGGTGATCGCCACTTTCACCACCATCCCGACTCAGCCGGACTGGTTCGCGCCGCGTCCGGCTATCGCCCTGACCGCCGACGCCACGTTTAACGATGAGGTGCGGCTGGCCGGTTATGAGGTGCCCGCCGACAATCTGACGCCGGGGCAGGTCTTCTTTGTCACGCTCTACTGGCAGCCGCAGCACCCGATCCGCGAGGATTATGAAATCTTCGTCCAACTGTGGAACGATGCCGGGGAAGCCGTGACTGCCTGGCAGAATGTCCCTTTTGGCGCGATGTATCGGATGCGCATCTGGCGACCCGATGAGACGCTGGCGACCCATCACTGGCTGCGACTGCTGCCGGGCTCCCCATCCGGCCGTTACCGCCTGGTGGTCGGCCTGTTCCGCACCCTGATGAATGAGCGCGTGCCGGTCAGCGGTGGCAGCGCGGATGTCAACAACCGGGTCGCCATCATCGGCAATCTGCGAGTGCCGCTGCCGGATGCGCCGCTGCCAGCGCTGGCGTCGCCTCCATTCGCGCTGCAATTCGGTGATGGACTGCTCCTGAGTGGACTTGATCTGCGGCTGGACGAGACTCCCTTCAACATAGAGGATGAGCTGGTAGCGCGTCCCGGTCAAACGCTGAAGGCTGAGATGACCTTCGATACCCTGGCCCGTCCGCCACAGGATTACACCCTGTTCCTGCATCTGGTGCCACAGGGCGAAGCCGCCCCGGTTGCCCAACTTGACCGGCTGATTCGCCCGGATTTCCCTACCGGTGTCTGGCGGACAGGCGATACTGTCCCTGATTTGTTCAGCCTGACTCTGCCGACTGATCTGACGGCGGGGGTGTATGACCTATGGCTGGGGGTCTATTACTGGCAGGACGGAGTCCGGCTGCCGCTGCTGCGCGAGGGCGAACGCCTGCCCGCGGACCGGCTGCGGCTGGCGACGCTGCGGGTGGAGTGACTCGATCAAGTGGTCTTATCTGGGTCTTCATATGCGTCTGTAAGCCACCTACACTGAACACAGTCGGGTTCGAATACCATGTGGGGAATGCATGACACAACGACAGGCCTGGGTTGGATTCTGGCTGGTCGCCCTGATCTGGGGATCATCCTATCTATTCATTCGTATTGGCGTCAAGCAGCTCAATCCGTTTGAGCTGGTTTTCATCCGCACCGTCATCGCCGCCATCGGCCTGACGGCGTACGTCTATCTGCGCGGCAAGCGCCTGCCCAGTGATTGGGTTGGGCTGCGCGATCTGCTTATCATCGGCGTCGTCAACACTGTCCTGCCTTTTGCCCTCATCACCTGGGGTGAGAAGCACGTCGAGAGCGGCTTGACGGCAGTGCTGCTGGGGACAAATGCCCTCTTCAGTCTGCTGGTGGCGCATTTCGCCTTTGCTGACGAGCGCATCACCGGGCGCAAACTGCTTGGCCTGAGTGTCGGTTTCGTCGGCGTGATTGTGCTGGCAAGCCGCAGTTGGGCCGAAGGCCAGGGCATGGACAGTGACTTCATTGGTCAACTGGCGATCATCGCCGCCTCTATCTGTTATGCGCTGGGGGCGAATTACGGGCGCAAGGCCATGCGCAACCTGGAACCCATCGTGGTCGCGGCGGGTTCGATGATCGTGGCCTCGGTCATCACCGGCGTCATCACTTATGCCGCGCCGTTGTTTGGTGGCGAGTCGCCGACACTGCTGGTCGAGATGCAACCAGAAGTGCTGCAAGCAGTGTTGATCCTGGGCGTGTTCAACACCCTGGTCGCCTACCTGATTTTTTACTCGGTGCTGAAAGCGCTGGGCGCGCCACGCATGTCGATGATTACCTACATCATGCCGGTGGTCAGCATCGCGCTGGGGGCGATCTTCCTCAGTGAACAGATCGACGCCCGCCTGCTGGTCGGCGCGGCGTTCATCCTGCTCGGCATCGCGGTGGTCAACCTGCGCCTGCTCGATGTCTTCAAACGGCTGATCGCACCTGAAACCCCCAATGAAGCGACCTCTACTGTCCGTTGATCTGCGCCGCCTGACACCAACCGATGCCGAGGCTGGGGTGGCACTGGCACAGCGAGTCGGCTGGTCGCACAGCGCGGTGCAGTGGGAACAATTTATCCGCTGGAGCGGCGAAGGGGCTTTCGGCATCTTCGCCGGAGCGCATCTGGTGGCGACCACTATTGTCACGGTGCATGGCGCAGCGCTGGCCTGGGTAGGTGCGGTCATCACCGACCCGGATTATCAGGGGCAGGGGTTGGCGCGCCAGTTGATGGAGCGAGCGCTGGCCTATACCCATGAGCAGAATATCGCCAACACGCTGCTGGATGCGACCGATAAGGGCTATCCGCTGTATGAGAGGCTGGGATTTCGCCCACTATATCGCAATCTGATCTTCGCCGGGTTGGCGAACGGGACACCACCGGCTACCCCCTATCCCTGTCTGACAGCGGACAATCTCGATGGGGTGATCGCACAGGATGCCGCTATGATGGGGTGTTCCCGCGCTCCAATTATCCGCGATTTGTGGCAGGCCGATGCGGCCTGGGGCGATGATGAAGGCTATCTATTCGTCCAACAAAACACGACCGGAGTCAGCCTCGGCCCCTGGTATCACCGAACGGCGGAAGGGGCGGAACGGCTGCTGCGAACCGCGCTGACGTCTCTGCCCCCCGAAACACGGGCGCGTGTCATCATCCCAGAAGCCAATGTGGAAGCGCAAAGGGTAGCCCAGACCAGTGCCCTGAGTCTGATCGGAAGCGGCTGGCGCATGGCGCTGGGGGACAATCCGCCAGGGCTGATGACCAGCGCCTATGGCATTGCCTCATTTGCCGTCGGTTGATGCTATAATCAGCTGCGCACGGCGATCTGTAAGGGAACATCACGGATGGAAATAGCCTGGGGACGGGTGCTGCCCGTCATCGTCTCGATCATCATTATCATCAGCATCGCCATCCTGCGCGAGGTCTCAAAAGAGTTCGCCGCTATCGTCTCGACCATGCCGATCAACATCCCGCTGGGGTTATGGATTGTCTCGTCTGGCAGCAGCCAGGATGAACTGAAGTCATTCACGAATGCCCTGTTCGTGAATATCTGGCCGACCATTGTCTTTCTACTGATTGCCTGGCTGGCGATCCGCGCCGGCTGGCGGGTGGTGCCGACCATCGTCGCCGGCTATATCGGCTGGGCGATTTCGTTATGGCTGCTGACGCAGGCACGTGCCTGGTTCGGGCTGTAGGTTATTTCGACTTCTCGGTCTCTTTGTGATGGGCGTGTGCCTTTTCATGCTCTTCCAGCGGACGCACTGTCGCATGGAGAAATTGGAAATCGTCGCGCGGCGGGATGATCTCGTGGACTTCCTCGACCCGGAATTTCTTGCGTCCGATCTGTACCACTGCGCCCACTGCCGGCGGTTCCATCTCGTTCTTGATCCCACCCGGATAATCGCCGCCGATGACCACGTAACTCACTTTGTAAATCATGAACCCACCTCCCTTATAGACTGGTTGAGGGATCGAGATTTTTATGACGCAGTTTGAAGCTCAGGTCGAGCGCCAGATTGCGCATCAGGATGAAGCCGATGGCTGTGTCCTGCTCGCAGAGTGTCATAAAGCGATCACTGGGAATGCCGTAGAGGATGGTTTCATCCTGCACCGCCACAACGGATGCCGAACGCGCACCCTGGTCGAGTAGCGCCATCTCGCCAAACACCTGCCCGGCTCCCAGATAGACTTCCGGGTAGTCGCCATCCGAGTCATGAAAGCTGATCTCGACCTGGCCTTTTCCGATGATAAACATGGTCTTGCCCAGGCTGCCCTGCTCAAAGATCGTCTGTTCAGCGTGGAATTCGGCTTTTTCCGCCAGGGTTACCAGGCGCTCCAGTTGGGCAGCAGTCAGCCCGCGAAAGAGTTCAGCCCCTTTGAGAATCTGCAGGAGTTCCATATACCTGATCCTCCTAATGTGGATACTCCTCTTATTTTAACCCTAACGAAGTATTCCCGCACCGGACTAAAGTCACCCCCTGCGCAGACAAATAACCGAAAACTAACCACTGATTATGTGACTCGTAATCGGCAGGGGGTTACACCCGTCACTCACCTCATCACAGAAAATGGCCTAGAGTCATGATGGGCTTGTTGTAAGTTTGGGAGGAGTTGTTAATGTCTGCTCTACAGCAACGTGTCGATGATTTTCTGGCCCAGCGTCGGATTGCCGTCGCCGGGGTTTCACGCACACCGGAAGGGGGCGCCGCCAACATGATTTACAAGCGGTTCCGCGACAAGGGGTATCAGGTTTACGCCGTCAACCCCAAAGCGGATCAGGTGGAAGGGGATCGCTGCTATCATCAACTCAGTGACATTCCGGATACAGTGGATGGCGTGGTGATCGTTACCCGTCCTGAAGATACCGAAAAGATCGTTCAGGATTGTGACCGACTCCATATCAAGCGTGTCTGGATGCACGGGGGGATGCATGGCCCCAGCACCAGCGTGTCGCCAGCAGCGGTCGAATTCTGCCAATCGCATCAGATTGATGTTATTGCCGGGGCCTGCCCGCTGATGTTCGGCAAGACATCCGATGGCGGCCACCGCTTTATGAAGACGATCTTCGGCCTGTTCGGCAAGCTGCCGCGCTGAGGTTCATCGCGCAAACAGCCGGATGAAGTGAACATCCGGCTGTTGTTTTGACCTAACTGCCTTATGCAGCATGCCTCGCAGTTATCCCGCCGGAGCCGCACTGCCCGGCAGCAGCACCGCCATCAGCGCCGTCAGGATCATATTGAAGATGATGAACGAGAGCGGGCCAACGATGAAGTTAATCACCAGCGTCAGCAGAATCCCCTTCATGAAGCCGAAGTCGTAGGCTTCCGCGATTTTGCCCGATGCCCCGCGAAATACACCCAGGGCGAACAAGAACGCTATCGGCAGCAGACAGTAGGCACCGATGAAACCCGCCCCCACGCTGAAGGTGCCGAGGGCGATGCAGAAGATGACGAACGAAATAGCCGCGCCCATCGAGAAATCCGGCACAATCTGGCACAGCATATAACGCATGGTGCCGTTGCCACGCATGAAACGTGACGCCACCTCATGCACCATCGAGCCGTAGATCAGCAGATAAACGATACCCATCGCGGCCACCACCAGCGCCAGCACCAGCGTCGAGCCAATGTTGAGCTGCTGGAAGACATCCACCGTCTGCTGCCAGTCCGCCGGCAACCGGATAATCTGTTCCTTGAATTCTTCGGGCGAGAGGCTGGTCTGATAAGCCAGTGCCGAGTTGAGAATCTGGACGAAGACATAAGGCGTCAGGAAAGCGATCAGCCCCATCACCACGCCGAAAACCCCCAGATCGAGCCACATTGCCAGCAGGCCGATTTCCTCAGTCTTCTTTTTATGTTCTTCCCAGCGCTTCTGCGCCTTGCCAGCCTGGGCATTCTTGACGAACGCCTTGACCTCGGCCTTGCTCATCAGCTTTTCCATCGCCACCTCAGCCGTGCTATCGAAGACGCTGCCGGCGAGGTTGGTGAAGTACATATCGCTGCGCAGGTTGGGGTTGGCCTTGAGCGCCTTGACCAGCGACTGAATCGCCTTGTCATTATCCTTCGAGACAATCAGGCTCATGGCCTCGTCCATATAGGCACGCGCCATCTCTTTTGCTCGGTCTGAGACGACGAATTCATCTTCGCCATCCTTGGGCTTACGCTCAGCTTCGGGCTGGGCCGCTTTGGCAATCTGATCCTGAATATAAGACTGGGCTTTTTCAGCCACCAGCCGCAGCGATGGTTCCGGGTCGCTGGCCGCCACTTCTTTCAACGTCGCCAGGACGCTGGCATCGCGCGAATTCGCCATAGCGACGATGGCTTTACGCCGCTGCTTGGGATCTTTGTGCTTGATCTGCTTCAGGACGATTGCGTCAACAGCCATACCATAACCTCAACTCTTTACCTGTTCCATTACCTTCAATTATCCACAAAGAGTAAAGGTTATGATGCTTGAGGATTTATCCTTGATGAAATCTTTATGTTTTCAGATCGTGTTCTCGCCGTTCTGATGCCCTCCACGCTCCTCCTAAAGTTGGGTTTTCATATCAGTGCAATTAACCTGAGCGTTTGACTTTCAGAGCGTAACTCGCTACAGTCGTGCTTCCATTTTCTCTCAACCAGCGGAATCAGGCGGAGGCACACGATGAGCGCTTTTCAGAAGCTGGGACGTCCCACACGGCTGAATGAGGGGGCGGAAAAAGTGACCGGGAAATTGCGCTTCACCCCTGATGTGTTCCTGCCCAATACGCTCCACGCGCGCTTTGTCGCCAGTCCCTATGCCCATGCCCGAATCCTGTCCATTGATGCAGCGGCAGCGTTGGCAGTTCCAGGAGTACACGCAGTCCTTACGGCGCGCGACCTGCCGGATATTGCGCCATCGTCACGGGCACACCTGCTGCTCGCGCGTGACCGGGTGATCTTCGCCGGACAACCGGTGGCGCTGGTGCTGGCCGAGAGCGAAGCCAGCGCCGAGGATGGTGCCGAACAGGTATTGATTGATTTCGATCCGCTGCCAACTGCCATGACGATTGAAGCTGCTTTAGCACCAGATGCACCACTGGTCTGGCCCAAAGGCATTCCGGGTAGTCAGGGTTCCAGTAGCGATAACCGGCGGGACGTGCGCGAAACGACGCAGGGGGACGTTTCGCAGGGCTTTGCGGCGGCGGACGTTACGCTGGAACGCACCTTCACGTCGGAAGGTGTGCATCAGAGCTATATCGAACCACAGGCCGTGCTGGTACAGCCTGACCCATTGGGCGGCGTGACGATCTGGACGAATACGCAGGCTCCGTTTGAGGTGCAGGAGGTGGTCGCCGAGATGCTGGGGCTACCGGAGTCGCGGGTGCGGGTGATCCCCATGCCGGTCGGCGGGGGTTTTGGCGGCAAATTCACCCTGTATCAACCGCTGGTCGTCGCGGCGGCGCTGGCGGTCAATCGCCCGGTGCGGCTGGTCCTGTCGCGGATGGAAGAACTGGCTGCGGGCAATCCGGCACCGGCCATTCAGGCACGGGTGCGGCTGGGTGCGAAGCAGGATGGCACGCTGACGGCGCTGGAAGCCGACATTCTGGTGGATGCAGGCTGTTACCCGAGCAACTGGCTGGCGGATTTCACTGGTTCTCAACTGCGCTACTGTTACCACATTCCCCACTATCGCCTGACCACAGCAGAAATTCTGACCTTCAAAGCTTCGGTGGCGGCGTATCGCGCCCCCTGTGCGCCGACGGCCGCACTCATCATTGAAAGCCTGATGGATGAACTGGCCGAACGGCTGAACCGCGATCCGCTCGAATTGCGTGAGCAGAATCTGGCGCAGGCGAAAGAGGGTCAGCCGCAGCATACGCATGGTGCGCGGCAGGTCTTGCAGCAGGTACGGCAGCATCCCTTATGGCAGAATCGCGCGGCGACCAAAGCCAACGGGCGTGGTGTCGGTCTGGCTTTCTTCGGTTGGACGGGAGCTTACGGGCCTTCCAGCGCATTGTGTATGCTCCAGCACGATGGCCGGATTCAGCTCCAGATGGCCTCGGTTGATCTGAACGGAACCTCAACCGGTTTTCAGCTCATGGTCGCAGAAGCGCTCAACATCCCGTTGGAAGCCGTCTCAATTGTGGTTGGAGATACGCTGACATCGCCTTACGCGGTGAATACCGCTGGCAGCATGGTCACTTATTCGACTGGTGGCGCAGTGCTGGAAGCAGCGAAAGAAGTCCGCCAGCAAATTCTGGCTGTTGCCAGCGACGAGTTGGAGGTGGCGGCTGAAGACCTGGAGATTGTCGATGGCCGGATACAGGTCAAGGGCTATCCCTCGCGTACCCTCTCCTTCAAAGACATCAGCGCCCGAACCCGCAAAGCCGGCGCACAACACCCGCCGATTCTGGCGCATGGACGCTCGTCTCCGGCCACCGAAGCGCCAGTCTACAGTGCCCAGCTCGCGGAAGTCGAAGTCGATAGAGATACCGGCGAGGTCAAAATCCATCGCATTGTGCTGGTGCAGGACGTCGGCTTTGCCCTGAATCCGCTGGCGATTCAGGGTCAGATGCATGGCGGCGTGACCCAGGGCATCGGCTGGGCGCTGTATGAGCAGTTGAATTTTGATGAGGGCGGGCAGTTACTCACCGGCTCGTGGATGGATTATGCTGTCCCCAGAGCCGATCAGACGGCACCGGTCATCGAAACCGTGTTGGTCGAGGTCGCTTCGGATCATGGTCCATTAGGGGCGCGCGGCGTCGGCGAAAGCCCGGTCATCGCGACTGCTGCGGCCACCGCCAACGCCATGTATGATGCCACTGGCATCCGCTTCACCCGCCTGCCCATGACAGCACCGCGTGTGTGGAGCGCCCTCAAGGGCAGCCAGGCTTGAGAGGATTCGCCCTTGTCGAAATCTTTAGGGTTGCTGCTCGCGTTCCAGCAGTTCGCGTTTGCGCTCCACACCCCAACGATACCCGCTCAGTTCGCCGCCCTGCCGCACTACCCGATGACACGGGATGAGCACCGCGATCTTGTTGCTGGCACAGGCGCGCGCCACCGCCCGCACTGCCTCTGGCTGGCCGATGGCCTCGGCCACCTGGGCATACGAGCGCGTCTCACCGCGTGGGATGGCACGTAACGCCTGCCACACCCGCCACTGAAAGGCCGTCCCATGAATATCCAGCGGCAGCTCGGTGTGCGCCGGTTGGCCCTCGATCTGCTCAACCACGCCGACCACCTGCTCTCCCAGATCGTCATCGCGCTCGATGTGCGCCGAGGGGTAATCGCGCCGCAGTTCATCTTCCAGCGCCGCGACATCATCACCCAGACACACCGCGCATATGCCGCGCTCGGTAGTGGCGGCCAGGACATAACCCAGCGAACTGGTCACCAGCGTATAACGAATGGACATATCCTTCCCTCCCTCACGATAAGTGGCCGGGGTCATGCCGAACTGCTGGTCAGCCCGTTCGTACAGACGGCTGCTGGAGCTGAATCCGGCTTCATAGAGCGCCTCAGTCACGCTCTCGCCGGCTTTCAGGCTGGCTTTGACTTTGCCTAACCGCTGAGCTTCGACATACTCACGCGGTGAGATGCCGACGACGCGCTTGAAGACCCGTTGTAAATGCTGCGGGCTGAGGCTGACGGCAGCGCTCAGTTCATCCAGCGTCAACCGATCATCCAGATGGCTTTCGATGTAGCGGCAGAGGCGTTCAGCAATCTCGGCTTCATACGCCTGGGTATGCGGGCTACACCGTTTACACGGGCGAAAACCCGCCGCTTCGGCTTCCTGGGGATGCTGATAGAAGGTGATATTCTCCCGTTTCGGGATGCGCGCCGGGCAGGAGGGGCGGCAATAGATGCCGGTAGAACGCACCGCCGTGACGAACTGTCCATCATAAGTGCGGTCTTTGTGCTGCACCGCCAGCCAGCGTTCATTGTCGTTGCTCATGCTCATCGCCTCATCGCTTCATCCCGATCACTCTCCTTACTATAATCGAGCCAGGCTAACCGAGCTATCTACTTCTTGCGCTCAATGTCCAGGCAAGCACCCGACCCGATGCAAAACTGCGCCGGGGACGGTATTATGGTCAATCATCGCGTCGTATGGACGTCGCGGCAATTACCTGAAGGTCGTCCTCATGAGTCTGCTGGGCATTGATGTTGGAACCACTGGCTGCAAAGTCCTCGCCATCCGCGTCGATGGCACGGTGCTGGGCATGGCACAGCGCGAATATGATATTGTTCGCCCGCGCCCGGACTGGGCCGAACTGGACAGCCGCCATGTCTGGGAGCAGGTGCAGGACTGTATCCGTGAGGTTGTCCCGTTCACCCAGCCTGACCCAGTGACGGCGCTGGCGGTGTCGTCGATGGGCGAGGCCATGACGCCAGTCTCGCGCGATCGGGTCATCCTGGGCAATTGTCTGATGGGGTTCGATGCGCGCGGCAGTGAAGCGACGACAACGCTCGCCAGTCTCGATCCACTGCTGTTTTTCGAGCGCAGCGGCAATGTGGTCGCCAACAGCTACGGCGGCTGCAAACTGATCTGGCGGCGCGATCATCAGCCAGAGTTGTTCGAGCAGACCGACCGCTTCTTCGGCTGGGCGGATCTGGTGGCGTATCTGCTGGGCGGCGAGCCGGTGATGGAATACTCGCTGGCGAATCGCACACTGTTCCTCGACCTGCGCCAGCGTGACTGGTCTGACGAAACGCTGGCTTTCATCGGGATGCCGCGTGAAAAACTGCCGCGCGTCGTTCCTTCTGGCACAATCACCGGGACCATCAGCCGCGCCGCTGCCGACAACCTCGGGTTGCCACGCGATGTGCAGATCGTGCTGGGGGCACATGACCAGTGTGCCAACGCCACCGGCTCCGGCGTCATCCGCCCCGGAATGGCAGCTTATGGTCTGGGGACGTATATCACCATCGCGCCGGTCTACGATGCCATTCCGCCAGCGGCCCCCATGATCGAGCCACGTCTGAATGTCGAGCACCACGCGCTGCCGGGTCTGTACATCAGCTTCTACTACAATCTGACCGGCGGGGCACTGCTCAAATGGTTTCGTGATACCTTCGCCCGCGCCGAACGCGCCGAGGCCGAAGCCGCCGGACGCGATGTCTATGATCTGCTGCTGGCGGATATGCCGGCTGACCCGACCAATCTGATGGTGCTGCCGCATTTCGCCCCGACTGGCCCGCCTTATTTTCAGGATGATGTGACCGGGCTGATCGCTGGCCTGACGCTCAACACCTCGCGCGGCGAATTCATCAAGGGGCTGCTGGAAGGCGTCACCTATTACTTCCGCGATGGGCTGGATCGGCTGGCGCAGGCCGGCATCACCATCGACGAATTCCGCATGACCGGCGGCGGGGCGCGTTCCGATCAATGGCTGCAAATCAAAGCCGACATCCTGGGCAAGCCGCTGACCCGCCCGCGCGTGACCGAAGCGACGGCGCTCGGCGCGGCCATGCTGGCTGGGCTTGGCACCGGGGTGTATGCCTCGGCGGCGGATGCCATCCAGACGCTGGTGCAGATCGACCGGGTATTCGAGCCGGATGCGCAACGCCATGCGCTGTATGAGGAACGCTTCTCTCGCTATGGACAGCTTTACCCCTTCATGGAGCAGCTTCGGCAATAGTCAGGCGTGGGCGGATGGTGGTATCATCGGGCGCTGGATTCGGCTCATCATAAGGAAGCCCTATGCGTCAAGTCGTCGGTTCGCTGGCGGTGCGGGGTATCAGCCGCCTGTTCAGGCTGCTGGAACGCACGCTGCCCGCCGAAACATTGTACAAGCTCTTCTCCCGGCCAGCCTATCGCATCCTGAGCACCCAGTATTATTCGCCGGTGCCGGACGCGGTTGATCTGGGGTTTCTGCGCGAAACCGACATGGTGGGGATTGATCTGAATGAAGCGGCGGCCTGGCGGCTGATCGATGAGGTGGTGACGCCCTACAAAGCCGAGTTCAACGCCTTTCCGCTGCATGAAGCCGCTGCTCCCACCGATTTTTATCTGGTGAATGGCACCTACATGGCGATTGATGGCAACCTGTACTACGGTCTGACCCGCCGTCATGCCCCGCGTCGCATCATCGAGATCGGTTCCGGCAACTCGACTTTTCTGGCTGCGGCTGCCATCCGGCGCAACCGGGCGGAAGGCCGCGCCGTCAGTGAGCTGATCGCCATCGAACCGTATCCGCGCCCGGAGCTGCGCCAGCTCCCCGAATTGACCCGGTTGATCGAGCAGCGGGTGCAGCAGGTTGATCTGTCGTTGTTTCAGCAATTACAGGCCGGCGACATCCTGTTCATCGATTCGTCGCATGTGCTGCGCCCCGGCAACGATGTCTGGTGGGAGTATTGCGAAATCCTGCCGCGACTCGCCCCCGGCGTTCTGGTGCATATCCATGATATTTCGCTGCCCAAACCCTATCCCAAAGTCTATCTGGATGTTCCCTGGTACTGGAATGAACAATGGCTGCTGCAAGCCTACCTGACGCACAATGCGCGGGCGGAAGTCCTGTGGGCCGGCAATTATCTGATGACACGCTACCCGGACAAGATGCGGGCGGCTTTCACACCAGAGTATGATCATATGCGGGCGAAATACCCCTCATCCGAACCGACCGGCTTCTGGCTGCGGGTGAAAGACTCTCCATGAGCGACCAGAACCCATCCGATGTGAATTCACCCGCTTTTACCCAATGAACCCTGTGGAAGACACCATGACTACCTATCCTCTTGAAAACAAACGTATCCTGATTACCGGCGGCACCGGATCGCTGGGCAAAGTGCTAACGCGCCGCCTGCTCTCGAATGAGCTGGGGCGTCCGCAGCAGATCATTATCTTCTCGCGTGACGAAGCCAAACAGCATTTCATGCGCATGGAATACATGCAGCGGGCGGTCACCACTGATGAAGTGATCTACCAGAATTTTCGCGATTTGCTGACATTCCGGATCGGGGATGTCCGTGATTTTCACAGCGTCAGCGCGGCCTTGCAGCAGGCTGATGTGGTCTTCAATGCGGCGGCGCTCAAGCAGGTGCCAACCTGTGAATACTTCCCCTATGAAGCGGTTCAGACCAATATCACCGGGCCAGAAAACATTGTTCGCGCCATCCGCGAACAGCGCCTGCCAGTGGAAACGGTCGTCGGCATTTCGACCGATAAGGCCTGCAAGCCGGTTAATGTGATGGGCATGACCAAGGCCATTCAGGAGCGCGTGTTCATCAGCGCCAACCTGTATGCGCCGGAAACCCGCTTCATCTGTGTGCGCTATGGCAATGTGTTGGCGTCACGCGGGTCGGTCATTCCCCTGTTCCATGACCAGATTCGCAGCGGTGGCCCCGTCACCATTACCACGGCTGATATGACCCGTTTCCTGCTCAGCCTGGATGATGCGGTGGATGTGATCTTCGAGGCCATTCAGTCGGCTCAGCGTGGCGAAACCTACATCCCGCGCGTGCCAGCCGCCAAAGTGACCGACATCGCTGCTACCCTGATCGGGGAGCGTCCGATTGAAACCCAGATCGTCGGCATTCGCCCTGGCGAGAAGATCCACGAAATCCTAGTCTCGGAAGAAGAGGCTCACCGTACTGTCACCCGCAGCCCCAAATACTACACCATTCGCCCTATCCTGCCGGAGCTGGTTACGGGCCCGGCTGATGAAGCGCGGTTGAATGGTGAGTATAGCTCAGCCGATAGCGTCATGACGCCGGACGCGCTGCGTACCCTGCTACACAGCCGTTCGCTGCTGGTGGAACAGCAGACCGGTTCAACCCAATGGGAGTTGTTGAGTTAGGGTGACGGCGGATTCCTGGTTGCCGGTTCTGGGTTCACAGCCGGTCTGTCCACAACTGAGGACGGCTGCGGGAGCGGTTCGCCAACTGCACCTGTTAGAAAACAAGAAGGTTGAAGCCGATCTTCAGGCTGTGCAGCCGGAGTGGGGTGTATAGGACTGGTTTTCGGGTAAACCCGCGCTACTGACCGATGCCCCAGGCATCACAGATCATGCAGCTCATCCAGGTCAATCAGTCCTTCGCGCAATGCGGCCAGCGCCGCGGCATGGCGGTCGCCTGCGCCGAGTTTGTTCATGGCTTTCGCCAGCGTCTCGATCACCACTGGCTGACTGAGCTGCAAATGTTTGGCGATGTCGCTGTTTTCGTAACCCCCGGCCACATATAGCAGCACCTGGCGTTCGGTGATGCTCAATTGCGCGGCACCCTCGCCACCCATCATGCCGGTCACGATCTTCTCCGCCACGCCCTGACCCAGCACCATATGACCCTGGGTCACCTTGACGATGCCATCCATCAGCTCTTCTTCGTTGCTGGACTTTAACACATAGCCGTGCGCCCCGGCTCGCATGGCGCGCATGATGTACCAATCCTCGTCGCGTCCGGTCAAAATCAGGACTTTGACATTGGGGGCTTCGGCACGCACTCTGGGCAGGATTTCTAGCCCGCCCACGCCCGGCATGTTCAGATCGAGCAGCAGAACATCCGGCAGGACTTCCAGCGTCTTCACCAGCGCTTCAGCGCCATCGGCTGCTTCACCGACCACCACAAAGTCGCCGGTTGATTCCAGGTAGCTGCCCAGCATACGCCGGATCATGGTGTGATCGTCTGCCAGAATGACGCGGATAGTCGGCTTGCTGCGGCGTACGCTGCGCTCGCCAGTCTCCAGTTTGGCTGGTTTGGTCTGCTGGGTGGCATCGGTGCTGGTTTTGGTGATGCTGGCTTCCAGCGCCGAAGCCAACGCATCACCGGAGGCATAACGCCGCACCGGGTTTTTCTCCAGCGTCTTCAGGATCACACGCTCCAGTTCAATCGGCAGTTCTGGCTTGATGAGGCGTGGGGGTGGCGGGGGTTGGCGCACCTGCTGCAACAGCAGCGCCGGGATTTCATCGGCATCAAATGGCAGGTGACCGGTTGCCATCTCATACAGAACAACACCCAGCGAATAAATATCGGTGCGCGGATCGAGCGGCAGCCCCTGAGCCTGCTCCGGCGAGAGATAGGCCGGGGTGCCAATCACCATACCTTCGGCGGTCACGCGCGTCGCTTCACGCGGGAGGGCCAGTCCCAGATCCATAATCTTGACAGCACCATCGGTGGTGACTTTGATGTTGGCCGGCTTAATATCGCGGTGGATGATCTGGCGAGCATGGGCATAGCTCAGCGCGCGGGCAATCTGTGCCCCCAGGCTGACGACTGTCTCCGGCTGCGACGGGATGTAGTACGACAGCGGCTCGCCATCAACATATTCGACGACCAGAAAATGCTGGTCATCGTCCTCACCGATGTCATAGATCGACATGATGTTAGGATGGTTAAGTGCGGCTGCGGCAGTGGCTTCCTGGAAGAATCGTTTGCGCGTGGTCTCCCGCACATGCGGCAGCAGAATCTTCAACGCCACCGGACGATTCAGGCGAATATCCAGTGCGCGGTAGACCGTCGCGGTGGAGCCATCACCCAGGTGTTCCTGGATCTCGTAGCGATCTTTCAGTTTCCGTCCGATCATGCCGTTTACCGAATCCCTGAGGTACTTTAACTACAATATTGGAAGGATAACACAATCCCGCCAACAGTGCATCTCAGACGGAACGAGGTACAGTCGTCCTCAGCTCAGGCCGCCAAGCCTGTCTGTTAGAGAGCCGCAAGGTCACTAACGATTTTTTGATGCCTGCATCACAAAAGTGACCTTGCAGCCGCAGGGTCTGATACCCTACTTGTAGAGCTTCGTGGGCACCGGGTTACGCTCGGTGAAGCCGCGCTGATGCCAGAAGGGATAGATCGTATCCAGTTCGCTGACTGCATCTAGCCGCGCCACCTGCTCGGCGCTCAGGGACCAGCCGACCGCTCCCAGATTATCGCGCAACTGAGCTTCATTTCGCGCGCCGATGATGACACTTGAGACGGTGGGGCGCGCCAGCAGCCAATTGAGCGCTACCTGAGAGACGGTCTTGCCCGTCTCGGTACTGATCGCATCCAGCACATCGACCACGCTATAGAACCAGTCATCGGCGATGGCCGGACCTTCGCCAGCGCCCTGTGCCACCCGGCTGCCGGCAGGCATAGGCTGATCGCGGCGGAACTTCCCGCTCAGACGTCCCTGTGACAGCGGCCCCCAGACCAGCGTCCCGACACGCTGATCGAGTGCCAGCGGCATCAGTTCCCATTCGTATTCACGGCGGAGCAGCGAGTAATGCGCCTGATGCGCCATGTAGCGCGCCCAACCATATTTCTCCGAGATCGCCAGCGATTTCATCAGGTGCCAGCCAGAGAAGTTGGAACAAGCCAGATAACGCACCTTGCCGCTTTGCACCAGACCATCGAGTGTCCTGAGCGTTTCTTCAACGTCGGTTTTGGCATCAAAACCGTGCATGGTGTAGATGTAGATCGGAAGAGC
>JALHNT010000059.1 GCA_022843385.1 Anaerolineae bacterium | reverse complement strand
AATCCCCCATAAGCCCATCAGACCGCCAACCAGACCCAGCCAGATTTTCATGGCCGGTGATGTCGGCTGGTGCTCAGATAATGGGATGATGACGGGCTGGCGCAGGAGATAAACCGAGCAAGGAATAATCATGCCCAGCACAATGATGAAGAAGGCATACGTGATGGGAGCGCCAGGGTTGAAGCGATCCAGGTGAAACAAAACAATTGCGACCGCCAGCGGCGTCAGATACACCCAGAGCAGGATGAGCGCCAGGCGAACCCGTTCAGCAACCGGCTGGCGCAGCGCGGCCAGGTTCAGAAAGCCGAACGCGACCGCCGCCGCCCCCAGCATCCGACTGGCTAAAGCGGGTAGATCCCAGGAAAAGGCTTCAGGCACATCCAGCCACCAGCCGATGCTGCCGATGAATCCGCCCATCATGGTCAGGATGAGCAGCGCCAGCAACCCGCGCCCGGCGACAGTCAGGTTGGCATGAGGTCGGACAAAATACCAGTATCCCAGCCCCAGCCCGGTGAACAAGACGAACAGACCAGCCAGTTGAATGACAATCGATGGCATGGGTTGACCTTACTCCGCCATTGTCTGATACGAGATGAATTCCAGTAGTGTGCCATCGGGATCGCGGAAATAGACGCTGGTGCCTTTGCCCTGCGCCCCATTGCGTTCCACCGGTCCCAACTCGACCCCTACGCCCTGCTCCGTCAGATGTCGCTGCGCGGCGCTGATCGGCCCGTCCCAGACGAAGCACAGGTCGCTGCCACCGGGGAGTACCGGGATACGCGCCAGCGGCGTCGGGTTCAGCCCCGGCCCATGACAATTGAGCTGTACACTACCGAAGCGGTAGGCATAGCCAGCGTCGCGCTGGAGTACCTCCGCCCTCATGACCCGCGCATAAAAGTCGTTCGAGCGCTGCCAATCGCTGACATGGATGACACAATGATCAAACTGGATGTGCATGGCGCTTTCTCTCCCGTGCTACAATAGGGCGATCGAACCCACCAGTGAGGGCGAAGCATGGAACTCTACATCATCCGTCACGCGCAATCAACCAATAATATCTCGATGATCTACAACCCTGAAGAGCGTGAAGCAGATCCACCTCTGACAGAACTGGGTTTGAAACAGGCGCAGGCATTGGGCGAGTATCTAAAGCGGGAACCAAGCCCGGAAACCTGGATCGACCATCCGGTGCAATGGAAAGAACGGGGCGAAAGCTGGGGCATCACCCAGTTGTATTGCAGCCCAATGCAGCGCACCTTACAGACCTGCCAGCCAGTCGCCGAAGCGCTCCGGCTTGACCCCCAGGTGTGGATTGATCTCCACGA
The DNA here is from genome assembly GCA_022843385.1 of Anaerolineae bacterium. Taxonomy (GTDB): domain Bacteria; phylum Chloroflexota; class Anaerolineae; order Aggregatilineales; family Phototrophicaceae; genus CFX2. The sequence goes on along the minus strand of JALHNT010000059.1, from coordinate 42,928 downwards.
ACACGGTGGCATTCATCACAATAGCGGTGACGGACGTGGCGAAGTCGGTCAACCGGGACTGACGCGGGGGGCGATTGAGGCGGCCTTCCCCGGTTATCGCCTGCCCGCCGGAGTCACCGAACACGGCTGGTATCGCGCTGAACAGGGTATGGAAGACCTGGCGACGTGCCAAGGGCGGGCTATCCGCGTGGCCGAAGTGCTGCGACATCAGGCCGACAGCCATGAGCGGATCGCGCTGGTTACTCATGGAATGTTCATCAACTGCCTACTCAAGGCGCTGCTGAATATGCTGCCCAACGATCATCTCTATTTTGTCCATTACAACACCGCCATCACGCGAGTGGACTTCTATCCAGACGAGACCATCGGGCTACGTTTCGTCAATCGCGTCAGCCATCTGCCGTTGGAGCTGCTGTCGTAGGCATAGTCGCCGCCACAGTTTGTAACAAATCGTAATTTAGTTTATTTTTAGTTTGGCACCTTACGTTTTGTAAGGGGAGTGCACAGAGAAGTATTGTGTTTCCCCAACACCCGAGGGCAAATCGTTGGAGGGAATAGGATGGCACACCGTTTGGGGAAACGGATCGTAAGGCTTTGCCTGCTCACATTACCGCTGCTCTTTTCACTGTTATTTGTCTTTCAAAATAGTGAGGCCAGTCCAAGCCACGATCACTTTGTCCACGACAAAATCGCCTCGGTGCCAGAGGCCATCGCCCGTTTGCAAAGCGGTGGCGCGGTTGAGGCGCGAGCCGGTCGGTTTCAGGCAGGCGTGAACGCTGCACCCCTGGGCGGTCCTTCCGAGACCGGGCAATGGACCCAGGTTTACAACTGGCCACTGGTCGCGGTTCACACTGCTCTCCTGCCCGATCACAAGGTATTGATGTGGGATGCCTGGGAATTTGGCGCTGCTCCCTCGGGGCGGATGTGGGATCCGTATACTCAAACATTCACCGCCGTTCCGAACACCACCTCTGGACTGTTCTGTGCCGGTCAGGTAGCGCTGGCAGATGGTCGCCAGTTCATCAGTGGTGGTCACAATGGCGCGAATTATGGCATCAATCATACGAACATTTATGACCCGGTGACCGATTCGTGGTCGCGGGCAGCGAACATGAACTACAACCGCTGGTATCCCACCACAACTCTGCTCGGTGATGGCCGGGTATTCGTCTATGGTGGCGAAGATACTCCTGGTGTCTTTATTCATACACCTGAAATTTACAATCCAGTGACCGATAACTGGACGACCATGCCCGCTGCCAGCCGCCCTATCGGCAACTACCCGCTGACCTTTCTGGCACCAGATGGTCGCATTTTCAATGTAGCGGATAACAGCGGTTTTTCGGCTTATCTGAATGTCAACACCCAGACCTGGAGTGATGTCGGGATAGCACCGCTATTCTACACCAGCGGTGTGCAGTATCGCCCTGGCAAAATCATGATCTCAGGCGGCACAACAACGGTTGGACGTGGTACCGCCGTCATTGACCTGAATCAGCCCAGTCCAAGCTGGCGCACCACCCAGTCGATGGCCTATGCCCGCTTCCAGCAGAACATGGTCATTCTGGCGGATGGTCAGGTGATGGTGATCGGCGGTGCCGATAAGCTTGATCTGGCATCGACCACCGGCGTTTACCAGACCGAATTGTGGAATCCAACCACTGAAACCTGGATGCCGCTATCGCCGATGCAAAACCTGCGGATGTATCACTCCTCGGCGCTGCTGCTGCCCGACGCACGGGTGTTGGTGATGGGCGGCGGACGCTTGGCCCCGGCGGTGGACTATCCCACAGCCGAAATCTATTCGCCGCCGTATCTATTCCGCGGTCCGCGCCCAACGATCAGCAGCGCGCCAGCGGCGGCTCAATATGGGCAAACAATCACCGTACAGTCGCCAGAGGCTGGCAGTGTGGCCTCAATAGCGCTGGTGCGTATGGCTACCTCGACCCACAGCATCAGCCTCGACCAGACTTATGTGCCGCTGAATTTCACCACTCAGCCCAGTTCATTGAGCGTGGTCATCCCGTCGAACAGCAATGTCGCGCCGCCCGGTTACTACATGCTGTTCCTGTTGACGAGCGATGGGGTGCCATCGGTAGCAGCAACAATCCGGATTAGCAGTGAAACACCGCCCCCCAGCACCCCTTCCGCCACGCCTTCGCCCGGCCCGTCGCCAACGCCATCTAACACGGCGACTCTGGTCGGCGGCACCGGCAGCTTCCCCTCAACCGGGTTACTCGACAGCTTCAACCGAGCTAATGGCGCGATTGGTGCGTCGTGGTCGGGGGCGAATGCCAGCTATGCAATCGCCAGCAACCAACTGGATGTGGTCAGCAATGGCGCGATTTTCTGGAATACCGCGTTCATCCAGAATCAGGAAGTCTACGTTCGCGCCCAGACCATTGACCCGGACAGCAGTGGACTCTCGCTGCTGCTCAAAGCGCAGAATCCCACCCGCCCCGATGATGGGGTGATTTCGGTGACGTATTTTCCGACATTGCGGGTGGTGCGTATCTCGACCTACAGCCCAACCCAGGGGTGGGTGCAGCGCAGCAGCGATATGCCGATGACACTGTTGCCCGGTGACCAGTTTGGGGCGCGCGCCCGCACCGATGGCTTCGTCGAAGTCTATCGCAACGGCGCGTTGGTCGGCACTAGCGATGTACGCGGATGGCCATTGTTTGCCACCAGCGGCTACATCGGCGTCTGGGTTGAGAATGGCAACCTCTCGCTGCTGGATGACTTTGGCGGCGGCAATGCCATCGGTGGCAGTTTCCCGCCCACGCGCACACCCACCAGTACAGCCACACCCAGCAGCACACCCACGGCCAGCAGCACACCGCCTGGCCCGCCCGGTTCACTGACAGTGCAGGTCAGTCATGGCAATGATGATGTGAATGAGATTGGCACCGGTTTCATTCCCAATGACAACAGCATCTGGGTAGGCAGCGCCGGTTCGTCACAGAGTTATCTGGGCTTGCGCTTCACCAACGTCAGCATTCCACGCGGTGCGGTCATCGCTTCAGCCCAGCTTCAGTTCTACAGCCCATCCCAATCCTGGCTGTCCTTCAATCTGAATATAGGGGCGGAAGCTGTCGACAGCAGTAACATGTTCGCGAATGGCAGCCGACCATCACAACGCCCGCTGACCACATCGCGCATCAGCCACAGCTCCAATACCAATTGGGCCACCAACACCTGGAACACGCTTGACGATGTGAAGACCGTTATTCAGGAAGTCATCAATCGTAATGGCTGGCAACCCGGCAACAGTCTTTCGATCATCATTCGCGGGGTGGATGGCACCTTCGCCCGCAAGTTCGCCAGCAGCTTCGATAACAATCCGCTTCAGGCAGCGCGGCTGGTTATCACATTCGATAATCTGGTGACGCCAGCGACCAACACGCCAACCGCCACGCCGAGCCTGACCAACACGCCTGGCCCAACGCCGACCTTCACAGCGACACTGACACCCAGCGAGACGCCCACCTTCACCCATACCCCCTCGCCGACCGCCACCAGCACACAGCCGAGTGGTTCCGGTTCGGTGACGACGCAGATCAACACAGGCACGGATGATGTCAATGAGGAAGGAGCCGGCTTCACGTCTGACAGCAGCACCATCTGGTTAGGCAATGGCGGCTCCACCCAGAGCTATCTGGGGCTGCGCTTCAATGCGATTGCCGTGCCGCGTGGCGCGACCATCACCTCGGCGATGCTGCAAGTTTACTCTCCCGCGACCAGCTGGCAATCGATTGCGCTTTCGATTGGAGCAGACGCAGCCGACAACAGCCTGCCGTTCAGTGCCAGTAACCGACCGTCGCAGCGCACTCAGGGGATTGCCCGCGCCAATCACAGCTCTAACAGCCAATGGTTAGCCGGAAGCTGGAATAACCTTGAAGATGTCAGCGCGGTCATCCAGGAGATTATCAATCGTGGCGGCTGGCAACCGGGCAACAGCCTGAGCCTGATCGCCCAGGGAACCGGGGGCAACTGGGCGCGTAAATTCGCCAGCAGCTTTGAGGGTAATGCGTTGACGGGAGCGCGCCTTGTCATTCAGTATGTCAGCAGCGGTCCGCAGCCGAGCAATACGCCCACCCAGACCGCAACCACGACAGCAACCCATACACCGACCTTCACCCCCAGCGCGACCTTCACCCCCAGCCTGACAGCGACGGCGACGGCCAGTTTTACCCCCAGCCTGACCGCAACCGCCACTGACACGGCCACCGCGACAGCAACGCCTAGCCAAACGCCAACGGCGACGGCGACCTTCACCCCCACCGAGACAGCGACGCCCAGCGAAACGCCAACGGCGACGGCAACCTTCACCCCCAGCCTGACCGCAACCGCCACTGACACGGCCACCGCGACAGCAACGCCTAGCCAAACGCCAACGGCGACGGCAACCTTCACCCCCACCATTACATTCACGCCTAGCCAAACACCGACGGCGACGGCGACCTTAACACCCAGTTTCACGCCGACCTTCACGGCGACAGTCACGCCTTTGCCTCAGAGTGGAACTGTCACGGTTCAGATCAACAGCGGCGCAAACGATGTCAATGAAGATGGCAGCAGCTTCAACAGCAGCAACAGCACCTTGTGGTACGGCAACGGCAGTTCGGCCGGACAAAGCTTCACCGGGCTGCGCTTCACCAATGTGACAGTGCCGCGCAATGCCACCATCACCTCGGCCATTCTACAGGTGTACTCGCCCAGTTCTGGCTGGACAACCATCAATCTGAATATCGGAGCAGATGCGGCGGATAACAGCGCCCCCTTCTCTACTGGCAGCCGTCCATCGCAGCGGACGCGCACCACTGCCCGCATCGTCCATACATCGAATGTGCAGTGGCCGACAGGCGCGTGGAACAATGTCGACAATGTGTTGCCAGTCATACAAGAGATTGTCAATCGCAATGGATGGCAGCCAGGCAACAGCCTGAGCCTGATTATTCAGGGTACTGGCGGCAGTTGGGGGCGCAAGTTTGCCCGCGCTTTCGAAGGCGGATCAACCCAGGCGGCGCGGCTGGTCATCAGCTACACCGTGAGTGTCGTGACACAGCCCTCGGCCACACCCCTGCCACAAGGCACGCTGACCCCAACAGCATCGCTGACACCCTCCCAGACACCCAGCCTTACGCCGACCAGCAATGGCGGCTTCCCTCGTACCGTGATACGCGACACCTTCAACCAGCCCAATGGTCCGTTGAGCAGTAATTGGAGTGTGGCAAGCGGTGCGTTCAGTGTAACCGGTGGTCGGTTGATCGGCACAGGCAATGGCGCGATCTTCTGGAATACACCATTCGGTGCGACGCAGGAGGCTTTCGTCACGCTCACACAGATTGATCTGAGCGGGGAACAACTGCTGCTCATCCTGAAGTCACAACTGCCGAACACGCCAGATGGTGGTCTGATTGAGTTGTACTACAATCCTGCCACTGGTCTTGCACGAATATATACCTTCCACCCGAGCCAGGGATGGGTGCAGCACGGAGTCGACATCTTCGTGACCTATCAGAACGGGGATCGGATGGGGGCGCGAGCGCGAGCTGATGGTTTCGTTGAGATCTATCGCAACGAGACGCTGATCGCCACTGTTGATGTGCGCGCCTGGCCTTTCTACACGAGCGGCGGTTACATTGGGTTGTGGACGATCAACGCCCCCAATATGATTTTCGATGACTTCGGTGGCGGCACCACGCCTTAGCCGAAGTCACAGGGGATGAGCTGGGCGGCTCATCCCCTGCTTGGCCCCATCTTTACCGTTTCATTCCTGTTACTTCTTTTACCTTGAGTTTGACTATATAAGAACTGTAATTCATTCTTACCAAAGTCGAACGTTATTTGACTTGCAATATTCCCCCTGAGCTGCTCCAATCAATCATCTGACTATACCGCTATCAGCACTACACAAGATTATTAACGAATATTAAAAATCAGCGCAACCAACCCAGGGGATATGCCATGATTGATTTTCGTCGCTCACCGTCGTCTGTGATTATTGTGTGTCTGGCGCTGATGATAGGGATTCTATTCATACGGCCATCGCAGCCCGCTTTTTCACAGACCAATACGACGATTTTCAAAGTCGGCAAGGGTTCGGTTGATCTGCAACCGCGTCAGATCATTCGCACAAACGACGACCGGGTTTATATCTTCGCCAGTCATGGTCAGGAAAACCGCACCATTTATGTCTACTACACTACAACACCAGGGCTGCCCGTTTCGGCTGCCAGCTTCAGCGGCTTCGTCAGCTTCACCGACCCGGGTTTTCCCCTGTCGGTTGACCCAGTCTATGATGGCGCAACAACGATTCATCTGTTCGTCAACAACAACAATGGCGAGCTGCGCAATTATCCTTTTGACCTGACGACCAACACATTTCGCAGTCCCATTCTGATTGCCACTGGTAATCCCACCGTGCCAAGCGGCTTATACGTTGGCACCAATGGCCTATCAGGGTTGGCCGGAACCGATGGTCGAATCCATGTAGCCTATTGGTCGGCTGGCAACCAGATCACTTACAAACAGTTCACCTATAGTCCAGCAAGTAACACGCTGACAACCATCGAGACAACACGTCTGGATAGCGACGGGCGTTCCAATCATCCGATGGTCGCTATTTCGCCGTTGGATGGGTCGATCAGTGTCGCCTGGGTATCGGAGACTGGCACACCAGCACACATTCTTGCCCGGACTCGCCCGAATTCCAGCGGGGTGTGGGGGGGTGCAGAGCAGGTCAGTAATGCACCGGTGTGGCGCAGTACCAATTTCGGCATCAATGTTGATCAGGGGCCGAATATTCTGATCGACAGCGCAGGCACCCGTCACCTGACATACATTGAAAACTTTGACAGTACTGGCGATTATGGCCGGGTTCATTATGCTTTCAAGCGCATGAGTGATAGCGCCTGGACCAGCACTCCGATGGCCGCCACCAGCGCCATTACTGGCCTAACCATCAATGGCTTCTTTTATAGTCATACCCCCACGCTGGCACTCGATGCAACTGGCACATTGTATTTGTTTGGGCATGGCCCAACGCTCACCAACCGCAATAACGAAATGTACTATGCAAAGCGTAATGCCAACGGAACATGGGGGCCAATCGAGCTACTGCTCGCCCCCCCTTCAGGCGATAGTCTGGATGCCAGTCCGTCGGTGAAGTGGTCGGTTGTGGGGTTCAATCGCCCTGAGGTAGTTGAGTTGTTGTTCTTCCTCGCGCCCGGCGCCAACTACTATAATGTCGATCTGTACTATGCCCGACTGGGCGATGGTCAGGTGAGTACCACCCCCACCCCACAATCCACTGTCACACCAGCACCAACACCTATTCCAACAGTAACCGGTTCTCCCAACACAGGAGGACGTATCCTGCCATCCGGCTTTTCGGATGAATTAGTAGTTGGAGGATTACTGGCACCAAGAGCCTTCGCTTTCTTGCCAGATGGGCGCATCCTGATTCTTGAACGAGGAACAGCAAGCTCAAACGACCAGAACCTTGCAAGTATTCGGGTGTTCAAGAATGGTAGTTTGCTGACGACTCGTGCTTACAGCGTTAACACCTGTGGCGATAGCGAACGAGGTCTGCTGGGCATTGCGGCAGATCCAGCATTTGCGAGTAATGGTTACATTTACGTCTACTACACGCGTCAGTCCACTATTGGAAGCGCATGTGGTTACAACACCTATTCTAATGGCGCACCTGATGGGCCGCGAAATCGAGTGTCACGTCTGACCATGCAGGGTGATGGGGTGATTGCCGGGAGTGAACGTGTATTAATCGACAACATTGTGACAGATGTTGGATATCACAATGCTGGCGACATCCATTTCGATTTAGATGGTTTTCTGTACATTGTGACTGGCGATGGGGGCATTTCCAATCTCGCCCAAAGTAATGCCAATCTGAATGGCAAGGTATTGCGTATCCTGCCTGATTCAGGTGCAACTGGAGGTTACACAACCCCCGGAAATCCATTTGACACCGCATCTGGCTCACGTTACTGCGGTCTCGTTCCACAGCCAGGGGGAACCGGTCCCTGTCGTGAAGTATTTGCGACAGGTTTGCGTAATCCATTTCGCTTCAGCATCTTACCAAATGTCGCTGGAATTTCTGGCGCAGGACAGCCCATCATCGGCGATGTCGGCGGTGGAGTATGGGAAGAAATAAGCCTAGTGGGCTGACCGCCGTGATTTGATGACTGAACCTCATGATAACAGCGTGAAAATAGAGGTTGTGACCCGTCAATTCACGATAGTCGTCCCACTAGTCCGTTCAGGCGGAAATTATGGATGGCCAATGCGTGAAGGCCCCTGTGCGAATGGTGTATTATGCCAACCGCCCTTTCAGCCATCCGGGTTTGATGATCCGATTTATTCCTACGCCCACCGAACTCTATATGCCAATTCTGATTCGGCAATAATTGGAGGTGCAGTGTACACGAACAGCAACGGCACTCCATATCCAGCAGAGTATCGAAACAACTATTTTTATGCGGACGTAATCCAGGGTTTTATTCGCCGCCTCATTTACAGCAATGGATCATGGAATGCAGCGACAAGTGATTTTGGAACAGGTTACTCAGGGATTATTGGATTAAAGACCGGTCTGGATGGAGATCTATATTATATTACCTTTGTTTCTGATAGCACTCGGGTCAACGAGATCAGGCGGATACGATATACGGCCAGCACAAACCAGAAACCTGTAGCTCAGATTACTTCGAATATGACAGGCGGGCCGCTTAGCACAGATTATACTTTCAGCGCAACTGGCTCCTATGATCCTGACAACAATAATCCACTCACTTATGTTTGGAATTTCGGCGATGGCACTAGCCTGACAACATCAACGCCGACGGTGACTTACCGTTACACACAGGCTGTGAATCGTGTTGTGACTTTGCAGGTAAGGGATAGCGGATCTCCGCAGGAAACATCCTTGCCCGTAGCGTTGCCTGTCTTTCCTGGTAACTCTGCCCCTTCTGGCACAATCCTACTGAATAATCTGACTAATCCATCGCTTACAACAGATCTCAATTACTATGCCGGTGATACCTGGTCTTATAGTGCGATAAATATAATGGATGATGAACCTCTACCATTGAATGCATTTGAATGGGAAATTGTGTTTCACCACCGCGACCACAACCATCCATTTCTACCATTACTACCTGGTCAATCAGGATCATTTACCATACCTATCAGCGGCGAAACGGATCCAGTCGTGTGGTATCGCATCTATCTTCGAATCACAGATGCTCGCGGACAAACCACTTCCAGCTATGTGGATGTTAACCCAATAACAGTTGATGTAACCTTTACTACAGATCCACCAGGTGGAAAAATATCTATTGAGGGAGGCGAACGGAACACACCTTACACAATCAAGCGGGTAGTGGGGATGCAGATTCCAGTCGATGTTGCTTCACCTCAAGCAATCGATACGGTCAACTATACTTTTCAACGATGGTCCCAAGGGGGAACAAAATCTCAGACGCTTACTATCCCCACCAGCAACACAACCTTCATAGCTAATCTGTCACAACTAGTTACCCCTACAGCAACACCTCTCCCGCAAACAGGATCGGTGACTGTTCAAATCAACAGCGGCTCAGACGATGTAAACGAAGTCAACACAACTTTCACCGCAGGAGACAGCACAATCTGGGTTGGAAACGGTGGGTCAGCCCAGAGCTTTCTCGGACTTCGCTTCAACGCGCTTCAAGTGCCGCGCAGTGCAACCATCAACTCTGCCTTGCTCCAGGTGTTTACCCCAACCAGTGGTTGGACATCGATCAGCCTAAATATCGCTGCCGAAGCAGTCGATAATAGCCAGACCTTTTCCAGCACAAGTCGCCCGTCCCAACGCACACGAACTACCGCACGGGTGCTTCATGCCTCAAATGTTCAGTGGCCGGCAGGAGCATGGAACACGGTCGAGAATGTTGCCCCCATCATCCAGGAAATTGTCAACCGAGGCGGTTGGCGTCCCGGAAATAGTCTCAGTCTCATACTTCAGGGAACCGGTGGTACATGGGGACGGAAGTTTGCCAGTGCCTTTGAGGGAGATACAACTCGAGCTGCCCGCCTAGTAGTCAATTACACGCTGCCCTTGCCGACTGCAACCATGACCTCTACACCGGTCAGCATGACACCAACACCATCCCATACGTCAACGTTTACCGCTACCCTGACCCCAACCAATACACCTGCCAACACAGCGACCCCGACACTAACCGACACCCCGACCGACACTTTCACCCCAACCCCAACCGATACGCTGACCGATACGCCAACTTTCACCTCCACCCCAACCCTAACCAACACACCCACTGATACGGCTACCCCGACACCAACCGATACACCAACGAGTACCCTGACACCTTCGCTGACCAACACAGCGACCGATACAGCTACTCCAAGACCAACCGATACGCCGACCGATACACCAACCGATACGGCGACCCCGACGTTGACCGACACTCCTACCAATACGCCAACTCATACTGCCACTGCAACACCAACCAATACACCCACCAACACGGCGACCCCGACACCAACAGATACGCCGACGAATACGCCAACTCACACGGCCACGCCGACGCCAAGCTTTACTCCATCTTCCACCCCAAGCGCAACTCATACGCCCAGCAATACGCCGACTCACACGCCGACATTCACTCCAACGGCGCCGCCCAGTCGAACGCCGACGCCCATTCCACAGAGCGGCACATTCACGGCCCAGGTGAACAATGGCAACGACGATGTCAATGAAGTCGGAAGCACATTCACAACCGGCGATGCTACAATCTGGATTGGGAACGGAGGGACAGGAACGAGCATTCTGGGTCTGCGATTCAACGGTGTACAAGTGCCGCGCAATGCAACGATCACATCCGCTGTGCTTCAACTGTATTCCCCAAGTTCAACCTGGATCACCATCAACCTGAACATTGGAGGGGACGCCAGTGACAACAGTGTGCCGTTCAGCACCAGCAACCGACCATCACAACGGATACGGACGACAGCGCGTGTTATTCATAATTCAAACGTCAATTGGTCAACAGCGACCTGGAATACAGTGGACAATGCGGCACCCGTGGTGCAGGAAATTGTCAGCCGCGGTGGATGGCAACCCGGAAACAGTCTTAGCCTGATTATCCAGGGAACAGGTGGGACATGGGCACGTAAATTCGCCCGTGCATTTGAAGGTGGCGCAACTCAGGCAGCACGGCTAGTCATCAGCTACACAGTAAGTGTGGCTGAAGTGCCAACGATCACTGCCAACATGGCAGCCTCTTCAACCCCAGCCTCAGTGCCAATCATGATACCCACGCCAATCAGTCTGCCAGCCAGAATTCAGAGTTCAGATTCTGATCGTTAATCTGAGCGAGGGGATGAACATCCAAAGGACATCCCCTCATTCACAGACAATCAGCCGGCTGCTCCGCCACTGGTTGCCAGTCCCCAGATGATGGTGCGTCCGGTCTCATCGCGCGACAGGATACCACCTGTGCCAAACTCGACGCTGACGACCGCTGCTGTATGCCCTGCCAGATTCGCCAGCGGCGCGCCATCCAGCAAGCGCCAGACGCGCACTGTGTTATCCGCGCTGCCGGTGACAATCAGCTCTGTCGTCGAGTTGATGGAAATGGCGTTGATTGGGCCGCTGTGACCGGTCAACTGAGCCAGCACGGTGAAGGTGTTGGCGGTGGTATCGAGCGCCCAGACCTTGCCCAGCGCATCAGACCCACCTGACACGACATAGATGGCGCGAGTCTGTAGATTACGTCCCAGCGCCAGCGAACTGACAGCACCAGTATGGGCTTGCACCTGAGCGCGGGTAGCAATGGTGCGGAAATCAAACAGGCTGATGATGCCGCTAGCTTCACCGACAATCAAGGTATTCTCATCTGGCCCCAGGAGATTGATGCCGGGTGGAGTGAACAACTGGGTGACAGTGTTGGCATTCGATAGGGTGATGACTGCGCTCTGTACCGGTTCGATGCCGACTGATGGCCCCAGCGGCTCGATCCAGTAATCGCCATCCCGGCCTTCCGCCGTCCAGCCAGTCAGACCGTTAGCCGTCACCTGCCACCACACAATCTTGTCGAGCAGGCTGCAACGCGGGCCATCGACCACAATGAATTCGGTCCCCGGTTCCAACTGCCCCAGCAGACCGCCGCTGGAACCTGGCAGATCGCGCAGCAGGTTGGGCAATCCACCATCCTCGACTCTCCCCTGGGCACCAATGCTCAGACGCGGGACGAGGTAGCCGGTTTCGTTGGGCGGTGGACAGGCTGGCGCAGGAGTGCCGACGATGACGCCGGCGTTGCACAGCACGACGATGGTCTGATCAGCTGACACACGATAATCATATTGAGTGCCAGCATAAGTGATGAGAAATTGAAAACCGGATGTCGTGACCTGGGCATAAGCCACGCCCGGCTGTGGGCAGCCCAGCGAGGTATCAGGGTACACCGCTTGATTGAATGACCAAGCATCCAGATCAGTGATGTTGATGCTGCGTCCGACGCGCCCGCTGAGGTCGTTCAGGGCAGCAGCGATCTGTTGTGGGGCTGTCTGAGCCAGGGCAAGGCTGGTCGAAAAGATCAGGCTGAACAGAATAAACCATCGGGCAAACGATTTGAACATGGGCGGCGCTCCTGTTAGATGCTTTTGCTAGGATCAACAAGCAGCATCCTAACCACAAATCAACCACTTGCCAATAGATAGTTGGGCGGAATTTGCATTGCCCGTGCCTCGGTTCGGTGGCATAATACGGCGATTGAATCCGACATACCAAGACAGATTGGGATTCCCGATGGAAAACAAACTCAACATCTTCATCACGGGCGGAATGACCGGCGCTGCCCGCGAAGCCAGTCGTCAACTGGTGGCGCGCGGACATCGTGTGACTGTGCTGACACAGGGCAGCGAGGGCGCAACCCTGGCACGGCAGGATGGAGCCATCCCGGCCTTTTCCGATCTGCTGCGGGTGGGCGAGATGAAGAGCATGTTGCAAATGTCCAGCGCCGATGTGGTGCTGTACTTCGCCACCCAGGCTGCCAACAGTTTTCCCAGCCGGGATGGGGGTTATGAGGCGCTGCAAAGCATCCTGACGGATGGCGTCCACAATCTGGTTGAAGCCGCCAAAGCCAGCAGTGTCAAGTTCATCGTGTATGTCAGTTCAACCGCGGTCTATGGCGATCTGCATGGTGCCGAGGCCGATGAAACCACCGAGGGTCACGACGAAGACGGAAACTTCCGTCGGATGCGATTGGCCGAGCGTCAAATTCTGGAGAGCGGCATCAGCGCCTGTGTGCTGCGCGCCGGATTCAATTACAGTTCCGATGATGCACCGATTCAGGCGTTGTCGCAGGCACTGCGTCATGGGCGCGGCCTGTACTTGGCTGACAGCCACAGCCACCACAACTGGATTCACGCAGCTGATCTGGCGTCAGCCGCCGTGCTAGCCGCCGAGCAGCAGCCAGCCGGTCAGATCATCAATGTGGTCGATGACCAACCAGTCAGCGCAGCTAGCTTCGCTGCGTCCTTCGCCAGCGCCTTGGGGCTTGGTGTTTCGGATAACAGCAACATGCCGCTTTTTATGCTGCGGATAATGACCCATGAGATGCAGCGGGCGCTGCTGGCAACCTCGGCTAAACTAAGCAATGCCAAAGCCCGGCAACTGTTGGGTTGGTCGCCCCGCTATCCCACTCATCAGGCCGGGTTGGAGCAGGTGCTGCTGGTGTGGCGCGCTGGCGAAATCATCAAGGCCACCTAAAGCGATACGGCGCTTCTGCCGCATGAACAGCAGGACACGGAGAGGAACGATGCGGTGCATATACCGCATCCAGTCACAGTATGAGCCTAAAAGCCGTTTTATTCGATCTGGATGATACCCTGCTCGACTGGCAGGGTTTCAAGCAGGACTGGCAAACCTACGAAGAACCAATGCTGCGACGGGTGTTTGACCAGTTGATGACGCAGTGGACGTCTGATTTTGTGGCGTTCGTGCGCGACTTTCGGGAGCGCACCCGCGAGGCCTGGCGACAAGGTCGGGGAACGCTGATCGCCCCAAACCTGGGGCGCATCCTGGTACAGAGCATCGAAGCGCAGGGCGTACCCGCCGGGCAGCTTTCCGCCGAAGACGTGTTAAAGATGTATGGTTGGCGCGCTGTCCCAGGGACAAGCCTGTTCCCGGAAGTAACGGCTGAACTGAAGCGGCTGCGCGATCATGGGCTGAAGCTGGCGATTGTTACCAATGCTGGTCAGCCGATGGCGGTGCGCGACATCGAAATTGGCGAACACGGACTGCTGCCCTACTTCCCAGAGTGCCGGGTCTCGGCTGCCGATGCGGGTTATCTGAAACCGCATCAGGCTATCTTCCAAAGGGCGCTCGATCAACTGGGCGTCAAGGCATCTGAGGCAGTGTTTGTCGGCGATAATCCAGTGGCCGACATCGCCGGGGCACAGGCTGCCGGGATGTATGCCGTGCTGCGAGTGACACATCCCGTGCCACCTATGCTGAGTGGATTGATCGTCCCAGACGCGGCCATCAATTCGCTCGAAGAACTTCCCGATGTGCTGGATCGGCTGCATCCGGGTTGGCGTCCGGCATGAAACTGGCATACCCGGATCGCAACCTCATCATCACCGGCTACACCGGCCCGAATCAACCCTTATTCGGTCAACAGGTGGCTGATCAACTCAAGATGCGTTACGTCAATGTCGATAGCCAGATCGAACTGCGCGCCGGGGTTGATCTGGAGTCGCTGCAAACCCGCTACGGCGAAACCCGGCTGAAGATGATCGAAGCCGAAGTGATGCAGGAAATTTTGCTGCATCGGACAACCGTCATCCGCGTGAGTGGGCAAACGCTGCTGCGCGCCGAATATGCCCGCCGTCTGATGGAGACCGGACCGCTGGTGTGTCTGGTCATCCGGCTCGATGCGGCGCTGCGGCGGCTGCATCTGGCGCTGGGTGGGCGTTATCACGATCCACGTGAACGCGCCGTTGCCATCGGTCATCTCAAGCGCGAATGGGCTGTACGCGGGCTGGACGGTGTGCGCGAGCTGGATGTCACAACCCTGAACGACGGCGAGATCATCGCAGCACTCAGCGCCATCTGGGAAGAAACAATGGCTGGTGTCCTGGTCACCGCCCTGCGCGCCTAATCTCCTCAGAAAGTGACACAAGCGATGACAATTCTGATGGAACAAACCGCCCGTTATGTGCGCGAGACGCTGGCGGGCGACAGCACCGGTCATGACTGGTGGCACATCGAGCGGGTGTGGAAGACCAGCCTGTTGTTGGCGCGGCAGGAACAGGCCGATCTACAGGTCGTCCAGTTGGCGGCGCTGTTGCACGACATCGGCGACTGGAAGTTTCATGGTGGCGATGAGGCCGTTGGCCCACGTCTGGCACGGGATTGGTTGAGCAGCCAGTCGGTTGACCCGGCTGTGATTGAAGCGGTTTGTCAGATCATCGCCAATGTGTCGTTCAAGGGAGCCGGCGTGGTCGCCGCGCCCTTGTCGCTGGAAGGACAGATCGTGCAGGATGCGGATCGGTTGGATGCCATCGGCGCGATTGGCATCGGACGGGCATTCGCTTACAGCGGGGCGAAGGGACGCGCCATGCACGACCCCGATCAGAGGCCAGAATACCACGCCAGTTTCGCCGCTTATCAGAACAAGCAAAGCACCACCATCAATCACTTTCACGAGAAGCTGCTGCTGCTCAAGGATCGGATGAACACGGCAGCAGCGCGGGCGTTAGCAGAAGAACGTCATGCTTTCATGCTGGAATTCCTGCGACGCTTCGAAGCCGAATGGACGGCGCAAGACCCCGCGACCGGTTCAATCTCTCATTTGACAGGTTAAGAATCTGCATATACTCGTAAATAACCGTATACCACACTGTTGATTGCATAGGGGGACTGGTTGAAATGAAAGACGGTGACTCCTTCCAGCAAGCGCGCGACGAGATGGTGATTCAACAGTTGACCGCGCGCGGCATTGACGACATCAACATCCTCGAGGCGATGCGCCTCATCCCGCGCCACGAATTTGTCCCGAACGAGGTGCGCCACCTGGCCTACCGCGATACACCGCTGCCCATCGGCGACAGCCAGACCATCTCACAGCCCTACATCGTCGCCCATATGTCGGCCATGCTCAACTTGAATGGCAGCGAACGGGTGCTTGAAGTTGGCACCGGTTCCGGCTACCAGACAGCGGTGCTATGCCTGCTGGCGGCGGAGGTCTACAGCGTTGAGGTCAATCCACGACTGGCGGAACGAGCCGGCGATGTGCTGGCGGAACTCGGCTTTGACAATGTGGAAATCTACGTCGGCGATGGCAGCGTCGGGCTGCCCGATATGGCGACATTCGATGCCATCATCGTCACGGCGGCGGCCCCTGCCTTGCCCAACCCCCTGCGCGGACAACTGAGCGAAAGCGGCGGACGGATGGTGCTGCCGGTAGGCGATGAGCGTCGCCAGCATCTCGAAGTCATCCGGCGCAGCGGCAACCGCTGGCAAATCGAAGAAGCCGACGCGGTGCGCTTCGTGCCGCTGGTCGGGCGTTATGGCTATCCCAGCACGACCACCGATCTGATGTGATGGCGCTCCTTACCGCGCCGTATCCTGAGCAGGCCGCCGGCTGGCCGCAGACCGGGCAGCATATCCTGGCGCAGTACGACGATGAGTCGATTGTGGTATATCAGGCGTATCGTCCGTCGATTGGTCACTATGCCGCCGCGCATGGACACTTTGGCGGCGAGTTCAGCTTCAGCCGCATGAGCTGGATCAAGCCCAGCTTCCTGTGGATGATGTTCCGTTCCGGTTGGGGTAGCAAACCCGACCAGGAAGTGACACTCGCCATCCGGCTGTACCGCACCGCCTTCGACAACTTCCTGGCACAGGCGGTGCCGTCCAGTTATGATCCAGGGCGCTACGCCAGCGAGGCGGCCTGGAAAGCGGCGGTCGCGGCCTCGGAGGTGCGCTTGCAATGGGACCCCGATCATCATCCCGGCGGGGCAAAATTGGAACGTCGCGCCCTTCAGTTGGGGCTGCGCGGAGCTGCCCTGCGAACCTACGCCAGCCAAGCCATTCTGAGCATCGAAGACATCTCACCCTTCGTGTCCGAGCAAAGACAGCATGTCGTGAACAAGCAACTGGATCGGCTGCATACCCCGCGTGAGACGATTTATCCGGTGAACCCGTAATGCGGCGCAGCCTATCCGTGGCTATCCTCCTGCTGTTGGTTATCATCGCCTTGTTGCAAGGAACGCGCTGGGCTGCCGGCGGTCTGCCTGAGCCGCCCCAGGTGGCATTCATCAGCGCCAATCCGCGTCAGCCGGGGGTCTACTGGCTGGATGCTGGGCGTGGCCTGGGTGGGTTAGCCATCCGCGAACCGACCCTCACCCGTCATACCGACATTGCCTGGTCAACCGACCGGCAGTGGTTGGCCTACCGCCGGGTGGTCAATATCAACATCGACATCTTCCTGATGAGCATGACCGACCACCAGCCGCGCCGCCTGACCGACAGCGGCAAGAACAATCACGCGCCAGATTGGTCGCCCGATGGACGGTGGATCGCCTTCAGTTCGATGCAGGACGACAACCCGGAAATCTATATCATGGATGCCACCTGTGCGCTGGAAAACCGCCGCTGCACCCAGCCGCCGCTGCGCCTGACCATCCAGCCGACCACCGATGATTTCCCCGACTGGTCACCGGATGCCCGCCAACTGGCCTTTCACAGCAACCGCAATGGCGATTACGAGATTTACTTCATCAAGGCCGATGGCAGCGGCGAACAGGCGCTGACGAGCGGCGGCGGACGCAATATGTTCCCGGATTGGTCGCCCGATGGACGGCGCATCGTGTTTGTCTCGGAGCGCGACCGCAACGCTGAAATCTATGTCATCGACCTTGCCAGCGGTGATTTGCAGCGGCTCACCCACTCGGCTGAGTTCGAGTTCTTCCCACAATGGTCGCCCGATGGAGCCGCCATCCTGTTCGAGCGGACAGTGGCCGGCGGCGACTTCGAGACCTACCTGATGAACGCCGATGGCAGCGGGCTGCATCGTCTGACGGATGGCAGCCAGTCGTTACGCAGTCCCAACTGGCGCTGATGGGGGCAGGGCTGCTGGCGCTGATCGCCGTAGCCGCTACAATACCCGTATCATCTGGATGAGGGCGCTCCCATGTTTCGTCTGTGGCTGATGGCCTGTCTGGCGGGGCTGCTGGGGTTCGGTAGTTTGCTCGCCACAGTGCGCTCGCTGGCATCAATGCTCCCGTTGGGTGACCAGATCGCCTTCATCTCGTCACGCGAGGGGTATAACAAACTCTTCCTGCTGGATGTCGATCATCGCCGCGAACACAAACTGAGCGATCTGCGCCTGCTCAACTGCTGTCTGAGGTGGTCGCCGGATGGTCGTTATCTGCTGGTGGTCTCGGATGTCTCGACCGACGGCAACAGCGATGTCTATCAGTATGATATGGACAGTCTTACCCTGCATCGCCTCACCCAATCCGGCGGGATGGACTGGCTGCCGAGCTGGTCGCCGGATGGCGAGACAATCGCCTTTGTCTCGTGGCGCGATGGCTTCGGCAACATCTACCGCATGGATCATGACGGTCAGCGGGAGGAGCAACTGGCTCGGGTCAGCGGCGATGTGCGCTGGCTGATCTGGTCGCCCGATGGTCGGCGGCTGCTCTTCACCCAGTGGTCAGACCTGAACTTTAATTTCCACGCGATGGATTACCCGTGCAGTGGGAACTGTGTCGCGCGTTCATTGCGCCTGCCGCACCAGACCGGCAGCGCCCGCTGGATTTATGATCTGGGCGATGACGGGTTGTTGTACGCACTGGAGGCCAACGAAGACCAGACGATTTACTGGCAGGGAAAGGATCAAGCGCCGCGTCCGCTATGGGAACTGCGCCGCTATCTCTCGGTTTATCCCTCGCTGGGGCTGAATACTCTGGCGCTTTCGGTCACGCGGGCGGGCTTTGTCACCCAGCTTCAGCGCTTTGACCTGACCTGTCTGATCGCCAGCGCCGATTGCAGCGACAGCCAGCAGATACTCTTGAAAGGGATCACGCCGAACGAAGCCAGTTGGTCGCCCGATGCCCAACGGCTGGCGCTGGTGCGTTCCGATGGCAGCGGCCTGGATCTGTACGTCATTGGCGCGGATGGCAGCGGTCTGCAACAGGTGACCTTCGACCCCGGCGCAGATTTCCGCCCGGCCTGGCGTCCATCTGGTCGTCAGGTCGCCTCATAAACCTGCTCCAGGCGGGCAGCAACCGAATCCCAGGTGAAGCGCTGCTCGATCAACTGCCGGGCAGCAGTCCCCATCCGCTGACGCAGATCAGTATCGGTCAGCAAGCGGCGCAGCCCATCGGTCAGCGGCTCAATCTGTGGCTCAACGATCAGCCCGGCCCCGGCCTCGGCCACTTCCGGCAGATTGCAACCAGGGGAGATCAGCACCGGCAAGCCCGCCGCCATCGCTTCCAGCACCACCATCGGCATCCCCTCGCCCACCGCCGGCAAGGCCAGCACATCGGCTGCCGCGAACGCCGCCAACCGGTCAGCCCCATCCAGATACCCGGTCCAGATGATGCGCTCGCCCAGCAGTGGTCGCAGCCCGGCCAGCGCCCCTTCGTCCGGCCCGGCAATCACCAATCGGGCAGCAGGCAGCGCCGCCGTCTGAAAGGCTTTAGCGAGTACCTGTACACCTTTACGCGGATGCAGCCGCCCCATGAACAGGCAGACCGCATCATCACCCAGGTTGTAGCGCTGGCGAAAGGCCATGCCATCGCCCTGATGATAGTCTTGCGGATCAACGCCATTGGGGATCAGGCTGAACTGCGCCGGGATGCGCCGCCGGCCAAAGGTCGGCCAGAGCGCCTGAATGTCGTCCAGCTCTGGCTGCGATAAGGCGATGACCTGATCGAAGCGCCGCGCCAGCGCCGGACTGAGCAGGCGATCCCAGGCTTTTTTCAGGTGGCTGCGCCCGGTGGTCAGCGCCAGCGTCCCATGCGGCGAGAGCATCAGCCGCAGGCCGCGCCGCTGGGCGATGGGTGTCACCACCAGATTCTCAATCGTGCGGAATTCATGACAGTGGACGACATCCACATCTGTCAGCAGTCCTTCGGCCAGCCGGGCGAAACCGGCGGGTGTGGAGAGATTCAACCGTCCGCGCAGCGCTGGTAGCAGATTGGGCGCACGCACCACCCGCACCCCATCCTCAACCGCCTCGCCCTCAGCGAATGTCCCCCCATGCTGATCGAGCGCCGTGGTCGTCAACACCGTCACACGATGCCCGCGTCGCGCCTGCGCCCGCGCCATGCCCGTGACCGAGCGCACCACACCACCAAACGCATAGGCCGGTGCATAGTAGGGGGTGAGGTGCAGGATATGCATGGTTACAAAAAATTCATGCACTCAGGGAAGATGGGGTCAAGAGACGAACCATTTGCGTGTTACAATCGTACTATGGGGCAAGTAGATACACACAGTGGAGGGCCTTCCGTGCCAGTTTTGTTGTTAGCCCAGGGCGACCCCCGTGCCAAAGATATGTTGCGCAAGGCGATTCAGGCGCGTTATGGTTTACGCCCACCGGCGCTGGAAAGCCTGGCGATTGCTTTCAAAGGCCGCGCCCGTGCCAGGCTGGGGCCGATCAGCACCTGGGTGCCGGTTGAAGCCCAGGGGCGTTTCTGTTTCCCCAGCGCCATGCGATGGGATTTTATCGCTAAAGCCGTCGGCGTTCAATTGAACAGTGGCACCGAAGCCTATGACGGCGAGGTATATCGCACCCGGCGCGGCGGGAAAGAACCCCAGATCATTGATGAGGCCGAGGCCGTGCGCTCGATGCAGGATCGGCTGTGGGCCATCGCCGCACTGTTCCTGACCCCGCTGGGTGAGCAGTTCGTCAAGCTGGAAGCCAGCGGCGAGAACAGCTTCATCGCTCATCATACCCGCATCCAGGGCGCGGTCAAGCTGACGCTGCGGGACAACATGGCTTTGAGCAAGGTCGAAGTGACCTGCCGCAATCCCGATAGCAATAAATCACAGAATTTCATCATGCAGCTCGCAGACGATCTGCGCTCACTGGGTGACTTGACGCTGCCAGCCAAGATCAGCACCTTCTGGGATGCCGACCCCTATTTCGAACTGGAGCCGGAAAGCGTGGAAGCCAACCCGGTGATTGATGAGCCAGTCTTCAAGCTGATGGATGCCTGATGCAGCTCACAGTTGAGGGCATCGTCTATGCCTTTATGCCGGTGAAGGCTTTTCGCGCGGCGCACCGCCTGCCCCCGGAATTTGGCATCAGCCAGTTTGAAGCCAAAGACTACACCGGCCTGGGGCGCATCGATCAGGCCGGGAGCGAACTGAACCATCTGCGCGAGACGCTGTTAGCCATGCTGCCGCAGTCCCAGTCCGCCACTAGCTGGTTAGCCCATCTTCCCGAAATGACCCGCCAGTTCGAGCATCTGCTGCGGGCCATCAATCCCCAGGTCGGGCTGCGCGAGGCCGAAATCGAGTTCGCCGTCGCTGGCTTCAATGACCCACTGCAAGCCTATGCCTATGCCCGGCTGCGCGGACAGTCGGCACCGGATTTCACGGCGGTGTATGGCGAATGGTTGACCAGCACCACCCGCCTCTTCACTCAACGCCATACATTCCAACTGGACGACGCCCCGGCACAGGCGCAGGTTGTCGCCCACGCCTTCGGCCGTTTTGGCCTGCTGATCCAGGCTGCCGATGTCGTTCATGCCGTGTACGATCCGGCGCTGGCCTGCCCGGCCGAGGGGTTCATGGTCAACCTGCTCACCGACATCGGCCAGCGCATGAGTCAGACATCCCACTGAATGCGCGGCACCTGGGTCTTGTTCTTTTTGCGCTTCCGGGCTGGCACATACGTCAGCGCCCACTCGCTGCCATAACAGCGCATCTCGTGGCTGTAAGGCGGATGCTGCTGCGCCTGCATCATCTGGTGAACGCGCTGGCGCACCTCGCCGTGAATGATCTCGTGATGAGGGAAGCGCTGCCGCAAACACAGCGTGACGCCATAGGCCGTGAATTCGCAGCGCCCCTGGGTGAACTCGCACACCACCGCATCCACCATCGCGTACAGATCGGACAGGCAGACCATCCGTCGCCCGGATGCCGGACGGGCGGATCGTGAGGGAAAGGTGTTGCACATCAGTCGCTATCTCCTTCAGTCCAGTGTCACCACAGCGCGGATCGTTTGCTGCGCCGGGCGATAAATGATGAACTCGTCCATGCCGGAATAACTCTGCACACCCCACACGCTGTCATAACCGTCCGGTGCCTGGGTGAGCGCTGGATTATCGCCAGAGAGGGTGCAGGGCGTCCCCAGCGCCACATCGGCCACGAACATCATGCGCGGGATGTGGCTGCTGCTGCCGGTGTAGTTGAAGGAACGGCGCGCCTGATCGGCAAAGTAGATGCCACGCCCGAAGCGCGAACCGTTGGCGGCGATCTGCGGGATGATAAGACCTTTCTTCAGGATGTGACGCACATTCGGGTTGCGCGTGCCATGAAACATCGAGACGACATAGTGCTTGCCAGCGCTACACCCTTCCCAGGCGCTGCGCTCGTGCGGGATGGCGACGCTGAAGATGTCGCGGATGCGGCGGACGCCGGCACCGGTGCGTTCAATATACTCGGCAATCGACTGATGAACGGTGGACGAGGTATCGAGATGGTTGATCGCCGCGCCCAGCAGCCGGTAACGGTCATCGACATCATGGCTGACGGTCTGGGTCGAAAGGGCTGCCTCAAGCTGGTTGAGACGGGTATCCTGCTCGGCGAAATCGAATTGTTCGACCAGCGCCGTCGGGTCAATCTTGCGCGGAAGCTGGGTCGGGATCAGGTTGTAGTAGCGCTGAATCGCCTCCAGCAGCGCCGCCTTCGCCCCGGACTGCCGCGCCTGCTGCGCTTCCAGCAGGACACTTCTGCCCCGATCAATCTGCTGCTGGCTCAAGGCTTCCAGCCCCGTCGCCAGATATTGGGCGATGCGCTCCCCGGCTTCCTGAAAAATCCAACCGATCAGCTCGCTCACTTTGGGATGAAGCTGCGAAGGCGAAGGGCTGGCGCTCAACTTCACCACCGGCAGATCAATCTCGGCATATCCCTTGCGCGTTTTCTCGCGGATCTTCTGCTCGACATAGCTGCGATTGCGCCGGCTTTCTTCCACCACCTCGGCACCGACGCGGCCATAGACCACACGGCAGTGGCCGCTCGACTCCCAGAATCCGATCAGCCAGTATTTGTTTTGATTGCTGTGAAGATTGGTCAGTTGGAATTTGCGGCGAACATCGGGTTCTACAGACATTCTGGCTACCCTCCGGTGTGATGACTGATAAATCCAGATTAGAACAAATATTCACATCCGACAGCCCCTAAAAAATGGGGTGATGTCCCATGTTGCGGCAGACGCGGTATAATCGGTGCATCCAATCAGATGGATAGGAGTGTGGGCCATGGCAGTGATCGACAAGTCAGCTACCCGCAGCGACTCAGCCGGGCGCGAACAGATCGCGGTGAAGAACCCGCTGACCGGAGAGGTGATCGGTCATATTCCGGTCTGCACCGCTGATGATGTGCGGCAGGCGGTGGCCCGCGCCCGCGCCATCCAGCCGGCCTGGAACGCCCTGAGCATCCGCACCCGCAGCAACATGCTGATCCGCTGGACGCAGTTGATCGCCCAGCGGGAAGATGAGAGCATCGCTGCTATCCGGCGGGAGACGGGCAAGAATCGCATCGGGGCTTTTGAAGAAATGCTGGTGATTGACCGCACCGTAGCCTACTACGCCCGTCATGCGCCAGAGTGGTTGCGCCGTAAAACCCGTCGTCCGCTGCTCCCATTCCGGCATACCGCCCGCGTGTATTACAAGCCCTATGGCGTGGTCGGTTTTATCACGCCCTGGAATTATCCGTTGCTGAATGCCTTTCAGGACTTGATCCCGGCGCTGATCGCGGGCAATACCGTCATCCTCAAGCCGAGCGAGATCACATCGCTGGTCGCCCTGCACATGGTCGATCTGATGATCCAGGCCGGAATACCCAAAGACGTGGTTCAGGTCGTGACGGGCGCGGGCAGCACTGGCGCGGCGCTGGTCGATCAAGTGGATTACATCGCCTTCACCGGCAGCACCGCCACCGGACGCAAAATCGCCATGCGCGCCGGCGAGCGCCTGATCCCTTGCAGTCTGGAACTGGGCGGAAAAGACCCGCTGATTGTGTTGAATGACGCCCGCCTCGATCTGGCGGCTTCCGGCACGCTGGCCGGTTCGCTGGAGAATGCCGGGCAGGTGTGCATCGCCGTCGAACGGGTCTATGTTGAAGCCGGCATTCACGATGCCTTCGTCGAGCGCATTTGCCACTACGCCGGCCAGATGAACATCGGCAGCGGCGACGGCTGGGATGTCCATATGGGCAGCATGACCAACGAGCGCGAACTGCTGCGTACTGAAGCGCATATCGCCGATGCCGTCGCCAAAGGCGCGACTCTGGTACACGGTGGCAAGCGCCGTCCTGATCTGGGGCCGCTGTTCTTCGAGCCGACTATTCTGACGAACGTCAACCACACGATGGATGTGATGCGCGAAGAGACCTTCGGCCCGATCATCCCGATCATGAAAGTCCGCGATGCTGACGAAGCCATTCGGCTGGCGAACGACAATCAATACGGTCTATCCGGGGCGATTTTCACCAAAGATTTGAAGCGAGGCGAGCAGTTAGCCACCCGAGTCGAGAGCGGCGATGTCCATGTCAATACGACTCAGTGGATCTTTGGCGTCTTGAGCGCGCCGATGGGTGGGGTCAAGAACAGCGGCATCGGGCGGCGCAACGGGCCCGAAGGACTGATGCGCTTTGTCCGTACCCAGTCAGTGGTGATTGACAATCAGATCGGCGCGTGGCCGATGCTGGCGCTGCTCGACGACGGGACGCTGAAGCTGGTGCGCTTCCTGGTCAACGCCATGCGCCGCTTCCCATTTTTAGGGCCGTAAGTAACCTTAAGGCTGCATTTCGTCTTTCTACATTAAGCTGGGTATATCCCGAAGTTGCCTTAATTGCGGAGGATTGAAAATGCCAAAACAATTGTTGCGCGCTGCCGCTTTCTTGCTACTCACCCTCGTCGTGGGTTTGTCTGTCGTTCCGACCGTCGCCCGCGCCCAGCAACGCATCCGCGTGGGTTTCGTTCCGCCGGCTCTCACCAGCCCTTTCCACGTCGCGGTCGTGGATGGCGCTAAAGCGCGCGCAGCAGAACTTGGTTGGGATCTGGATGTCCGCGCTCCTTCCAGCGAAGGAGATTTTCAGGCATTTGTCAGCACGGTCCAGGAATTACTCGATACGAATGTGGATGCGCTGGCGACCAATACTATTGGCACTGAGTCCGGCATTGCTGCGATCAAAGCTGCCAATGCCCGCAATATCCCCTTTGTCGCCTATAACTTCATCACACCTTTCCCGGATGATACGGTCAATGTGTCGGCCTATATCGGCTACGATCAATGGGGTGGCGCTGAAAAGCTTGGGCGCTATACCTGTGAGCTGCTGGCAGAGAAATATGGAACGACGCCAGAAGAAGCAACTGGCAAGGTATTCATCCTCACCGGCATCGAGAGCCTGTTCTCGCGCCGCCGGACACTGGGTTACAAAGCTGGTCTGGAAACCTGCCCTAAAGTACGTATCGTCGGCGAACAGGCTGCTGACTGGTTGCGCGACCGGGGCGAAGAAGTTGCCAATGCTGCCCTGCTGAAATTCCCGGATATTGATTTGTTCTACGCCAACAGCGACGAAATGGCGATTGGCGCCGGCATCGCGGCGGAGAAGCTGGGTCTGGTGGTCAACCAGGATATTTACACCATCGCTATTGACGGCAATCTGCCGACGCTTGACCTGATCGGCGAAGGTACTTTCACCGCCACGCTGGGTGTATATCCGTTCAAGATGGGCGAAGCAACCATCGACATTATCGCCAATATCCTCGATGGCGCAGCGGTTCCACAATACACCCTCACGCCATCAACAATTGTCAATGCTGACAATCTCGAAGCCTACATCGCTGGCGACACCTGGACCGATCCTCTAGCCGGTGCACCGGAATTCGATAACACCGAGCCAACGGTGCCGGAAGCGACGCCCGAAGCGACGCCATCCTCTTGAGTTCGACTGAAACGGCTGTGGTCAGCGCGACCACAGCCGTCTTTCCTGATGGTGAAAAAACATGTTCAAACTGCTCCGCGCCAGTCTGCAAGCCAAACTCATCATTGTCTTCATGCTGATTCTGCTCATTCCCACCGGCATCATCACCTACTACACCACCGACTCAATCAGCCGCACGGTGACGGAAGGCGCACAGTCAGAAAAGCTGCGTAATGCCGAGACGCAGGCTGCTGAAATCGAGCGTCGTCTGGAAGATATTGAGCGCAATTTGCTGTTTCTTAGTCGCGCGCCGGCGATGCGTCGTTATGCCAGCGCTCCGGATCAATCGCTGGAGGGTCTGACGCGCTTCATGCAATCGTTCCTGGAAAATGGCAATTATCGCGAAGTGCGCTTGCTGGCAGCCGACGGGCAGGAAGCACTCCACCTGGTGAAGCAGGATGGGGTAGTGACAGTGGTTGGGTCTGAACGGCTGACTAATCTGGGTGGCGAAGCCTATTTCGTCGAAGCCAGCAATCTCTCTACCGGTCAGGTCTACATTTCCGATGTCGATCTGTATCGGGTTGATGGTGCGATCAGCCAACCATATGTGCCGGTGATCGATTATGCTACACCCGTTTATGGCAACAACGGTGCATTCGCTGGCGTGATCGCCATTCGTCTTGATGCCCGTGCCATTCTGTCAGCCGCCGCGCCTTCCGGTCCTGGCGAGACCGTCGCCATCGTCAAGACTGATGGTTCGTATCTGCTCAATACTGCTGACGAGAGCAAACTTTACAGCCATATCCTGCGGAACAACAACACGCTTTACCGCGATAAACCCAACGATGCGGGCCCGATGCTAGCGCAGCAGCGCAGCGAAGGTATCCTCTTTGGTTCAGCCGACCGCCCAGATCTGATGCAGACGTTCATCCGCGTGACTCCGGTCGGTCAGGAGAACATTCAGTGGGTCATCATCTACGAATATCCGATTGAGAGCATCCTGCAGGAAGTGGTGAATGCTCGCGCAGTGGTGTTTCTCATCACCATTGGCGCGCTGGCAGCAGCGGTCGTCATCGCCATCTTCATCACCCGTGCCATCACCCGTCCGGTGCAACGCCTGTCACAGGTCGCCGATGCAGTACGTAAAGGTCAATGGGATGCCCAGGTGCCATTGGTTCGCACCGGCGATGAAATCGAGCAGCTCGCTACTGCCTTCGATAAAATGCTTAAGGAAGTCAAGACCTCCTACGATACGCTGGAGCATCGTGTGGTGGAACGCACCGCCCAGTTAGCTGAAGCCCAGGGACGGGCCGAGAAAGCCAGTCAGGCCAAGTCAGTTTTTCTATCCAACATGAGTCACGAACTGCGGACGCCGCTGAACGTCATCATCGGCTACACCAGTTCGATGCGTGATATGCCGATGATGTATGACAATGAGCCACTGCCGGAGGTCTATCGCAAGGATGTTGACCTGATTATGACGAATGGTCAGTATCTCCTTGGCCTCATCAATGACATCCTCGACCTGAGCAAGATCGAGGCCGGGCGGCTGGAATTGCAGCGGTCATCAACCGATCTGCTGGATATTTTCAAGGGCGTCATCGCCACCTCGATTGGTCTGGTGCGCGACAAGCCGGTACAGATTCGCCCCGATTTCCCGGAGACGCTGCCGCGCGTCAACGCCGACCCGGTGCGTATTCGTCAGGTGATTCTCAATCTGATGTCCAACGCTATCAAGTTCACTCAGACTGGCTCCGTCACATTGCAAGCGCGACTGGAAGGCGATGCTGTGCGGATTGCCATCGTCGATACCGGCATTGGTATTCCGGAGAAAGCGCTGGCGCACATCTTTGATCGCTACCGCCAGGCCGAGGCCAACACCGACCGTCATTACGGCGGTACCGGGCTGGGGTTGGACATCAGCAAGCAGCTTTGTGTAATGCATGGCACGGATCTCGATGTCAGCAGTGTAGTCGGCAAGGGCAGCACCTTTAGCTTCACGCTCCCGATTATGACCGGCGAAGAGACGTTGCCGACCAAACCAGCGGACACCGACCTCAATAAGCTGGTCCAGTTCTTCGATGATGGCGAGCCGACCAGCGTCCTCAACCAGACGATCCTGCTTGTCATGGATAACACGGCGCTCAGTCATTATCTGCGTGGGGCGCTGGAGCGCGAAGGTCACCTGGCGCTGGAGACCGATGATGGCACAATGGCCTACGAGATGGCGGTCAGCGTGCTGCCAGATGTCATCCTGCTCGACATCGAACAGAACAGCGTCAATGGCTGGAACATTCTGGATGTGCTGAAAGCCGATCCACAGACGCTCAATATCCCGGTCATCCTGTGCGGCGCACAGGACGATGCCGCCCGCCGGCAAAAGCTCGGCTCAGTCTCCTATTTGCAGAAACCCTTCACTTCTGAAGCGGCCATAGAAGCGCTGCAAGCGGTGATAAATTCGACCCAAACGCCGGTCGTTCCCTAAGTTTTCAACGGAGCAGATAAGGATTCACAATGCTCATTCTCTACATTGAAGATGAACCCAATGATTACACGCTGGTGCAGCGCTATGTCCGCTCCACACCGCACGAATTGATGGTCTGCACCAACATCGATGATGGCTGGCAGGCGCTCGGTCAACAGCCAGACCTGATCCTGGTTGATCTGATGCTCAATCAGTCGCGTCAGGGCTATGACTTTGTACAGGTTATGCGCCAACATGGATATACTCAACCCGTTGTCGCCGTGACCGGGTTGAGCCTGCCAAACGAAGTCGAGCATTGTTACGAAGTGGGCTGTAATGAGGTTTTGCAGAAGCCGTACACCATTCACCAACTGGCCGATACGCTCAACCGTTATCTATCCTGATCGCCAAATCGTCGAGGTGTTTCATGTCGTATATACTGCTGGTTGAGGATAATCAGTCCAATGCCGATATGGTGATCCGCATTCTTTCATCTGCTGGATATACCATCAAACATACCCTGCGTGGATTGCAAGGGGCGCAGATGGCGCGCGCCGAACGCCCTGGCCTGATCCTGATGGACTTCGACCTGCCCGACATTGACGGGCGCAATATGGTGCTGCTGCTCAAAAAGCAGCTCGGTGGACAGAACGCGCCGCCGATTGTGGCCGTCACCGCCCGCACCGGCGAGGCCGAGATGCGTATCGCCAGGAGTTTTGGCTGCTCGGCCTTTATTGGCAAACCTTTCCTGCCGGAAGACCTGCTTTCAGTCGTACGCAAGTTAATGCCGGTCACCTCTGATGGAAGCGCAAGGTCGGGTTCACGAACGGAATGAGTGCCAGTACAACGGCGTGAATGTAGTACGCGGTGCGGTCAATCACATCGCCCGTCAGAATGCCGACTGCGCCATTGCCCTGCTTGGAATTGCTGCGTCCGAACACCCGATCATCGGCCTCGCCCAGTTCCACCCCTTGCCGCACCAGATCGGCGATCTCCAGCGGCAGTTTGAATGCCCCGGTGCGCCCTTCGCCAATCCTGTCCTCATGCAATGCCACCACCCAGGCGAAGGCCCATAACGAGCCGAACTTTTCTTCGCAGCCGCCTTCGATGCCAAACCAGTAATCTGCCTCCGGTACTGCCAGGTGCGCCGCCTGCACCCGGTTGCGTGCACCGGTCAGCGTTTCTTCATCGGTCATGGGCTGATGGTTGACCCCCGATGGCACACTGATACCCTGGGCGGTAACCGTGACCGCTGGAAAAAGCTGCTGAAATCCGAGCTGCGCGGCCTGGATTTTGACTGGATTGGTGGAGGCAATGATGAGGTGGGGCATGGCCTGACCCTTCGTTGACTTCATCGTATAGTGGCGAGTATAGCCAATGGATCAAGCCATCGAACAGGCTAAACATATGCCAGGGTTCATTGGCGGTCAAGAATAGAGCTATTGCTCTGTCTCCGGAAGACTCTTTACACTGTTCCATCAAAGGCTGAATGGCCGTCGCATGACACTTTACCCTACTCGGAATCGAAAAAATGTGCTATCCTAGAGGGGTGCAATTAAGACCTGATGCAGCAAAAGATGCTGGCTAAATGGTACCGTCACCAGACCGAAGCCAAACTGTCCCTGTGGCGTCACGATGGCATACTGGTTGTCGATCCAAGCGATGAGACCCAGCCGTCCACGCGGCGCGGCGGCACACTGATGCACCACCTGCTCATCGACCCTGAAGGTCAGGCCATCAGGTTGCCAATCCAGGGTATAGCTATGTGGTTCTGCCAGCAGGCTCTCCGGCAGCAGGCATTCGCTGACGCCGACTGCGCTCTGGGCTATAGGCCACAGACGGCGGTACAAAGGTGGCAACCGCATCAACAGGAAGCCGAGTGGGGCAGTGGGCAGCAGCGCCAGGAACGGCCAGCGCGTGGCGTCAATAGTGGCGGCTTTCCACCCTGGGCCGGGCACCCCAGCCGCCAGCCGCATGTTGCTGGGGGGTGACGAAAAGAAGAACCAGGCCGCTTTCGGCAGTCGGAAGCCGCGTTCCCCTGGCACAAATGGGTGGTTCCAGAAGCCAAAGCCAGCGGTGCCAACCGGCGAGCGGGATGATGTGGAGTCAACCCATATCTGCGCCCGCACCGTCAGCCGCAGCGGGGGCGACCAGCGAAAGTCACGCGATGAATGATAATCGCTGATCTGGGCATCGTGATACTGATCGGCAGAAGCGGGGGGCAGGCACAAATCAATCTGGTCAGCGCGGGTCTGTACCTGCCCCGTGCCGAGTTGGATGATATGCCTTGGGTCAGGGAAAAGGTCGGGGTGATGGGGTATCATAATTTGAGAAAACCTGTCGCTTTGGTTATCATTTGTTTAAGATGGGTCGTTTGAAGATACTCGCTAGAGTGTAAGGATACATCGCTTGGACATCACTTGGTACGGACATAGCTGCTTCCGCATTACCGAGCGGAACCGCATTTCCATTGTGACCGATCCCTTTTCCGATACGTTGGGGCTGCCCGTCCCCAAGCTGAAGGCTGATGTCGTCACCATCAGCCACGACGAACCGGGACACAATTACGTCGAAGCCATCAAAGGCGCGAACCATATCCTGACCGGGCCAGGAGAGTACGAAATCGGTGGCGTATTCATCACCGGGGTTGATCTGCACCACATGGAAGGCAAGGATGCCCGCTGGAACGTCGGCTTTCGGCTGGAATATGACAATGTGACGGTGCTGCATCTGGGCGATCTGGCGCATATCCCCGACCAATCGACCATCGAGACCTTTGGCGAAGTGAATGTGCTGCTGCTGCCGGTGGGCGGCGGGAATGGTCTGCGCGCCAGCCAGGCGGCGGAAGTCGTCGGCTTGATCGAACCGAGTTATGTGATTCCGATGCACTATAGCTTGCCCGGCATGACGCTGAGTCTCGACCCGCTGGATCGATTCACCAAAGCAATGGGCATCACCACCGTGCAGGAATTGGATGTGTTGAAGCTCTCGGCCTCGGAATTCCCGGATCAGCCGCAGGTTATCGTCCTTAGGCCACAGGTGCAGGCAGTCGTTTAGGGGGAATGATGTCGTCACTCGGCAAGGATAATGTCAAGATCATCATGTTCTGGGATATTAAGCCAGAACGTGAACAGGAATACTTCGAATTCGTCGTCCGCGAATGGGTGCCGGGCATCACCCGCATGGGTATGGAGCCAACCGGCGCGTGGTACACCGCCTACAGCCAGAACAACCAGTCCCAGATTATGACCGAAGGGCTGGCCGAAGATATTGACGCCATGCGGACGATCCTCTCCAGCCAGGAATGGGATCGGTTGCAGCGCCGGTTGCTGGAATTCGTCAGCAACTACCGGCAGAAAGTCGTGCGCGTCAACGGCGATTTCCAGTTCTAAAGCCGGTCGGAGGGGTTGGATTGATCTACCCCTCCGCCAAGACTTGCCGCAGCGTCTCGCCATCGACATTCCCGCCGGTCAGTACAATCACGGTGGCTCGCTTATCCGGCTTCACTGCACCGCCGCGCAGCGCCGCCACACCGACCGCGCCGCCACCTTCGACCACCCAACCGGCTTCCAGGATGAGCCAGCGCATGGCCTCGGCAATCGCTGCTTCGCTGACCAGCGCCACCCGATCCACCACCTGGCGTGTCAGCTCAAAGGTGATCGAACCGACTTCAATCTCGCCTGAGAGCGCCTCGGCCAGCGTATCCCAGACCTGCGGCAGATGCTGCTGGTGAATGAAGTTGTAGAGTGCCGGGGTGCTGACTGAGCACGCACCAATGACCTCGATGGCAGGACGCTGATGTTTGAGTGCCACGCCAATGCCTGAGATAAGCCCGCTGCCGCCTGCAGGGACGATGACGCGCTCGACCTGGGGCAGTTCGTCCAGTATCTCCAGACCGACGGTGCCAGCCCCGCCTACCACCTGCGGGTCGTTGTAAGGCGAGACAAACGTGCGACCTTCAACCTGTTCCAGACGACGGGCTTCCAGCTCGGTCTGGTCGTAATTGTCACCGAACAACACCACCTCAGCACCATAACGTCGCGCTCCTTCGACCTTGCGTTGCGGCGTATGGCGCGGCATGAGAATGCGAGCGTGCAGTCCGAGCAAATGCGCTGCGTAGGCCACCCCCTGGGCATGGTTGCCTGATGAGGCGGTGATGATTCCCCGTTCGCGGGCTTCGGCAGAAAGGGTCAGCATGGCGTTGAGCGCACCACGCGCCTTGAACGAATGGGTGCGATTGGTATTTTCTAACTTCAGCCAGATACCTTCTCCCAGTCCTGGCGCGGGTTCCAGAGGAGTTGGATGCAGGTAAGGCTGAAGGCGCAGTTGCGCCGCCTGTATATCAGTTATGCTAACCATCGACGAATATCCCTTGTGTGCAGCACTTTCGCTGTGCAGAATAGACAACTGCATGTTAAAGTTGCGCCATGCCCTATTCCACATATAGTAGTGATAGGGATGTCCTTTCAGCAAGAAGATGATCACTATGTTCCAGTCCGACCAGTCCGATGCCGTCCGTCGCATGTACAGCAGCGAAAATGCGCTGCGCACACGGCAGGATATTCACGATCAGTTCAGCTTGCCGGCCATTGATTATCCGCAATGGGCGCTGAGCAATGTCTCCTGGCGCGGCGACGAACGAGTGCTCGATGTGGGCTGTGGGCCGGGGCGCTGGTTTGCGCCGTTGATTGAATCCTTGCCAGCAGTGGAGTATACCGGGGTTGATCTCTTTCCGGTTATGGTGGTCGGGCATCCGCAGCACGATCGTCTAGTCCAGGCGGATGCGGCCTATCTGCCATTTGCAGCACAGCAATTCGATGTGGTGATGGCGAATCATATGCTGTTTCATGTCGATGACCCGGAAAAAGCTGTTGTCGAATGCGCCCGCGTCCTCAAACCCGACGGTTTTCTTATGGCGACCACCAACAGCGTGACCACTATGCCGCAGCTACAAACGCTGATCCGCCGCGCTATAACGCTGCTGATGCCGCCTGGCGCAACCGCCATGCACATCCCGGCACACCATACCGACAACTTTACGCTGGAAAGTGGGACACGGCTGCTGGCGCGTCATTTCTATGCGGTAGTCCGCTACGATCTGCCGGGAACGCTGGTTTTCCCCGCCGTAGAACCGGTGATCGCTTATCTGGAAAGCACGCGAATGGTGCGTGAAACCGAACTCCCGACTGGAGTCAACTGGGATGATGTGATGCTGATTGTCCGTGAACAGGTCAACCGTGTGATCGATCATTTTGGTCAGTTGGAAGTGCAGAAGTTATCCGGCTTGCTGGTCGCCACCAACAGCGGTGATTTCATCAGTGAATACCTGGCCTGCCAGTCGCGGTATGAAGATAACGAAAAAACCCAGCCTTCACGCCCCCGCCCATGATTGACCTCATCCAGTCGCAGTTGGTCGGTCTTTAGAGGCTGACTCGTTACCGTGACATAGGATAATTTAGAGTAGGTCGAATCAGTCCTGAAGATTTCCTGAAATTTGTGAATTTTTGGCGCAGAGGCATTGCATCTGGAGCTGAATCCCTTTACAGTTAATTCAGATTTTACGGTACGCCAATTATCCGTTAAGGGGTGTCAGGATGTTCTACTTCACCAACGATCAGCAGGTTTTTCCGGCGATCAAGGATTTCCAGACCGTGAGCCAGAAGTTGATGGAGCTGCACACCGGCATCCTACCTCGCGTCCGCAATCACAACCTCGATCTGCATCCGAGCTGGCAGAAGCACAGCATCGTCACCCGCCAGTCGGTTGCGACCCTTGCTAATGATGAGTCACTCGTTCTGAGCTACTACCGCAGCCAGGAAGCCGCCCACAAAGTTGAACGGCTGATGGGCAAGGAACGGGTGAGCATCGAAGGCGCTGTCGATACCTACTGCCATCCGGTGATTGAACTGCGACTGACTCGCGATTACTTCGCCATCGAATTGATCGTGTCCCCCAAAGCCTGGTGGGATCAGACCAATCTGATCGGCAAGCTGGAACTGCCCCAGCACCGCGCCGCCTTCCGCAATCTGCTGTGCGAACTGGACGCTGATTATCGTGTCGGTTTCTGGTCGGGCACTCATCTGGATGACATGCATCTGCCGGTGAGCGCCCTGGTCAATGGCCGCATCGTCGATGATTGGATGAATACCTTCTGCGATGGTCAGGACTGGCTGCGCATCGGTAAGTGGTACGACCTGAATGACTCAGCTCTCGATGGCGCGAATATCCTCAATATCGCTTTTGATGGCATCAAGAAGCTGAATAATCTCTACAACTTCATCCTGTGGACCAGCAACAACAATTTCCACGAGTTTTATAACAAGCGCCAGCGCTTGCCGTCGCGCATGTTCTCATAGCCTTCATCATCATTTCATCATCGGGGAAGAAGCGGGTGAGCGATCATCCGCTTTTTTATTGCGGCGGGGCAGCAGCGCGTTACAATACAGGCCATCACGATTATGCAGCAACGAGGGAATGATGTCGGAAACAAGCGCCACGACTCAGATTGAAGATTCGGTCATCCTGGCCGATGTTAACCATCTCATCGCTCAGTACCCGCCGCTGACAAAAGATCGCCATTCGATGAAGGTCAGCGTTCAGGATGGACAGGTGACAGTCAGCGGGCATGTACAGACCGCCAATACCCGCCGTTACTTCGTCGATCATGTCAAGACGTTGGATGGTGTCAAAGGGCTGGATGCCAGCCGCTTTTATGACGACAACACCATCCGGCTGGAAGTCAGCAAAGTGCTGCCAGTGGGCCTACAAGCCAATCTGCGCTATGGCACCGTGATTATCACGGGAGAACCGCCAGAGAATGTCTCGCTGGCTGATCTGCAAAATCAGATCCTTCGGCTGGCAGGTGTTGAGAAGGTCATCGTCAGCATCGGTGGATAGCCTGCCCTGAAGTGTGTGATGGTGTTGTGCTCACCTCATGGCAATTGGCTTGAGACCCACCATTGATGTCACCCCCTTCTTTATGGCGTAAATGCGGATAAGGCAGGGGTGAGGATTTTCCTTCGTTGTGTGTCACTTGGGAAAATGCTATGATGATCGGGGTATCTACTTTCACCTGAGAACGATCAGCTGTGTATCCAAACGCTCACAAGCAAGTTCGCCTGGCCCGCCATTTGCTGGATCGACGCTATGATACGCCAATTACCATTGAGGATTTGAGTCGCGCGGTAGCACTCTCGCCCTATTACCTGATCCGGGCATTCAAGCGCGTCTATAAACAAACCCCGCATCAATATCTGATAGGACGGCGTATTGCCAGAGCCAAAGAGCTCTTGCGGTATTCAGATGTCAGCATAACCGAAATTTGCGCGGCAGTTGGCTTTGAAAGTCTGGGATCATTCAGCACCTTGTTTCGAAAGGTTGCCGGTGTGTCCCCCCATGCCTATCGCATCAGCAGTCGTCCCACACCAAATCCCGCTTATATTCCGCTTTGTGTCTGTTTCCTCCACGATATCAACGATCAGCCCGATCTGTAAAAACAGAGCAATTTTCGAGAAGTCAAATAAGCACAAATGTTTTATCATTACCCTGTAGTCCATGAGGAGGAAACAAGGGATGATAACCAGACTTTCAGTGACAACCATCTGGGTCAAGGATCAAAATGAGGCGCTGCGCTTTTATACCGAAAAGCTCGGTTTCGAAATCCGTGCCGATTTAACCAGAGGCGATTTTCGCTGGCTGACAGTCGGCTTGAATGGTCAGCCCGATCTCGAATTTCAACTGGCGGCGGTAAAGGCAGGGGTCTTATTCACTCTAGAAGAAGCGGATCAACTGACCAGCATCGTGGAAGCAGGCAGACTTGGCATCGGCCCCTGGAAGACCGATGATTGCCAGAAGACCTATGAGACCTTCAAATCCAAAGGGGTTGAGTTTATCCAACCGCCGACAGATCGCCCGTATGGGATTATTGAAGCCATTTTCAAGGATAACAGCGGTAACATCATGGTGCTTTCTCAGGATAAGCCCCGCTGACGAGCGCACGCAAGTATCGTATCCGTTAAATTCTGTTTGAACATATACGAGGAGCTAGTGATGAGCCAGCCAGCAAAGAAGGCCAAGGGATTCACTGACGCGGAACAGGCCGCGATGAAGGAACGCGCCAAAGAGCTGAAGGCAGAAGCCCGCGCGAACAAAGATAAGGTGCAAGGGGAAAGCGACGTGTTGGCGAAGATCGCCGAGATGCCGGAACCAGAACGCAGGATGGCGACGCGGCTGCACGAGATCATCAAAGCCAGCGCACCAGCCTTTTCGCCGAAAACGTGGTACGGGATGCCTGCTTATGCCAGAGATGGCAAAATCGTCTGCTTCTTCCAGAGTGCCGCCAAGTTCCAAACGCGGTATGCAACATTTGGCTTCAACGATTCGGCGAATCTTGATGATGGCTCCATGTGGCCGATTTCTTTCGCGCTCACAGAGTTGACCGCTGCCGAAGAGGAAAAGATCACCGCGCTCGTGAAAAAAGCGGTGAGTTGAATTTGACCTGATGTTTTAGCGGTTCAAGGTACCCTCCGCATCGCGTTGCCGGCATTCACTTGCGCTGACTGTTGGCGAATGTGGGGGACTGCCGGACAAAGCGACTGATGCTCAGGTCAGACATAGAACCCGTCGCGCGGCTGGGTGATGCCGGGATGGGCTTCCATCTCCGCATCCACCAGATCAACGCCTAAGCCCGGGGCATCATCCAGGATGAGATGACCGTTCTTGAGCGGAATCGGCCGGCTGATGATTGTATCGCGCCAGGGAACATCGGTGAACATGAATTCCTGGCGGAAGAAATTCGGGATCGCCGCGCAGACATGGGCGCTGCACAGGGTCGAAAGCGGGCCGTTGGGATTATGCGGCGCGACCATGACGTTGTAGGTCTCGGCCTGAGCCGCGATGCGCCGCAGTTCGCTGGGGCCGCCACAGCGGGTGATGTCCGGCATGATGTAATCCACCAACTGCTGCTCCAGCACCGGACGATAACCCCAGCGCGAGTAATGCCGTTCGCCGACACAGATCGGCACGCGAATCTGCTGCCGGATATAGCGCAGCGTGTTGGCTGACTCCGGCCCGACTGGCTCCTCGTACCACATCATGCCCAGCGGCGCTAACCGTTCCGCCATGCGGATCGCCGTCGGCATACTGAGCATGGCGTGAGTCTCGATTGCCATCTGCACCTCCGGCCCGACCGCCTCGCGCACCGCTGCCGTGATGCTGTAGGCATGGTCTTCCTGGGCCGGGGTGAGCGTCAGGTTGCTGCTCAGATTATCGCCGTAGAAATAGTTGACATGGGCGAAGGGGTCGAACTTCAGACCGGTGAAGCCCTGCGCCACCACTTTTTTCGCCTGCGCCGCATAATCCTCCGCCGTATAGCCGCCGGAGATGAACCAGTAGTTGGCATAGAGCAGGATGTCTTTGCGGAACGCCCCGCCCAGCAGTTCATACAGCGGCACACCGAGCATCTTGGCCTTGAGGTCCATCAGCGCCATATCGATGCCGGAGAGGGCGCACATCATGACGCCGGTTGGCCCCAGCCAGTTCAGGTCACGATACAGCTTGGTCCAGATGAAATCGACACGGCGCGGATCGAGGCCGATGATCCGTTCGCCCAGATGACGGGTGGCATGGTAGATGAGGGGGCTGCCGGGCCAGTTGGTCGATTCGCCAACGCCGGTCAGCCCGTTATCGGCTGTGATGCGGAGCAGCGTCCAGTTGTACTTGATGCCTTCAACCAGCCAGACATCCACGCGCTCGATTTTCATGATCGGTCTCCTATGCCTGAGTGCAGACCGATCTTAGCGCACTTACGCCTCAGACCGCTACTGCCAGCAGCAGCGCCTCCGGCACCGGCAGCTTCCGCTTTTCCAGGTAGCTGACCATGCCCGGCTTCAGGTCGAGCGCCTGACCGCTGTAACAGCCTTCGATCTCTTGAAGATGATCGACCAGCCACAGATACATATCGGCTTCGGTGCGCCCCTGAGCATGGCGCAGCACATGGTACTCGCGCATC
This sequence comes from Anaerolineae bacterium, assembly GCA_022843385.1. Classification (GTDB taxonomy): domain Bacteria; phylum Chloroflexota; class Anaerolineae; order Aggregatilineales; family Phototrophicaceae; genus CFX2. Next base: position 4,255 of record JALHNT010000059.1, on the reverse strand, counting down.
AGATTGACCGCTGGCAGATACACCGTCTCATACCAGTGGGCGACGGCTGATTCCAGGTCGCAGCCACAGGTTTCGCACAGCACCGCCCAGTGCAGATGCAGGTGACCCAGCAGATCGCTGTAGCGCGACGGTTCACTGAGCTGCAAACTGCCTTCCTCCGGCATCCGGCGCAGGCCAATCTGATCGAGAAAGGCCATGTACGCCTCAGCCGCATCCATATTACTCTTTAGCATCAGATCGCTCAGGCCAAAGGGCGTGTCGATTTGCGTGACATAAGCCTGGATCAGCGTTTGCCCCAGCTCACGCGCCACCGAGACACGATGATTGCCATCGCGCACAAAGTAGACCGCACCCACCTGGTACACCTCAATCGGTGGCAGGCCGGCATTGCCCATCATCTCGGCGTAAATCCGCGACCAACGCTCTTTGTTCACCACCGGCTTGGGCAGAAAGGTGCGGGTAAATTCCCGATAACGCCCAACGCTGCCGACGATGTCTTTCACGGGGATTTCCTGCAATCCCTTATACGATTCTTCACGCAGCCGCAGCCGCGTCTTGACTTCATCAAAGCTCAACAACTGCGCCGGTTTGCCGCGCAGATGACCGATCATGCCTTGCCAGAAGGCACGCATGGTGGCGCTCTCAAAGCGCTGCGTACCCATCAAATATTCGAACGTACTCATCACGTTCTTCCTCCAAACTCGCGATCCAGCACACGCTAAAAAGTCGCGCTCACAAGATCAGTAATTTCCCTAAACGCGCGTGCATTCGAGAGGAGGATGTTGTTCAGCCAGCGCTCATTATACAGGAATACCGGAGTGAACCTATATGAGCATTACCTAAATACTGCTTTGCCGCTTTGTGCATTCATCCTGAATCAGCCAGTGAATTCCAGCAAACAGGGCGACCCCAGTGTGGCGGCCGCCCTGCTCCTGCTTCGATCTTCGGGTGGAGACTATCCACCCATGTTCATCATCTCATCCCGGGTGCGGATGGTTGCGCCTTCGGGAGCAACGGGGGAAGCGGTATCGTTGATGTTGGTCAAGTCAACTGTCAGATTGAGGCTGAGATTGATCGGCGGCATCTCCGGCGCATCGGATGAACTGCTGCCAGCCATCATTGCGCTCAGATCGAGGTTGACATCAGCGGCAACGACTAGACGATGGGCAAAGCCGTCATCGGCACCAATCCAGCGCGTGAAGGTCACTTCGCCACTCACCATCTGGGCGAACATCGGTGCCAGCATCGCCATCTGAGCTGCGTCTGGGCTGGCTTCCATCGCCGCCGTGCTGCCTGCACTCACCAACTCCTGGAATTCAGGAGACGTGAGCAGCGCATCGACATCAAAGGTATGGGTGAAGGCATACATGGTCTGCCCATCCAGCTCGGCATCGTCGCCGCGCGCCTGGCTGATAAAACCGTCAATGGCAAACGGATCGAAGGTCATGGCCGCCATCGCCAACTGACCGACTGCCGGGTTATTGAGCATTTCTTCCGGCGATGAGGATGACGAGCCACCACCCATCGTGCCGCCCATCATACTGCCCATCTGTTCCGCCAAAACGGCGAACAGGTCTTCCGCCTTCACCCCACCCCAGGTACCGGTCTCCGGGTTCTGGAAGTAGACAATGCCGTCCACCACAGCCATGCTAAAACTGCCTGACATATCGTCGCCAGTGCCGCTGATCGAACCAGTCATGTCCAGCCCCATGTTGAATGGAGCCATCGCATCGCCATCCGGCATGGCTACAAATGGACCGCTGCCTTCCGATTGGATGGAGACAGCGCTCATGCCCATCGCATCGCCACCAGTGATGCTCAATTCAAAGGAGTAGCTCTGGGTAAAGGACTGTAATTCCTCCGTCTGGGCGATGGCATCGGTGACAATCTGACAGTCATCGGCGGAAAGCCCAACGCAATTCAGATCATTCTCCTGCGCCGCTGCCGGAATCACCAGCATCATCAATGCTGCCAGCACCACAATCAGTGCCAACCATTGCTTCTTCATAAAGTAAGGCTCCTTTGTACGATAAATGAGGAACAGCCCAACAGGCTGTACAGCTTCATTGTAGTGGAAGTCTATACAAGCCGAGCGTAAAGGTAGAATGAAAGCCTTAACGAAATTAAAAACCGCCAACCCCTGCTAACAGCGGCTGGCGGCCTTGATGCACAATCTGACTAAGTACAAGCAAATTGAAAACGCGGGATGAAACGCTGTAATTCTTACTCAAGAGCACAAAATACATCCCGCGAAATTTCTCAGCTTGTACTTAGCTTACGAAGCGGGCAGCAGCACCGCGTCGATGACATGGATGGTGCCATTGGCGGCATCGATGTCGGTAGCGACCAGCATGACGCTGCCATTGATGACGACATCGCCATCTTCATTGACGGCGAAAGTCAGGTCGCCGCCTTCGAGGGCGCTCGGAACCACCAGGTCTTCGTCACCCGCTTCGGTCAGCAGATCCACCAGATCAGCGCTGCCGACCACCGCCGGAACAACATGGTACTGGAGGATGCCGGTGAGCAGCGCCTGGTCAGCCAGAACGGTAGTGATGGTTTCTTCACCCAGGGCGGCGAAAGCAGCATCGGTGGGGGCGAAGACGGTCAGTTCGGCTTCGGGATCAGACAGCAGCTCAAGCACAGCCGGATCAGCCGCGCCAACTGCGCCGAGCAGGATGGAGAATTCTGGCGTCTCGGCATCGGCTGAGGCGACAACGATTTCAGCGATGGTACGGGTTTCCGGCAGCAGCACGGCATCGATGACATGGATCACGCCATTGCTGGCTTCGATGTCCACCATCTCCAGGTTGAGGTTAGCCTGGTCAATCGTCACGCCGCCTTCTTCGGTCACGGCGACATCAACATACTGACCATTCAGCGTTGCAGCCGTGAATGCACCTTCATTGTCTTCCAGCGCCGCTACGACATCGGCGGACATCACCGCGCCATCCAGCACATGATAGAGCAGGATGCTGGTCAGCATTTCGGTATCTTCCACAACAGCGGCGAAGGCTTCTTCACCCAGTGCTTCCGACAGCGCGACGAATGCGGCATCAGTCGGGGCGAACACGGTCAGTTCAGCTTCAGGGTCAGACAGCGCTTCCAGAACAGCCGGGTCAGCCTCAGTGACAGCCGTCAGCAGGACAGTGAATTCGGGAGTATCAGACGAGGCCGCAGCGACGACAATCTCGGCGATCGTGCCGGGTTCATCCTGACCAAAGGCCGGGACGACAGCGAGCGCCAACAGGGCGACCATAACGAGGACGGCAAACTTACGCATGGACAAAGGCTCCTTGAAGAGAAAAGAAGGTACTGCGCCTGTACAGATTTTGAAGAGGTTTTGTACAGGTTATGTGGACAAGTTTATGTCGAAGTTGGTGAACGGCAGACGAGTGGCGCATAAGTGGATGGTGAATCGCTTAACATGTTAAACTGCGGCTCATCTTGCCACTGGATGAGAACCAAAATATGCAGCATCACGATCATGTCAACCTGCTGCGCGGCGGCAGCCCCCATCTCGGCGGGGTCTGGGCGGATCTGGGGGCGGGCAGCGGCGCATTCACCCTGGCGCTGGCCGAACTCCAGGGTCCCGGTGCAGTGATCTACGCCATCGATCAGGATTTGGCGGCGCTGCGCGAGAACGAACGGGCGATGGCGGCACACTTCCCGGCAGTGACGCTGCACACGCGCCGGGCGGATTTCACAGGTGCGCTCGATCTGCCAGCGCTGGATGGGCTGCTGATGGCGAACAGTCTGCACTTCCACCGCGACAAGGCTCCTCTGCTGCGCCGGCTGCTGACTCGTCTCAAGCCCGGCGGATGCTTCCTGCTGGTCGAGTACAACGTCGATCAGGGCAACATGTGGGTGCCGCATCCACTCTCGTATCGAAGCTGGCATATCCTGGCACAGCAAGTCGGACTGATCCACACGCGGCAGATCGCCAGCGTCCCCAGCCGCTTTCTGAAAGAAATCTACAGCGCCGTCAGCCTACAAGCTTCAGCCAGCAAGGAGTCATTAGAGACAGGCTGGCGGCAAAAGGTCGTCAAAATCACAGTCGTTGATTCACACGATTCGTCAGATTCGTCAGATTCGCATCAGTCCTTTTTGCGATTCACGAATCACCTGTGACTCCGGTTTTGTGTCGTCGTCGTCGTCGGACAGACACAAGATTTCACCGCCAAGATACGGTGTTAAATGTCAAGTAGCAAGTGGACAGGAAGCGCGGTGGAGTGGATCGAAATCCTGTTGTTTG
>JALHNT010000058.1 GCA_022843385.1 Anaerolineae bacterium | reverse complement strand
CAGTCCAGGCTGTCAGTCGCCATCCGTTCTCTCCACCCAGTTGGGTTCAGCTTCATCACAGTATACCTGTGACTTCCTCTAATATATGAGACGCCAAGAGCGCCAAGAAAAGACGAAGAATTGAACCACAGAGGCGCAGAGAACACAGAGAGCAAGCGGAGGTCTTTTCCTTTCAACTTCGCACTCAGCACTTTCAACTCCCAAAATTCGTCAAATTCGTCAAAGTCAAACGTGCATTTTGTGACTTTTTGCTTTCGGTCAGTAACGAGTAACGAGTGACGAGTAATGAGCTTTTCCTCTATTGACTGACGACTGACGACTGATGACTGACGACTTCTTGCCCTCAGCATACGCCCATTCTCCCCGTTATGGGTGAACTTTTGGTAAACTTTTTGGTACGACTTAGCGCGAGTCGGCGTTAACCGTTTTGCGGGAGCGGAGAGGTTAAGGCTGTCGGCGCAGGGTTAGAGAATGGTTCGAGAAAATCAGGGTTGAGGCAGCGCGATTTGGGCAGATTGCTCCGCTGGTTTGCTGCAACCATCTCGAGTCTACACTAAACTGGAGACTGAAGTTGTTTCATCCATTCTGGCAGAGAGGGTAGCATCACGCTGCGAAAGCACCCTGCAATTGAGTAATCGATACACAGCCAAGCGAGAACTTCACCGAATACGCATCTATCTATTGGACGAGCCAGTAAGTAGCATTATCAGCTATAAGTTCACAAAGACTAAAACAATAACATATATTTTTGAAGAGAGCTCTATCAGGCGTGAGCCAAACATGAATAGTTCTCCATGCCACTTTGGCCTATGAGTATCTTGATACGGTTGCCCAAACGGTCGGATACCTTTGGGTTCAATTCCTGTTTCAATAATTGCTCGCCCAGCCCTGTAGAACTGGTCAGACCAAGTTGGAGCCACACGAATCAGCAGAATTATCGTCACATTCGCTACAACTGCTATCAAAACTGCTAACAGATCAACCATAACTCTGCTTTTCGTCATCGTGTACCGACGAGAGTAGTTTATCACCAGCTGTGAAGGAAACACAGGACATCTCATGCCCTAAAGTGACAATGACCAATCCGGTCGGCGCGGGGTTAGAGAATGGTTCAAGAAAATCAGGGTTGAGGGAGCACGATTGCGAGATGTTGCAAGCGGATTCGGTCAAACGCTGGCGGTGTGCGTCAAGCGGAACGCTAAAGGGCGGAGTTGTCTGGGCAAAGCGGATGGCATCACCAGAAGTCAGCGAAGGTTCGGCCTTTCAGATAATCGGGGAAGGTGTAGATGCCGGTGATCTGCAACCAGCAATGCCCTTCAAAGGGGCGGGTCAACCCCAGGCGCAGCCATAGATCGCGTTGTTTCAACTGTTTTTGAATCGTGGCCGAAACGGCTTCCAGCGTTTGTCCCTGCCGCAGCAAATGATCGGCATAGGCTTGCAGCGACAGATCGTTGATTTTCACTGCGGCATAGCACTCATCAGCGGCGTCATAGAAGCTCAGGCGATAATCGCGGCGTTCCTGACCCTCGCGCTCGATCAGGCGGAAACAGAAGTCGAACACCGTTTTTGGCTTGACTGTCCCCAGCGAGCGTTCACCTGTGCCTGGCCTGACGGTGCGATGTTTGAGGATCTCGGTTTCAAAAACGGCTTCGACTGATTTTGCGGACGTTCGTATGAGAAATTGCTTCCAAACCGCGTCATTCGCCCAGCGCAGCAGCCGGGTCTGAGCCACATCCGACCACAGGTAATCTTCGGTGTGGGGTTTTTCGCAGCCCGTCATCGGCTCCAGGTTCATCCGCAGGACAGTACGGGGGCGGATGACGCTGCCATCCGCCAGAAACAGATCATCTTGCCGCACCAGATAGGGATAACAAAACAGGGGACGGACAACCACACCCTCGTGATTAATGCCGGCGATGCACACGCGATCTTCGCGCATATGAGTGACTTCGGTGATGAGGATTTCCTGCCACATAACGCCTCACAGCAAATGAATGATCTGCATTTCCGGCCAGTGGGCGGCCATATACTCGGCGACGAGACGACGATGACAATGATCGGGTTTATGTTCGCTGCACAGCAGACAGGCGGCGTGCGCCGTCCACCAGCTTCGATCCAACTGGGCGATCAACTGACGCTCGTCCAGCAGCCGGCGAAAGTCGATTTCATACTGTTCCCAGGATTTATCCGCACGATAGCGACTGAGCAGTTCATCGCTGGGGGCCATCTGCGGCATCGCGCGATAGGCGCACTGCGCCAGATGGGTAAGGAAATAGGGGAGATCGCGCCCTTTGGCGAACCCACTGAGCTGCGAGTCCGGCTTGAGGCGGGTATCCACCAACACCTGAACCTGGTTGGTGCGCAGCAATGTGAAGAAGTGCTCCGCGCTCTTTTGCGTGAAGCCAATGGTGTATAACCGCATAGTGCCTCTGACTTAAAACAAACTCAACTGTTGCGGTGGATCGGGCGCAAAGTGTGTGCCATCCACTACTTCGATATTAGCATCGCGGACGATATGGAGAACCTTAACGTTTTCAGTGACGATCTTCACCGCCGGGTCGAGCAGGGAACGGGCGATGAGATGATGACGGTGACAGTGCAGCGGGTCGCCTTCGCTGCACATGATGACCACCTGCCCAGCTATCGTCTCACGCAGGATGGTGAGCAGGCGGGCGATACCGCGCTGGTACGGTTCACTGTGCATCACGGCGCGATAATCCACCTGCTTCAGAAAATCCTCACGATCGACATCGTGGGGTGGCAAGGTGTGATTCTTGTAGAGCATAACATCGGTCGGACGCCCGCCCAGATACTCGCCGGCATAGCGGTAATCGAGTCCCTGCGCTTTGATGAAGGCTTCCAGTTCGCGCTTGTTGAAATGAGGGACATAACGGCTGTAGGGGGCGCTGCGGATGTCGAGCAGCACGGCGATGTTGTGCCGCCGCAGGGCCGCCAGGAAGTTATCGGGCGTCAGATTGCTGTGACCAATGGTGTAGAGGGTCAGGGTTTGTGCCATCTGCCATCACTTTCACCGATACTGTCTTGATTGTACTGCTGGCAGGGCCGCCTGTCCCTTGAGATCACCTCACCCAATATGGACATTTGTCACCTCGAAATGCTCACATCTGACACCTGCTGCTGATGAAAGGCTGCGGTAGCGTCGGGGGCAGAAAGGGTGTCATGATTGGGGGATATTCATGTCCAGTCAGGATCGTCCACGCGCCGAGAAGCGCAAGAAAAAACACCAGTCACCCGGCGAGGTACTCGATGAGAAGCGCAGCGACCGCCGTGAGCAGAAGCACAACCTGCGGGTGCTGCGGCGCCGCGCTCATCGCACCGGTCGCCCGCAGATGATGACCAAAGACGAATGACGACGTGCGCCGCTACAACAATTTCTCCTGCTTGACCGCCGCCGATGTTCGGGTGGAGCGTTTAGCGGGAGCCGGGCGGTGTTCTTCCTTAAAAGTATCAGCGGTGCTGAGGATTTCCTGAGCGCTCAGTTTGCCGCTTTCTCCTTCGGTGCCGAGCATGGCGGCCAATTCCTGCACCCGTTCATCATCGGTCAGCGCCTGCACCAGCGTCGAAGTCCGGTCGCCTTTGACACGCTTCTTGACGTGATAATGCTTGTCGCCATAGCCGGCCAACTGCGCCAGATGGGTGACGCATAACACCTGATGATTGTTCGCCAGCGCCCAGAGTTTCTCGCCTACCACGCTGCCCACCCGCCCACCGATGCCGGTGTCGATTTCGTCGAAGATCAGCGTCGGCGTCTGGTCGGCCTGGGTCAGCACCCGCTTGAGCGCCAGCATGATGCGCGCCATTTCGCCGCCCGACGCCACTTTCGCCAGCGGACGCAGCGGTTCGCCAGGGTTGGCGCTCATGACGAACTCGATATGGTCAATGCCATTGTGATCGAAGGCATAGCGATTATCGCCGACAAAACAGCCATCGGCTGCTTCCCGCCGCTCGACAGCCACCTCAAAGCGCGCCCGTTCCATCCGTAGATCGGCTAGTTCGGCCACGATGCGCTCGCCCATCTTCTTGCCCATCATGCCGCGCACCTTGCTCACGCGCTCGGCCACCTCGCCGATCATGTGCAGCAGCTTGTCTTCTTCCTGGCGCAGTTCTTCCAGCCGTTCATCGCTGTTCTCGATGCTGTCCAGTTCGGTGCGGGCTTTCTCGGCATAAGCCAGCACATCCTCGATGGCCGGGCCAAAGCGGCGGCGCAGCTTGGTGATGAGTTCCAGCCGTTCCTCCACCTCTTCCAGCCGATCCGGGTTGTACTCGACATCATCGGCGTAGCGCCGCAGCGTCAGCGCCAGATCATCGGCCTGTTCGCTCAAGGTATCGGCCAGCTCGGAATACTCTTTCATGTCGGGGTCGATATGCGCTAGCTTGGTCAGCAGCACCGAGACCTGGGATAGTTGGTCGATGGCCGACATCTGCTCGCCGGAGTCGTCGCCTTGCAGCAGGGCATAGGCTTCGGCCGTCAGTTTGGCGAGCTGCTCGCTGTTGCCCATGCGGGTGCGCTCGGCCTTCAGGTCTTCATCCTCACCGGGATGAATTTCCGCAGCGTCGATCTCTTCTACCTCATGCCGGAGCTGTTCAGCACGGCGTTTAAGGGCGGCCTCGTCATCGGTCAGCCGCTTGATCTCGCGCCGGCACTGATTGACCTTCTCGACCAGCGCCGCCAGCGCCAGCCGCATCTCATTCAACTCGGAATAACGATCGAGCAGATCGAGATGAGAGCGCGGGTTGAGCAGCGAGAGATGTTCACTCTGCCCATGCACATCGACCAGCACCTGCCCGATGGAGCGCATCACCTCCTGGCTGGCGCTGACACCGTTGATGCGAACGGTAGAGCGTCCGTTGCTCTTCAGTTCGCGGGCCAGCGTGACGAAATCCTCGTCCTCGCTTTCCATCTCTTCCCGCTTCAGAATCGGCAGCACCAGGGCTTTGGTCGCCCGGTTCAGAGCGAATGTCCCTTCGACCACTGCTTTATCGGCCCCAGCGCGGACGAAGGAGGCATCGGCCTTGCCGCCGAGGATCAGCTCCACCGCGTCGATGATGATCGATTTGCCCGCGCCGGTTTCGCCGGTGATGACGTTGAAGCCGGGCGTAAAGCTCAGTTCCAACTGATCGATGATGGCAAAGTTTTGAATACGAAGCTCTTCAAGCATAGCAACCTTCGGTCATGAACCGTGTGCATTTTGTGACTTCAGTAAAGCGCGTTTTCCTCAAAATTCCAACTCCGGGTTGGAAATTGATAACATCCCGGCAGTCATGATTGACCTCCTCACCCGCGCATACTAAAGCGGGTGTAGACGATGAAGGCTGTGACGCCGACAAAGGCCAGCAGTCCCCAATCATTCAGCGTGAACTGGATCACCAGATCGAAAGGGGCGCGACCCTGAAACCGCACAACATTCTGAAGGATGCCGCCGATCAGCCCGCCGATCACTACCGCCGCTGCCCCGATCCGGTCGGCATACCGACTGCGCCGCCGCTGGATGGTTTTCAGCGCCAGTTCGGTGATGCCGCCACCGACAATGATGCCGGCGAAAATCCCCAGCAGCGGCCCCAGGCTGATGGCCGTCATGATGAAGCCACCGATGCCGCCGAGCGCGGCGCACACCCCACCGACGATGGCATTGTCATTCGGCGTGGCGGTGAAGAACTTGTTCTCGATCTGGCGCACACACTGACGGCAGCGATACCCCACCGGCGTTGCAACGGCGCAGTCGGTGCACATCAACCGGCCACACTTGTTACAGCGCAGGCTGGTCTCGCGGTCGGGGTGGAGGGTACAGTAGGTTAGTTCTTCAGCCATGCCGCTGATCCTTCTCTCACGAATGCGATAATTCCAGCATAGCACAACTTATCTAGAGCGTGCCACGCACTTTATAGCCCTCATCCCCCCCGCCCCTTCTCCCACTGGGAGAAGGGGAGATGTCGCGAACGAAGTGTCTTTAAGCCCCTCGCCCCGTGGGAGAGGGGTTTGGGGTGAGGGCAATACGGGAGCGAAGTTCATTATACGCTCTAAGAATAGGCTATAAACGACGGTCTTCCGGCTTCAAGCGGACGGTGCTGCGCGGCTCCAGCCGATCCAGCAGCGAACGATAGAAGTAATTGCGCTCGCGCAGCCGCACAAACCGGCTGACATGCTGGCTGGCTTGGACGCGAACACAATTACCCGGCTCGATATTCCCCATATACACCCCATCCACCGTCAGCGCCGTTTCCGAAGGATGTTCACTGGAGGCCACCACCTCGACCGTCGCCCCTTCAGACAGGACAATCGGACGCTCCATGCTCAGGTGCGGCGCGACCGGCACGATCAGAATGTTACGCAGTTCCGGCGGCAGGATCGGCCCGCCGCAGGCCAGCGCATAAGCGGTTGAGCCGGTCGCGGTTGCGATGATGAGGGCGTCGGCGTTGTAGGTCGTCGTCCAATCGTTGTCGATATAGGTCTCCAGCCAGATCATCCGCGCCGCGATTCCCCGGCTGATGACCACGTCATTCAACGCATCGCCGGACGCGATCTCACGATCCCCGTCCATCAGCGCCGCCTTGATCATCATGCGTTCTTCGATCCACCAGCCATCGCCATGCACCACCTGCGCCAGCGGCGTTTCCCAGGTGTTCGGCCCGCTGATCTCGGTCAGGAAGCCTAACTGCCCCATGTTCACACCCAGCACCGGCACCCCATGCTGGGCGCAGACCCGCGCCGCCCGCAGCATCGCGCCATCGCCGCCAATCGCGATCACCATGTCGGTATTCGCCATATGCGGGCTGACCTGTCGATCTTCCCAGCGGGTATACACCCAGTGGACGATACCGGCGGCTGCCAGGAAACGCCCGATGGCTTCGGCTACCGGGAATGATTGTGGGCGCAGCGGATGCGCCAGGACGCCGACACGCTTAAAAATCGCCAATCGGTTGCTCCTGTGACTGGTGGATCGACGCGACGATGATAGCGCATGCCAGCAGCTTCAACTACTGGATGGAATGATAGCACAAGTGTTCATGGCAGGGAAGGGGTTGGATCAGCCCCGGGAGAGACATTCGGAATACCAAATAGCGGCCAAGATTTTCCGGTGAGGGTAGTTTGAAGACTACCCTCATGTGGCCGGATTTCGCCCATCCAGATGTGTTAACTGATCCCTCTGGGTGCGACAAAAGCTGGATCGAGCCGGAGCAGTTCGGCAAAGAAATCACGCAGCGCATTGCTGCCATCGATCATCGCCTGATTGGCCTGCGCATCCTGATTGTTCAGCAGCGAATTGAGCTGATTGGCAACAGCGCTGAAGTAGGTGATGAGGTGATTGGTGGCCGTTTCGACGCAGGCAGGATAGTTCGTGCGTTCCACCTGCAAACTGGTGCTGAGCGTACGCATGGTTTGCGCCAGCGTTTGCTGCTCGGCATTCGACAATTCCTGGACATTGCTGCCCGCCCTGCCCAGATACAAGCCGTAATCACGACTATAAATCTGCGAGAGGAACCAGCGCTGAACCGGGCACTCGGCGCGAGTGAAAGTGCGCACATCGCTGAACCAGGCTTCGGCTGGGGTAACTTCAACTTTCTCCAGTTCGTCGGTCACCAGCAGCAAGGCATCCATTACGGTTATCAGTCCCGCGGCGCGCTGCTGCTCAGTTGAGACAGTAAGGAATGAATCGAGATAGGCGTTAGCTGTCGATGAAGCGGCGTCGACAACCTGACGAGCCGTCGCAGCACAGGGTGGCGCGCTTGTCTGGTCAAGAGCAGCCTGCCAGTTCGCCAGATCCGTCTGGGTCTGGTTTGCCAGACGTTCATTCCCGACCGATACGCTGCGCAGTTGGGTATAGAGCGAATCAAATGTTGCGCCATTCGCCGCCCACCATTCCTCAGCCGTACAGGGAATCTCGGTCGGAGTAGCAGTGGGTGGGATGGGTGTGTCTTCAATGACAGCGACCCGCGTTCCCTCCGCCTGTGTGAGACTGACACCGGGGATGCCGATGCCGATGGATACACCAACACCGATCAGCAACAGCACAACCGTAATCCCCAGCCCCAAAAGCACCGACTGGACAAAATCGCCTGCCGAGAATTTACTGGACATAAACGCCCCTCATACGTACAAGTGTACTCTCAATAGTGTAATGGTCTCTGCTCATTCGCGCAAAGCATCACCACCCAATCGACCCATTTCAGATCATTTGGGTTCAACAGATTCCGCATCAATCACCCGGCAGGAGCAGTACCTTGCCCCGTGTAGCGCGGCTGGCGAGCGCACGATGGGCGTCAGCCGCCTGTGACAGCGGGAACTCTCGATCAATCTGCACCCTCAATTGACCACGTGCCACCCAATCGAAACAATCCCCAGCACGGCGCAGCAGTTCATCACGAGTCAATAGATAATGTCCAAGTGATGGACGGGTGACATACAGCGAACCTTTGGCGTTTAGCACCTGTAGATCGAGGGGTGGAACCGCACCGCTGGCCTGCCCGAACAGCGCCATCATCCCACGGGGACGCAGACAGTTCAGGCTGCGGTCAAAGGTATCCTTGCCCACCGAATCGTAAACTACATCCACACCCTTGCCACTGGTGGCTTGTTTGACACCCGCTTCAAAATCGTCATAGAGAAAGGTTTCATCCGCCCCACGCTGCCGGGCCAGTTCCAACTTAGCCGGACTGGAGGCAGTCGCCAGCACTCGCGCCCCGCGCAGCTTCGCCATCTGTACCAGTAGTTGGCCGGTGCCACCCGCGGCGGCATGGATCAACACTGTCTGTCCGGGATGTACCGGGAAGGTGTCATGCGTCAGGTAGTGGGCGGTCATGCCTTGCAGCAGCAGCGCCGCTGCTGTTCGGCTGTCCACCTGATCCGGCACCGGCACCAGTTTCTCCACCGGCACCAGAGTGTATTCGGCATAGGCTCCGAGCACAAAGGCGTAGGCCACCCGATCCCCCGGCTTGAAGCTGTCGCTATCTGGCCCAACGGCATCAACCACTCCGGCGGCTTCCTGACCTGGAGTAAAAGGAAGTGGCACTTTGTACTGACCGGAGCGTTGGTAAATATCAATGAAATTCAGCCCGGCTGCCTCGATGTGTATTCGCGCCTGCCCCGGCCCGGGTTCAGGCAGCGCGCTCTGCTCAAGTTGCATTACCTCTGGTTCACCGGCTGCATGAATCCGAATCAGTTTCATAGTAGTGCTCCTGATTGATGGGGGTTATTTTAGCGCAAGGGATGCAAGATGGGGAACAAAACAGGGCGCAGCCCAATTGCTACGCCCTGCTCAAGGGATTATGGAGAATTTAGCGGTGATTGTGCAGGCCGTTGATATAGACTCGTTCACGGAGCGGCTGGTTGACCATCCCATCAATGATCTCGACGTAACGATCAATCATGCGTTGTTGAGTGTAGTAGGCGGCGCGGCGCGGCGCGCGGCGGGCATACTGGGATCGCAGGTCAGGATCGGCGATCATCCGGTTTAGCGCATCAGCCAGTGCAGCCGTATTCTCTGGCTCTACCAGCAGTCCAGCATCGCCAATGACTTCGGGTGCGGCCCCGGCATGCGATGCCACAATCGGCAGCCCGACTGTCATGGCTTCGAGATAGACATAGCCGAAGGTCTCCTGCAAGCTGGGATGGCAGAAGACATCCGCCTGCCGCCACTCACGGGCGAAGGCCAGATCATCGGTCACATGACCGAGCCAGGTGACATGCTTGTCCAGCCCCAGTTCATGGCTGAGTGCCACCATATGTTCGTATTCCAGACCATCACCCACCACACGCAGTTCGACATTTGGATGCTGGGCAATCACCGCTGGCATCGCGCGCAGCAAAATATCCAGCCGTTTGCGTGGATACATCTTACCGACCGAGAGCAGCACCGGATGGTCATTAGGCTGTTTGGGTTCGCTGAAGACATGCTTCATCCAGGTCGGGCGTGTCATGCCATGCGGCACGGCAACCACATTATCGGGCTTAAGGCCGTACAACTCGATCAGACGTTCACGGGCATACTCGCTGCCACAGGTCACAATGTCAGCATTCGCCATCGACACCTGATCGAAGAAGGCCTGAGACAGCACCATCGTCCGCACTGGCTCACGTTCCCACTGAACCACATCGCCGAAGATGGCATGGGCCGAGGCCATGAATGGCGGGCGGTTGTGTGGGTCGAGGCCGTAGCCGTCGTAATCGAAGCCGATCAGCAGATCGACGTGATGAATACGTGGATCGGTACGCAGTTCGGTATTGAAGAGAAAGCGCTGCAAGGTGACGTTGACGTAATCATCACCTTTGAGCTTAGGGGCAATCAGCTCCACATCATAGCCGCGATCATGCAGCCCGCCGACAAAGTTGTTGAAGAAAACGCCGGTGCCGCTGCCACCGATGACATCGGTGTACCAGGAAGTAATGACGCCAATTCGCATGGGTTCCCCCCACAGCCGACGCTGCATCTGTATACGATATTCGTCCATAAACCATCCACTTTCGTAACACAGTGAACGTACTATACAACTGTTCTGCCCCCAACAGTACAGATGCTTATGGGTTGCTCATCAGTTTCTTCTCTTGAGTTCAGAGCCAATCATCGTACGGATTTAAATACGCTCAAGCAGACACAAATGGATGCATCCAGCCCTATTGAACCCTTTATATGACTGTGGATGTAATAGGGTTTTGAGGAGACGAATGCCGAAGATCGCTGATCTTCTGTGCTGGCCTGGAATGCGATGATTGTCTTTTGCCGTTCATCGGCTTTTATGCAATCATTAAGCTGGATGGGGTATGGTGTAATTTTATGCGAGATCAGGAGCAGTGGTTATGGGATCACGTCTGGCACTCATCGGATTTGTCATTGCGGTGGCAATCGCTGCCTTCGCCTTTTTCCAGCAGCAGCAAGCGCTCAATCAGGCGAATGTCAATGCTACCGTTGCGGCAGAAGCCGAAGATCGCCGCGTGACCGCTGTCGCCATGATGCAGGAAGCAGTGGGAACTCAGGTGCAGGCGGAAGCCGGTCAGGCCACCGCCATTGCTCAGATCGATACCGCCGCAACTGCGCAGGCCGAGGCCCAGAATGCCCAGGCGACTGCCGTTGCCCAGGCTCAGGCCGCCGAAACTCAGAGCGCGAATGTGATGGCGACCAGCACAGTCCGCGTTGGTAGCCTGCGTGAAACCGCGACTGAGAGTGCGAATGCGGCCAGCACCGTTATCGCTGAAAGCAGTGCTGCTATCGCTACCATCCAGACCACCATCGATGCTCAGGCGACAACCCAGGCCGATACGGTCAACCAACTGGGAACAGCAACAGCGCAGGTAGCGCTGGCTGAATTTGCTCGCGAATCGGCTGAGGATGATCGAACGACGGCACTGGATGATGTGTGGGGATTGGCGACGGCTCTGGCGAGCACTGAGCGCGAATTGGCGACCGCCCAGGCCATCGCAGCCGGCATCACAGCCACACCTCGTCCACGCCCCACCCAGGCTACGCCGACGCCCACCCCACGCGCACCTCGTCCTACGGCCGTCCCCCAGACCGGCGATGGCAGCACGCAATCCTTCACCAGCAGCAATGAAACCGTCAGCCTCAGCTACCCCTCGGATTGGGTGGTAACAGAGCTGAACGATGGCTCGATCGCTATTGCCACCAGCCAGGGTGTGCTGGATCGCGAGGAGAGCGCCCTCCAACCAGGCGATGCCCAGATCGTGCTGTTCGGATTTACTCTGGAGCAAATCGGCGCGCCAGATGGCACTGGCCCGACAGATGTCGCTGCCGGTTTCGCCCGTTCATTAGCCCAGGGCCAGAATCCGGCTCAGCTTGGTGCGCCGGAGACAGTGACAATTGGTTCGTATGATGCGGCGCGGGTGGTTGGCACGAACGCCGATAATGATGTCAGCCTGGTTGTAATGCAGACCAATGGCGACGAAATGGTGGCCGCGCTTATCTTCACCGCTGCCGGCGAACTGGCCGATCAGGAAGCCCAGTTGGACGCAATCCTGGCATCAGTCACTTTTAATCCGTAATGAGAGACCGCGTTTACTGCAATTGAGGAAGTCGTATGGCAACGGTAACGGTAGCAATTCTGGGGATGGGACGGCTGGGTGCGTCAGTGGCGCTGGCGCTCAAACGCTATAACGAGCGCAAGGATGCCCAGCACAGTTTTGAGGTGACGCTGGCCGAGATGCAGGCGGGTATTCGCGAAGATGCGACCAAGATAGGGTTGGGTAAACAGATCGAACGTGACCTCTTCAGTGCGGCGCGCGGCAAAGATATTGTGGTGCTGGCACTGCCTTATGCCGAAACCCAGAGCGCCTATAAGGAGATTGGGCCGGAACTGCGCCCCGGAACGGTTCTGCTGGATGCTGCGCCGCTCAAGCTGCCGTCGCTGGAATGGGCTAAGAAACATCTCAAGCCGGAAACCCACCTGGTCGGCATCACACCGATTCTGAATCCGAAGTACCTGTTTGATGGACTGGATGACACCCAGCACGCCCAGGCTGATTTGTTCGACAAAGGTTCGATGCTGCTGATGCCGAGCGCCTCCTGCATCAAGGATGCGGTGGAACTGGCATCGGATTTCTCGACGCTGCTGGGCGCGACGCCGCACTTCTTCGACCCGGCGGAACACGACAGCCTGAGCGCAGCCACCGAGGGCGTCCCGGCGCTGTTGAGCCTGGCGGTCTTCTATGCCAATATGCAGTCGGCGGGATGGAGCGACAGTCAACGCATTACCAATCCAGCTTTCGGGCGACTGACCCGTCATCTGCACGACACGCATCCGGATGATCTGCGTGATCTGCTGCTGAATAACCGCGAGGCGACGCTGCGCCAGCTCGACAACCTGCTGACGACGCTGACATCCTTCCGTACCGTGCTGGCGCAGAATGACCGTTCAGCTCTGGAAGCCGCCCTGTCTGAGAGCAGCGAGGCCTACAGCGGCTGGATCAACCGCCGACACAATGCCAAATGGGATGAAGAACCAGAAGCCGAGAAAACCCCCGGCTTTGGGTCAATGATGATGGGCGGCTTGATGGGTGGATTCCTCAGCAAGCGGCTGGGGGGCAAAAACGGCGATGCCAAGAATAGTTGACATCGCCTCCGTGTCATCTATCCGTGCGGCGCGACAGCACCAACAGCGCCAGCAGCAGCAGTCCCGCACCGATGATGCCGAGCGCGGTCAGCCGTTCGCCGAATAACAGCGCCGCTAACAACGCCGCCGTCACCGGATCGAGCAGGGCGATGATGCTGGCGACCGTCGCCGGGGTCGAACGCATCCCGCTGACGAACAGGCTGTAGGACAGCGCTGTCGGCACCGCCCCCAGATAGACCAGCAGCAGCCAGCTCAGGGGTGTGTTGCTCAGGACAAACTGCCCGCTGACCAGGGTGAAGAGCAGGAGCAGGACAGCCCCGGCGCTGAAGCTGACGCCGGTAATATGCAGCGGATGAACCCGCGCTGTCAGTGATCTCCCCAAAAGAATGACGATGCCATAACCGAGACCAGAAACAAACGCCAGCAGAACCCCGATTCCAGCCTGTTGTGACAGGGCACGTTCCGGCTCCAGCCCCACCACCAGCACGACGCCGACCAGCCCCAATACCAGCGCCAGTCCAGTTGAGCGGCGCATCGGTTCGCGTCCGGTGATGATCGCGAATGCGCTGACCAGCAGCGGCGCGGTGCAGATGGCGATGAGGGTGGTGATGGTGACGCCCGCGTAAGCGATGGAGGCGATGTAGGCCGACTGATACACGGCGGTCAACGCGCCACTCAGCAACATCAGACCCCAGTCACGACGGCGAGTCGTCCGCGCCCGCTGACGCAGCTTACCCCATCCCAGCATGAGCAGCAGCGGAGCGGCGATGGTTAGGCGCATCGTGCTGATGGTGAGCGCATTGATCGATGTCGTCGCATACAGGCCGCGAGTGGCGACGCCGATTGTTCCCCACAACACCGCCGCCAGCACGATCCAGAGTAAACCTGAAGTACGGTTGGTGAACCGCATAGATGAATCCTATCCTGATAACGAAGCGAGAATGATAGATCGGAAACGCTCAGGGATAGGGCAAATCGAAATCAACCATACACGTTAAGGCTGAGCGATCCGCCGCTCCCATCCAGATCAGATGGAAACGGGCGGTGAGGGCGGGGAAATGGATGACAAGCAGTTGAACATCAGATTGATATCTTGTTTAGTCGATTGAGGAAGCAACCTCAATAACCCAGGATTTTCGCAATCTCGGTAGCAGCATCGCGAGTGGCATACAGGATATAGGCCATGCGAGCGTCTTTTTCCGCCAGCACTGCCAACGAAGCGCGCCCAGCAGGGAAGAAGACCATCACGCCTTCCTCGCCTTCCATAAGCAAGCGCTCCATACTGCCCTGCGCCAACCGTGAGAGAGTCTTCTGTGCCAGCCCGATCATGGTCGCGGCCATCGCAGCAACCTGTGGACTGTTGGTCGGGTTGATGTCAGCCTCTTCATCATCAGGCGGGTAGGCGGCGACCAGCAGACCATCGTTGTTGACGATGACGATAGCCTTGATGCCGGCCACTTTTTCGTACAGCACCTGGAGGGCGCTGTCTAATCGTTCCTGGCGAGTTAATCCCTGAGCCACCATACAGCCTCACTGATGCGGGTAACGTCACATTGACGAGTATAGCTAATCTTGCCTGACTGCTCAAACCAGTGCGCAGACATCTTACTAATCATAACATGCAGATGAAGAAGATGAGAATATACGTCCGGCAGTAAATGTTAAGAATTCCTGATTGCAGTCCCTGGAGACAGCAGAGCCAGCTCATCGATTTTCTGAGTCAGGGCAGGCAGCCTCTTGCGATCATGCCTGGCTGAGTGCCTGCTCCAGATCAGCCAGTATATCATCAGGGTGCTCTGCCCCTACGCTCAGGCGGATCTGCCCCGGCTGGACCGCCGCCAGGCTGCGACCACTTTCGCCCTGCTGTTGATGGGTCGAAATGGCTGGTATCGTCGCCACACTCTTGACCTTACCCAGGTCGGTGCCGCGCCAGATCATCTCGAAGCTATCGAAGGTGGCTCGTGCTGCCTGTAACCCATCCTTCAGCGTAAAACTGAGCAGGTGTCCATAGCGGTTGGCGGGCTGACCGCTGGCGTCACCATCCACCAGCCACATCGTCTGCTGGGCGATTTCATGTTCGGCGTTCGAGGACAGACCGGGATAGTAGACGTGCTCGACTTTGGGATGCGCTTCCAGCCAGTGAGCAATGCGGAGGGTGTTGACGCTAAGGAAATCCATCCGGTGCCGGAGCGTTCGCAGGTCATTGAGCGCCATGAGGGCATTGAATGGACTGAGCGCCGGACCGTGATCGCGCAGCGGGAAGCCTTTGCAGTACAAGGCGAAATTGGCTCGCAGTTCATCCGGCCCAACCCGGCTGGGGATATTGACTGGTGCAATCACCGCGCCAGCGATGACAAAGCCGCTGAATGAGAGACTCTTGCTGACCGAATGCACGATGATATCCGCCCCATCCAGCAGTGGCCGCATCAACGCCGGCGTAGCCACTGTCGGATCAACGATCAGGGGAATGCCTGCTGCGTGTGCCAGCTCCGCCACGCCCGCCATATCGAACATCGACAGACCCGGATTGCTGGGGGTTTCGCCGAACACGAAGCGCGTCTGGTCATCAATCTTGCTCGCCCAATCGTCGAGGTTGAGCGGATCCTGCACCCAGCGGACTTCAACGCCGCGTTCGACCGCGTAGCGCTGGCTGAACAACTGGAAGGTGCCGCCATAACAACGGGCGCTGGCGACGATGTTCATCTGTCGCCCATCCTCGATGCTCAGGAATGGCACAGTCGCCAGGAAGACAGCCGCCATCCCCGAACTGGTCAGGGTGGCATGGGTCTCGGCTTCCAGGCCATAGCCTTCCAGCAGCGCCAGCGTTTCCTCCAGATAATGCAGGGTAGGGTTCGCGACCCGCGAATAGGTCCAGGCCGGGATCTGATAGGCCAGCGCCGCTTCCATCGTATCGCTGTTGGCGAAGTGCTGCGCCGGGGCAAAGAAAGCTGGCTCGATGATGCTGCCCTGATTCGCCAGTGCTTCCTGCATGTTATAGATGCCATGCACAGCAATGGTGTCGAAGCGCCGTTGTCGGACGCGGGCGCGATGCTGACGGACGATTTGCGCGGCGGCGGTGGCCTGGTCAATGACAGCCTGTACCCCGGGGCTGAATTCGCTCATGATGACATTCCCCTATTGTGATGCGACACTGCTGGATTCTAAACCATCAACACAGGCTGTCCAAATTCAGCGTCCGCAGAAGACACTTCGCACACTCTGGTTCACTATCGTGCCGTTGGACATGGTATCATTAATGCTAACTTTTCGTGCAGACTCCCAGCAGAGACATCATGAGCAGCAGACCGCGCCCCCCACTTGAAACCCGCGACCCCCGTCCTCGCCGCCCGATTGATATGCCGGTGGTTAGCCTGATGTGGCCGGCTGGAGCAGCACCTCGCCCAGCCACTAGCATCCAGTGGGAAGCTGACCTGGGAATGAGCGATGTGGTGGCCGCGCTGGCACTGAACGGACGCTATACTACCTATATTCGGCAAATCCTGACCACGCTCGTCACCAACCCTGCCGTCATCCACTGGCGACAGGCTGTCCTGCTCGATTTCATCCGCAACCCAGCGCTGATCGAACGGGCACAGATGCTGCTACCGCGGCTGGCGGCGCTGCAACAGGGCAACGCGCTCCTCGGCAAACGCCAGCGCAACCTGTTGCTCGACACCGCCGATCATCTGGCTGAGCTGGACTCGTACCTCCAGGTCACGCTGGAATTACAGGCCGCATTGAGCGAGTCCAGTCTGGAATCGTCGGCGCTGCTCAAGCTGCGCGATAATCTGGCTGCGCTGATCGCTGACCCTCAGTTTCAGGAGTTGTGCCAGGAACTGCCGGAATTACGCGCTCCACTAGAGCGCATCACCAGCCTGACCGTTGGCATTAACCTCGATGTTGAACTCCGCCCGGAATCGGCGGTGCTGCTGGCAATCAATGACTTCAAGGTCGGCGAACGGCTGTCGTGGCTGGAGCGGGTCATCGGTGTGCGACAGGATGATCTGGAAGAAAGCGGCATTGCCCCATTGCACCGCCTGCCGGAAGACCCCAATCAGCGGGTGATGTCGCCGCTGTTCCAGGATCTCGATCGTTTGCTGACCCAGATCGCCACGCCCATCGCCAAGGCGCTGACCCAGTACGCCCGTTCTGGCAGCGGTTCATTACAACATCTGGAATATGAGCTGGCATTCTTCACCGCCGCTGCCCGCACGACCCTGCACCTGATGAAGCAGGGGATCACTTTTTGCCAGCCAGTCATCGCTCCGGCAACCGAGCGCGTTATGGAGATCGAAGGGTTGGTCAATCTGGCGCTAGCGCTGCGCGATAGCGGGGCCGCCATCCCCAGCAATGCTACCTTTGGCGAAAGTGGACGCATCGCCATCCTGACCGGGCCAAACAGCGGTGGCAAAACCACCTACCTGCGCAGCATTGGACTGGCACAGGCAGTCTTTCAAGCCGGGCTGCTGCTGCCAGCGCAAGCGGCGCGTATCAGCCCGGTTGATGTCATCCTCACCCACTTCCCGGCGCTGGAAACGCGGCAGCATGGGCGATTAGCCGAAGAAGCGCTGCGACTGCGAGAAGTCTTTGGACGGGCCAGCGCCACTTCACTGGTACTGCTGAACGAAACTTTCTCCAGCACTTCGTCCGGCGAAGCGCTCTATCTGGCGATGGATATGCTGGCGGCGCTGCGGGCCTTGGGGGCGCGTGCTATCTTCGCCACACACCTGATCGAACTGGTCGAACGGAAAGCTGAAATTGAAGCCATGATAGAGGGAGACTGCCGGCTGTTCAGTCTGGTGGCAGGAGTTGTCATCAATGAGGAAGGCGAAGCTGCCCCGACCTATCAGATCATGCCTGGCCTGCCCTTGGGACGTAGCTATGCACGCGACATCGCTCGGCGGCATGGGATCAGCCTGGAACAAGTCCTCAATGGTCGAATTGGGCAAGCCTGATGCAGGTCAGTGCAGCGCCTGAATGTTGCCTACATAATCATCAAAGGTGACTAGATCATGCAGGGCGTACTGACACATCAGCCACAGATCGCCTGTGGGGACGCGCGTCAGTTCAGGCTGTGGACGGGGAAGCTGGTACAGCAGGGTATAGGCATTGATGAAGTGGGCTTCATGAGCGCTCCGCATCCGCGAAAAGCGTGAGAGCGCCTGGGTGATGGCGCGGTCATCCTGCACCATCCTCTTCGATTCGGCTGACTCATAGAAGAACAAGTGCCGCCAAGCCCGTGTTTCTTCAGCGACTGCCCGCAACTCCTGTGAAACAAAGCGCAGCGTATCCAGCGTATCCGGCGCAGTTGGCTCTGACCAGTTCGCCAGCAGCATCTGTTCCAGGAGATCCAGATACGTTTGTGCCTGCGAGAGCCGCTTGCGGTACTCGTTATTGACCCGCCACAACAGCTCATTCCGGGAGTCAGTCATAACACGTTGCATGATTGTTGGCGTATTCATCGTAATTCAGGCGATTGTATCACAGTTTTTAAGAAGCGGCACGCTCGCTATTGAATCTTAACGAACAAGTGTGCTATGATTGGGATAGTGAAAGTGTGGTATTATGGCACTGTAGGGAAGTGTCGCTGTCGTTCGTTCCTGAGAGAACAGGCAAGAGCTTATGCGTTATGTGGGCGGCGAATACGACGAATTTGATGATGAAGATGAGGATGAATTGCGCTACGTCGATGATGACGACGATAGCGATTCAACCGATGATGAAGAGAGTGGGTTAGCGCGCGGGCGCGTTAATCCATTCAGCAGCGCCCCGACCAATCGCCCCACCGGCGGTTTGCCCGGTGCCGGACGTTCGAGCGTCAGCGGTCAGCCCAGCGGCGCGGGCAGCGGGTCCTTAGCCTCGCGCATCGGGGGTAGTTCGCCACCGGCTTCCAGCAATCCAGGCGGCAATCGTCCAGCAGCTCCTGGGGCGTCCGGTGGGTCGGGTGGTTTATCCAGCCGCCTGCCCGGCAGTGTGGGTTCATCCAGCAGTTCGCCCTCCGGCAGCAGTTCGGGCAGCGGCTTCGGTGGCCCGCCGCGCACCGGCAGCGGCCCGACCAGCAGCCCCGGTGGATCATCCAGTTCAGCCTCATCTCCGTTTTCGCGACCGGGCGCGACTTCATCCTCACCCGGCGGCCCTCTGCCTTCCAGCGCCAATCGACCAAGCGGCGGCCCATCACCCAGTTCGCCATCGGCACCGGCTGGGGCGAAACCGGCTGAGAAAAAAGACGAGCCGAAGTCGGGCGGGATGCTCGGCGGGCTGGGCAGCAAACTGCCCTTCGGTGGCAATAAGGATGCATCTCCGGCGAAACCCGGCGAGAAAAAAGACGAACCGAAGTCGGGCGGGATGCTTGGCGGCTTGGGCAGCAAGCTGCCGTTCGGTGGCAGCAAGGATGCGGCACCGGCGAAACCCGGCGAGAAAAAAGACGAACCGAAGTCGGGCGGGATGCTCGGCGGGCTGGGCAGCAAGCTGCCGTTCGGTGGCAGCAAGGATGCGGCACCGGCGAAACCCGGCGAGAAAAAAGACGAACCCAAATCCGGCGGCTTATTGGGCGGATTGAGCAGCAAGCTGCCGTTCGGTGGCAACAAGGATGCCGCGCCAGCCGCGAAACCGGCTGCAACCAGCGCCCCCGGCACACCGGGAGCCGCGCCGCGACCGGGTGGCTTCGGCGCACCGTCCCCAGCGCCCGGCGCGAAACCAGCGGCACCGGCTGCTGAGGAAAAATCAGGCGGTCTGTTCGGGCGACCCTTCGGGAAGCTGGGCGGGAATGCGACGCCAGCGAGTTCGACGGCGGCGGGCGGTGCCAAACCAGCGGCCAAAGCCGACGCCAAAGCTGGCGGGCTGGGTCGCTTCCTGCCCTTCTTTGGCAGCAAGGAGACGGCCAAGCCAGCCGCCAAGCCGCGCACCAGCAAAGCGCCGAAGGTGGAAAGCGGCGGCCTGACGCTCGATAACAAGCTCGACATCCTGGGCGTGTCGCTGGTCTTGGGATCGCTGATGATGATTTTCAGCCGCTTGTCGCCAACGCGCGGCGCGATCACCGAGCAGATCAACTCGACCCTCAACACCCTGTTCGGCTGGGGATCGCTGGCGATTCCGATTGCCATGCTGGCCGTTGGCATCTGGCTGATCGCCCGGCATTTTGGCGATGAAGCCCCGGTGGTGCCGCGCAACCGCATCATCGGCATCATCATTAGTTATTTTGGCCTGCTGATCCTGCTGACGTATATCGAGACCTTTAATTATGTTGGCGGACGGGCTGTGCGCAGTCTGACCGAACTGGGGCTACAGCTTCAGTTATCCTACGAAGTCTATGGCGCGGGCGGTGGGCGCATCGGCGCGGAAGCGTATTACTTCCTCGTCACCAACTTCACCGAGATGGGCGCGTTCTTCCTGATGGCGCTGGTGCTGGTGGTCGGTGCCATGTTCACCTTCGAGATCAGCGCGGCTGAGATGGCGATGATCGTCATCGGCAATGTCCGCGCCGTGCAGGATGCCTTCGGACGACGCCGCCAACGCGCAGCCGCCCAACGGGCGAATTCGCTGGAACAACTGACGGCCCAGGCACAACAGCCGGTCGTCACCGTCAGCAAACCGGCGGAGGCCTTGCCCGCCGCACCAGCCACTCCGGCGCTGCCTGCCCAGAGTCCGGGTGCGCTGCCGGCACTGGCTGACCCGGCGTTGGCGGCAGCCGCCGAGCGCAATATTTCGATCAACATCGGCGGGCGCAAGGATGCCCCGGCCACCCCTGCGCCAGCCGGGTTATTCGCTGGCAAGCCAGAGATGGCGACCGCTGAAAAAGCAGCGGCAGCCTCCGCTCCATCAGCGAAGCCGGCGACACCCGGCGGACTGGCGGCGCGGCTGGGCAGCGCACTGCCATCGATCAAGCTGCCGGGCAGCAAACCAGAAACACCGGCTCCTGAAACCGCGCCGAAGCCGACCATGGCCTCCAGCGCCCCTGCCGGAGACGGGGCTGGCATGGCGACGACCGCAGCCGCAGCCGCAGCCGGTGGCATTCGCGGTCTGTTCAACCGCAACAAACCAGAAGACAAACCGGCCAGCCCGCCAGGCGCGACGACACCGCCGCCCGCCAGCTCCCCGGTCACGTCGAGTACATCACCTGTCACAGCGTTCCAGCCGCCCGCCGTGCCGGCACAACCTGCAATGTCATCTCCAGTGAGTGGAGAGGTCAGGACTTCGCCGCTGATGCCGCCAGCAGCGACCAGCGCTCCACCGGTTGCCACCGCTCCGGCTGCGCCACCGGCGCGACTGGGCGATCTGATGAAACCAGCCGATGCCAATAGACCCGCCGTGACCAGCGGGCCGGCCAGCCCGGTACGGTCATCGCCGTTGACACCCGCTGCGTCAGTAACACCAGCGGCACCGACCCCAGCTAACCCGGCAGCTCCCAGCAGCGTGCGCTCATTCGGCGTGACTCCGCCAGCAGGCAGCACTGAGAACACAGGCGCGGTCAGCGGCAGACCAGCCGCCAGTTCGCCGTTCAAGTCGTCGCCCACCATTCGACCGGAAGATTTCCTGGACGATCTGGATGAGGATGATGAGGAGATCCGCGATATCGTTGAGGATGACGAGGACGATGATATGCTCAGTCGGCTGCCACCGGCGCAGCCCAAAGGCACACCGATCAACCCCAACCGGCCAACCGAGTCGCGCTTTGCCCCGACCACCTTCAACCGTCCGGCTGCCAGCCAGCCAACCGGCAATGATCGCATGGGGCGGCTGAATGAACTGCGCCAGGGCGGGGCTTTCGCGCCAGCCTCGGTGACAAAACCGGACAGCGACAAACCGGCTGTCGAAAAACCGGCTGCCTCGGCTGCACCCAGCATCTCGACCAGCAGCAGCGGTGGCATCCTGGGGCAGACGCCGCGTTCACCGGGTGCGCCGCCTGGCCCGGCAGCGCCAGCGGAAAACCGACCGGCCGCCAGCGCGGTGACTCCGCCGAGCGCGTCGCCGATCAAGCCGCCCGGCCCCCCGACAACCACGACACCGGCTACCTCTCCGGCTCAGACGGTGCCGGCCACACCTTCATCAGTGACGTTGCCAGCGGCTGATGTGACGAAAGCGGCAGAACCCGTCAAAACGCCCATGCCGATGTCCAACCTGCCCACTGCTGCCGGGCCGTCGCCGGCTTTCGGCAGACCAGAAACGCCACCCATTGCTGGAGCCATGCCGCTGACAGCATCGGTCACGCCGCTGCCGCGCGATGAGGCAGGTGTCACTCCGCCACCCAAGTCACCAGAACTGGTGATGCGTCCGCCGGGAACCGGGCCAACCGCCCCCAGCGCTGGCGTGTCATCGCGGCGCAAGAAAGAGTGGCGGCTGCCGAGCATGAGTCAACTGCTGGTGCAGGGTTCGGAAGGCGACTTTGACCGTGAGGGATTGCTGCGGCGGGCGCGCATCATCGAAGACACGCTCGGCAGCTTCGGCGCGCCGGGCAAAGTGGTCGAGGTGAACACCGGCCCGGTCATCACCCAGTTCGGCGTCGAACCGGATTATCTGGTGACGCGCGGTGGCAAGAAGAACCGCGTCAAAGTGAGCGCGATTGCCCAACTCGATAAGGATATGCAACTGGCGCTGGGCGCGAAATCGATCCGCGTGGAAGCGCCGGTGCCGGGCAAGGGTTATGTCGGCATCGAAGTGCCGAATGATGCGCCGTCGCTGGTCAGCCTGCGCGATGTGATGGAAGCCGAGAGTTTCCGCAAGCTGGCTAACAAGTCACCGCTGGCGATTGCCCTGGGTCAGAGCGTGGATGGTACGCCGATCTCAGCCGATCTCTCCTCGATGCCGCACTTGCTGATCGCCGGCACCACCGGTTCGGGTAAGTCGGTCTGCGTCAACTCGATCATCACCAGCCTGCTGGTGCTGAACCCGCCGGATCGGGTCAAGTTCATCATGGTCGACCCGAAGCGCGTCGAATTGACCGGCTATAACGGCATTCCACACCTGATCGCGCCGGTCGTGGTGGAACTGGAACGCATCGTCGGCGTGTTGAAGTGGGTGACGCGCGAAATGGACGAGCGCTATAAGAAGTTCAGCCAGGCCGGGGCGCGTAACATTGAGGACTTCAACAAGCACCTGAATGAGACCGAAGAACGGATGCCTTACATCGTCGTCATCATCGACGAATTAGCCGATCTGATGATGCTGGCACCGGACGAAACCGAGCGCGTCATCACCCGTATCGCGGCGCTGGCACGCGCCACTGGCATCCATCTGGTGATCGCCACTCAGCGTCCATCGGTCGATGTCGTCACCGGTCTGATCAAAGCCAACTTCCCGGCGCGTATCGCCTTCGCGGTGGCCGGCGGCGTCGACAGCCGCGTCATCCTCGACCAACCTGGTGCCGAACGGCTGCTGGGTCGTGGCGATATGCTCTACATGAGCGGCGACTCGCCCGCGCCGCTGCGCTTGCAGGGGGTGTACGTCTCCGACAACGAAATCAACAACATCACCCGCTTCTGGCGGGCGCAGGTCTCGCCGGAAGATGTGGCTGCCCGTCCGATCAGTGCGCTGGTGGTCGATAACACGGTGGTTGAACCCTCCAAAGCCGCGCTGCAAGGCAGCGACAAGCAGCAGTTGCAGCAGGCGTTCTGGGACAGCGATACCAACCGCTCCTCGACGACAACGGTCAGCAGCAGCGCGGGCGATGACGACAGCGGCGACTCGGATGATGTGCTGTACGAGGAAGCGGTGGAGATGGTGCGACGGTTGGAGAAAGCCTCGGTCTCGTTATTGCAGCGCCGCTTACGCATCGGTTATACCCGCGCTGCCCGGCTGATCGACCGGATGGAAGCCGAGGGCATCGTCGGCCCGGCGGTGGAAGGCAGCAAACCGCGCGAGGTCATCAAGAACTTCAAAGCCTGATCGATAGCGCCTTGTCCCTGATTGTGTGGCTTCACAGATGTCAGGGACGAGGCTCTCCGCAAGTCCGGGACCCAAACCACTCTGACAAAAGCCCTATAGCGTGATGGCGCTCATCAACAGTACGATGTCCGTATCGTATCGCATTTCGCCAGCCATCCCTGCCCTCAATGCCTATTCTGGCGGAGTGTGGTTTCAATCCAATGAGGTCAATCCGATGGAAGCAGCCCAGGTAGCGAAGCCGGTATCCCGTACCCAACCTGATCCGTCAGCGCTGACCGACAGAGCCTCGCAACCAGAAGAAGGACTGTTATCCCGGTTGCCATCAACCTTCACCCCTCAGCATATCCTGCAATTGCAGCGCACCATCGGCAATCAAGCGACGATCCGCCTGCTGAACGGCGCTGGCAGCCAGCGGGTTATCCAGCGTCAGGTCGGGCTGTTGGACGAAGATCAGCGCGAAGCCTATGTCGAGGATACGCTGCGGCGGGTCGAGCCAGTTTGGGCAGCGTCATCAACCGAGGAGCGTCTAAGGCTGATTATGAGCGCCGTCAACACGCGGCTGGATGCGATTGGTGTTCTGGGCTGTGGGTATGAATTGCAGCCATCAATGGCCGCGACCAACTACGCCCATTTTGAATTATCCCTTTGGCGCATTCAGGGCAATCCAGCCTTTCTTAGCTCATCGGCGGATCTACCCCAAGTGATCGGTGATTATTATCACGAAGCCCGTCATGCCGAACAATTTTATCGCGCTATTCGCCATGCGGTGCACATCGCGGTTAACTCACACGATGTAGTGCGACCAGAGCATGTTCGTGAACTGGTAGGCGATGGGGTCGCGCCCAGCGCGATTGCTCATGCATTGGATGATTACAGCGTATCCAACGACGAAGAAGCCGAACTGGGACGGCGCATGTACGAACACTTTTTTGGCGATGAAGCTGCCGCGACCCAGGCGGTCTATGATCGGTTACATGCTGCGATGGCTGAACTGGATGCTGCCCGCGCCTCTGGTGATCCTGAAACGCTGCGCGAAGCGGAGGATGAGTTCCGTGCAGCGTTTACCGCTTACGAAGCGCTACCCAATGAAGCCGACTCCCGCGCGGTGGGGGAGCTGGCCGAACAGGCATTTCGAGCAAGTCATGCTACTCCGGGCGGCAGCACGACCACACCGTGAAATCGGCTGGCTTAGGCAATCGTCTGTGCCGCCTCTGCCTCCAGGCTGCCGGTGATTTTGATGAAAGCGGCGCGCACGTCTGGGTCGATCTCGCGCTGGTAAGCCTCAACCAGTATCGGCGTTACTCGCGGGTGATGCATCCAGGCCAGCGGCCAGATCGCGGCCTCACGAGTCTCGGGTTGGTCATCTGTTAGTGCGGCGGCAAAGGCATCCACCAGGCGCTCCCGTTCCGGGTGAGTATCCAGATTGATCTTCAGATAATTGGTAGCATGGAACACCCCGCGCAGCACAGCCTGTCGGGTGGCACCGTGACTGTTGAGGATCACGTTCGCCAGTTCGCCCAGACCCAACTCGCCCACGATTTCCAACAGGCTCAACACCGCTGCATACTGAACATCGCTATCTGGATCGTGGAGTCGGTCACGAATTAGTGGAAGCGTCTGTGTCAGGCCATTGGTACCCAGAATTTCCAGCGCTCGAACGCGCACTTCAGGATCAGACGCCAGCAGGATTTCCTCAAAGACCGGGATGGCAACCGGGTCCTGGCATTGGCGCAATCCCCAGGCAGCGGCTGAACGGACGCTGTCCACTTCCTGTTGTAACGCCTGCCGCATAAGCTGATAGGCGCTCAGATCGCGGGCATCGCACAACGCATACATTACGCTTTCGCGCACCCGTACATCTGGATCACCCAGCGCCTGATGCACCAGCGGCTCGATGGCAAACCAGGAAAAGCCATACAGATGCCGCGCCACCGATGCCCGCGAGGGAACATTCCCTTCATTGAGGACTTTCTGCATAATCAGCCGCGCTGCGCGATCTCCCCGGCGGTTGAGAAGTTTCGCGGCAGCGTGACGGACATAAAAGGCTTCATGGTTGAGCGCTTCCGCCAGCACCTCCAGCGATATGCGTTCCGGCGGCAGCACTTCCAGCAAGCCGGCTAACCGCTTCAAGGGCAGGCGGAATTTGCCCGGCTGTGTGTGGGTGGGCGACAAACAGGGTTCTCGCCCGGTCAGAGTTAAGTCAGTCATGATAATGTCCTATCGCAGCGTCGCCAGCGTGACGTTTTGCAGCACCATCTGATGTGTCTGCAAATCCTCGACGCTCAGTTGAAGCTGACGACGTTCGTTGATGCTGAACAAGGCGCGGAGGCGATCAGCGCCAGGCTGCCCGGTTGGTATCAATCGCGCCAGCGCCTGGGAAGCCTGTTCCGGGTTGATAGGGATGATCTGCTGCTGACCACTGTTCGCCTGGGCCACGAAGACAGCCTGACCGTCTTCATACTGGACTTCCAGCATGGAAAATGAATCGCTGTCAATTTCGGCGATGACAAATTCGATGGCCTGTTGATTGTCGTGTGCCGCGCCTAGCAGCACTTCCACAGCTTCACTGGAAGGATAGCGACTGCCCATCGGGATGATTTCGTCATAGGCATGCTGCCGGCTGAGTGGATCGAGATGACGCAGACCGTAGCTGTGTGCCAGATAATCTTCCAGCCCCAGCCCAGCGGCAACCTGGAGTGCGCCCTCGGCCACTGCAGTAAATGGTTTATCTGCCCGGACAGCCATACCGGAAAAGTAATCCTGCAGCGCACGCTGTACCGATGGGATCAGCGAGACGCCGCCCACCAGCAGCACATAGCGAATATCCTCGCGGAAGATGCCGCGACGCTGGGCGATATGCATAACTTTATCGACCACATGCCGCAGCCCGGCATAAAAGCCATTGGCCTCCAACAGGTTTTCCAGATCAGTCCGTGTTACGGTCAGCGTATGAGACTGCGTTGAGGTTGCAAAGCTCAGCTCGATCGCTTCCTCAGTGGACAGGCGAATTTTAGCAAGTTCGCAGGTGGTGAGCAGCGCCGTATAATGCGCCCCCAATTCATGAGTGGTGACACCCGCGCGTTCCAGGACATAGCCCAGCAGCCATTGATCAATATCGCTGCCGCCCAGAATCCGCCCGGCCTTGGCAATCACTTTGGCGGTCGCAGCCTGCGCCTTCCCCCGGCGCAGCCGTCCTAGAAAGCCGCCGGTTGCCTCGCGGTTTTCCGGTAGTTGTACCAGTGAAAGATCGAGCGTCCCACCGCCGAAGTCAAATACCAGCACCATCGCCCCCGGCTCGGTGACACGATACCCCAGCGCTGCGGCTGTTGACTCATCGACAATCCGCACTTTATCCGGCGAAATATCGCCAATCACCCCATTCAGCCAGGTCAGATAATGCTCGAAGGAAGCCACTGGAGCCGTCAGAGCCAGTTGTTCAATGTCGTTTGGGGGATAGGGCAGCGCCCGCAGCAAATGGCGGACAAAGTAAGTGCCTGCATCTTCATCTGACCACGAACGATCATCAATCTGGCGCGGTTCTGGGGCAGGCAGGGCAACGATCCCACGCTTGAAATTCCGGAACAGGCGGTTGTCCTGCTGTCGATCCAGATAAGCCTGCTGCACGCCATGACCCAGCGTGATCTGGTCTGGCGCATGAACATAGAGCAGCGACGGGATCAGCGGCAATGTGCCATCAGTAGCTGGCGTACTGAGGCCAGGGAGATGAATCACAGTCGGCGCCTGGGCGTCCGCATCCCAGACAGCCACGACACTGTTGGTCGTGCCAAAATCCACCGCGATTTTGTAGCTCATTCTGTCCCCCCGAAGGGCGTCTGTGTGAGCATCAATGCTGCATGTAATTATACCCTGAAATCAGCTTCTGAACGGTAAGACTTCGCGCCTGGCACTCACGTGTCATAGCTCATCTTCAACCAGACGATCCCCCAACGCCTACCCAGACTCAACATGTGTGCTCCGCTTCTGCACTCGTCCGATGCTTGATTTGTCATTTGTAACCGATAAGGACGTGCTCATCACTGGTCAACTGTGAGGTGGCAGCGCGCCCAATCCCTGTTAAAATCGGTTAACTTGATTCAGGGGGAACTCGCTTGATCCACGATTCGGTACTCATTAACGACTGGCATGTCATTGCCCGTTCGACCGATATTGTCGAAGGGCAGCCTTTGCGCGCCCGGCTGCTGGGCGAAGACCTGGTGCTGTGGCGCTGCGGCGAGAAGGTGATGGTCTGGCAGGATTTATGCATTCATCGCGGTTCGCGCCTGTCGCTGGGCAAGATCAATGGTGGTACGCTGGAATGTCCCTATCACGGCTGGACGTATAACACCGAGGGGCAGTGCGTCCGCATCCCGGCTCATCCCGATCAGACACCGCCGGCCAAAGCGCGGGTGCTAACCTTCCGTTCGGTCGAGCGTTACGGCTGGGTATGGGTGACGTTCGGCGATCCCCAGCACGACATCCCGCACTTTCCAGAATGGGAAGACCAGAGCTTTCAGAAGATTTTCTGCGGCCCGTATCACTTTAAGGCGGCGGCCCCCCGCGCCATCGAGAACTTCCTCGATGTGGCGCACTTTCCTTTTGTCCATGAAGGTTTCCTCGGCGAACGGACGCACCCGGAAATCCCGGATTACGAGGTCGTCACTGATGCGAACGGCATCACCGCCAAAGACATCACCATCTGGCAGCCCAACCCGGATGGCACCGGCATCGGCAAACCGGTCACCTATACCTATCACATCTGGCGTCCGCTGACGGTGTACTTCGTCAAGAAAGCCCAGCAGCAGTTCGCCATTTACTTTATCGTCACCCCAGTGGATGAGATCGGCTGCATCGGCTGGATGTGCATGGTGATGAATTATGCCTACGACATCCCCTATGACGAGCTGCGCGCCTTTCAGGACACCGTCGCCGGGCAGGACATCCCGATTGTCGAGTCGCAGCGCCCAGAAAAGCTGCCTCTTGATCTACAGGCGGAGCTGCATCTGCGCTCGGATAAGACCTCGATTGCCTATCGCAAATGGCTGAACGAACTCGGCCTGACCTTCGGAACATCGTGATCTATGCAGATTGAACTGAAGCACATCCACAAACGCTTTGGCCCGGTACATGCCAATAACGACATCAACCTGACGTTCAGAGGCGGACGCATCATCGGCGTGCTGGGTGAGAATGGTGCCGGCAAGTCCACCCTGATGAAGATCCTTTCCGGCTTCCAACCGATGGACAGCGGCGAAATCTGGCTCGATGGCAGCCCGGTTGATTACACTGGCCCGCAGGCGGCTATCGGCAGCGGCATCGGCATGTTGCAGCAGGACCCGCTGGATGTCCCGGCTTTCACCGTGCTGGAGAATTTCATCTACGGCGGGGGCGCGGGAATGCTCCTGCCGCGCAAGGTCGCTACCCAACAGTTGCGCTTCATGTGCGCCCGCTTCGGCTTCGAACTCGATTCGGAAACGCCGATCTCACATCTCAGTATCGGACAGCGGCAGCAGATGGAGATCATCCGCTTGCTGACATTGGGGGTCAAGGCACTGATTCTGGATGAGCCGACCACCGGCATCTCCGCCGAGCAGAAGCAAATCCTGTTCAAGGCGCTGCGCGAACTGGCCGCCAACGATGGACTGACTGTGCTGCTGGTGTCGCACAAGCTGGAAGATGTCATCGCCCTGTGCGATGAGGTGGCGGTGCTGCGCGCCGGCAAGCTGGTCGGCACGCGCGACATGCCAGCTACGACAGGGCAGTTGGTCAGCCTGATGTTTGGGCAGGAGCTCGCGCCACAGGAACGTCATTCGGCGCTCAGTCCGAGTGCGCCAGTGGTGATGAGCTTCGACAAGACACAGTTGCGTGGCGGGCGGGTGACGGTTGATCTGAACCTGCGTATCCGCGCTGGCGAGGTCATCGGGCTGGCCGGGCTGGATGGCAGCGGGCAGGAACTGGCTCTGCGCGCCTGTGCCGGGCTGGTCAAACCCCATCACGGGCAGGTGATGCTTCAGAATCGTGATGTCACCGGGCAGTCCTACCGCCAATTCCTGGCAGCCGGGGTGGCCTTCAGCGCCGCTGGGCGGCTGGAAGAAGGGCTGGTCGGCGGACTCACGCTGACCGAGCATGTGGCGCTGGCAACCGAGACCAACACCACCATCAACTGGGCGCGCGCCCGACGCTTCTGTGAAGAACAACTCAACCGCTACAATGTGCGTGGACGCCCGGAAAGCCCGATTGAGACGCTCTCCGGCGGCAATCAACAGCGGATGTTGATGGCGCTCATGCCGCAGCAGCCGGTGGTGATGGCGCTGGAACAACCAACGCGCGGCCTGGATGTGGACTCGGCGCGCTGGATCTGGCAGCAGTTATTGACCCGCCGTGATACCGGCTCGGCCATCCTCTTCAGTTCGCCCGACCTGGATGAACTCGTGACCTACAGCGACCGCATTCTGGTGTTCTATGCCGGACAGATCATGGAAATACCCGATGCCACCCGCACCACCATCGACGAGCTAGGCCGTCTGATCGGTGGACATTTCGAGGAGATGCCGGTATGAGAGCTGAACAATCACCATCAGGGCTGCCACAAACAGCGTTGGGGATCGCCTCGATCGCGTTTTCGCTGGCAATCACCTCAATCTTAATCCTGGCTGTGGGGGCTCATCCGATTGCAGTATTTGAAAAGGTGATGGAAGGCGCTTTCCGTGATTGGCGCGCCTTCAGCGGCGTCGCCAATTTCTGGATTCCCCTCACCCTGGCGAGCATCGGTCTGGTCATCACCTTCACCGCCGGATTGTGGAACATCGGGGTTGAAGGTCAGATGATTATGGGCGCGATCTTCGCTTCGGCGGTCGCACTCAATGTATCGCTCCCCGCGCCAATCCTGATCCCATTGGAATTGCTGGCGGCCATGACGGGCGGGGCTTTGTGGGGGGCGGCAGTGGGTTGGCTGAAAGTGCGTTTCGGCATCAACGAAATTTTCGGCGGCGTAGCCCTGAACAAGCTGGCCGAGATTCTGGTGATCGCGCTGATCTCCGGCCCCTGGCAACCGCCGGAAGGCGGCAGCGTCCGCGCAACCCCACCATTCCCCGCCGATGCGCTGTTGCCCCCCATGCACAGTGAATTCGAGGTGAGTCTGTTGATGGTGCTGGTGGTGGTGGTCGTCTTCGTCGCCTGTTTGTTGGCGCTGCGTGGGACACGCTGGGGCTTGCAACTAAAAGCCACCGGCAAGAATGCGCGCTCGGCGCTGTTGTTGGGTGTTCCCACAGAACGCAGCGTGATCAGCGCCCTGGTCGTCTGTGGCCTAGTGGCTGGATTAGGCGGAGCCTATCGGGTGTTGTTCACCTTCGGCAACATGCGTCCGTATCCTTCCGGCGGGATTGGTTTCCTGGCCCTGCTGGTGGTGCTGGTGTTATCGATGCGGCTGATCTGGGTGCCGCTGGTCGCGCTGATTTTTTCGGCCATTCTCAGCGGTAGCGCCCGACTGAAAATTGCCCTGCAATTAGACGCCTCGTTGGCGGGTGCCTTGCAAGGAATCCTGGTGTTGGTGGTGCTGTTGTTCAATGGACTGCGCCAACGCCTGCAAGAGCGGCGCAAAGTTGACCTCACCCCCCAGCCCCCTCTCCAATGGGTTGGAGAGGGGGAGCAAGACAAATGAGTGGATTTGGGCATATGAGTGAGTGGAATTCAGAACTGCGGCAACATCCAAACGCATCGCCTGATTTATGGGCGAAACTGAAGCCGCTGGCGCGTCAAATGCGTCATGCACCGACAGATGCCGAAAATGCCTTGTGGCAATTGCTGCGTAATCGACAAGTACAGGGAGCGAAGTTCCGGCGTCAACATGCCATCGAACGATTTATTGTTGATTTCATCTGCGTCGAGGCGAAAGTCGTGGTTGAAGTGGATGGCGCGATCCATGATTACTCGCCACAGGAAGATGCGATACGTCAGGAATTTCTGGAAAGCCTGGGGCTGTTGGTCCTACGTTTCAGCAATGAGGACGTCTTGCATCATCGGGCGCAGGTTGTGGATCAAATCGATCAAACCTGTCAAGTGCGGTTGCGTTGAACGCAATCTCCAATGAGGCACTCTTCCCGCAAATGATCTGTTTAATGCTCGCTGCTCCCCCTCTCCAACCCATTGGAGAGGGGGTCGGGGGGTGAGGTACATCAGAAAGCTATCCACTCGTGAACCAAGAACTGCTGAATACGCTGAACAGCATTGTCGCCAATGCCACGCCGCTGGTGATCGCCAGCATCGGCGAAACGATCACTGAACGCGCCGGCCTCACCAATTTGTCGTTGGATGGCAGCATCATTTTCTCGGCGATGGTCGGTTTTGCTGCCGCTTACACGGTCAATAATGCATTGCAGAACGAGGCGCTGGGATTGGTATTTGGCATAGCCGCCGCGATGCTGGTTGGTGCCCTCATCGCCCTCATTATCGCTATTGCCAACATCGAACTACGACAAGACCAGGTTGCGATTGGTTTTGTGCTGACCTTGTTGATGAATGATCTGGCGACTTTTCTGGGGCAGGCCTATACGCGCATTCCCGGCCCACAATTGCTGAGTATGCCCATTCCGATTTTGCGCGACATCCCATTCATCGGCCCCATATTCTTCGATCAGTCTATCTTCGCTTACATCAGTTACCTGCTGATTTTTGGAACGTGGTATCTCTTGTTCAGTACCCGGCAGGGATTGGCGCTGCGGGCTATCGGCGAGCGCCCGGAGACAGCGTTTGCGCGAGGCACCAACGTCAACCGTCTGCGTTATGTCTACACGGCGCTGGGCGGGGCATTTGTGGGCATGGCAGGTTCGGCTTATTCGCTGAGCGTCAAAGCCGGTTGGTCAACTCCACCGAGTATGTTGGGCGATGGCTGGATCGCGCTGGCGATTGTCATCTTCGGCGGCTGGCACCCGTTCCGCGTGGTGTTTGGAGCGTATCTATTCGCTGGACTGCGCTCACTGGCTTCGGTCATTCAGCGTAATCAGATGCTGCCCATTCCGGTGACCGCTCTCAACGCGATTCCCTGGATTCTGCTGATTATCACCTTGCTGCTGGTCAGCAGCGGTGCCATCGAACGCCTGACCCGTCTGATGCCGCGCCCGGTGCAGAAGTGGACGCGCAACTTCCTGCGCTCCGATCCACCGGCAGCGCTCGGCACACGCTTTGAACCGAAATGAGACGCTGATATGGCTGAACTGGATATTCCGGTCTGCGAAGTCCCGGCGGGCACTTACCCCCTCGGCGATGAAGGGGTGATCGTCAGCCGCCCGGAACACAGCGTGACCCTGGACGCCTTTCTCATCGCGCGGGTCACCGTCACCAATCTGGACTATCTGGCTTTCACGGCGGCGGGTGGCTATCGTGAGCCGCGCTGGTGGACGGATATGGGTTGGCGCTGGCGGCAGAGCAAGGACATCACCCAACCCGCGTATGCCGGTGATAGCAACTGGGGCAAACCCGATCAGCCGGTGGTCGGGGTGGGCTGGTACGAAGCCGTGGCCTATGCCACCTGGCTGGCCGAGGTCACCGGGCAACCCTGGCGGCTGCCGACCGAGGCCGAGTGGGAAGCGGCTGCGCGTGGAGTCGAAGGGGATGCTCCCCGGCCACGCCGCTACAATACAGCAGAACAGGGACTCGGCTATGCCTGGGCCGTCACCGAGCCAGGCAACATCTCGTGGTGTGGCGCCTGGGATCTGTGTGGCAACGTCTGGGAATGGTGCAGCACCCGTTGGGGACACAACTGGCAGACGATGGACTTCGCCTATCCCTACAAAGCCGGTGATGGGCGCGAACTGCTGCTCGGCAGCCACGCCCGCATCATGCGCGGCGGCTCGTGGTTCGATGGCCTGCGCGACGCTAACCCGGCCAATCGCGGTCGTTATCTGCCGGGGTCACGCGGCAGCAACATCGGCTTTCGGTTGGCGCGTTCACACTAAAGCACAAGCGTCTCGGTTGGCTGGTTCAATTCAGCGCTCAACATCTTTATGATTAGAACCCCATCTCGATGCGCTGGTCGTTCACCTGAAGCGTGAGGCCAATCGGCTGCGGCGCAGCGGCGATCCCACTCTGGGGATACCAGATGCGTCCGCGCTGGACGACCACAAACAGACCCTCTTCATCGCCAAGGGCGGTGAAGGAGTCGCTGCCTGCGCCGTCATACACGGCGATTTCCAGCTCCAGCGCAAGCTGCTCCACCATATCGCGCACCGAGTCGGTGACGATGCCGATCTCACTGAGGGATAGAATCCGTGTCTCATCAAAGGGCTGTGGGCAGGCGTTGGGCTGGTTGTGGCGGGCGATGAATTCCACCACGTTGCCCAACCAGTCGCCGAAGTAAATCATGTGGGCATTCCAACCGGGCGAGTGAAACAGCGTTTGCTGGTCGATAGCCATCAAGTTCAGCCGCACTGTCAGCCAGTCGTGAGCCGCTTCGATCTGGTTTTCCGGGATGTCGAAGGCGAAGTGATAATGACCGTTGAAGTCCGGCTGTTCCTCGAACACCAGCCGCGAACGCCCGGCCTGGAGCGCCAGGTAAGCAGCAGTCTGCTCGATGACCGGCAGCCGCAGCGTCCCGTTGTAGAAAGACTGTGCCACCACCAGATCGTGGGTCTTGAGCCGCAGTTCATGGATGTGCATCGCTTCAGCCTCCGGCTGGAAACAGGGTGCGCCACAGCAGCATGAGCGCCATGCCCAGGACGATGGTCAGCAGCAGGTTCTTACTGCGCCAGGCGATCACCCCGGCGGCGACCCCGGCGATGAGAAAGCTGTTCTCCAGGGCGAGGTTCAACTCTCCCTGCCTGAGCAACAGCGCCGGCAGGGTGATGGCGGAAAGCACCGCCACCGGCACATACTTCAGCGCCCGCAGCGCCGGACGGGGCATATCCACTCGCCCCAGCAGCGCCAGCACACCATAACGCGGCGCTATCGTCACCAGCATCATGCCGACAATCATCAGCACTTCATGGGACATCGGGTTTAGCCTCCGGCTTCGGCAGCGACTCCGCTGCGATCCCGGCGATGATGCCGATGATGGCGCTGACGATGATCCACAACTGGTTGGGCAGCCCTTGCAGCAGCACCGCGCTCACCCCGGCCGCCAGCGCCGCCAGTAGCAGCGCCCGATCTTTAATCATGCTGACCAGCATCCCGATGAAGGTCACATACAGGGCGAAATCCAGCCCCCACTGGCGCAACTCAGAGACCGTCTGACCGGCAATCACGCCCAGCAAGGTACACAGATTCCAGTTCAGGTACATGATGACCGATGAGCCGAGGTGATACCAATGTTTGTAGGGCGAGTCATCGGTCTGGTTGTAACGCCTGGCAACGACGACGAAGGTTTCATCGGTCAACCAGAAGCCCAATGGCAGCAGCCATTTCTGACTGAGGCCCTTCAAGCGCGGGGCCAGAGTCGCGCTGTAGAGCGCGTGGCGCAGATTGACGATCAGGGTGGTGAAGATGATGATCGCCAGCCCAGCCCCCTGAGCGACGAGACTGGCGGCGATGAATTGCGCCGATCCAGCGAAGACCAGCAGCGACATCCCCAGCGCGCCGGCTGGGCTGATGCCGCTGGTGACGGCCAGCGCGCCGAAGATGACGCCAAAGGGGATCGCACCTACCACCAGGGGAAAGGTGTCGCGCATCCCGGCGATGAATTCTGAGCGACGAGTAGCTTGCATGATGAACCCACGATAAACCAGTTCATGTTCACTATAACTGATTTAAAGCGTGGGTCTTGTCGAATCTTGCTCAAGCGCCAGCCGGTTATGCCTCCGAGTCGTCATCGACCTCGGCACCGCCGTCATCCGGCTCGGCCTTCTCCACCACCGGGCGCGTCTTGCGGCGGGCGGCTGCTTTGGTGGCTTTTTCCCATTCCAACCGCTGCTTTTCGTCCTTGCTCGCCACGCGGGCGCGCAGCGACTCCATGAAAGCGGTTGTGCGCGCATCGATCCCCTGCGTGTCTGGGGTGGATTCTTCGGCATATGTGCGAATATTGGCAGGCATCAATCTGGCTCCTGTGATGATTCTTCCAGAGGATATTGAGTATCGCTGTCGCCGTTCGATTTGGACAGGGCGACCTGCTGCTGTCGTTGATCGGCTTGCAGCGATGTGCCAGCCACCTTCTCTAACGGCTGATGCAGGATCAGCACCAGGTAATCCTTCGACAACAGACTGGCTTCGGTGAAGTCGAGCGGGTGACGCAGCGAATTCTGTTCACTGGAGCGGCTGGCCTGATTGCCACCGCTGCTGCTGATGATGTTCCAGCCGCGCAGCAGCAGACGATCCAGCTCATGCTCGATGCGTTCGACATCATCCTGAGCCAGGGGGTTGAAGACGAGGATCTTGGTTGGCAAGCGATTACTCCATCAGGTGTACATGGGTGGGCATGGTGTCGTTAGCACATCGTGAACGAGAACGGCTGGTGAGCGCATTCTCGTTCATCTGGCGCGGGATTAGTCTTTTGAGCCGTAACTGGAATACATGCGCCCGTCGCGCCCGCGATTGGGGTCGCCAGCCGCCGGCGCTTCCACCACCGGTGCCGGGATAACCGGTGCCGGTTTGCCGCCGCGCATCAGCCACTTCAGCCAGCTATGCTCGATGCTGCCGGACAGGTAGTACAGTCCGCCCAGAATCACCAACCCGGCAACGATCAGTGTGGTGCGGGCATCGCCTTCTGCCAACGGCATCACAGTGGCCTTGAGGCTGGTGTCGCTGGGAGAAACGAAGCTCACGTTCGTCCCGCGCGTCACCTTGAATTCGCTGGGGCCAGGAGGCAGGGCGTATTCAAATAACTGAGTCGAGGTGCTGCCGCTGCCCTGGCGTGTCGAGGTGCCGCCAATGCCTTCGATGCTGCCGGAGACGGTGAAGGTGCGGCTGCCCGTGCCGACGATCTGCACCGCGACTGGCTCAGTAGTGGGATTCTCCAGTTGTACCGTGCCGCCGCCCACGCCGAAGGTGAGCTGCTTGCCACTGTGTGACTGAGGCAGCACCGAGGTCACTGCCCAGAAGGCGACCCCGATGATGACAACAACGACCGCGATGCGTTTCAGATTGGTATTCATGTGTCTACTCCCTTGCTCGGTTGATGGACCTGACTTCGCCGACCAAGCGCCAGACGGCCCGTCATCAACCCGGAGGAATCGCCTGTCGAGAGGACGACATGACGCGGATCGATTCGCGGCGGCGCATTGGGCAGACTGTCTTGAGAAGTAATGTTTGGTGAGCGAGGGTACCTAAACCCGGTTAAGACGGAAACCAGATTTATCAGGCATCATCAAACCTGGAGGCGGAGAAGCGATGAACGGGTTCATCAAATGGTAATGGGTGACGACACCCATATTTCTCCTCTCCTTACAGGATACCACAATTATGTTTGGATGTAAAGAAACTGGTGGTGAACCGGGCGCACCACAGTCAGGCAGCAGCCGATCGGCCGCCCGGTCAGAACTCGATCTCGGCGATCTGCTCCAGATCGAGGGTGAAGTCGCCATCCGCCGGGTCGAAGTCGTCATCCCACTCGGTCATCGCGCCCGCCTCAACACCCCGGTCACACAGCGACCGATAGACACAGAAGCGGCAGCGCTGCTCATCGGGCGTCAGCGGGAACTCGTCATGCGCCTCGATCGTTTTCACCAGCCGCAGCAGATGGGCTTCATCGGCCTGCATCTGCGCCCGGTCATAGGTCAGCCGCCGCGTCGCCCCGTCGTGGTCAGCATACCAGTAGCGCATCTCGATCTGCTCCGGCGGGATCGGCACTCCCCCATTCAGGCTGTCACCCGCGGCGGCCAGCACATAGCGATAGACGATGGTCTGCATCCGCTGCGCCAGCGCCTCGCCGCGCGGCAGGTGTCGCCCGGTCTTCCAGTCCACAATGCAGGCGCGTCCGCCGGGTTCGAGCGCCAGCAGATCAAATTTCGCCAGCAGGCTGTACTCGCCCAACGGTACCGTCAGCGTGAGCTCCGGGCGGCGCTGCGGCGGCAGATCATCCAGCCCGCTGGTCAGGTAGGCGGTGAACCAGCGGCGCAGATCGGCGTCTTGCAGACGCTTCAGCAGCAGATCAGCGGGGAGTCCGACGAGGTGCTGCTGCACCAGGTGATGAAAGTGATCGCCGCGCCGCATCCGCCGTTCCAGTTCCAGCAGATCATCGACCTCCGGGGCCGGCCAGCGCTGGCGCAGCAGGTAACGCAGTTGGAAGCGGCGCGGACAATCGACGTAATCCTGCAAACTGCTCTGGCTGAAAACAAAATCCTCCGGCAGCTTCATGAGCGTTTTCCTTCCTGTTCCCACCAGCCACGCAGCGCCGCCAGCGGACGGGCTTCGACCTGTTCGCCCCGCCGCCCGCTGTTCCAGGTGATGATGAGTTCGCGCCGGGCGCGGGTGAGGCCGACGTAGAACAGGCGCAGCCGCTCCGCAGCGTAATCGGTGCGGGCGGTACGGGTGGCCGCCCCTTCCACGTAGGCCGTCCCACTCATCAGCGCCGTCAACTGCGCCAGCGCCTCGGCATCCAGATTGAGCTGATCGCGGATGAACCACTTCTCGCCGATGAAGGTGTCGAAAAGATCACCCGACGGATAATCGTAATTGCTGACCGACATGACATACACCCGATCCCACTCCAACCCTTTGGCCTTGTGCATGGTGGTGACGGTCACCTTACCCTTGTGCCGTTCCGGGTCGAAGGCGTCGTCATCGTCGCCCGCACCGCTGAAGTTGCGCTTGCCTTTGGCGATGGCGGTCAGTTCGGCCACGTATTCCGGCAGATTGGACTCCGGGTGCAGCTCGGCGAAGCGGCGCAGATGCAGCGCGACGTTGTAGGCAGTGGCAACCTCCGAGGTCAGGGCGAAGACATCGCCGGCCACCGTCAGGATGAGCTGGTCGATGGGCAGATCGGCGGCCCCCAGCCAGCGTCGGACGCGCAACCGGAACTGAAGCAGATGCTCATAGAGATCGGGCTGCTCGGCGGCTGAGACCTTGCTATCCAGCCAATCGGTTCCACGCGGCCAGAGGAAATCCTCGATGTGGGGGATGGCGCGGAGTTCGGTGACGATGCTCTCGATGGCGCGCTCGGCTTCCTCGTCGCCCCGGTCATCGCGCCGCCAGATGCGGTAGACATTCGCCAGCCCCGCGCTCTCCTGG
Source organism: Anaerolineae bacterium (assembly GCA_022843385.1). Lineage (GTDB taxonomy): Bacteria > Chloroflexota > Anaerolineae > Aggregatilineales > Phototrophicaceae > CFX2. The sequence goes on along the minus strand of JALHNT010000058.1, from coordinate 5,563 downwards.
GGATTGACCAGGAATTCCACGATATGCGCCAGCGTCCCGACGACAGCGCGGGTGCCGGTGGTCGAGCGCAGGTTCTCGACGTACTCGATGCCGGCTTTACGCAGCGCCTGCACCATGTTGGCTCCGCTGCTGTTGATCGGCAGCAGCACCGCCACCGTCTTGTCCGGGTTTTCCGGCAGCCACTTCTTCAGCGATTGCAGGATGGCCTGTCGTTCCTCGTCGGGGGTGAACTTCTCGCCGCGCAGATAGATGCCTTCCGGCTGATCGGGCGGGTTGCCCTGGGGATCATCGGGCGGCGTCGGTTCAATGAAGGGTTCGGTCAACGGCTGGCGGGCGCGGATCTCGACCAGCGGATGATTGACCGACCAGCGGATCAACTGATTGGCGAGGCGGATGATGCTGGCGGTGCTGCGCCCGGAGTTGGGCAGCGTCCGCGCCTGGACGCCGGTCTCATGCAGGAAGTCGCGCAGATACTTGGGATTGGCGGTGGTGAAGGTCTCGAAGATGGCCTGATTGGGGTCGCCCACCCGCACCCAGTTGCCGTCGGTGCCGGCCAGCCGCCGCAAAATCTGTTCCTGGAGCAGGCTACTATCCTGGGCTTCGTCCTCCAGAATATAGGGCCAGCGCTCGCGCAGCCGTTCCAGATAATGCCCGTCCAGTTCCAGCACCCGCAGCGCCAGCCGGATCAAATCCTGAAAATCCACCGCGCCGCGATAGCGCAGCCCGCGCTCGTACTGCTCGTAAATCGCCAGACACATCTCGGCCAGCGGCAGCGCTGTTCGACCCCGTTCCAGTTGACGGCGGATCGTCACCTCGGTGAGCTGCATATCCTTGGCCTGGCGGATGAAGTTCTGCGCCATGCTCTTGACGGCATCCGGCCACTGATGAGTGCGGGTGTGGGCGTTGGCGAAATGATCTTCGGTCAGGTAATCATCGGGCGCGGCTGGGTTGGCGCGCACCCAGGTCTCCACCGCTTCCTGGACAATATCATCCGCCTCGCGCTCATCGATGACGCTGAAGTTTTCCGGCAGCCCCACCAGCCCTGGCCGTTCGCGCACAATATCATTCGCCAGCCCGTGCAGCGTCCGCACCCGGTAACCCAGCCCCGGCAGCAAGCCGAATTCGTTCTTGAGGTAGCGCGCCATCGACTGAGCAAAATTACCGGCAGCGGATTTCACCAGCGTCACCACCAGGATTTCCTGGCCGTCGCGCAGATCCACCGTCGCCACCAGCCGCGCCGCCAGATAGGAGAGTGTGGAGGTCTTGCCGCTGCCCGGCACAGCCGAGACGCCCATCCGTCCGCCGGTATAGGCCAGCACTTCACGTTGTTTGGGGCGTGGCCTAAACATGGGCATCCGCCTTCGCCAGACGCCGCAGCATCCCCTGAACCGCCATCAGCAGCGCTCCCCGTTGTTCAAATCCCTGTTCGCCATATTGACTGAAACCCAGATAAATCCGCTGACGACAACGCCGGATCAACCCGGCAACCAGTTGATACACCGCCTCCTGATTGGCCTGATGCTCATCGGCATCGGTCCACACCCGACCCTCCGGCCAGTGGCGGCTGAGGACATAGGGCTGCGTCAGCGGTTGATAGAGGCGCTGACCCCAGCCGCTGCTGCCGACGTTGAGCCAGAATTGATAATCCACCGCCACGTTGTTGGTGAGGAAGGTGTAGGCCGGGGCGATCAGCACGGCATCCTTGCTGCTCTTGTCGGGGAGGTACTGGTTGCCCAGCACGCCGTTATCCAGCATGACGATGTAATCCGGCGCACTGGCGATGTCCGGCTCGATGCGGCTGAGGGTCTGGCGGAACTGGCGTGCCGAGTCGATCAGGTTGGCGCTGGTGGTGGCGACATCGAGGTTCTGGTGAAAGCCGAAGCGCGGCTGTGACAGCACTTCACCAAACAGGCGGCTGAAGAAAATATCCAGCGCCAGCATCTCGGTCTGTTGATAGCGTTCAAGCCACTTACGCAGATGATCGTATTTGGCTCCCAACTCGAAGGTGATGCGCTCCTGCAAGGCGCTGTCCGTGATCTGACTGAAGGGCAAGAGCTGCCCATCGCGGTAGAGCGCTTCGGTCAACAGGCGGGCGCGCACCGCATCCAGATCGCGGATGGCGGCGGTCAGGGCGAAGGCCACTTCAAAGCGGGTGGGCAAGCGTCCCCAGGCGGGATGAGCCAGCTTGGCGAAGGTCACCAGGGTGCGGGTGGCCGGTTCATCGCGCAGCGCGCGCGACGGTCGGTGGGAACGGTTGGGGATGCCGCGCTCATCCAGCCGGGTCTGAAGCGAAAAGCGCAGCGCGTCCGGCAGGAAGGCCGAGAGGATGACGATCTCGTGCGGTGGCACGCCCTCATCGCGGATGAGGGCAGTGATCTGATCCACCGTCCAATCCACCGTCTGCGGCAGATATTGCAGATCGGCGTAGGTAATGGCGGCGCGGGCATCGGCCTGGATTTTGCTGTTGGTCGGGCGACCCAGACTGTGCGCCATCTCGTTGTGAAAGGCTTCCAGTTCCTTCGACATCACCCGCGTCTTATCCAGCGTGATTTTGACATCGCAGCGGCGCTTGAGATTGAGAGCATTGACCGGATCAGCCCCCAGGAAGCGGCGAAACCCGCCTTCGCTGTCCATCAGCAGCAGCGCCGAGTCGCAGGCATCGAGCCACTGGGTCAGCAGATCGTGCATGGCCGGGGTGTCTTCTTCCAGATTATCGACGATCAGGTGACGGTACTGGCTGGTGAGGTAGCGGCGCGGCTGCTCCTTCGTCCAGAGATAATCGACGAACAGGGTGATATGCAGCGAGAAATCAATCAGGTTCAGCTCGCGGCAGACTTCGCGGAAGCGGGTGGCGCAGGCCTGAGCGTCGTCATAAATGGCGGCCTGTTCGCTGTCACCGGCCCAGGCGGACTTGAGCTTCGTGCCGATGCGTTCATAATCGAAGCCGACCAGCGCCGCTTTGTTCAGGTTATCGATGATCTGGGTGTAGAGGCGGTTGGGGTTGATGTGGACGCTGTTGAAATAATCGCGCTTGCGAATCTCCGGCTCGATGTAGCGCGCCATGTAATACTGCGCCAGTTCCAGGCTGAGGAAGTGTGGCCGTTCTTGATGCTTCTCAAACCCAACTTCCTCGGCGATCAGCGGCCAGAAGAGATCGACCATCTGCACCGCCAGGCTGGAGAGCGTGGCGGTCTGCACCGAGACACCTTTCACTGTCCGCGCCCGGCGGATGGCGTCGATGTAGGGCAGCGCCAACGGGGCCTGCGGCACCAGGATGAGGATCGAGTCAGGCGAGATGCCGGCGCGGATCAGGCTCTTGACCCGTTCGATGGCGGCGGTGGTCTTGCCGGTGCCGGCGGCACCTTCCAGGAAAATCGTGGTGTCGAAGTTCTCCTCGGCGGCCTGACGCTGTGCTTTGAGCAGATGCACGTGACCCTCCCCGCTGGTCGATAACCGGACTGCGCACCCTTCATTTTACATGACAGCCGGTGTGCGATGAAGGAAGAAGAACCGACCAGGGAGACGCAAAGGACACCGAGAGCAAGCAGAGCCATTTTGATTCGCAAGATTCGTCAGATTCGTCAGATTCGCATCACTCCTTTTTGCGATTCGTGAATCATGTCCAGCCGTTTTCCCTCAAGAGTTGCAAAAGTTAGAAATGTTGCAAGTGTTGCAAGTCCACTTTTGTGCAACTCCCGTTTTGTGTCGTCGTCGTCGTCGTCGGACAGACACAACGACACAGACAGAAAGACCAACACAGAGAACACCGAGGACACAGAGAGAAGACTGAGAAAAACTGCACAAAATTCGTCAAAGTCAAAAGTGCATTTTGTGAACATTTCGGTCAGGACCGAGTAACGAGTGACGAGCAATGAGTCTTTCCTCTACCGACTATCGACTACCGACTATCGGACGACTTCTTGCCTTCAGCATACGATCATTCGCCCCGTTACGGGTGAACTTTTGGTAAACTTTTTGGTACGACTTAAGCTGAGTCGGCCTTAACCTTTCTGCGAGAGCGGGGAGGTTAAGGCGGTCGGCGCGGGGTTAGAAATGGGTTGAGAAAAATCGGGGTTGAGGGAGCGCAAAATGGATGAAGCGCAGCGAGAGCAGCCATGATTGCGATTGAGATCATCCTGGTGATCGGGGCGTTGTTTCTGGTCTTGAGCGTCGTCGCCAGCAAGTTCGCGGCGCGCACCGGCATCCCGGCGCTGCTGTTGTTCCTGGGCATCGGGATGCTGGCGGGGTCGGATGGGCCGGGCGGGATTCATTTCGATTATCCCTGGCTGGCGCAGGCGATTGGCGTGGTGGCGCTGGTGTTCATCCTGTTCGACGGCGGGCTGGACACGCGCTGGGACGACATCCGTCCGGTGCTGCGACCCGGCCTGCTGCTGTCAACAGTGGGCGTGGGGGTGACGGCACTGACGGTGGGCATCTTCGCCGACCTCGTGCTGGGCTTCACCTTTCTGGAAGGGGCGCTGCTGGGCGCGATCATCTCATCCACCGATGCGGCGGCGGTGCTGGGGCTGCTGCGCTCGAAAGGGGTGCAGTTGCGCGGGCGGCTGAAACCGCTGCTGGAGCTGGAGTCGGGCAGCAATGACCCGATGGCGGTGTTCCTGACGATTGGGCTGATCCAGCTCATCGTCCAGCCGGACAAGTCGCCGCTGGAGCTGATCCCGCTGTTCGTCCTGCAAATGGGGCTGGGGACGCTCTTCGGCCTGTTGATGGGGCGGGTGATGGCCGAGGCGTTGAACCGGCTGCGGCTGGAATATGAGGGGCTGTACCCGGTGGTGACGATCGCGCTAGTGACGCTGACCTATGGCGTGACGGCGGCGCTGGGCGGCAACGGCTTCCTGGCGGTGTATCTGGCGGCGCTACTGCTGGGCAACCGCGTCTTCATCCACAAACGCAGCCTGATGCGCTTCCATGTCGGGCTGGCCTGGCTGCTGCAAATCACCATGTTCGTGACGCTGGGGTTGCAGGTCTATCCGTCGCGCCTCGTCCCACTGGCGCTGGAGGGGTTGCTGGTGGCGGCTTTCCTGATCGTGATCGCCCGCCCGTTGAGTGTGTTGGTGGCGCTGTGGCCGGTGCGGATGACGCTGCGCGAGAAGGCATTCGTGGCCTGGGTTGGGCTGCGCGGGGCGGCCCCGATCATCCTGGCGACTTTCCCGCTGCTGGCCGGCATCCCGCTGGCGGATACACTGTTTCATCTGGTGTTCTTCATCGTGCTGGCGTCGGTGCTGCTGCAAGGGACGCTGATTGTGCCAGCCGCCAAACTGCTGCGGGTCTACGCCGACCGTCCGCGCCTCTCGAAGTCGCCGCTGGCCTTCGTCATGGATGACGCCAGCATCCGCAATGATCTGTGCGAGGTGCGGGTGGCGGCGGGTTCGGAGGTGGTGGGTCAGCAGATTCTCGATCTGCATCTGCCGGGCGGGGCGCTGGTGGTGCTGATCGGGCGCGGCAAGGATCTGGTTGTCCCGAATGGCAGCACGGTGCTGGAGGCCGGGGATACGGTGCTGCTGCTGGCAGAAGCGCCGGTGCAGGAACAGATGCGCCGCCGCAT
>JALHNT010000057.1 GCA_022843385.1 Anaerolineae bacterium | reverse complement strand
ACAAGCCACAACAGTAGTAAACTGGCATCACCAATGGCACGCCAAAAACGCATCTCTGGATCCCACTCCATTCTGGTAAACCAAAAAAGAGCAAAAAAGAGTAAAGAGGGAATTGCAACAATGCAGTGACGCAACCATAAGTTGCTTTTGAAGCTGATTTTCGTAATCATTGCAATACTCCTCGTACAACATAGTTAACGGCTCGGCTGCCCTACACCACCAGAACAAAGCGCACCAGGTTCAGGCGCTTGTCCACGTTTCTCGTAATTACGGACAAAGTTCGTCAAACGATTATCACCTGCCTCTGTGAGTTGTAGCTGATAACCCCATGCACTCACGACAATCGGACTCTCTAAATTAGAATATGGCGCAAGCAACCGATGCGAACCACCTTGTGTAATTTCTCGTAGGCGTTGTATCTGCTCAGTGGGAAGATCAGGGCGATAGGCGATCCAAACTGCGCCGTGTTCGAGTGAGTGCAGTGCAAATTCTGTTCCGATAGGCGTATCGTAGATACCGCAGTTTTGCCAGCTTGGATGATGAATTCCTCCAGGAGGTGGCAGCTCATCGTTAGGGTAGCTGACTGTTTCTTGATGTCCCCCTTGAACGAAAATGCGTTCAACACCGTTAATATCAACGATTCGACTTTGCCAGGAATTAAACGCGACGGCTCCCATAATTCCAAGAATAAAAAGGAGTGTTCCGCCTATGATAGTTCGTTCTATCGTAAATAAATGACTATACCCATCCAAAAACGTGGATTTTGTCGAACGCTTTGAAACTATTGTTTTCTTGCTCATCAAATACTCCCAAACCCGTTATTTTGAATATCCTACACTGCGTCCGCTGAGATACCCTATATAAGCTGGGACAAGCGGTAGTACACAAGGCGACAAAAACGAGAATAATCCCGCGATCACGGCGATGAAAAATGTGGGTGTGGTAGCATCTCCGAGCGGCACATCGAGCCAAAGCCCATTCCGCTGCGCCCAGATTGCAATCCATATCATCTGCTCTGTGAGGATCAAAATGCCGATAGCGATCAAGAAAATCCCACTAATGATCTGTACCTTGCGAGTATGTCGCTTAAAGTGGCCTAACACATGAGCAGCGCGATCTATCCCTAAACCAATCAACAGAAACGGAATACCTAGTCCTAGTGCGTAACCCGCTGAGAGGAACATCGCTTGCCCAGCGGTATTCTGACTGAAACCGAGAGTAAGGATTGAACCCAGTATTGTGCCAATGCAAGGTGTCCATCCGGCAGCGAAAAAGACACCAATCAATACCGAAGACACCAGCCCAGCAGGACGTGATGCATCCCACATTGGGCGCGTGTCATAGTTCAACCAACGAACGTTGAATATGCCCAAATTAAACAACCCAAATACAATGACGACTACGCCGCCAATCTGCGCTAACAGCGTTTTGTATTCGACGAACGCTCGACCAATAACTGTAATTGTTCCACCCCAGCCGATGACGAACGTCAGTGAAAAGCCCAACACGAAGAGTAATGCGTGAACGAAGGTTGTAAATCGCCCTGACTGCGCTGTAGTTTGTATGACAGGTGTTGGAGCTATATGGTCACTCACAGTGTCTCCCTTTTTAATGTGTTACTTTTATGGCGTACTGCTGGTGCCAGCAGTCGCCAGTTCAGCATTAATCATCGACACAAACACTTCGTAAGGTTGTGCGCCGACCAGAGGCCGCCCATTGATGAAAAAGGTTGGCGTACCAGTGGCACCTAAACGCTGTGCCTCGGCGGTATCAGCTAACACTTCCTGACGCACTGCTGAATCAGCCAGACATGAGGTAAATTGCTCAATGTCCAACTCTGCCTGCACCGCATAAGTGACCAGGCTTTCCTGGCTAAAGTTACCTTGATTGGCAAAGAGCAAGTCGTGATAAACCCAGAATGCGTCCTGGTCATTCGCGCATTCACTGGCGACAGCCGCATCTACTGAAGTCGGACCGAGGATGGCGAAGTCACGATAGACAAAGTTGATTTGGTCGCTATAGTTTTGCCGCAGCAGCGGAAGCGTGTCTCTAGCGAAACGGGCACAATACTGGCAGTTAAAGTCGCTGAATTCCACGATTATAATTGGGGCATCTACTGGCCCATGTGCAGGATCATCATCAACGCTTACCTCAATACGGCTGTTGGAATCAAGACGACTGCCGTTATTTGCTGTATCTCTGTTGCCCTGTGCTTCAATCACAGCATTTACCGCCTGATTAATGAGTTCTTGATGTTCAGCGAGATGAAATTCGGCAGACTGAGTACTGAACAAAAATACCGTTAATGCGCCAAGCACAAACGAAATCAAGGCCGCAATACCAATGTTGAAAACAGAACGGGAAATTACAAAAACTTCTGACTTTGTAGCAGTCACCTGTTCTGAAGATACAGGTACCTGCGGGGCATCTGGAATAAGATTATCCATTGCAGCTACTCGCTTTATCTCAAAATTTCAGCAATATAAGAGTCAATTTCATCTTCACGCAACGCGCCAATAACAACGCGCTTCACCACACCTGCTCGGTCAATAAATACACTCATTGGCAGTCCGATCATCATATAATCATCATGACTGACGTGATCCAGTTGATCGAGCAGAATGGGATAGGGAACAACAAACTCGTCCACAAAACTGTTGACAGCTTCGAGGGTGTCTTCCTCGGTTACATTCAGCCCTAAAATCACCAGCCCATCGTCACTGTAGTCTTGATACGCATTGATCAGCATGGGCATTTCGATACGACAGGGTTCACACCAACTTGCCCAGAAGTTAATCAATACAGGCTGCCCTCTGAAATTGGATAAACTGATCTCATCACCATTAAGGGTCGGGAGTGTAAAATCTGGTGCCGGTTGACCGACAAGCCCCCCATCAGAGGACGGCATCTCAGTATCGGCTATATTTACAGGTGTTAAAGAAGGAACATTGGTCACACTGATTTCTTCTATAACGGCAGCTGGCGTTGTTTGGATTACGATATCGGGATTTCGTAATCTCGCTGCTGCCGTTGCTGAAGAATCCTCAGGGTTGAATGGGGTGGATGTACGATTCAAAGTGGACAAAAACGACAACGGTGTTTGTTGTGGTTCTTGTCCTGTAGCCCTAAGCCAAAGTCTGCTCAATAAAATAGCGCTGATCAAAACGACCCCAATCAAAAAAAGCCACTCCAAGAACATCGCAATTCGTGAGGGGCGTCGGTACGACTTATGTGGTGGGTATCGCTTCATAGTATCCCTAACTACCACTCAGTTCTGTGAGTGCTTCCTGAGCAGCGCTGTAACGGGGGTTAATGCTTAACGCCGTGTTGAAAGCCCGCACTGCGTCTTGTACATTCCCTTGTGCAGCGTAGACACGCCCCTGCCAATAGTAGGTTTCTTCGATGTACTGCCCGCCGTTATTGAGATTGGCTGCGGCTAGCGCCAACACTTCTTCGTAACGTCCGATGTTAAAATAAGCTTCGTAAGGACCGAATTGATACCACATGATGCGCCAGGGCAAACTGAAACGACGCGATTGATCGTAGGCAAGTGCCGCCTCATCGTAGCGTTCCAGCCCTGCCAATGAAGTCCCCATATTGAACCAGGCAAAGCCATCCTGCGGGTTTACGCGGGCTTCCTCTTGAGCCACCTCAAGCGCAAGTCCAGCCGCATGTTGAGGATCAGCGTATTCACCCAGCAATTGGCTCACGCGACTTTCTTCTTCCTGACGATAAAGGACGATAAAATTACGGTTGAACTGTCGCCAATCCTCATCGACTTCATCATACGAGACAGCGATGCCCTCGCCGTTATCCCCGTTACCTAGAAAACTGTCGTAGACGTAGAACATCCCACTATAATCACTGTAGGCAACGATGGCACGATAATGCCCCAACCAGTCATAGCCTTCGGGCATGAAACCAATAGAGATAATGACGGGATACCCATTTGCAATCAGCGTTTTGAGTAAATCTAAAGTACCACCCATGCGAGTGATGGCTCGCACCCCGGACTGTTCGTTGACGAACGCTGCCATTTCGCGTGGTGTCACATTCTTGTCTTCGTCATCAGGTTTGAGGAAAGAAGCGGCAAAATCCTGATCTTCCTGCCACCCGTAATAGCTTAACCCCATCGTAATAGTCGCCGGGCCACAATTATTCCATGTCTGCCGTGTGTAGCTAAACCCGTATAGATTGGCGGTTGGCGGCAGGACTACAGTGGGAGTTGCCGTAGATAAAATCGGCGTTTCTGTCACACTGCTGGTTGGCATCGGTGTAATTGTTGGTTCTAAAGTCGCTGTTGAAGTAGCGGTGCTGACTGGTAAAACAGTCATTGGCGGCTGTGCTGTAACCGTTGGTATGGTTTCGGGTGTCGGTGAAACCAATACAATATTGAGCAAATCATCAGGAGACAATCCGCTGGCATAGGTAGGAAGCGGAGTAGGTAACGCGGCACCTACACCGGGGTAACGCGGCAAAAACGCTTCCATAAAAGGCAGCACATTTACGACTCGCTGCTGTTGTCCTGGGCGCAATACATCACGAAAAATAAGAATACTGGAGACTGTGCCCAGAATGAACAAAATCAATCCACCGATGACCAGCGTCAGTAGCCAGCGAGGTGGTGGTTGTAGCTCATATTCATTTTGTAGAACCTGCTCAGTAGCGCGATGTTGATCGTTCAATACGCTTATCCGACAGTTGCAGAGCCGAACAATCTTATATTGTAATTTCCGGTCTGCAATTTCCGAATGCGTCGTTTAGCGTGTGTAGAGTAGGCAATTTGGCGTGTTGATGATTAAGGCATTGTGCCAAATAGCGTACCGTTGAGAATATAGATTTCGCCAGCATTTAAATGGTTATTATCTGGACCATCACCACGCATTCCATTAGGGGCGAAATCTCGGTAGCCATCATCGTCGAAATCATAGATAGCCAGTCCATATGCCATCTCATCATCTGCGTCTGCACCGAGAATGTATCTGGCAACTAAGTCATCTGAAAAAGATGACGGAATGACAATCACCCCGTTTCGCTTTGGTAATCCAGTCTCACTACCGAAAAGGATTGCCAAAAGCCCTGCGTCGGTGCGAACTATAGAATCAGTTCCCATAACATCATAAGTGGGTGCGCCGTAGAACAATTCGTCATACCCGTCATTGTTGATGTCTCCAAAACGTAAAATATCGCCCCCCATGCTGTCTGCTTGGTTAGGATAGATGACTGTCATACGATCCCTGTCAGGCTCAAGTAGGTCAAACGCACGTCCTGCGAAGGGTTCATACGTGCTAATGACCCATGCTTCGCCAGCTTCAGGCGCTTGATTGCCCAATCCGGCTGTAACCAAACCTCCCAAAGCCAGTTCATTGCGTCCATCACCGTTGATGTCGCCAACTGCCAATTCTTCCCCAAGTAGGTCGTTGGGATCCGGCCCATAAATCACCGTAATTTCATCGCTGGTGGGACTGCCAGTTTCATCGAGATATGCTGCTAGGTCAAATAATCTGCCGCGAAAGTCATCTGTGCCAAAGATGATAAAGGTTTCACCGCTGTTATAACGTCGATTACCGGGACCATCGCCGCCGCCTAGTTCCTGCCCTTCGATACCCGCTGACTCGCGCCAGAGAGAAGCGCTAATGATCGCATCGTCATAACCATCTGCGTTGACATCTCCCCCAAGCGCAGTTGATCCAAAGAGATCGTCGTAATCGACACCAATGAAGCGTGTGGCCGTTGGCGGCGGCTGCGCGATGTCAATGATCGAGCCATACTCTGTCTGCATATCCTCAGCACCAAAAATAATCCATGCTTCACCAGCATTGATGCGGCTGTCGTTTTCGCCGTCCGCTTGATTCGCTCCAATAAGTAAGTCGTCGAACCCATCGCCGTTAAAATCACCACCATCCACCCAAATCCCGAAACGATCCTCTGCTGTTGCGCCGTACAGGAGCAAAATACCGTCGGTTGGTTGGCGAAGATCAACATCACCCATACTGGCAAAGTCGGCATTGCCAAAAATAAGGTAAGCCGCGCCTACATTGGGGCGATCTTGGTTCACGCCATCATAATTTTGCGCGCCAAACAGTAAGTCGTCATAACCATCTGCGTTAAAATCGCCAACGTAGACTTCCGTCCCGGTCATATCTCCGGTGTAAGCGCCGTAAAATGTCAGCACGGTGCGCGAAAGTTGGGATGTATCTCCCATGTCTACGACACCGCTTATTTCGCATACATCCATAACGACACGGATATGCCCCGCTTCATTTCGGTAGCCTTCGCTCATCGGGAAATCGGCACTCATGCCAGCAACCGCGACATCACCACAACCATCCCCATTGAAGTCACCAGCATCGAGTGGTTTTCCATTTGTCGAAGCACCGGCAGGCGCATCGTAAAAAACGAATGCAGTTTCGGGATCGATCTCTTGAAGATCAAAGGCATCAGGAATCGGGGAGTTTTGCGCTCGAACCGTAACCCAAACAAGAAAGAACAGCCCGGATGCAACAAATAAAATGCGTGCCAAATAATTCCCCATACTGTTCCTTTGATTGATTTTCCGCCAAAATTAATTGGGACTGATGAGATAAGTTTCTGGCGTGCGCTGAAATGCGCCCTGACAGACGGGGCAGCAAAAGAAGTAACGTTCGCCATCGTAAAGCGTGCTGCCATATGCTTGTTGTGGTGCAATCAGCGCGCCGCAAACGGGATCGCGGACGGTTTCCGTCGGTTGACTGGCAGAGGATAGCGGCAGCGTGACAGAAAGTTCAGTGCCGCGCTCAGGTCTGCTGGAAATCCGCACGGTGCCATCCAGGTGTAGAACACGCTCGTGAATACCGACCAAGCCAAAATGACCTTGTTTCGCCATACAATCGACACAATCCGGGACTTGAAAGCCAATACCATCGTCGATCACCATAAGCCGGATTTCGTTAGGCTGATAATCAGCAGTAATCGAGATGTTTTTGGCATGACTGTGCCGTTGAGCATTACGGACAGCTTCCTGCGCTGCCCGAAACAACGTCAGTTCACGTTCCTCATCCAGTCGGCGTTCTTTTCCTATGACTTTGACAGAGACATCCATGTCTGACTCGTTTTCAACCAGCATTTGAAGCGCAGGTATGAGTCCCAGTTCTTCTAAAGCCGGAGGACGCAGATCCGCAATCAGTCGGCGTAGTCCCTCGACAGTTTCAACAGCCTGCGTCCGCGCCATTTTAAGCATACCCGCTGCACGCTCCGGGTCTTTCTGAATCCAGCTCGAAGCGAGGTCAATGCTTTGCGCGATTGCGACCAACGACTGCACCGTTTCATCGTGGAGTTCGTGAGCAATACGGGCACGCTCGGCTTCTTGCCCGTCGGTCAGCGCGTAACGATAAGCTGTTTCATCCTCATGCGTCCGGCGAACGTGTCCGGCCATACTTGCCATTGTGCGCCTCAAAATACCAATTTCCGGGATGCCACCACACGGTTGATTGAACGCCACCAAATTGCCTTGAGCAACATCAATGGTTTGTGAAGCCAGACGGTGTAAGGGCTTTAGCACCCGATAAATGAGCCAGATATTGGTTACAAAGAGTAAGGATAAAATGGTAATTACAATGTGAAGCCAATCGTTCAACTTTGACCTCCCTCATTCAAGGTAATCAGGCCGCGCGTCACAGCCGCAGTAACCGCCTCAGTGCGCGTCGCTACATGCAGTTTTTGATAAATGTTTTGGAGGTGTCCTTGCACTGTTCTATCCGAGATAAACAAGTCTTTAGCGATCTGTTTATTCGTCAATCCGCGTGCCGCATAGCTGAGAATTTCGATCTCGCGATCGGTCATTCCCTCAATTAATGTGGAGGCATTCTGGCTGTACTGCGCTGCCTTGGCTATCAACTCAGCATTGAACGCTGTGCGACCGACTGCAACATCTTGCAATGCTCGATACAACTCAGAGAACTCGGCTGTTTTCAAAACAAACCCATCGGCACCTGCGTCGAGTAGGGCGTGAACGTAAGCAGGGTCATCATACGCAGTGAGTACAAGTACGCGGACATCTTCATTCTCGTGACGAATACGACGAGTCGCTTCAACACCTGTGAGTTCAGGCATGTGGATGTCCATGACGACCACATCTGGTCGGAATTCACGCGCCAGTTTTACCGCTTCAACACCCGTTGTCGCTTCACCGACGATTTCAACGCCCATGCTCTCCAAATACATACGGGTGCCTTGCCGGACAATTTTGTGATCTTCTGCAAGTAATACCCGAATCATGATCGTCTATCCATTTCTTCAACTTGTTTTGGCGGACACTGCACACTCCCATAAGAGCAGAACACACAGCAATCCCCTGATTTTGGTCGTAAGACTGTATTGCAGTTCGAGCAGCGATAAAGGAATTGACATTGGTCTGTGGGCATTGTTTCTGCTTTGGAAAACCCACACGTTGGGCATGTGATAACCGATTCAAGCACCATACATTTATTCTCCTATCTTCAAGTATCACAGCAATGTTGCATTTGAAACACCGCCAAATGGCGCATATCGAACCCAAAAACGCATGATAAGCTCTATCATGAACGTATCTATAATCAAACAGGAGTTTTCTGTATGGAAACCAAGACCTTCAAAGTACCGAATATGACCTGCAATGGCTGTGTCAGTACCGTCAAAGGCGAGATCGAGCAAATCGCAGGTGTCGCCTTTGTCGATGTGAACAAACCCGCACAGCTTGTCACGGTAGAATGGAATACGCCAGCATCGTGGGATTTGATTGAACAAGCACTGATCGGGATCGAATATCCGCCTGTGCCAGCCGAATAATAAGGGGCTGTTACAAAAGCCAATAGATGCTCAAATAAGGAAATCCCGTCTCTCATTTGAAGGCGGGATTTCTTATTGTGTAGGCGAATATGTCTGTATGGTAAATTGCAATTCATTAGCCGTAACCACTGTGTTCGGTACGCTTATTCCCCCAGATGCTTGGTAACAATTGGCACTATATAGCGAATTATGACCCTTATATAGTGCAATTAAGTGTCAACATAGATGTAAAGAATAAGCATATGAAGAACACACACGATGCTCTCTTGGAAACTAAAGTCGAAACCGATGCAGATACTGGTCCAGAACAATCTAATTTGCTTAAGCGCGGGCTCGCACAAATGCTCAAGGGCGGCGTCATTATGGACGTCGTTACTCCAGATCAAGCGAAGATTGCTGAGGATGCCGGCGCATGTGCGGTTATGGCACTCGAACGTGTTCCTGCCGATATTCGCAAAGAAGGCGGTGTGGCGCGCATGAGCGATCCCGATATGATCGAGAGCATTTTGAATGCGGTCTCAATCCCCGTAATGGCAAAGTGTCGTATCGGCCATATCGCTGAGGCGCAAATTTTAGAGGCACTCGGCGTGGATTATATTGACGAGAGTGAAGTGCTAACCCCAGCTGATGAGACCAATCATGTCAATAAGCACAAATTCAAAGCCCCTTTTGTGTGCGGGTGCCGTAATTTAGGCGAAGCTCTGCGCCGAATTGCTGAGGGAGCGGCGATGATGCGTACTAAAGGAGAAGCAGGCACAGGCGATGTCGTTGAAGCCGTTCGACATGCGCGACAAGTAAACTCGGAAATTCGACGCTTAACCAGTGCTGACGAAGACGAGTTATTTACCTACGCAAAAGAGATCGGTGCGCCCTATGCTTTGGTGGTTGAAACAGCTAAATTGGGACGGCTGCCGGTTGTGAACTTTGCGGCTGGCGGCATCGCAACACCAGCGGATGCAGCCCTAATGATGCAATTGGGTGTGGATGGAGTGTTTGTAGGCAGTGGGATTTTCAAAAGTGGCGACCCCGCGAAGCGTGCAGCAGCCATCGTGAAGGCGACCACTCACTTTAGGAACCCAGAGATACTGGTTGAAGCAAGTCGGAATCTCGGCGAAGCAATGGTGGGTATCAATGTCAGCAGCTTATCGGATGCAGAACGCATGGCAGGACGTGGGTGGTGAAGCGAATCGGCGTATTGGCGCTGCAAGGTGATTTTGCCGAACATAAACTCGCTCTGGAACAAGTGGGTGCAGAAGTTATCGAAGTGCGATTGCCCCACGACCTTGATACCTTAGATGGGTTAATTATCCCAGGTGGTGAAAGTACCACATTGCGTAAGTTGGCTGATTTCTATGGTTTAATGAAACCGCTACGTGCGTTTGCACAGGATAAACCTGTCTGGGGTACGTGTGCAGGCGCAATCTTGCTTGCGCGAGAAGTGGTCGATCAAGAGCCACATTTAGGTGTCATGGACATCAAAATACAGCGGAATGCCTTTGGGCGACAGATCAATAGTTTCGTCGCCGACTTGGATATTGATGGCGAAATATATCCAGCAGTCTTTATTCGTGCTCCACTCATTGTTTCCGTTGGATCAGGCGTGAAGATACTCGCCAGCCTAAATCATAATCGGATTGTGGCTGCTCAACAAGGACATATGCTGGCAACCGTTTTCCATCCTGAACTCACAAATGACTTGCGATTTCATCGTCGTTTCATTGAAATGATATGAACTACTCTACGCAGCTTTTCAGTAGAAATGAAATACGGCTGCATCGTGGGACTTGATGGTACAAGCACTCATCGGGATTGAATATCCCCCTTGCCAGCGGAAGCATAGTTAGCGAAAATCGGCAATCTATGATTTAAAGCGAGAGGCGAGCTTAGTTAACTCGCCTCTTGTTGATTCATCGGGTGACGACTTAAGCTGCTTTTGCTGTGGTAGCTGTCGTCATCGAAAGCGCCTTTTCAGGTTCAAGCTGCTCCATATTTGGAAGGCGCTGACCACGCAAGCGGAGACTGTTACTGACAACGAAGACGGAAGAAAAAGCCATAGCCGCAGCAGCCAGCATCGGGACAAGCGCTCCCGCCATCGCTACCGGGATAAGGATGATGTTGTAGACAAACGCCCAGAACAGGTTCTGGTAGATTGTCCGCATTGTAGCCCGGCTGAGGCTGACGGCCCGTGCCACACCACGCAAATCGCCACTTACCAGCGTGACATCTGATGCTTCCATCGCAATATCTGTGCCGGTGCCGATGGCAATACCGACATCCGCCTGCGCCAGCGCAGGCGCGTCGTTAATCCCATCACCGACCATTGCCGTGCGTTTGCCTTCCAACTGTAACTGTTTGACTGCCTCAACCTTTTGATCGGGCAGCACCTCAGCCAAGACACGCTCAATACCCACTTCGCGGGCAATCGCCTGCGCGGTGCGCTCGTTGTCGCCTGTCACCATGACAACTTCCAGCCCCAGCGCCCGCAGTGCGGCAACCGCTTCGCGTGAACCCTCTTTTACCGTGTCCGCGATGCCAATGAGACCACTCAGAACATCATCAATCAGCACCAGCACCACCGTTCGCGCCTTGCTTTGGAGGGTTTCGATTTGGGATTGTATCGTATTCAGTTCATAGCCCTGTTCACGTATGAAGCGTGGGCTGCCGACGAGTACGACCTTGCCATCGACCACCGCGCGAATACCGCGTCCTGACTCCGCTTCAAATGACTGCGGCTGGGTCAATGATAGGCCGCGTTCCTGAGCCGCCTTCACTACAGCCTGACCCAGTGGATGTTCGCTGCCACGTTCGGCAACCGCCGCAAGCCGCAGCAGTTCAGACGTATCGAGGTTATTGAGCGGAACAATGTCGGTTACGCTCGGTTCGCCGCGTGTAATGGTACCGGTCTTATCCAGCGCGACCACCTGCACCCGCTTGGCATTTTCCAGCGCCTCACTGTTCTTAAACAGAACCCCCATCTCTGCTCCACGCCCGGTACCGACCATAATAGCGGTAGGGGTTGCCAGACCCAGAGCGCACGGGCAGGCGATCACCAGCACGGCGACTGCGTTGACCATCGCGGCGGTGAACCCGACCTGACCAATGACCAACCAACCGAGGAAGGTTAGTGCGGCCAATGTCAGTACCATAGGTACAAATACGCCAGAAACCTGATCGGCGATCCGCTGAATGGGTGCTTTCGACCCCTGAGCCTGTTCGACCAGGCGCACGATTTGTGCCAATGCGGTCTGAGCGCCCACTTTTTGCGCCTCGATCACCAGCCGCCCCTGTTTGTTGATCGTCGCGCCAATGACTTCGCTGCCCATTTCTTTGTTGACCGGCAGGCTTTCACCCGTCAGCATCGACTCATCTACCGCCGAACGGCCTTCTATGACAGACCCATCTACCGGGATACGTTCGCCGGGACGCACGATGAGCAGATCGCCTGCCAGCACATCGTCTACCGCAACTTCAATTTCCTGACCATCGCGCAGCAGCGTCGCAGTTTTGGGTGCAAGCCCCATCAATTTCTTGATCGCCTCGCTGGTGCGTCCTTTAGCGCGAGCTTCCAGCAGTTTGCCAAGTGTAATCAGCGTCAGAATGACGGCTGCCGTCTCAAAGTAGACATGATTGCCCACCGAACCGGCAAAGCCAAACAAAATACCCATCAACACGACGAGGCTGTAGATATAGGCTGCTAGGGAACCCATCGCAATCAGTGTATCCATATTGGCGGAACCGTTGCGTGCCGCTTTATACGCGCCGACCATATACTGCCGTCCAACAATCACCTGCACCGGGGTTGCCAGTAGAAAGAAGACAAACGGCCAGCCTGCCCACAACAGCCAATTGAGCGCGGGTGTGGGACCTGCCATAGCACCTGATTGGATCATGCCGCTCATGTCCGTACCAGCAAAACTACTCATATAGAGGTCACGCGCCATACTCAGGATAAACAACGGCACAGTAAAGAGCGCGCCGATCAGCACCATGCGCCGCTGACGGTCAATCTCCGCCTGACGTGCCTCCCGTTCAGCATCCTCTGGCACTTCAGTGTTCGAGAGGTCGATAACCCCGTATCCCGCCGCCTCAACCGCTTTCACAAGATCGCTACGCCGCACGGCGCCCGGCAGATAGCTTACTGTTGCTTTCTCAGTTGCCAGATTAACATTCACGGCCAAGATACCGGGCTGCTTCTGAATAGCGCGTTCCACATTGCGAACGCAGCTTGCACAGGTCATCCCCGTAATCGGGAGTTCAATAGAACCGATTGCCACGCCATACCCTGCATCATTCACCCGTTGAATGATACGATTAACATCAACCTTAGTGGAATCAAATTGAACACTCGCCCGTTCTGTGGCAAGGTTGACCGAGGCTTCGTCAACACCTTCGGTCTTTTTCAGCGCACGCTCAACGTTACGAACACAACCTGCACAGGTCATGCCAGTAATCGGCAATTCAATCTGTTGGAGATTTGTTTCTGCCATCTTGTCCTCCCAATACATTTAGCTCACATGGTAAGGGTAAATCAGTGTGGACGCGAGGGTATGCGCCAAATGGCGTATAGCGAGGCGATTAGATGATTGCTACGATGACCGTTCTCGATACAACGTAGGAACTATAATCATGAAAATACTCACCCTGGTGTTCCTTGTTCTTTCAACCTTTCCGATGTCGCCGATTTCAGCACAGGATGTACCCGAAGAACCTACCCCAACTGCATTACCGGTTCATCCTATTCCAACGACAGTCCTGGTTGAAGGACAGGTCATACTGGAACTATATTTTGAGAGTCTCGCTCAGGGACAAGTGGGATTGGCACATATCTCTGGCATGAACCTAGCGGGTGCGCGGGCATCCTTTTTGGAGAATGTATTTGACTTTTTCCCTGTGTCAGAAGATGGGTATTATGGCCTAATCGCAGTTGGAATGGAACAATCAGCAGGTACTCACAATCTTTCTGTTGTGGTGCAATATTTAGATGAAACAAACAGTACAATCATTACCCCTGTAGAAGTTATTCTTGGACCTTTCATACGCCAGGAAATTACGGTGTCTGAGGAATTGGGGTATCTGATTGATCCTGAAGTTGAAAGACACGAATTGGCGCAATTAGAGAGTATTTTTAGCACGTTTACGGCAGAACAGCATTGGGATGAAAATGGGTTTCGATGGCCGCTTGATGCAGAATTAACTTCCCCGTTTGGCGCGTTTCGGGTATTTAACCAGATTGCTGCCTCGCGTCACACGGGTTGGGACATGCGAGCGCAAACCGGTGATCCGGTAACAGCAACAGCAGCAGGCAGGATTGCTTTTGCGGGTGTCTTAGACTTGCGCGGCAACTATATCCTGATTGATCACGGCTATGGTATTTACTCCGGTTATGCTCATCTTTCGGTAGTTCACGTCACTCGCGGACAAGAAATTTCAGCGGGGGAAATTATTGGACAGGTGGGAAGCACCGGACGCAGCGGGGGCGCTCATTTCCATTGGGAGATGACTGTCAACGGAGAGTGGGTGGACAGTGTTGAGTTTACAGAAATGTGGATACCCCAATCCGTATCGGAAAGCGCTGACGAAAACTTTGAATCATCAGACTGAATGGGTAAAGGACGAATTATCATTAACTTGTACAGCAGCATGATCCTGACCAGCAGGCAGGAGGATTAACTAAATCTATAAATTTCTGCTCCAATATACATCAACCATCGTGCAAAAAGTATGAGTAAGATGTACGGCGGTGAAATCTGGCTCATGTGCTGTCTGAGCAAGCCTAAGTCGCTCCATCTACGACTGGCGACATCATACGTTGCTCCTGCTGCTTACGCCACCCATAGGGAGTCATGCCTCGCGGCTTGTAGACATTCAGCACTTGAATCACAAGCAACACCAGCCCGCCGACACTGGCATGGAGGAATTCGCTCGGCAGTCCGCCCCGCAGCACATCGACAGTGGCAGTGTCCATTTCAGCCGCCACATCTGCGAAGAAGCTCACAGTCTGCATATGCGGCAGTAAGACAACGACGGCAATGATGTTTAGCACAAGTGAGAATAAGACCCAATAGTGCCGGAACAAGCCCCACTTGGTGCCCAGTGACATGACAAGCCCGAGTAGCAGCGAGATGAGACTCAATGGGACGATGGCGAACCAGCCGGTCAACTCCATAGCAATCCAGGCGGCACGCAACGTGTGAGCATCTTGGCTGGTCATAGCGGCGACGACGAGCACTAGATAAGCAACGACCGCACCGATCCAACCGACCGAGGTAGCGATGTGCACAGTGAGCGCGAACTTACGGAGGCCGGATGTCATAGTCATGGCTGCTGTGTGCCATGTTCTATGGGCGGTACATGACCACTAGTGTCACCAGATTCTGTGACGCTGGCGGACGGTACATGGCGACCAGGGCCGTGTTCACCCCCACTGGTGAACATCATAATGCCAACCAGCAGAATCAGGGCGAGGGTGATGATCCCAAACACCTTTACCCATCTTGGTATGCCGGGGGGTGTAGTCATGGTTGATTCGCGGTCAGGTTCCAAGCGAGGTTGGGACATGGTTGTTTCTCCCAGTATGATCTGAAATGTTCCATGTACAGCCTATAACACTTCGCGGATGAACTTCAATAATCAAAGCGCGGGATGTGTTCGCTTACGAACAGTGTGAGCAAAATGTTCGGAAACCTCACCTTCGAGGCTTTCTCCATAAATGGGAGAGTGGTAGAGTACATTTGAATATCTGAGGAGACTTCATGGGGAAGCTTGATCGGCGAGTACAGCGGACACACGAACAGTTGCAAAAGGC
This sequence comes from Anaerolineae bacterium, assembly GCA_022843385.1. Classification (GTDB taxonomy): domain Bacteria; phylum Chloroflexota; class Anaerolineae; order Aggregatilineales; family Phototrophicaceae; genus CFX2. The sequence goes on along the minus strand of JALHNT010000057.1, from coordinate 29,101 downwards.
ACTAATCGAACTAATCAACGAACGTGGATATGATACGATTACCGTTCAGGAGATTGCAGATCGCGCCAACGTCGGGCGGACCACCTTTTATGAGTACTACACCAGTAAAGACGACTTATTTACGCGCTGCCATGAAGCCATCGTCATCGAGCTTCATCTCATTCATTCACACCCGGAATCCCTGTTGTTGCCTGAAGTGCCACCAGGGATAGTCTCGGCATACCGGAACCTTGTTGATAAACGGGCGCTGTTGTATCCCATCTTTCAGAGCAAGGATGGTCCGTTGATACTGCGACGCATCCGTGACGGGAGCGCACTGGAAATCGAAGCCGCCTTGCGAACCGTCTTTGCCGAAGCGGACAGTGCCATTCCGTTGGAGGTGCTGGCGAACTATCTGGCTGGAGCGCAAATCGCGCTGATGCAATGGTGGCTGGAGAAGCGCCAACCCCACACGCCTGAAAACTTGGCGCAGATTTTCCACCGCTTGCAGCGTGCAGCAATCCGTGATGCGTTCGGGCTAAAGGACGGTGAGTAGGTAGGCTGTAGTATGAGTAAGCCGATAAATCACGTGTAACATTCCTCGGTACTTATGATATTGGAAATGTTGTCTCCAAGCCGCAGGGAATACCTTGAACAAGATAGTTGTATTTGAAAATATCCGTATGGCTTTTTGGGATAAACAATAAATCCACTGAACTCGGATAAGTTTCGGCTGCTTGACCACGAATTTTGAACGGTTTGCCGAGGCTAATGCCAACCTGCACAGCATGATGCTGATGGATGGATGAAGGTAAGCCAATCCCTACATAAAGGGCTTTACCATTCCAAAGATAGAAAGTTGTTTTCACATTTTTCGCCGTCGTGACCTCACAGTAAAGTTCACATAATAATCCCTGTGCGGGGCATAATGATGACATGGTAGACTACGGAGCAAACCAATAAGCCACCCGTTACTACCAATGTCGCCTTGTTCATAGGCAGGCGCGTTGACATAGCATTTCTCCCATCTTTTGTGCCTTCGCGCCGTTTCTCGTTTTGTTTTCCTGCCAAAGCGATACCAACAGAAGCAGACATAGGAATGGCTGCACAAAACATGCACATAATTATAACCTCCTATTTCATGGGCTGTTTGTAGTTACTGGACTGCTCAAAGCATTCGTGACGGCTGTTCTCATTGTTTCTTCACTTAAGATACCAAAAGCACGGTAAATTTCACCACCATCTGGTAGAAAAATAAGAACGCTTGGATGCCCAGGCAAAGTTAACGCTTCAAATGTTCGCTGACCCTCTCCTCCATCTGCCGCATTGAAATACAAAAACGCCATACTGTCACCGAACTCGTCTTCAAGCCCATTCACGATGGGCATCATTTGCGCTCAAGGCGGTCAGCCATCGGTGAAAAAGTACAAGAATGAAGGTTTGTCTTCCGAAAGTGGCAGCACAATACTCGATGTGTTGCTTCCTCCACAAGCTGAAATGAGCAAAGCCACGCTAAATAACATTCCCCCAATCAGGAATTGACTGATGTAATGATGCAGAAAGCCTGAGTTTGGCTTCAACTTACCCTACTCCCTGACGTGCGATTTGCCGCCACATCTGCCCATCATCCTCTGAAAGGAAAATATCCAGGTTTGTAGTCGCGACAGCAATGTTGTTATTGATAGGATTTACCGCAATATAGAGAATGGCATCATTTGCTGAAAGTGTGGGCAGATTAAGCGTACTGACCACGCTATCAGCTAAATTCTGTGTATATAAACGCTGGTATCCAAACAATAATCTGCTTCCATCTGGGTCAAATGCAATCGCGGATATAGGTTCGCTGTTTGATATAAGGGTAAAGGTGTTACCGTAATCGGATGAAAAATATGCACCGCGATCAGTAGCCACTGCCACTACAGAATCCTCTATGGCATGGGCTGCGATCTGGATAGGGCTGCTGGCAATCCCTTGAGCAAGGCTCTCATTCCAAGTCTGACCATCGTCCAGCGTGTAGTACATGCCTGCGGTAAGTTGAGAATTTGGCTCGGAATTGATAATGTAGACGGCGTGACTGTTATAGCCTGCCGCCATAGTATGCAGGTCACTTTCTCCCGAAAAAGCGAGGGTCGTTAAAGTACGCCCTTCATCCTGACTTTTTACTAAACCGAGCCTGACAGGTAAATCGGTTCGCAAATCAGGATGACCGCTGCTGTAAAAACCATCATCAACTGCCGCATAACCCATGTAATCGTGTTTCGGAACATCGGGTATAGTCCATTGATTGTTGTTATAAACGATCAGTCCGATATGAGCAGGAACGTATAGGCTGTCGCCGTCCGACGAAAACCCCAGCCCATGAATATGCGGAAATTGGACGGGTTGTGCTGCCACTTGGCTTTGAAAGGAATTCGATCTGAGCAGGTAAACTGCCACCAGCACAGCAAGTCCCACCAGAATTACGACGACACCGACAATCAAAGTGCGTGACAATCTGGCAGCCGTTGGTTGGAGTCTTTGTTGTGGAGGATTCTTTTGCGAACTCATGAGGGTTTGTCCCTGTGATCAAAATTTCTCGTCATTATTTTGTGTTCGTTTATGTATTTTAAGAAGCGTAGCGAGATTTACAGTCATACACAATACGCCATTTGGCGTGTCAGCTATCTTCGCTAATTCCAAACTCCGCTTCAATTTCTGCACGGCGTTCTGTCACACGTCGCTGACTATCGCGCTGATCGTCCGTCCACCATAGTTTGATATATTCGATCACAGCAGTGATCTCTTCGTCGGTCAATCTGCCATCAAAACTTGGCATTGGGAAATGATCCAGTGGATTTTGAATTCCTAGCCGAATAACCTCTGCCAAAAGTTGATCGGGATGCTGCCACGTATGTCCCGTGGCATTGTGTGATGGAACGATGTTCATGCCCAAATTCAATGTGTTTTGTTCAGATGATGGAGTTTGTCCTTCACCGCCGTAACCATGACAATGAGCGCATAGGCGGATATAGACCTGCTCACCTATTTGCAAACTTGGACTAGCAGCAATTTCGGCAATACGCTCTGGCGAATCGGTTGGCTGGATCGGTAAAGGTGCTGGCGTTGAATTCGAGGAACAAGCACTACCAAGCAACGCAAAAAAAGTAACAAATAGAACGGCAGGTAAACGCATTTATTCTCCAGGAAATAACAGAAAGGGCGAAATGATAATGATTTCACCCTCTCTGAGAATTAGGCTTTCGATAAATCCAGACCACGCAAGAGTTGCGCGTTGAACGCCACCACGACCGTGCTGACTGACATGAAGACTGCGCCAATCGCCGGGTCGAGGGTGATGCCAATCGGCGCAAGCACACCCATTGCCAGTGGGATAGCGACGACGTTATAGCCCGTCGCCCAGACAAGATTTTGGATCATCTTGCTGTAGGTGGCGCGGCTCAGGCGAATGATCTTCACGATGTCCATAGGATTCGAGCGCACGAGAATAATACCAGCACTTTCGATGGCGACATCTGTCCCAGCGCCAATGGCGATACCAACGTCGGCGGTCAGAAGCGCGGGCGCATCATTCACGCCATCGCCGACCATTGCGACTTTATTTCCGCCCTTTTGGAGTTCGCGCACCTTGTCCGCTTTGTGTTCGGGTAAAACTTGGGCAAAATAGGTGTCGATGTTCAGTGCCTGCGCGACCGCTTTTGCGACGGGTTCACTGTCACCCGTGAGCATTGCCACTTTCAAACCGAGATCGTGCAGCTTCTGCACCGCTTCCCGGCTTTCCTCACGGATGACATCGGCAACAGCAAACAGCGCGACTACAGCCGTTTCGGTGGTCAGGTAAATGACGGACTGCCCCGCCGTTTCCGCGTTTTGCTTGGCAGTTTCCAAGGATGCAGGAACGGTCAAGTTCAACTGTTCGAGCAAGCGGGGTCCACCGATGAAGTAGGTCTTTCCGTCAACGACCGCTTTTACGCCGCGTCCAGCCAAACTCTCAAACTGGTTCACCGAAGTCGGCGAAAGTTCACGTCCCTTTACATACCCGCGAATGGCTTGGGCGATCATGTGTTCACTGTCGCCTTCCAGCCCGGCGGCGATCCGCAGTGCGTCATCTTCATTAATACTATCGACGGCGACCTGCACGACCCCTTGTTCGCCTTTGGTCAGCGTCCCGGTTTTGTCGAAGATGATAGTATTCAAGTCTTTCGCGCTCTCCAATGCGACGCGCTTACGCACGAGCAAGCCATTTCGTGCGGACAGCGTGGTGGAGATCGCTACTACCAGCGGCACTGCCAGACCGAGCGCGTGCGGACAGGCGATGATCAGGACACCGACCGTGTAACGCACTGCATCCGACAGGTTTCCAGTAAAGATCATCCAACTGAGAAAGGTGAGTATCCCAGCACCGATGGCGATAAAGGTCAGGTAGAAAGCAGCGCGCTGCGCCAGCGTTTGGGCGCGCGACTGGCTTTTCTGGGCATCTTCGACGAGGCGCATGATCCCAGCTAGCGCGGTTTGATCGCCCACCTGCTGAATTTCGACGCGCAACGATCCGGACCCGTTGACCGTGCCGCCGATCACCCTGTCGCCCGGTTTCTTGTCGAGGGGTAGACTTTCGCCCGTAATCAACGCCTCATTGACGCTGCTTTCGCCCTCTGCGACCACACCATCGGCGGGAATACTCGCGCCAGGACGAATCAAGACGCGATCCCCCGCACTAAGCTGTCCCACTTCGATTTTTTCAGTTTCACCGGATGCCAAAATCCGTTCGGCGGTATCGGGCAGCAGCTTCGCCAATTCGCGTAGCGCCCCTTGCGCCTGCCCCACACTCCGCAGTTCGATCCAGTGACCGAGCAGCATGATAGTAATGAGCGTTGCCAACTCCCAGAAGAAGTCCATCATGCCCGACCCCATCGCGTCTTGCGGCGGGAAGAAGAAAATGCCGAGGCTGTACAGATACGCGGTTGTGATCGCCACTGAAATCAGGGTCATCATGCCGGGTTGGCGCTGGACGAGTTCTTGCCGCGCCATGCTGAGGAACAGCAGACCACCGTAGAAGAAAATCACTGTACCGAGGATCGGCGCTATCCACTCGCTGCCGGGGAACGCAATTTGGAAGCCAAGCCACTGCTGGATGATTGGTGAGAACAGTAGGACGATGAGGGTCAGCGGCAGCGTGACGAAGAAGCGGTTTCGCATCATCGTCTCGTGACCTTCGTGCATGACTCCGTGTCCGGCGTGGGCATCGTGAGAACCGTGACTGTCGTGCATTTTGTCCGGTTCTAGCATTTCATTCGCTCGATAATCCCTGTTGTGGGCAGCATGATCGGTAGCTTCTTCAACTGGCGACTCAGGCGAGTGATGTTCATGTCCTACGTGAGCAGCATGATCCATTGAGGGTTGGACAGGATGATCGCCTTGATGTTCGGCGTTAGATTTATTCGGTTTCAGTGGAGAAGTATTCATCTTTACCTTCCCATCCTTTCATAACCGTCAGTTTCTTATCTGGATGATAGCCCTCCCAGATTAAGATTGATATGCGTCATTTAGCCTGTTTAAAACAAATTAAGAGATGTGGATCCGTTGATAAACGCTATCCACCGGCTTCAGCTTCAGTAGCCTGCTGTTGGCGAGTACGTTGTTCATCGTTCCACAAGGTCTTGACGTATGCGAGAACTGACATAATTTCCTCTTCCGAGAGCTGATCTCCGAAAGCAGGCATAGGATAGAAATTTACGGGGTCGGTCAGGCTGATTCCCCCTTCACGGGTATAGCGAATGAGCATCTCATCTCCGTGATGCCAGGTATGACCAGTGCCATTATGAGGTGGAGCACCGACACGTCCAGTAGCGTCGGGCTGATTTGGCGCATCAGGAAACTGACCTTCACCATTCGGCCCATGGCAGGAAGCGCAGGACTGAGCATAGATTTGCTGACCCTGTGCGATTTGTTCGGTGTCGTAAGTGACCCCACTCACGATTATCTCTGCTGGCTGACTGCCACAACCGACCAATACCAAACCAAACAATCCAAGTAACCCGATCCAACGCAATCTCATCATATTCTCGCTCCCGTCATTGCATTCATGCTGTCGTGATGCTGTATGTGATCCGCTGCTGTTGCTAAGTGACAATCTATCGTTTATTCCAAATCGTTTTGATATAGGCGAGAATCAAAGAAATTTGCTCGTCGGGTAATTGATCGCCAAAGGCTGGCATCGGGTAGTAAAGTTCAGGATTGCGTAAACTAACACCGCCTTCGCTCACGTATCGGATCAGCCAATCGTCTGGATGATGTGATGTATGACCGTTCCCGTTGTGTGGCGGCGCGCCGAATTGTCCTGTTTGGTCTGGCAAAAGCGGCGCAGCAGGAAACTGTCCCTCACCATTCGCCCCGTGACAGGACGCACAATATTGTGCGTAAAGTTGCTGCCCTTGAGCGATTTGCTCGGTATCGAACGAGACACCGCTTACACTGACTGACCCGGACTGGCTGCAGCCGACCAGCACGAAGCCAAAAAGTCCAATCAGCCCTAACCAAGCAATTTTCATTCTATCGTCTCGGCGTTCAATAGCTCTCGCCCGCTGTTCTGCCACGCATTCATGCCGCCCGGTACATCATAAAGGTTGGTATAGCCGAGTTCGATCAACGCCCGACCCGCTTCCTCACTCATCCGTCCGCTGCGACAGTAAAGGATGATCGGTGCATTTTTGTCTGGCAGTGCGCTGCTCAGAGTTGAAATATCGTTGTAGGCAATGCTCATATCGGTTTCCGCTACTTCGCCTTCATAGGGGATATGCACATTGACAATCGTATACTCGTCGGACTCCTCAGCAACGATGTTGGCAAATTCATCAATGGTCAGGATTTGATACGCGCCAGTTGATGTAGTCGTAACTGCTCGGTCATCTGCCATTTCAGAAATAGATGTACTTGATGAACTGCAAGCTGTCAGAGCAGTTGCCAGCACAATCGTGATGAGAACTAATATTGTGTAGCGAAGATGTTGCTTCACTAAATGTCGCCCCTTTAAGCTAAAACGAAAATTTATTACTGCTGTACTGCTCGCGCTACAAACTCAAATTCTAGTGTGACTGACTCAGCAACCCCATGATAATCAAACATATTCTCGACATCATTCAAGATGCCAAATTCACTCCTATTTACAACTGTACGCCCTAGCCCCCGCAGTTCATCAGCACTCATGATTGTGAGCGATACATCGAACGTTACAGTGCGTGTGGTTCCGCGTAATGTCAGATCGCCAGTGACCTCGATGTCAACTTCCTGACCGATTTGCACCAGTTCAGGTAATCCACTAATCGAGGTAGGTATAAAATCGGAAAATTCATAAGCTTCCTGGGCTGAAAGCAAGACACAGCAGCGGATAGAGCGATCCCGATCAGGGTCATCTGTTTGCAGCGTGCGTAGATTGATTCGAATTAACCCTATGCGAGAATTTGATGGATTATTGAAATCAACAATTATGTCGCCTGCGACTTGATTAGTTCTTCCTACTGCTATCCCAATTGGTACTGTTTCGCTAACAGAAAAACGCGCTTCAGATTCTTCGGAAACGATACGGAAAAGCTGAGAGGACAAAAGTGTAGGAATTGCCGAAACTTCCGTTACTGCCACCCCAGCAACGAGCGTTGGCATCATTGTAGGAGAATTAGGGGTAAACACTCCCGAAGACGCTGAAGGTGTACTGAGCATTTCAAGCGATAGCGTAGGAGCGCTGATAGGGGCGCTTGGAGCCGCTGTTCCTCCAGTAATGCGAATGAAAAGGAATATGCTAGTAATACCGCCAATCACTGCCCCAATGCCCAACATCACTATACCAAACAAAACAACTCTCCAACTATTATTTCGCACACTTACATTAGAGGGGTATCGAGAATATCCCACGCCTGTTTCCTCGCTAATTCTTGATCTCAGGTTTCGAGCTTAGAAGAATAGCAAAATTGCCCAGTTAAGGTCATACGCCATTTGGCGGGTTTTGTAACACGCAAAAACAGGCAATTTGGCGGGTTAAGCACACGCTCAGTTGGTTATACAATTCGAGTTCTAAGCTGAGGAGTGTAAAGCAAACTTGGATACACCAATCGGAGCAAAACCTAATCTGGACAGGAAAAGAGCCGTACTGCTTGTGCAAATCACTCACTGGCTTACAACGCATTGGTTAGCGGCATTCCTTATGGTATTTGGGATTTACAATTTCCTACCGTTTGTGGCTCCAATCGCTATGCGCTTAGGCTATACTGCTGTGGGTGGCGTGATCTATAACGTTTACTCAACGCAATGTCATCAGATGGCGCAGCGCTCGTTTTTCCTTTTTGGTACAAAGCCGATGTACGACTTGGATGAACTTCCCCTGACTCTAACAGGCAATATCCCGAACGACACATTAGCCCTCCGAGATTTTCGTGGGGACGATGTGCTAGGGTGGAAAGTCGCTTGGTCTGATCGAATGGTTTATATGTATGGAAGTCTATGGGTTGCTACCGCAGTTTATTGGTTGATTTCCCAGCGGCGTTTTGTGAAACCATCTCGACTATGGGTGTTCGTTTTGCTTTTGACCCCTCTTGCTTTTGATGGCATCACGCACCTGTTGAGTGATATGAACGGTTTGATGTCCGGTTTCCGCTACAATAACGCTTGGCTGGCCGTGTTGACGAGCAATGCTTTTCCAGCAAATTTCTACTTAGGTGATGCAATAGGGTCATTTAACTCTCTGATACGACTTGTGTCTGGTGTCTTTTTCGGGATCGGGATAACGGGGCTAGTAATTCCTTTCGCAGACCGCGAAATGAAACGTACATCAGCGACTCTTTCACACAAGCTGAACCGACACTACTCCCGCGGTCTATCGCTGTTGCAAGAAAATATTTCGTCCAATCTAACCTAACCGGAGTTAACATCATGTCACAACCCTTACTTGAAAAATCAGGAGGAGGAAGGAATGTAAAAGCAGGATGGGTACTCGCAGTTGTCTTTGCCTTGCTAATCATCTGGATGATTTTCACCGCATCGCAAAGCTCCATTGTTGAGTCGAATTCTGGGTCAATGTCAGGCATGGATCAAGATACGAGCGAAATGTCCTCCACGCAAATGCCCGACAGTATGCCCGGTATGAATCATTAATCGTAAGTCACACGAAATGTATACACAGGAGATAATCGTGAAGAAGTTGTGGATTGTACTTAGCTTTGTTGTGCTGGCGTTTTCAGCTATTGCTGCACCTGTGACACTGGCAGATGCGCCAGTTGAAGGACGCGCCGGACGCGCGGAACTTCGTTTTCTCGAAGGCATGATTGACCATCACCAAATGGCACTGGATATGGCAAACGACTGTCTGGCAAAAGCAACAACAGAAACCGTCACAACCACCTGTCAGAACATCATTGATGCCCAGACTGCTGAGATTACGCTGATGCAGGGCTGGTTGCTGGAATGGTATAACGTTGATTACAGCCCGATGTCAATGATGGACATGGATATGGGCATGGGTGGTATGGATCACGGTGGTATGGAAGGGATGCCTGCTACCGACCCGGCAATGATGATGGGGATGATGGCAGGTTTGAATCGCCTGGAAGGTGTGGAATACGAGATTGCATGGACAGAGTCGATGATCGACCACCACGACGATGCAATTCACATGTCTGAACGCCTCTTGGAGCGTGTCCCCGAAGGTGAAGGTCACGGTGAATTGCGTGAACTGGCGCTTCAGATCATTGCAGATCAAACCGCTGAAATCGAAATGATGGAACAACTCATTTTGGACCTTGCAGCATAAGTAAGCTGCCATCGGCTGTAATCAGATAGTTCAGCGAGGCAGATAAGAGGACGGAAAGCATTTTCCGTCCTCTTTCAATTGCTTAAAAGATACATTTTTAAATTGAAATGTTCCTATACTTAAATCAATAGACGACCCAAAATCTTTTTGTAAACAGCGGATGTAGAAGGATAAGTCGATGTCCCCGATACGAGTGGTATTAGCAGACGATCACGCTGTTGTTCGTAAAGGTATTCATGATTTTCTCTTGGAAGATCGAGACATAGAAGTTATCGCTCAAGCAGGTGACGGTCTCAAAGCCAAAGAACTCATCCTCGAACTACTACCAGATGTTGCTATTTTGGATGTTAGGATGCCTCACGCAACTGGTATTGAGGTCACCCGCTGGATACACGAACAATCGCTGCCTGTTCGCGTTTTGATTTTGACAGCTTACGACGATGATCCGTTTATCTTAGCTGCGTTGCAAGCAGGCGCAAATGGTTACGTCCTAAAAAACGCAGAGGCGGAGCAGATCACGGCTGCGGTACATGCAGTCTATCGCGGTGAACCTGCTCTCGCGCCTGATGTAGCCCAAAAATTAATTGCACATATGGCGGGAAGCACTCATGAAACGGTTCAAACGACAGAGCCAATCACAGATCGGGAACGTGAAGTTCTTCAACTTGTCGCATCCGGGTTGACGAATCGGGGCATCGGGGTGAAGCTCTCCATCAGTGATCGCACGGTGCAAGGGCATCTTGCCAGTATTTATGCCAAGCTGCAAGTGAACAGCCGGACAGAAGCCGTCACAAAAGCCTTAAATCTGGGACTTATTCACCTGCCGGAGAAACAGGGTTGAAATTGCCTTTATTTTCATTCAGTTTACATGGTTTACGCGCTCAGGTGCTGCTATGGACGGTTTTGCCACTTACAATACTCCTGATTATTTTTGCGTTTAGTGGTGTCAGCAGCCACCAGAGTTCAATGCGTGCACTGGCTATAGAGGAAAATTCACGGCTGGTTGGCGCACTTGCGCGACTCATTGCTTCGCAGAGAGAAAACTATGCCTGGGGGAATGACATACCAGTTGAGCAAGTTCAGGCAAATGACTTGGACTTGAATACACTGCTGGCGGTTGAACATCCTCAGGCTGTTGGAACTGTCGCGCTGCTTGATTACGATGGAAGTGTGCTTTTCAGTCGGGGAAATTTACCGCCTAACAACGCAATCTTGGACTGGACTGGTGTCGCCGAAGTATTAGCAGGGGAAAGTGACGTAATTTTTACTTCAGATACGATGCACGGTGATGTCATCGCTTATGCGCCTATACCAAACACACGATGGTCATTGATTATCCGTGAAGCCTGGCACTCTTTGACTGATCCTCTGATTCGGATTGAACAGGTCATGCCTTTTGTTTTATTTACCGCGACTGCGATTTCTTTGCTCACATTATTTTTTGGGCTTCGCTATGTTGTACAGCCTTTACAAGAATTGGGATCACGCGCAAATCTAATTGGACAGGGAGAGTTTGATGCGGTAACGAAACCGGTTGGTGGCGTTCGAGAAATCGAAGATTTGCGCGTTACGTTAAATAACGTGGCGGGGCAATTACAAAGTTATCAAGCATCTCTTCACGATTATTTACGGGCGGTCACCCAGGCTCAGGAAGAAGAACGTGCCCGGCTTGGACGCGAACTGCATGATGAAACCGTTCAGACATTGATCGCGCTCGGTCACAAGGCACAGATGGTGCAGCGAAATTTTGAGCGCACTTCTCCTCAAACGAATGAGTATATCTCTGAACTACGACAGATGATCGCCCAGTCAATTGAGGAAGTGCGGCGCTTTAGTCGTGCGCTTCACCCGCATTACCTAGACGAATTGGGTTTAGTGACAGCATTGGAAACATTAGCGAGAGAAAGTGGCGCGCAGTTCGCAATTTTGGGCGCACCTTGCTCAATGAACGACGAAAAACAATTGGCGCTCTATCGCATCGCACAAGAGGCATTGAATAATGCTCGCCGACATGCACAAGCCGATAATATTCGGATTGAAGTCAAGTTCCAGCAAGAAACTGCGACTTTAGAAGTGCGGGATGATGGCATCGGATTTGAACCACCACCACAATTTAATCATTTGACTGGCACCGGGCATTTTGGTTTGATCGGAATGCGCGAAAGAGCGCAGCTTATTGGAGGTCAGTTCGCTATTCGATCTGCTCCAGGTAAGGGAACAACCGTAGTTTTTTCGCTTTATGTATAGACGACGACAGAAATCGCGGTTTCTATAGACTCTACATGCTCTACATAACTCTACATACCTTACACCACCGATGTAAAGTATGTAGAGTCTGCAAAGTTTATACGCCAATCAATCTTTCAAATCGAAAATAGAGCTAACTTCGTAGCGACGCATCATATCGCGCACTTCCACAGGATTGATTGCATAAACCATGCCATCGGTATCGCGTTTGCGCTTGCTTTCATCCAGTAAATGCAGCCGTTTGAGAATATGTGCGATCCACTGTGTATGCCCCATTTGTTCTATGGACTGCCCCAACAGTTTTGCAACCTGTTCCCGCAGAGTTGATGCTCTAATCCAAATCGTATTTTCACTGTCATGAGTTAAGAGATCTAGCGATTGTAGGACTGCTTCTTCTCGCTCACTGAGCGACTTGCCCTCGCTGATCTGCTCATCCCATTCGGCAGCATTGGAAATCGCATCCAGCAGTCCGACCACCCCACCCTGCTCTTCAAAGAAAGCTGCCAGCGCGACCAGCGGCGACCACAATTCACCGGAACGATTGTGGAGCTTATGTAATTCGGGACGCTCGAAGTAGTTGGTATATACGGCTTGAAAGTGCGTCAATGCGAGGGTGTAAAGTTGGTGGCGAAGTGCGGCACCATCGAAATCCGGCGGGAATGAGGGCATCTTACGGGTGGTGCGGCGCATGGGAATGGCAATACAACGGCTGGCGAGGATGTCCTCCAGTCCCATGATCGCAGCGAGAATCTTGGGCGAATATACATCGAATGCCTGCGGTTTCAGATCATCACCCGTAACGCGGATTGCAGGCATTCCCTGTTTGTAACCGCTGTTGAGCAGTTGGCGTATTTGTTGCATTCCGGGGTCTTTCGGATTGTGATAGCGTTCCGCCTCATCAATCCCAACGGTGCAACTGGTCTGGTGGATCAGCCGAAACATACTTGGTCCTGTCGGGTCGGAAGTGGTAATCATATTGAACGCCAGTGGCTGCAACACCCGCATCACCGTGCTTTTGCCGCTGTTCTTCGGTCCATTCAATGCCAGATAAGGGTAGGCGGGAAACATGGTGTAGAAGTAGGTGCCAATCGTCCACAGGGTCAGCAGGCGGCTCTCGATGTCCGATCGGAAATCGACGTAAGTTTTGAATAAGTCGTGGACGGCGGCAAATACCGCACCCGGCTGGATGGTTTCCCCATCCAGATAGCGTCGAATATCGCTGTAACGCCAGCGCATGAGGAATTCCGAACCATCGGGGATGACTTTCAAGGCGACTTCCTGATTGCTGATAGTGATGATTTGCTCTTCCGACAAACGACGGAGTTCGCGGGTACTGGTGACGAGATAAGGCTGGGTATTGAGCTTATTGCCTTTGGTGCGCTCAATTACCGACACTGTAACCATCGCCACATCGCGTCGAAAACCCAGCGCCGGGGACAAAATCGGGATGCTGTCGCTTAAAACTTCGGGCATATCATCTCCTTCCATCTGTTCCTGCTGAGATTGAGCCGCTTTGAACAGCTCGCTAAAGGTACGTCCCTTTACGCCAATTTTAGCTATCAGGTTCTTGAACTCTGCAAGCGCGAAATCTTCCAATTCGGCGGCATGGGTGAACAGCGCACGAATAGCATCCTGCCTCTCCAATCCTTCTAATGAAGCGACCTGCTGGACTTCAACTGCCAGCCAGCTTTCTGCCTTGTTGAGCAGTGCCAGCGCATCCTCGGCGGTTGCTCCTTTTTGCAGCCACTCGTTCACATCTTTCACGTCGGCTGGCAGCAATGGTAGATAAGTTTCACCTTTAAGAGTCAGGGCAAGACTGCGACTTTTGGCGCGAGCCTCGTCGGTATTGTCCAGCGCGACGAACAGGCGGGGATGCTCTTTCAATCGTGTGAGCAGTTCGTCCGCCGCCTGCATCCCGCCGATGGCAACCGCTGCAATACCCCATTCGGCAAACGTGATGGCATCCGCCTGACCTTCAACGATGACGACCTGTTCTGCCTGTGGGCTGTAGAGATGATTGTAGTAGGGTTGGCGCTCCCCGATGATGTCGCGGGGCGGGTTGTAGTGTTTTTTGCCTTCAATACTGCGTCCACTGAGATAGGTGAGCCGTCCTTGTTGCGTATGGATGTAGACAATCATATTGGGTGGGAATTTCTGAATCACGGTTCGCCAGTTGTCTGACAGGTTTAAGTCCGCCAGCAGCGGACGTTTATCCTGTGGCATAAACCCTAGTCGCGCTACCTTGATGGTGGCTACCTGCCAACCGCGCTTCTCGGTGACATAGGTGAGCGCAACAGGTGTATTGAGCAGCATATCATGCAAACGCTGGGTAAGCTGGCGCTCTGCCCATGCTGCCGACTTTGTAAAATTGATGTTTTCTTCCAGCGTGATACCCGCACGCTGTGCCATGTAGCGCACGACTTCCATGAACTGAGCTGCATCATGGTTGTTCCATACTCCAAACGACAGCAGATGTCGTCCGACAAAATCAAACACATCGCCGTGTTCGCCACGTGAATTCCAAAAATACAACCCTGTGTTGGGTACGACTACTAAACTGTCATGCTCCACGCCAATGAAGCGCGAACCGGACTTTTTCAACGCGAATTTCTCCGCGACGACTTCCTCAATAGGATTACGGGAGCGTAGATGCTCCAGATCAAATGACATCTCCAAAACCTCCGGGTAACAAGCAAAGCTGAATAAAGGTCGTGTTAGAAAAACACGACGAATGGTCAAAAATCAGTTGCAGGAGATTGGAGGTTGTGATACATTGTGAGTGCCTATGTCACAACGTATCAACGCCCGCCGCCCACCCGCCTCGCGTGAAGTGGGCTTTTTCGTTCTTTAAGGTGGACTGCGATTTCGTTCAGACATATCAAAATCTCCAAATGGTTGCCACACGGCAACCATTTTTCATTCTACCTCTAAGTATTGTTCCGCTTCTGCGATCAGCTTTCGCAGTGCTTGCAACCTTGCGCGAGCAACAGTGGCATCTCCCTCTTGCTGGATCAGAGCGCGCGCTAAATCTTGCGGTTTGGTCGTACTGATCGACTTCGTAACCTTCGCCATCTTCACTGCCTGAATCGGAAGTTTTTCCAACTCGTCAGCATTATCGGCTTCTCGACCATCGCTCTCGCATAACTCTTTCACCTGTTTGGTGGTGAGATTGAAGTCTATGATCTGGCGCACAATCTCCGTGTGGTAGTCCGCTGGAACTGTGGCTACATAACGGAGTCTGTATTCCTCAATATTGTGACGATCAGCCAATTCGAGTGCTTCATCTGCCAATTGAAGGAGGGACTTGTACCGACTGAACTGCGACTTATTGACTCCACCCATTGCGCTTAGGACAGCATCGGTATATTCACGTTTGCCACGCAAGTCGAGTTCCAGTGCCTGGCGATAGAAGTCGTTCGATACCGCATGGGACGGAATCTCGTACCCATGAACAGTTAGCAGAAGCAGAGCAGCCTGTCGCGCCATTGCTATTGCGGATAAACCGCTGCGGGCAGTGTTCTCTTTCGCCTGCCGAAATACCGATGACCGTTCTGTCGGGATGATAATGCAGGGGATCATGCCATCGCTGTTGTAGCCAGCGATGAAGTCGCGCAGCAGCCACGTCGCCCAATAGCGGCGTTCGCCTGTCTCGATGCGGAACTGCTGCGTCACGCCCTGTGATACATCGACTACACTTAAGGGATTAACCTGTCCGTCATCACGGATCGTGATAGCAAGGTTCACCAGATCGTGCAGCAGTTGTTCTTCGGGTGAGAGATGAACCGATTGATCTTCGTCCCCTTCATCATCCGGGTTGGGCAGCAGTTCAAGCACATTATTGAAAGGCCGCCCGCGCTGGCGGGCGGCGACCTGTACTAGTTGAACGAGTTCCTTCAACGCTTGCGTGGGTGTGAGACGATTGCTGTGAAAAGCGAAATGCAGTTGTTCTGGCAAGACCCGACGCGGTTGCACCGGATCAGGTCGCACCATTTCCAGCAAGAGGCGTTCCACGCGGATACTGTTATCCTCGAACTGCTGCGGATTACCCAGCAGCAGTTCTTCGGTGACACTTCCAAGCAGATCATCAATGCGATGGGTTTGGTTCTTGGGTGGCATTATGCACCACCTTTAGCGATACGCTGCACCAGTTTGCCGACGAACTGCGCGTATGCCTTGCTTGCAGGCGCTTTCGGATCATAGTTGAAAACACTCTGGTGGTTCTGATGTGCGTAGGACACAGCTTCATTTGCGGGAACCACACCCAGCAGGAGCTTGCCCAAAACACTATGACTTTTGAGTTCATCGAGCAGATGATTGTGTCCCCGGATGCGGGAATTCATCTTCGTCACGAGAATGCCGCTGACCCGCAGATTCGGCTGCCGCCAGCCTTCACGGATGTCATTGATTTTCCCGATGACACTCATCAAACCAACCGTTTCGAGGTAGCGTGGCTCAACGGGGACAATCGCGTCCGTCGCAGCAATCAACCCCATCTCAGTCATCAGGGAGAAGGAGGGGCGAGTATCAATGACGATGGCAGCATAGCGATTGATGATACGGCTCAGTGGGTCAGCCAGACGATACGGCGCACCTGCAATGCCCATCAGTTCGCGTTCTGCGCCTTCGAGCATAGGGGAGGCGGGCAGCACATGCAGATCGGCATCCCATGTCGATTGGACAATACAGTTGAGCAGGGTCTGCGCCGCATTCTGACGATCTGCCATCAGAACCGTGTATAGACTATTGTCCGTACCGTAGTCCTTTGTTCCTGTTGTAACTAGCGTGGCGTGTGCCTGACTATCAGTATCAATCAGTAGGACACGAGAATTAGATGCGCCAGCGCGTCGCAGCATTCCTGCAATACCCAGCGCGGTATTGGTGGCGGATGTCGATTTCCCGACACCCCCTTTGTGGTTGGTGAAAACAAAAACGCGAGTCATGATTGGGGTTTCCTCCGCTTAACACAGTGATTTGAACGAAACCGCCTGCGAAACCAACGCACAACTAACCCGTGTTATGCTCTTGGATGGGAGTGCTGTTAGCCTCCGCGACGGTACTTCAAGGTGCGATGGGGGAGGGGTTCATCTCCCTCATTTGCACCGCAAAGTCAAAATCAGCCTGTCGAGAGGCGGGCTATGACTTTCTGTTGCGGAAAGGAAATAGAGTGGAGAAATTCTATTGTAGCAACGGGTAGTGTTTGGGGTTCGATTAAACTCTCATCAAGTCCACCAAAACGATATTTTAACAAAAAGCACAAAAAACCACCTCTTTCAGGTGGTTTTTGTTTTGCACGTTTTGAACCTGCGATAATCTCATGAATGATAGTCCTTGCCAACGATAGCAGAAATTGCTATGATGTCTTTGCCAACGATGGCAAACAAAAATTTCTTGTAGATTTTGAGCAGGCAATGGTAACTATCAAAGAAGTGGCTCAACGCGCTGGTGTTTCAATACGGACTGTCTCTCGTGTATTGAATGATAACCCTCACGTTGCTACTGCAACACGGGAGCAAGTGCTGAGTGTTATTAAAGAACTTGATTTTCGACCCAGCGCTGCTGCCCGCTACATGCGTACTGGTCACTCACAACTGATTGGTTTTCTCACAGATGAACTTGCGCAGAATGCTTTCAGTTACGATCTGATAATTGGCGCCCAGCAAGCGGCCTGGGAACACGAAAAGCTTCTGTTTCTTCTCAACACAGGTAATGATGTACATGTTGAGACGCGAGCAATCAATATGATGCGTGATCACCAGGTGGAAGGCATCATCTACGCGACCATGTATCATCGTGAGATCAAACACTCTCAGTTTCCAGAAGATATTCCGACGGTGCTGGTCAACTGTTTTGCAGATGATCGCTCATTGCCATCGATTGTGCCGGACGAAATTAGCGGCGGACGTCTGGCTGTTGAAACTCTCCTTGAACATGGTCATCGCCGTATTGGGTTTGTAAATATTGCTGCGAGAGAACCTGCGCCGCTTGGTCGGTTAGAGGGATATAGAGAAGCTCTGGCAAATTACGGCATCCCCTATGATGAAGCACTTGTGCGTTTCATTGAAGAACCATTTGAAGGTCTCGCCACTAGTACGTATGACTGCGTACTATCTCTGTTACAGATGAGTAATCCGCCGACAGGGATTTTTTGTTTCAATGATCTGATGGTATTAGGCGCTTATGATGCTGTCCGCAAAGCCAATTTGCGGATCCCAGAAGATGTCGCCATTGTTGGTTTCGACAATGTTGAAATCCTAACTGCCCAAATTCATCCCCCGCTCACAACAATGGAACTCCCCAATTTTGAGATGGGCCAACTCGCCATTCGAATGCTATTGGGTCTGGAAAATAGCATTCATAACAACCAGCCTATCCAACATATGCTGGAGTGCCCACTTATTATGCGGAAATCTGTGTAAATGCGCTTACATGTGAGGATAGCTATTTCACTATGAAAATCGCTTAATCATACCCGTATATTTCTAATCTGGTTGAAGTAAATATTATTAGGAGGTTATATGAATGAATAGCTAAAAAGAGAGGAGTGGTCATGCTGCTAGGCACGACTACCCCTGTAATAGTGCTGATGTATCCCAACAGACAACTATCTGGAAGCATTATACCGAAAAAATGTTCCTGATGTGTTTCGTTCGTTTCCTGGCATTATCCTTTCTTTTTGGCAAGCACAAAACTAACTTACACGTATGAGTTTCATTTCTTTGCTATATGGAGAAGTAAAATGTTTAACAAAGCCAAGTTCCATATTATAGTTGCTGTACTCGTCGTTTTCTCAACGGTCTCGCTGATACCAACACTTGTAGCACAGGAGGCCGCTCCCGATTGTGGAACAGAACCAGTAACTCTGAACGCCTACTTTGAGACGGGGTTCGACATCCCCTTTGTCCTTGCAGAAGAATTCAGTAAACAATACCCCAATGTGACATGGGACATCAAACAAGATCAGTTCACCAATCTGATCAACGCGACACCGCGTTTGCTCTCTGGCGATAACCCGCCTGATCTGATCCGCCTCCCAACCATGGTGTCTTTTGCCAATCAAGGGCTGCTTATGAACCTTGATGACTATGCTGCGGCATTCGGCTGGGACGAATGGCCTGTACCTCAGCTTGATCAGAACCGTGTTGCAGAAGATGGCACTCGCGGCTCCGGCACACTGTATGCTATGGGCCTCAACTACAGCCTGACAGGTGTCTTCTACAATAAAGAACTGGCAGAGCAGATTGGCATGACCGAACCACCCGCGACTCTCGCCGAGTTCGAAGAGTTACTCGCGGCGGCGAAGGAAGCTGGCCTTCTCCCAATCATGCAGTGGGGCAGCGCAAGAAGTGGTATGGGGCTTGCCTTCCCCTTACAGGCACTCATGGCATCTGTCGGTCCCGTTGAACCAATCAATGACTGGATTTACCAGAAGCCGGATGCCACAATCGTAACGGATGAGAACATCGAAGCGGCTGAGCATTTGCAGCAGTGGATTGAGAACGGTTACTTCCCGGAAGATATCAATGCTATCGAGTATACCGATGCCAATGGCCGTTTTGGTCAGGGTGAGGGTGTCTTCATGTTCAATGGGGACTGGCAGAATGCGGTATACAATACCGATTTGCCCGGTAAGATCGGCTTCTTTCTGATGCCACCCGCTGAAGAAGGCGGATCACCTGCTGCAATGTCGGCCCCGCTGACCTTTGGTATTGCTGCCAATGCTGAAAACGCCGACTGCGCTGCATTTTTCCTCAATTGGGTTGCCTCTAATGAGACGGCCCGCGAGATTGGCGTCCTGGTTGGTGGATCGAACCCAGGTGGGCCTTCCGGCCTTGAGATGCCTGCTGTTGAAGAGGGATCGGTTACAAATGAGACGCTGGCTGCTGGTGTAGTCGTCGGCGAGGCTGGCACATCAATGGATTTCATCGCTAACGCAACGAGCGCGATATTTGCTCAGGGCTGGACACCGGAACTCCAGAAGATGGTCGGTGGCAGACAAGATGCTGAGGGACTGCTTGAGGCTGTTCAAGAAGAATACGAGAGAGAACTCGAACAGTAGTTCGTGAATCATAGCAATAGTGGCAGGGCGACCACCGTCCTGCCACAGATTAAGGTGAGCACGATGACAACATCAGAAAATTCTGTTGAGACTCCCACACTCCCCCGGAAAACCTTCTTGAGCAAAGCGGTCTCTCAGGAGGCGATTATCGGTTGGATGTTTGCCCTGCCAGCCCTGATCATCTATGCCGTGTTTGTTCTGTTTCCGCTTCTTATGAGCGTGCGATATTCGTTCTTTCGTTGGAACGGAATCGGTGAAATGAGCTGGGTAGGGCTTGATAACTATGCAACCATTCTAGACGATCCTGATCTACTTGGTACGATCTATAATGCGCTTATCCTTGTTGTGTTCTTCAGCTTCATCCCGGTATCACTTGGCCTCATCGTCGCCAGCATCATCCACCGCGTGGCACCTGGACGCTTGGGAGCAATCGCCCGAACGGTCTTATTCTTGCCCCAGGTTATCCCGCTGGTGGCAGCGGGCATCATCTGGGGTTGGTTACTGGCTCTCACCGGCTTAGTTAATCAAATCCTTGATGCCATCGGACTCAGTTCAGTTACTCGTGCCTGGCTAGGGGACTTTGACTGGGCGCTCCCGGCAGTTGGGTTCATTGGTGTCTGGGTTCTTCTGGGTTTCTGCACGGTTCTGTTATGGACAGGGATGACCAAACTTGACCCGTCTCTCTTTGAATCAGCAAGAATTGATGGTGCCGACTGGTTTACCGAGTTCACCCGGATCACTGTTCCGCTTGTCAGGCAAGAGATCGGTGTTTGCCTCACCGTCACGATCATTGCTGCACTTGCCGCTTTCGATATCGTTTATGTCACGACGGCTGGGGGTCCGGGTAATTCAACGGCTGTTCCCGGTATTCAGATCTATATTCTTGCCTTCACACAACAACAGATCGGCCTGGCATCTGCGTTGTCTGTAATGCTGATGGCCCTGGTTCTGGTTGTCATCCTTCCTATTCAATTCTTCAATCGGGAGGCTCCCTAATGAAGATAGGGCAAGGTGAACGTTGGGGAGGTCGGGCACTGCTCACCATGCTGATGATCATTACAATCCTTCCTCTTGTCAGCATTTTCATGACCGCATTGCATCCCTCGGGTACAGTTCCCAACGGATTCGAATGGCCAGAAGATCCCCAGTGGGGCAATTTTGTTGAAGCATTCAATGTGGCGAATATGACCATACTGATGCAATCAAGCACATTCATTGTGCTTGCTGTGGTGCCACTTTCCCTCGTTATTTCGACGATGGCCGGGTTTGCAATTGGTCACTTGCGAATCCCCGGCTCACGCTTGCTGCTTTTTCTATTCGTGTTCGGGTTGACTCTTCCTTTCACCGGGATTATTGTCCCGATCTATTACCTTGAGCGCGATTTAGGTATCTATAACACTCGACTTGCGATTGCTCTGCCGTTGATTGGACTGTATATGCCCTTCGCGGTCTACTGGATGCGAGCACATTTCGTCAACATGCCGGGCGAAATCTCTGAGGCGGCCCGTGTCGATGGTGCGACGACCTGGGGCCTTTTCTGGCGTATTCATATCCCAATCGCACGTGCACCAATTACCTCACTTGGGATTCTGATGTCCGTATGGACATGGAACCAGTTTCTTATTGCGCTGGTGCTAGTCGAGGATCCAACCCAGCGAACGATGGCAGGCGCGTTGGGGGCTTTCCAGGGGCACTATGCAACCAACGTCCCACTGCTGTGCGCCGGTACAATTTTGATCTTGCTACCGACCCTGATCATCTTTATCCTGTTCCAGCGTCAGATTATCAACGCGTTGCTCCAGGGTTCGGTCAAAGGGTAAGCCAACGGATATGGATCAGCGGAATGATGGTTTGTATGTCGCCGTTGTACGCATCCCCGGTTGTGCCAGTCGTAACGGTTCGTGTCCCGTCCGGACTCCACACAATATCCCAGATTGTCTCCAGATAACCGTGAATGACGCGTATGCTGCCGTCCGTCGCCACCACTCACCAACTGGCGACTGTCAGGCGTGAACACTAGGCCGTATACAAAATTAGTATGTTCGCGCAGGGCTGCGTGATGCCGTTGCAGGGTTACATTCCCGGCTGTGGCGAAACAAAAATCATTTCAATATGAAGTCAACATATAAGCTAGGGTAAAGTCCCAACCTCCGCCGCCTTCCGCATATTTACGCCGCGTAAATGCACCCAGAAAAGAAAAGTTCCAAGCCCACTCAGTATGACACCGAGCAAGAACATTTCGCGAAAGCCAGCCCAGGTCACAAGATACCCGCCCGCCAGCGCCATAAATGCGTAGCTGAATCCTGCGGCAGCTTCGCCAGCACCGACCATAACGGCTTGCTGGCGTTTTGGAACAAGCGTCATAATGTAAACCATAAATGCTGCAAAGCGCAGGTTGGTCAATGCGAGTGAGCCGATATAACCGATAGTGGCTGCCCACCAGAATGGCGCTAATGCAATTGGCAAAAGGCACAATACAGTCGCCAAGGAGGCCCACATCGCAACATTACCCGTACTCGTTCGCCGAATTAAGCGAGGTGCCAGCAAAACGGTTGGCACAGCGATCAATCGACCTATTGAAGCGATGCTCCCGATTGCACCTGGAGACATCCCGTATTGAGTATCCAGGTACACATTAAAGAAGACTGAGTTTGTAGCCAGCCCCGCCACTTGCAAAAAGCGTATCAATGACATCATGCCAATTAATATAATCACCGCCATTGTGAAGCCGCCGACCATCTGCCTGTATCCTGATTTTTCGTCGCTCACGGGTACTTCGTCGCTATTTTGCTCTGGCTGTTTTCTCATCGTAAAGCTGATACCAAAAGCCACAAAAACAACCAAAGCGGCGAACATCAACGTATAGCGATAGGGTTCGGCATCACTTAAAGTGAAACCATAGAGACTGGCGATTAAGCCGGGGATTGTGCCGCCGGATAAGCTTCCGACAAATGCAGCGAGTGACGATAAGGCGGTTTGCACGGCAAATGCACTCGTCTGCCTTTCACGTTCAACCACCGTCATCAGATAAGGTGCGCCATTTACGAAAAACAGCGAATATCCTGCCATAACTAAGGCATAGGTGAAGGTGAGCCAGGACTCTTGCCAACCTGTCGGGCTGTATTCCGCCAGCGGCAAGAGAAATGTTCCCAATAAGATGATGCCTAGCCCAACCCGCAGCATCATAGCGCCTGACCAGCGTGTACCCAATATACCGGCTGGCAGACTCACCATAGCAAACGTTAGCAAACCAACCGAATTGACCTCGCCGATGAACCGCGCATCATAATCCAGTCGCAGCAGATAAAGATTGAGTAACACGGCATAGACACCCTCAATCACAAAGCCAAGTGCGACAATCGTCATAAAAAATCGACGCGCCTGCTGGTTGAATTGCAAGCCATTAAAGAAGAAATTCTGTAACATGCCACCATCCCGGAGTGGCGACGTGAACGGCGCAAGCATAGATACTTGCCCAAACGGGATGTCACCGCGCCAATCAAATCAGGCTAATAAATAGTATTACCAATATATCCCGAAATACTCGCTAAAGCTTCGTCCCAAGAATCGCAGAAACCTACACCATAGGACTTAGCCACTATTCCCTATCACTTCTAATTTCGTGAGCAGTATAGGCTCAGACGACAACTGCTAGATTTGGTCAGGAAGCTCCATCCACAAGCGCGGATTGTTTGCGCTGCTTTTCAGGATCATACGGGATCAACACCTGCGGCTGAACGATTTTTCGTCGCTCCGGTGTCAGACGCGCGAGCAGTGCTTCCGAAGGTTTGTAGCCCAGGCGGAAATTGCCCCACGATGGGCCATAACGATAAATCACGACGCGGCGTTCACCTGGATTGACGCGTCGAGCCGATCCATGCGAAAGCGCATCCACAAACAGCAGCGCGTCACCTGCCTTCATATGAACCTCGACAGCGCCGATCACATTATCTACCGAAACCGACCCTTCACCACTGCGGCGCTTCTGAAATTCTGGATGCGGAAAATTGGATTTGTGACTGCCGGGGATAACCATCGTCGCACCGTCGCCGGGGCCAATATCAGTGAGCGCTATCAAAATGTTAATTTGGCCGCACATGAAACGTCCCGCATTGTAACGGAATTGAGTGCGCTTGACGCCTTCGTGACCGCCGGAGTGAAGTCTTACCGATCCGCCGGGGCCGCGCACACTCGCAAAATTTTCGTCAATAAACAGCGAGCCGTGATGATAATCAAATGTTCCTTCGCCACCCACAAAATATTTGACTTTTTCAAACCATGAAGGATGATCAATCAGAGTCTCGAATGATTCTCCTGCTTCATAAATTTTCTGGAGATTGACACCTTCTTCAGGTGACAGGTGCTGCGAGTGGACATCGCCATACCATTCACCGGCCTTCAGCGGCATGATCTCATCAATACCCGCGTTCAACGCCGCGACTTCGCTGGCTGTGAGGGCATTTTCAATGAGAATGTAACCGCGCAAATCAAACAAATAAATATCAAGATCGGTCAACATAAGTATTTGCTCCTGCTAGATCTCAGATGTGCTAGAGGCTTCAGCCCGCAACCGGAATATCATTAATATTCGCGCCGGGTTGGATGCGGCCAAATTGCGCACTCACCCAGCCGACCACGCCGTTGTATTCCACAAGCCACCACGTACTGCTGCTGTTGCGCCCCAGAATATTCGCCTCGGCCTCATAGGGAATCGTCCCGATCCGTGCGAAACTACGGGCAGGCCCGCTGCGAACGATGAGTGTATCGGCAGCAGTGATGAGATAGCCTGTCGGTGGAAGATTGGGCGTGTTACTGATCGTCGATGGCGCGGGATTCGTGCCGGGCAGGGTATAGAGTGTGCCGACAGTGCTGTTTTCCAGCCGGACGAGGTTATATTCGACGAACGCAAATCCGCCAGCTTCATAAAATTCAACCGTAAAACGATGATCGCCGCGCGGAAGCGTGAAAGTCGCGGTGTAAATCTGCCCGGTTGCGCCGTGCCATTCGTCGATCACCTGCGAACCATTGACGTAGATTCGCACACCATCGTCGGCACGCACACGAATCTGGTAAGTCCCGCCCTCAAGCGGCTGAACACTTTCCCATCGCGCCGAAAAATTATCGACAGGCATCGTGCCGTTAGGCGCACCAGAGCCAAAATTCCGCGAAGGGCTGTCGGTAGACTCTTTATACACAAAGGGTTCGCTCAAGTTTGGATTGGCGTAATAGGCGACGGTCCAGCGATTCGGGTTAATCAGTGGCGCGGAAACGTTGACAATCGGAAGCTGTGGGGCATTCGAGCCATCGACACGTGCCCAATTAAACGAGATGTAGGCGCTATACGTTTCTTCACGATAATCAATCTGAAGATGATGAACGCCTGCCGGAAGCGTGACATCCGCGCTCAAAAGCTGCCCAGGTTTGGGATTATCAAATGTGTCAATCACGGGCTGAAATGCCACTGAAACCCGCACTCTATCGTCCGCCAGCGCCGAAAAGCGATAGACTCCGGCTTCAAAATAGACATCCGTGCCAAATCGTGCGCTGAAGTTATCGCTGGGGATATTGCTGCCAGGTGAGGCCAATCCCCAATCAAAATTGACGACCTGCTCATCGCGCTTAATGGAGGGTTCACCAATCAAATAAGCATTGCCGAAATATTCAGCTTTCCAGACGGCTCCATTTGCCGCCCCTATAGTCACTGTCGGCACAGCCAATAACCCAAACAGAATGATTAAAAATGCCATTCTTCGTAACATGATCTTATTTTCTGATAGCATGATCTTATTTCCTATCCTTAAGGCCGCCACGCGGGAAGCAAATCCTGAGAATTTCGTTGTGTCAATTGTCGGACACCGCTGCCATCGGCGTTCATCATGTAGATGCTTCGTATGGCATCGCGGTTTGCGCGGCTGAAAGCGATTAGTGTTCCATCCGGCGACCAGGCAGGCGCGTCATCATAGGGAGAGCGGGCGCTGAGATTGCGGATATTGCCGCCATCCGATTCAACGACATGAATTTGTGATTTTCCATCACGAAATGATGAAAACGCAATCTGTGTTCCGTCCGGCGACCAGGTTGGCTGGCTGTGCGAATCGCCACTGCGTGTTAAATTATAGAAGCTGCTGCCATCAATGAGGGTCACAAGAATGTCCGGCACCGCATTACTATAGGGATCAAAAGCAACCTGTGTGCGATCTGGCGACCAGCCCAGCACTGCACCGCCGACCTGAAAAGCCGGAAGACGCTGCACATTGCCGCCATTCGTATTCATCCGATATAAACTGCCGCCCATAAAATCGCGATCCGATTGAAACAAAATAGATTCGCCGTCGCTTGTCCAGGTCGGATTATAATCCACCTCATGGATCGTGAGCATCCGCAAATGGCTGCCATCGCTGTTCATGAGATAAACGCCCTGGTGTCCCATACCATCCAGACGGATAAAAACAATTTGACGACCATCCGGCGACCAATCCGGCGATGTATCCGCGTCGGGGTGATTCGTGAGGTTGACCGTTTCGCCATTTTGAAAATCGGTGACAAAAATTTCGCCGCTAATTTCGAACATGAGCTTTGAGCCATCCGGCGACCATTTGGGCCGCCCAATCCCGCGAATGCTGGAGTATAAGTTGACACTCACACCACGCTCAACATCCAGCAGGCGCAGAAAAATCGTCCAGTGGTCAGCTTTCGTATCGACTGCGAGATAAGCGATCTGATCGCCACGCGGCAAAAGATGTCCCGCCAGCAAAACAAATACGGGCAGCGCAACCATCCCTAAAAAGAGACGGCTGGCTGCCCGCAGAAAAAGGGTTGTTTGATAACCCGACATTGACCTATCCTGTGACTGGGATACGACTCAGGTCGACGCCTCCCTGAATGACAGCGAAATTGCTGCTCGCCCAACCAACGATACCATTGTAATTGATTTGCCACCACGTACCGGAAGCATTACGGCCTAACACAGGCGCACTTTGGCTTTGACGCAGCACCGCAAGGACACCAAAGTTTGTGCCAGGGCCACTGCGAACATTCACGCTGGTCGTCGCTGTGACATTGTAGCCAGTGGGTGATGTAGGCTGGTTGCTGGATGACCCGTCGGTCACGGGGACAGAGCTGCCATTCGAGACGGTGATGAAGCGTCCGAATACCCAACCGACTGTGCCGTTGAAATTACCCTGCCACCAACTGCTGTCTGCTGTCCGTCCACTGATGGGGTAAACCTCATTCTGGTTGACCTTCAGCAAAATGGCGCTGCTGGCGTTTGGCTGGCTGCGAACATTGAGCCGATAAGCCGTGACGCGACCAGTCGAGCCTGTATTGGCTGGCGGCACGCTGGTTGCTGTCGTCGCCCCACCAATGCTGAAGTTCAGGAATGCCACGCCCGACGCTTCATAGTGTTCAACCGTGAATGTGTGCTGTCCGGCGGGCAGATTAACATCGGCAGTATAGGTCTGTCCATTCGCGCCATGCCACTCGTTGATGACTAACGCGCCGTTTACATAGACCCGCACACCGTCGTCCGGCTGCGCACTGATGCGATAAACACCCGCATTCAGGAATTGTGTACTCGTCCAGCGCACCGAGAAGTTATCGGCGGAAACGCTGGGAATCGGTGAGCCACTGCCCCAGTTATGCGATGGGCTGCCTTCGGTCAAAATGGCCGAGGGGCTGCCGGAAAGAGTCGGGTTATTGAAATAATAGGCCAACCATGCGCCACCTGTACTGATCGGTGGGACACTGCTAGGCGGAGTTGTGCCGCTGGTTTGCGCCAGGCTGTAGTCGAGGAAGGCATTGCCACCACCTTCAAAATACTCAATCATGAAATTATGCTGTCCAGTCGGCAGATTGAGGTCGGCGGTATAGGTTTGCCCGGTTGCGCCACTCCACTGGTTAATGACCAGCGCACCATTCACAAAGACTCGCACACCATCATCGGCGCGGACAGTCACGCGGTACGCGCCGCCTGCCAGCGATTGAACACTCGTCCAACGTGCGGAAAAATTATCCGATGGGATGCTTCCAGAAGGCGAACCACCACCCCAATCGTGAGTTGGGTTCGATTCAGATTGAATAACCGACGGCGAACCACTCAGATTCTGATTGGCATAATACTGCGCTGTCCATGTTCCGCTGATAACAGGTGGCGGTTGCTGCGGAGCCGGGAAATTCGGCCCGGTGGGATTGGTCGCCAGATTTGCCCAGGTGACATAGGCGAAAGCGTTACCGCTATTTTCACGATAATCGACCTGGATATGGGTATTACCCCCAGGCAGCGACACGTCCGCGCTTACGGTTTGACCGACAGCAGGGTTCGCAAACGTATCAATGATAGGCTGAAAACCAAAATTGAGGGTAATGCGAATATTGTCATCCGCCATCGCCCAGAAACGATAATTCCCGGCGGGCAAAGTGACATCTGTCCCCCAGCGAACGCTGAAATTATCTTTACCAACACCGTTGCCGGGTGATGTGTCGCCCCAATTAAAGGACAGTGCGCTATCCTGACGGCTGAAGGCGACAGGATCGGTCAGGAATGTGTTGTTATAGTATTGACCGTTCCATACCGCACCATTTTGCGCGGATGTGGGCTGAACTGCCATAAAGGCTAAAAATGCCAGCACCAGGAGGCTTAATTTACGCCACATGATGATTTCTCCTTACAATGAAGCTTACAATATTCCCCCAATTTGAGTCTAAGCTTTGTCCATTAGAATCGCATTGGTAGAGGATTGATCTCAATGATCCTCTTTATTGTACGATCATTGAGCATCCGGTGAGTGCCGCGCACTATACCCCAAACCCACGCTTGCCTGACGCTAACAAAATCAAGACATTTCACCGGGAAATCATTGATGTTTAATAAGTTTTATCCGCCAATATTTGCGTAGGGGCGACTCGCTGGGTCTCAAGCATCAAGATAGACCTCAATGGAAGCGATTTCTCGCTCATAAACCCCCACCCAACCTCCCCCGAATTCGGGGGAGGAGGCTGCCGCAGGCAGACGGAGGGGGTCAGAAGAC
>JALHNT010000056.1 GCA_022843385.1 Anaerolineae bacterium | reverse complement strand
GTTTTGCTGCTTGACTCTTAACATGACATCTGAAGGGGCTGCTTTCCCAAAACGTCTTCTTCAGCGCCTTTAGTGCGCTTACCGATTTCCCGGTAGCTGGGCGGCTTCAGCCCCCAGCGTGTCGCTTTCACTCCTATTCTGTGCGCAGTCCTGCCGCTCGGCCTAGTGATAGCCATCACCTTTGCGGTAGGGCGCTCATCATCACCTACCCATTGGAGTAGTGCCGGACTGCCCACAGGTTGAATGTCTGCGGCGGCGAGATATGCGAAGATAGGTCTGTCGATTACGCAAGCAACAACGGCTGTAGCCGTTCAACATCAGGAGCAAACTCATGGCTGATATTCTGCAAACCCTGTCGGACTCGATGGCGAACGCCGTCCAGAGCGCCAATCAAAGCCTGGTGCGGGTGGAAGCCCGGCGCCGGCTGCCAGCCAGCGGCGTCGTTTACTCGGCGGATGGGCTGATCGTCACCTCGCATCATGTGGTCGAGATGGACGAAAACATCAAGATCGGTCTGCCGGATGGCAAGATCGTCAAGGCCAAGCTGGTCGGGCGTGACCCGAACACCGACCTGGCGGTGCTGCGGGCGGATGCCAGCGGGCTGACCGTCCCCCAGTGGGCCGGCGCGGATGCGGTGCGCGTCGGGCATCTGGCGCTGGCGGTGGGCCGCCCCGGCGATGAACCGCAGGCGACGCTGGGGGTCATCAGTGCGCTGATGCATCACAGCAACGAGAACAAGTATTTCGCCCAGACCGATGTCGTCATGTACCCCGGTTTCTCTGGCGGGCCGCTGGTGAGCGCCACCGGTCAGTTCATCGGCCTGAACTCGTCGGCCTTGATGCGCGGCATCAGCCTGACGGTCCAGACGCCGAGCATCATCTATGTGGCCGATAACCTGCTCCAGCACGGCAAGATGCGCCGGGGTTACCTGGGCGTTGGGGTGCAGCCGGCTCGTCTGCCAGCGGGCCTGGTGGAGACGTTGGGGCAGAAATCGGGTGCGCTGATCGTCTCGGTGGAAGCCGACAGTCCAGCGGAGAAAGCCGGTCTGTTCCTGGGCGATACCATCGTCGGGCTGGGCAGCGCCAAAGTCACCGATATGGAAGGGCTGCTGGCAGCACTCGGCGGACTGGCTCCGGGCAGCGCCACCACCGTGAAGATCGTGCGCGGCGGTCAGGTGCATGACCTGGGCGTGACCATCGGCGAGAAGGCGTAGGGGTATTACCCTAATCGCAGGAGGTAGGGGACAGTTGTTTCCCTACCAATCCGTAATCCCTTTCTTTCTCACCTCACCCCCCAGCCCCCTCTCCAATCCATTGGAGAGGGGGAGTCGAGCAAAGCGAGACGGGGGTGAGGTTAACGGATAGACCCTTACCTATCCCCAATCATCTCATCAACGCTTCAATGGAGAATAACACCCTATGGACTCCAACCAACTCCTGGAACAACTCAACGACGCGATGGCGAACTGCATCCATCAAGTGCATCAAAGCCTGGTGCAGATCAGCAACGGACGCGGTGCCGGCGCGGGAACGATCTGGCACAGCGACGGCCTGATCCTGACCAACGCCCATGTGGTGCGCGGTCACAGCCACCTGAACGCCACGCTGCCCGATGGCTGGACGCTGCCGACGCGGGTGCTGGCTTATGATGAAGCGCTCGATCTGGCGGCGCTATCGGTAGACGCCCACGATCTGCCGACGATAGAACTGGGCGATTCGCGCCAGCTCAAGCCCGGTCAGTGGGTGATGGCCGTCGGTCATCCCTGGGGCGTGGCCGGGGCGGTCACGTCGGGCGTGGTGATCGGCATCGGTGCGAACCTGCCGGAAATGGAACAGATGCAGCCGGGACGGGAATGGATCGCCCTCAGCCTGCACATGCGCCCCGGTCATTCGGGCGGCCCGCTGGTGGATGCTGCCGGACGACTGGTAGGCATCAACACGATGATTACCGGCCCGGACGTGGGCTTCGCCATCCCGGTGCAGGTGGTCAAAGCCTTTCTGAAGGAACAGGTCGGGCCAAAGGTCGAGGTGGTGGCGGTTTAGCCGGATCCTCCATCTGTCACTGACGTGCAAGCTGTCCGAATTGTCCTCAACCAGCGCTGATTTTTCCCCTCGTTTGCTCATCGTGCGATCAGCCGAACCCCACTGCGGCTGATCGCCAGCGCCGCTTAATCCCCTAACCGAAAAACTGAAAGCAATCTTTTCTGTTGCCGGGGTAAAGCAACAGAAACTATCACGCGTACATCGCCTGGAATCGGCGGCTTAATCTCCGATGAGAGGTGGACGACTCTTAAATATTGGTTTGCAAAGGCTTAACCGATGCCCCTTATCGTCAGCATTGTCCATTAAGGACGTCTCGCATAAAAGTTACAGAGGTGTAATGTATGAAACGGTTTG
This sequence comes from Anaerolineae bacterium, assembly GCA_022843385.1. Taxonomy (GTDB): domain Bacteria; phylum Chloroflexota; class Anaerolineae; order Aggregatilineales; family Phototrophicaceae; genus CFX2. The sequence goes on along the minus strand of JALHNT010000056.1, from coordinate 44,168 downwards.
GAATAGTGTGGGTGGTGGCGGCGCTGGCGCTCATCGTGGCCTTCCCGGTCGCGGCGCAGTCGCAGCAGATTGGTAATGTGATTTTCATTCATCCCGATGGCACTGGCCTGAATCACTGGAATGCCGGACGTATCTTCTGGTACGGCCCGGATGCCGTCATGAACTGGGATCGTCTGCCGGAACTAGCGATCTATCGTGGTCACATGTCGGATCGTCTGACCGGCACCTCCAACGGTGGCGCGACGGTTCACGCCTTTGGTTACAAGGTGGTTGGCCCCGGCTCGTATGGTCAGGATGGCGGTGACGAAGAAGCCCGCTCCATCGTCTCGCTCTCTGGTTTCTCTGGCAGCATCATGCGCGAAGCGGCTGCTGCGGGTTACCCGGTGGGTGTGGTCAATGACGGCGATGCCGCTGAACCCGGCACCGGCGTGTTCCTGGCTGAAGTCAGCGGGCGCGATGACCCCAACTCCATCGCTCTCCAGATCATCGAGGGTCGCCCTGGCTTCGAGGGTGAACCGGCCCCGGCAGTGGTGCTGGGTGGTGGCGAAGCCTTCTTCCTGCCAGTTGGCACCGAACGCTGCGGCACAGAAGTGACCCCGACCTGCGCCGTTCATGTTGACCCGGTCGATGGCGCTGGCCCGGCCCGCGAAGATAGTCGCAATCTGGTTCAGGAAGCGATTGATGCTGGCTGGACCGTCATCCGTACCCGCGCGGAATTCGATGCGCTGATGGAACAACTGGTGGCCGATGAATCCTTCGCCCCACAGGTGTTGGGTCTGTTCGCCGCCGATGATATTTTCAACGACGAGCCAGAAGAAGTGCTGATCGCCGCTGGTTTGGTGGACGAGAGCATGGCCGATAGCAAGGATGGCAGCCTGATCGTTTGGGGTGACAAGGCCGGTACGCTCAGTCACAACCCACCCACCGCCGCCGAGATGACCTCGATGGCGCTGATGATCCTCGAACGCCGCGCCATGGCCGCTTCTCTGCCCTTCATGCTGGTGACGGAAATCGAAAGCACCGACAACCTGGGCAACAATGACAACGCCATTGGCACCCTGCGCGCCATCAAGGCCGCGGATGATGTTATCGGCGTGGCTCAGGCTTTCCAGGCTGAATACCCCGACACTCTGATCGTGACCGCTGCCGACAGCGATGCCGCCGGTATGCAGTTGGTCGCGCCGGCTCCGACCGATGATGCTGGCAATGTGACCGGTGTCAACGGCAACCCGACTGGCGTGGAAGATCAGCAGATGAGCTTCCTGGTCGATGGTGTGATGGGGCGTGGTACCGCGCCGTTCGTGGCCGAACCGGATGCTGCTGGCGTCTCGATGAACTTCGCCGTGGCCTGGATTGGTACGCCTGATGTGGCGGGTGGTATTCTCTCGCGCGCTCAGGGCATGAACGCCGGTCTGATGCGCGACTTCTTCTCACAGGGCTTTGACAGCACCGATGTCTATCGCCTGATGTATCTGACTCTCTTCGGCCAACTGCTGGCTGATCCACAGGGTCAGGCCGCGCCGGATCGTCCGCAATAACGTTCGCATAACTTACGAAGTAGGGGCGGTTCACGAACTGCCCCTACGGGGAAATCGAGCGTCCTCATCCTGATGGAACCGCGACAATAGACTATGCAGGGCTGCCGTTTAAGCCCGCCAACACGCGCGCCGTCGCCAATGCAGCATGAGCCACCCGGTAAGTTGCTTCATGATCGCTGTCAACTGCCTGCTTCAGATAAGCCATCTCGCCTAACCGAATGAGTGCCAGCGCTGCGTTGTAGCGCACATCCGGCGACTCGGTTTCATCCGCTTCGACGATTGCCAGCAGCGCCGGGATCGCCGCCCGGTCATTGATTTGCCCCAGCGCCCAGATGCAGTTGTACTTGATTTCATACTCCGCCCCCTGCGCCCGCGCCACCAGGGCCGGGATGGCCTCGGCCTTGCCCAGCCAACCGAGAATAGCGGCTGAACGCCAGATCACTTCCATGTGTGCCTCGTTCAAACCAGCCAGCAGCGGCGCGATCTGTCCGACTTCGATCAGTTCAGCCATCGCCTGATGGCGCACCTGCGCGTGGGAATGAGCCAGATCAGCCAGTGATACCGTCATAAAGCTATCCTCGTGAAACAAAAGAGGCGAGCCAGATGCTCACCTCTTCAAAGTTTACCGGGAAAACCGCGTCTTGAACACACAAGCTCACAAATAGGTATAGCGCAATTTGCGCAGGGCATCACGGGCTGCATACCGCACTTTGCCTGCATCTTCCTGATACGCCAGCACCAGCGGCGCAATCGCCCGGACATCGCCCAGATTGCCCAGCGCCTCGACTGCGGCATAAGTCAGCAGGGCATTCTCATCATCCAGCACATGCAGCAACGGCTCGACCGCCCGTTCATCGCCCAGCCAACCCAACGATGCTGCCGCCTGCGCCCGCACTTCGGCTGCCTCATCGTACAGGGCTTCGACCAGCGGCATGACCGCGCGCACATCATCAATCCAGCCCAGCGCATACGCGGCATACACCCGCACTTCAGCATCATCATCCTTCAGCGCCGCGATCAGCAGATCCACCGCGCCAGTATCCTGTAACCACGCCAGCGACTTCGCGGCACCGATGCGAACGTTGGCGCTGCCGGTGAACAAGGCCTGGAGCAGCGGTTCAACTGCGCGTTGCCCCATCCGTTCCAGTGCAATCGCGGCATCGACGCGCACGCGATCATTCTCATCACCCAGCGCGCGGATCAGATCGGGGATGGCCCGATCATCGCGGAGCTGACCCAACGCCCAGGCCGCATAACGCCGCGTTTTGGCGTTCGGATCGTCGTGCAGGGCAGCGATCAGTGGATCAACAGCCCGCAGATCGCCAATCTTCCATAGCACCCAGATCGTCTTCTGGCGCACGGCATCCGGCGCATTTTGCAGCATATCAATCAGGTACTCAACAGCCGCACGCCCGGTATTCGCCAGCGCCATCGCCGCCAGCATCTGCGTTTCTTCATCACCTTCACGCAATCCGGCCAGCAGCGCCCCCATCGCAGGCTGCCCGATCCGGCGCAGCGCCCAGGCTGCGTTGAATCGTTCACGACGATTGCCAGCCGCACACAGTTGATGCGTGAGGGCTTCGATGGTCACACCATCTGTCTCGCTAATGGGGGTATCCGGCGCATCCGAATGAGGGTGATGCTCGTCCTGTCCAAGCCACGTCCGCGCCTGAGTGGTACTCAGTGAATTATGTAGAATGATATCTTCATTTTGTGTCGCCATATTGCTGAACCCTGCTTGCGCTACCCCAACGGTTGGCAGAACAGTGGGCGAATTCCCATGGCGTGGGCCAAAGTCTAGATCATAAGGTCAATCTTGTGATTCATAATATAGCGAGTCTGAGGTTGCTTCAGCAACCCCCCGTTTGTAGGGGTATGTGGCAAGCAGGCGGCGATGGGGATGTGCCTGAGGGTGGTGGGAATGGTGTTCAACCCTCAGGCGTGGAATTCAGTTCAGGCTTTTTCCGACAGCGTACCAGGCGTCGCGCGGGCGTAGAAGGCGATCTGATCCTTGATGAATTCATAGCCCGGCTTGGGATTGCGATACACCCAGCCCACATTCTGGGTGCTGCTGCCATCCGCACCTTTCAGGTCGATCCAGAAGCAAACGCCCTTGTAGGGGCAGGTATAGGTGCGCTCGGTCACGCTGAGGTGTGCCATCTGCACCGCCTCCGGGTTGAAGTACCAGTTGCCTTCAAAGACGCGCGCACCCTGATTTTCTTCGGCGCTGGCGATGAGCTCGCCGCTGTTTCGTTCCTTGACGATGAGGGGCATCGGATGGGTTCTCCTGCTGAAGAGTGAAATTATGATTTGATTTTAGAAGATCTACCTGAAGCCGGTCTTACCGGCAGATGAAGACTGTCTCATTTTTGCAGCAGGCTGTAGCAGTTCGCGCTGCCACCCTCACCATCAGCCCGGTACCGGATGATCTCCTGCAATCCGCTGCTGGCGACCAGCCGTTGATGTTCGGCATCATCGGTGTAATGGCAGTAGCGCAGCGCCGTTTCGCCACGCCGCCAGTCGAGCAGGTAATCATGTTCCTCCACCTGGATGTCATCCGGCCAGGGGACAATGCGCTGGCGGAAGCGCTCGTACTCATAAAAGCGCCAGGCACTGAAGGCCAGCAGGCCGCCCGGTTTCAGCCGCGCTGCCCATTGACTCATGAACTGCTGCCGCTGCTGGCTGCCGGGGATGTGGTGGAGTACGCCGAACAGCGTGACCAGATCATATTCGCCCTCAAGCAGCGGCTGTTCCAGAATATCCCGCGCTTCCAGCTTCAGGTTCAGATGTGGTGTGTCTTTCAGGGCGTCGTGTGCGTGACTCAGCAGCGCCGGATTGCTGTCGAGTCCGGTATAGTGAAAGCCGGCATCGGCTGGCGCGATGGAATGGAGGAACAGGGCGAAGCGTCCATTGCCACAGCCGACATCCAGCACGCTCAACGGAAAATGCAGATAGGGTACCGAGCGCTTCCACCCCGGCCAGGCCGCGCCGCGCGTCTGGTCGAATGAGTCGGCTGTGATGCGGTAGAACTCACGGTTGATGGCGTTCAGGCGGCTGATCGTCGCGGCATCCATCAGGCGGCTGAACTCGCTGTCCGCTGTGGACGGAGTGTGAAGTATGCGATCAGGGCGCTGATCCAGGCCAGGGCGGCTGTGATGATCGCCAGCAAACGGAAGCTATCGACAAATGCCCAGTCCAGCGCCGCCTGTACATCCGGCACCAGCGCGTCGGGCAGGCCGCTGGGAACTTCCGCAGCAGCCAGTTTGGGAGCCTCAGCGCGCACCAAAGCCTGCTCCTCGGTGGTCAGGTTGAGGGCGACTGTCCGTTGCTCCAGCCCGCTGCTGAAGGTGGTCAGTGCCAGCGCTGTCAGGATGGCGATGGCGAGGACGCTGGCAGTGCGGGCGACCGCATTGTTGATGGCCGAGGCGACGCCGCTGCTGTGGGCTGGAGCCGAACTCATGACTGTCGTCGTCAGCGGCGCCACTGTTAGACCCATGCCGATTCCCAGCAGCACCACGCCGGGGAAAAATGTCGTCCAGTAATCGTTCGGCCCCTGGGTGACACCTGGCAGCGCGAACAGAAAGAACCCGGCTCCCGCCAGCGCCGGCCCCAGCGTGAGCAGCGGACGCGGCCCGATGCGTGCTGAAAGACCGCCGGCCCAGGTCGAGAGCAGCGCCAGCAGCAGACTCAGTGGCAGCATCACCAGCCCGATGACATCTTCGGGATACCGCTGAATCTGCGCCAGATTGAATGGCAGAAAGGTCGAGAACACCCCCAGCGCTCCATAGAGGAAGAAGGTCAACAGGTTGGTGCCGCTGAAGGCGCGGGAAGCGAACAGACCCGGCGGGACCATCGGGTTAGGCAGCCGCAGCTCGACCACCACAAACACGATCAGAGCAAGGATGCCCAGCCCTAACAAGAGAAAAATGCGCGGATCACCATAGCCGTAGGTCGGCGCTTCCATGAAGCCGTAGGTCACGCCGGCCAGCCCGATTGTGACCAACCCTGCCCCCAGCCAGTCCAACTGGCGTGGAGCCGCTTCATCGTGACTTTCATCCACTCGCGTCCACAGGGCGACCAACGACACCAGCGCCAGCGGCAGATTGATGAAGAAGACCCAGCGCCACAACCCCTGCGCCGCCAGCCAGCCGCCCAGCACCGGCCCGCCCAGCGTCGTCAGCGTACTGGCGGTTGACCACAGACCGATGGCTGCGCCCCGGCTTTCGGCGGGGAAGGAGGCCGACAGGATCGCCAGGCTGCCCGGCACCATCAGCGCGCCGCCGATGCCTTTCACCGCCCGCGCGATAATCAGAATATCCACCGTTGGAGCCAGCCCACAGGCCAGCGATGCGCCGGAAAAGATGATGATCCCCAGCATGAAAATTCGTTTGCGCCCATAGCGATCGCCCAACGAGCCACCCACCAGGATGAGCGCCGCCAGGAACAACAGATAGGCATTGGTCACCCAGAAGGGCTGCGCCCCGCTCATCTGCATATCGGTCTGGATGCGCGGCATGGCGACACCCAGCGCGGTGCTGTCGATGAAGGCCATACTGGAAGCGAGGATGGTCGCCAGCAGCACCCAGAAGCCCCGACCCTGTGCAATTTTCATGCTGTCAACCCTTCAGACGCTATCCTGGTTGTGGACTTTGTTGTAATGTTTGCGGCAACAAACCTTATCATTGACGAATTCAATTTTGATGTACACTGTAGCAAATAACAACTCTCTAACGAGTCGAGGCGGATGTGACGGATCAGGTTCTATTGAGCGCCAGCGAGCGCAACATCCATGAATGTGTGCAACTGGCACAGGAATACGGGCTGGGCATCGAGCTGATGGCCTTTGCCTTCCCCCAACTGCTGGATGACGACTGGCAGGGTGCGATTGACCGTTACCGTCCACTGCTGAACAGTGTTCCCGGCAAACGCTCGCTGCATGGTCCGTTCATGGATATGGCTCCCGGCAGCCCGGATGCCCGCATCAATGAAGTCTGTATTGAACGCTACCAGCACGCCATCCGTATCGCCGCCGAACTGGATATTCATGTGGTGGTGTTTCATGCCAACTTTATCGCTGCCATCCATACGATGGAATACCGGCGCGGCTGGCAGCAGCGCAACCTGAAATTCTGGGAACCGCTGGCCGATTATGCCGGTCAGTACGATGTCACCATCGCGGTCGAGAATATGTGGGAATTTGACCCGGACATCATCGGCGATGTCATCCGTCAGATCGGTCATCCCAACCTGCGCGCTTGCCTCGACATCGGTCACGCCTACCTGTTTGGCGAAGTGCCGTTTTCCGTCTGGCTGGACTCGCTGGAAGACCTGGTCGTCCATACCCACATGAACAATCACGATGGCAAGCTGGATCTGCATCGTGGGCTGAGCCAAGGTGTGCTGGAGTATTCCAAAATCCTGCCGCAGATCCGCGCGCTGCCGTTGCAGCCCAGCATGACGCTGGAGATGGACGAGGTGGCTGCCATGCGCAAGAGCCTGCGCTATCTCAACCCGCCACGTTCCACCGCCAACATCCGTGATACCGGCGAATTCAACAACCTCGTGCCGACTTAAGCGGGCGGCTCCTGTTTCAGCCGTTCTTCCACCTGCTGCATCACCCGCACCAGCGTCTCATACGGCTGCGCTCCATTGACCAGATAACGTCCGGCGAAGAGCAGCGCCGGAACGCCTTCAATGCCCATCGCCATCGCCTGCGCCACATCGCCGCTGACGGACTCATCATGAGCTGCTTCGTCCAGCGCGGTGCGGAACGCCTCGGTCTCAAGCCCGACCGCCTGGGCGATGTCGATCAGCACGTCAATATCCTGGATATCGCGTGACTGCTGCCAGTAGGCGCGGAACACCGCGTCATGATAGGCTGCGCCCACCCCCTGGGATTCGGCATATTTCGCCCCGATCAGCGCTGGACGGCTGTTGATGCCGAAAGGGCCAGAACGAATCTCCAGACCATACTGTTGCTTCGCCATCGCTTCGAACTGTGGTCGCATGGCGGCGATGCGTTCCTGATACCAGGGCGGGATCGGCGGTGAGCCGGCAGGACGCAGTTCATAGGAACGCCAGACAATGGTCACGCCATGCGATTGTTGCAGTCGGGCCAAACTGGCCGACACCAGAAAACACCACGGTCAGACGAAGTCAGACCACACATCGACTTGAATGTTCATTCATGATCCTGACACAATAACGGCGCACCCATCTCAGATAGCGATGGCACTACAATCCTTACTTGGCTTTGGGTAGCTGGATGATGAAAGTGGTTCCCTCATTCAACCGGCTCTCAACTTCGATCTTCCCCTGATGCAGCGTAATCACCCGCTGCACAATCGATAATCCCAGTCCGCTGCCGTTGGGGTCGGCGCTGCGGGCGTTTGAACCGCGATACAGCCGGTCAAATACTTTGGGGATCTCTGGCTCCGGGATGCCGATGCCAGTATCGCTGATGCGGATGACATGCTGTCCGTTCGGGGTGGCGCTCACCTGTACCTTGCCGCCCGGCTCAGTATAGTTGATGGCGTTGTTGATGAGGTTCTCCAGTGCCCGCGTCAGATCACGTTCATCAGCCGGCGTTTTCATCGGCAGTTCAGTCAGTTGCAGATCGAGCGTGATCTGTTTGCGTTCAAATTTCCCCTGCAAATCGTCGCATAACTTCTGAAGCATGGCTTTCAGATCGGTCACGGTGAAGCTCAGGCTGGAAGCGGCTTCCAGGCGCGAGAGTGTGAACAGATCATCAATCAGCATATTGGTGCGCTCGGTCAGGCGCTGCAGATCATCCAGATACTTGCTGCGCAGGGTTTCATCGGTCGTCTTGTTGAGAGCATAGATTTTGAGGTTGATCGAAGTCAGCGGGCTGCGTAAGTCATGCGCCGCTTCGCTGATGAAGTTATGCAGCAGATCCACTTTCTCGCGTTGTATTGCCAGCTCGGCTTCATGCTGCTGCAGCGCTTTGGACTGGGTGATATCTTCGGCAATGCCGGTGACGCGATAGACCTGCCCCATGTCATCATAGATCGGGAAAGCGCGTTCGCGAATCCAGCGCACCTGCTGATCCGGGCGGACAATACGATACTCGACATCATAATCGCCGCGATGGCGATCCTGCGCCGCCGCCAGCACCCGCACCCGATCCTCAGGATGGAGTGAATTCGAGAAAAATCCTGAGCTGGCATAGGCCTCAGCCGCCAGCACACCCCAGATGCGCTCATAAGCCGGATTGATGTAAGTCAGGCGATTGGCCTTCAGATCGAACAGCCACAAGGCCTCTTCAACATTATCGGTGATCTGGCGATAGTATTCTTCATCCTGGCGCAGACGGATCTGCGAGGCGCGCAGCGCAGCAGACACCCGGCTCAGTTCCAGCCGGTACTGGTCGCGCTGGAAAAAGAACACCTCCAGCAGCTTACGGCCCTGCGGCCCCTGATGCCCCGGCAGATGCGGCGCGACGAACTGAAGGTACAACCCGACTGGCAGCCACAACACCAGACCGGAAAAGGTCTTGCCCAGAATATCGCCGGGCAGGACGACGAGGAAGTTCAGATTGCCAAAATCAGCGATTAAATGAAACAGGATGGCATCAATCCACAGCACGATCATGAGCGATGCGCCGGTGATGAAGGCTTCCGGCAGGCGTGGGAACACCTTGTGGAATCCCTGATAGATGACCGCAATCATGAATAGATTGACCGACAGCGCGATCATCGAGGCGAAGGTGACGCGCGGTTTGAACAGGTTGATGGTATCGAAGGAGAAGGGCAGGCTGCCGCCGGTGCCGGGCAGACGCAGCACCACCTGATACACCGTCAGAATAAGCGCTGTCAGCACACTGAGCGCCAGAACGCCAAAGATGGTCATGCGGGCGGCACCGCTGCCATTGCTGATATAGATCACCAGGATGATCATCACCAGCACAGGGAGCGTGATGGTGGCGTCGAGGAAGATAAACACATTCCGCAGCGGCTGGACGTAAGCGCCGACCTGATACTGCAAAATGACGGTCAAACCCCCGATCAAAGTGACGAGTGGCGCAAACCCGAATCGCGGACTGGTATAATGAGCCAGCAAACTCAGTATGGCAAGCGCAAGCATCACGGTTGCAATCAGCGACAGGCTGAGGAATGGATCAGTCATCCCGTGTGTGCCTCTAAGGATCTATTATGCACCCGTAGCCTTTATTATAACGGAAATTTACAATTCATAGCGCTACTCATCCACAGCTTATGCTCTCGTGCAAGAATGAAGATTGTTATCAACAGGAGCCATCCACATGTTTCGATCCATTTGGCTCAGCATCCGCGCCACTGAAGCAGCCCCGCCCTGGGGACTTGGCGCGGCGCTGGCAGCCTTGTTAGCCGCGGCAGCCGCTATGATTCTGGGGGCGGCGCTTGCCAGCATCTTCGTCCCTGACCAGTCGTATACACTGGTGGTCGGCTGGACCATCACCACTGCCCTGATGGCGATGTTCGTCTTCATCTACCTTAGTCAGCCGAAGCAGAGGGCCGCCTTGCGCTTCGACAGCCAATCCCCACTGCCAAATACATTCTTCCTGCTGCTAATCGGCGTCGGTCTGGCGGTGACGCTCGATGTGCTGTTGCGTGGCGTGACCGGCACCTTCTGGCCGGAACTGGAACTGATGCGGCTGTACACCGACTTCCTGCTCTACCAGCGCAGCATTCCGCCGCTCGGCTGGGTCTTTGCGGTGGTGTTGATGGTCATCTTTCAACCGCTGGGCGAAGAACTGGTCTTTCGTGGGGTGCTGCTGCCGGCGCTGCGGGCGCGCCTCGGCCCGTGGCCGGGCTATCTGTTGACTTCCTTGCTCTATGCCCTCTTTCACCTGATCTTCTACGCCACTGATCCCAACAGCGTGCTGGTGTGGTGGTATGGGCTGGTTTATCCTTTTGTGGCCGGGCTGATCTTTGGCGCGGTGCGGTTAAACACCGGTTCCACCCGCGCGGCATTCATCGTTCATGCCGCTTTCGGCTTATTTGCCGTCATCAAGTTGGTGACTCTGGTGAGTGGTTGAAAGATGACTAATCTTCACCGATAAAAACTCGCCACCACGCCATCCCGCCAGGTGTCGGGCAGGACCTTGCGCAGCATCGTGTGGATTCAGGAGGAGCTCGATACCCATCATCTGAACCTCGACGGCAGTCACGCGCCCGCCAAGAAAGGCGGCGAGGCCGTCGCTTATCAAGGACGCAAGAAAACCAAAACCTCCAATGTGCTGCCCATCACCGATGCCAACGGCTTCATCCTGGCGACGACCGGCATCATCGCCGGCAACCACAACGATGCCTTTGAGTTGAAGGACACCTTACGCACTGCTTTCAAGTTCATCAAAGGACTGGGCATTCCCATCGCCGGCAGTTACTTCAATGCCGATGCCGCCTTTGACACCAAAGCCGCCCGCAAAGTCTGCTTCAATCACCCGCTCATTCCCAACATCGTCGAGAACACTCGCTCCCGTAAGAAACCCAAACCCGGACGCAAACGCCTGTTCATCCCTCAAGTCTACAAGCTGTGCTTCACTAACGAGCGGACATTTGCCTGGATTGACAAGTTTTGCGCCCTGCTGCTGCGCTTTGACCGCAAGGTGGCTCACTTCATGGGCGCTCACTTCATCGTTTACACCCGTATCAACCTCCGTCACCTATTGGCGCTGAAAAAGGTTCAATGAGTTCGACATCCCAAATCCGCACGAATCCATCACCGGCTGCGCCCGCCAAAAGACCGCCATCAGGATGCCAACTCAGCGAATTGTGGTAGCCGAAGCTAATTTCTTCACTGCCCACTTTCCCTTCAAATGTGGCAAGTATGGTATCGGAAAATGGATCGCAGATATACATCCTGCGCAGGTTGATGGACGCAAGAAATTTGCTATCTGGACTCCAAGTAAACGTGACACCACCTATTTTGCCTCCACCTGGGCAATTCACGAGTATTGATTCCTGCTTGGTTTCGACATCATAAATCCCTGAACCAGTTGCAATGAACTGGTTATCCGGACTCCAGAGCGCAAAATCAGGAGTTGGAGGCAGTCGCGGCCCATTTTCGACAAGGAAGATAGGGTTTTCGTCGAAGTTGTCCCAAACAACCAATCCTACAGAATCAATCAAGGCAATCAACCGATTATTCTGAGACCAGCTAATCGCCATGACTAGCCTGGAATAATCTAATCCTGGATATTCTGGCGCGTCGAGGATATGTTTTGTCTCTCCTGTAATGGGATCTGAAATTCTAATGGTTCGATCCCAGCTACCGGTTGCAATCAGGCGGCTATCCGGTGACCAGGCGATGCTGGAAACCCAAAAATCGTGTTGGTCAAAAATGGTCATGACCTCTCCTGTTTCCGGCTCCCAAACATAGACTTTTTTCTCTATCGGCTCATCGCGATCAAACCTTCCAAAATTATTACTCCCACTGGCTGCAAGTAAACGCCCATCAGGACTCCAGACCAAGGCTTTCATTTGTTCGGTAGGCTGTTGCATCCAACGGATGAATTGCAGATCAGGCGTGTATAGCGTGATGCCTGTCGCATCACCGACCGCCAACTGGGTTCCATCGGGGCTCCATGCAACCGCGCTGGCGGTAGCATTTTCCAACGTTCTGATTGGGGCAATGTCAGTCTCTTTCTCGATGGCAAGTACCGATTGCCCGACCAACATCGCCAAACCAACAATGACCATTAACAAGAGGTGCTTATTGAATTTCATGATCTGAATATAGTCCTCATCAATTCGTTAAAGTAACTGATCGACAAAACTTGAACAATCAGTTTTTCTGGTGGGAGATTATACTGGCCGACTGCTGGATGAGAGCCATTAAGTGCATAACACACTCTAGCGGTATAATCGGTTCGGCGCACAACAACTCCGAGGGACAGGGCCGGACTAGATGACAAGCAAGAAGACAGCGCGAGGCTGGGTCGGCGTAGTGGCGATTCTGCTGCTGGCGACCTGGCTGGGGGCGCGCCACCTGAACAGCGATGGTATCTGGTTCGACGAGTGGTGGTCGGTTTATACTGCCGGCTCGGATGTCTACGGCGGGCCGCTGTCACCCACCCAGATCTGGACGCGGGTGATGAACGATGATCCTTGGCATCCGCCGGCTTATGCCCTGCTGCTGGCGGCCTGGTCGAACACGACCGGCTGGACCGTCTATAGTTCGCGCCTTCTCTCGCTGCTGCTGGGGCTGCTCTCGATTGCGCTGGTCTACCGGCTGGGGCGTGACCTGACCGGTCTGGCCGGGGTGGGGTTGGGCGGGGCGCTGATCTTCGGCGGCAGCGCCTGGACCATCTATTACCTGCACGAGATGCGTGATTACACCCTGTATATCCTGCTCGCCCTCACCCTGCTGTGGAGCTACCGGCGGCTGATGCGCCGCTCCGGCTGGCTCTGGATTATCGTCTTCACCCTCAGCGCATTGCTGCTGCTGTATACCCATTACTTCGCCGCAACGGCGCTGGCGTTGGTCAGCCTGTGGCATCTGACGCGGCTGCGCCGGCGTTGGCCGGATCGTCGCTGGTGGGTAGTGGTCATCGGCCTGGGGCTGGCCTCGCTGTTGTTTCTCCCCTGGTTGCAAAGTGCGCTGCATGTGGTCGGCATGGCACAGAATGAGCAGCGCTTACCGCTCGGCTGGGGTGTGGTCGAACGGTTGGGGCGCGATCTGGTGTTCGGCTTGAGCGGCGGCACAGCGGCCATCGCTGGCCTGCTGGCGATCTTCAGCCTGATGAACCGGCGCTCGTGGCGGTTATGGCTGCTGGTCGGGGTGTATTTCGTGCTGCATACGCTGGTGCTGGGTATCCTCTCGCTCTATGAACTGCGCTACGCGGCGGCGCTGATGCCGCTGCTGGCGCTGGCATTGGGGTTCGGCGTGTATGAACTGGCGCAGCGCCGGGTGCATCCATTGATCCTGGGGGCGCTGTGGTTCGGCATCGCCTGGGGTGCCGATGATAGCTTTGCCTATCAGGCGGGCATTCAACGTCATAACCCGCGCGATACCCGCGCCATCGTCGATCTGATCCGCCCGCGCCTGAACCCCGGCGATGTGGTGCTGGATGCTGAGGCGCAGACGCTGCCGGCGGTCTTGCAGCATAACCCGCTGATGCATTACCTGGGCTACGATGGCACACGGCTGGAGATTGTCGAAGCCTTTTCGCTGCGCGGCGATGTTCCGGCCTATGCGCGGCGGGTGCAGCAGGCGGTCGAAGGGGCGGATCGCTTCTGGGTGATCTATTCACCGAAGTGGATTTCCACCGAGTGGTCGCTCTTCCGTTATCTGATGAACCAGCAGGGCATCTATGAATGCGCCACGATTGCCAAAGACCCGACGCTCGAACTGTATGCTTATGGCCGGATAGACCCGGCGCAGGCGAGTCTGCGCCTGGGTGACCAGATCGACCTGGGACTGATGAGCCCGCCAACCCGACATGCTGACCGGCTGCAAACCTGGGTCGCCATCCAGCGGCCAGGGGATTTTCCGGCTGCTGCTTACTCGCTCGGCCTCCACTTGCTGAACGCCAAGGGTGAACTGGTGGCGCAAGCCGATGTCGGGCTGCCATCGCACCTGCTGGGCTGTCATATGGCAGAGCTGTCTATCGCCGGGCTGCCGGCGGGTGAGTATCAGCTACATGCTGTCATCTATAACTGGCAGAGTGGTGAACGGCTGAAGGTGAACGGGGTGGATGGTGTGACCGGCGATTATCCCCGGTTGGAGTCGATCCTGCTGGAAGGATAACGGGCGCTTCTCCAGCCACTACCTTCAGATGAGGCTTTGGGGATCGCTTCAGCCCTCTGTACGCAATTAAGAAGGCTGATACAGGCGGTAGGTAAATTTGAGGACAGCCCTACACGCGGGACTCGCCCTCGAAGACTTCGCGGACGGCCTTCAGCAGATCCTCGATGCTGACCGGCTTGCCGAGGAAGAAACGGGCTCCGCTCTCCAGCGCCTGATGCATCTGGAAGCCGCCAGTGGCGCCGGAACAAACGATGATGCTGACCTTGTTGCCCTGCGGCAGCTTGCGGATAGAATGCATCAGGTCGAGGCCATTCATATCTGGGAGCATCAGATCCATCACGATGAGCGATGGCATCTTCTGCGAGACGACGCTGACCGCGCTCATGGCCGTGTTGACCACCGTCACTTTGAAACCGGCGTGGCGCAGCGCCAGGCTGAAGACATTTGCCACCTGCTGATTTTCTTCGATGACCAGCACGGGCTGGCCGCTTCCCAGCACCGGAATGCTGGGGTCTTGATCTTCGTCCTCTTTCGGGACATTGGCGATGGTGGGAACGAAGACGAAGCGTACCTGCAAGCGTACCTGACCGATTTCCAGTTCGTCGGCATGGCGCAGACGATACTCCTGTTCAGGCGAGAGCAGAAAGCCATTCAGCCGGGTACCGTTGACGCTGCCAAGATCCTTGGCATAGATGCGATTTTCGCGCACCAGCAGTACGGCGTGTTGGCGCGATACGCCTTTGTTCTGTCCGCCGTAGGCACCCAGATCAACTGTCGGATACACGCCGCGCTGCGGGTCGTTGCGTCCGATAATCATCGTCTCGTGCACCTGGACCTGAATGGTGGATGGCGTGCCAACAACGCGCAGTTCGATCACCCAGGGCAGCGGCTCATTGAGCGGGCCAGTGGCGCGAATGGGCAGAAAGACATCGCTGTTGCTGACGCTGGGATTATTCAGATACTTGGTATCACGACCATTTGACTCAGACATCAGAACTTCCTTATCTGCGCACTCGCTCTTCGATTAATCATAATCCGTCTGGCAGAATTATAACCTTAACGTTCAATCTAAATATTCCTGTGACGGCACTCATCTCTATACAATACCAACAGTTATCTCAGGATACGCGCTTCATTTGAATTTTGATTTACTTTAGGACTATCGTACTGATGGATGGCCCACCCTGTCATCCATCCTTCACCCGATTGCCAGTGGCTGTACCTGGTCTCACCGTCAATGCGGTATAGTCATAGGAAATGCCATACCTAAATTCATCGGAAAGTCGCCTGCCCATGCCTGCCCGCAAAGTTGATTATGTCGCTGTGCTAATCGCTTATTTCAGTTTTATCGTGCTGGGGATGCCCCCTGCGTTGATTGGCATCGTCTGGTCACCGCATATCCGCGAGACCTTTAATCTGGGTCTGGATGCGGTTGCTACTCTGTACCTGACATATAGCGTTGGCTACTTCATCGCCAGCTTCATCAGTGGACGGCTGTTCTCGCGTTACGATATTGGTCTGATGCTGGTGGGCGGCTGCGCGCTCGGGGTGATCGCTTTCGCCGGATACGCACTGGCTCCTGCCTGGGAAGTAATTGTTGCACTAGGATTGGTGGCGGGCTTTGGCGCCGGTATCCTCGATGGTGGCATGAATATCTACTTCGCCGCCCATTTTGACTCGCGTCTGATGAACTGGCTGCACGCCTGTTTTGGCATCGGCTCGACCATTGCACCGTTCATCATCAGTCTTGTGCTAAGCAATCAGGGATCGTGGCGTTTTGGCTACTGGATGGTTGCAGTGTTATATCTACTTGCAGCAGGACTCTTCTTTTTGACTCGTCCGCGCTGGCTGCCGCTGAATGCCAATGCCACCGTAGCTGAAGCCGCCCAGCACACCTCGGTCAGTTCGACGCTGCGGCTGCCCATCGTCTGGATCGGCATCGGTATTTTTGCCCTGTTCGCCGGTCTGGAATCGGGTACTGGTCAGTGGAGCAAGAGCGTCTTCTTCGAATCGCGCGGCATCGCCGAGGCTGTCGCCAGCAACTGGGTGACGCTGTACTGGTTGAGCTTCACCATCGGTCGTATCGCCTTTGGCTTCATTGTCCACCGTGTTGCCGCCGAGCGCCTGATCCGTATTTGTATGGTTGGATCGGCAGCCGGTATGCTGCTGCTCGTCCTCAATCCGTTCCCCGAAAGCGGGGTCGTGGCGGTGTCGCTCTTCGGCTTCATGTTCGGCCCAATCTTCGCCATGTTGGTGACCACCACCCAGGAGCGTATGGGTCCCGTCCATGCAGCGAACGCCATCGGTTTCCAGGTTGCAGCCGCCACCATCGGCATTGGCGTCATTCCCGGCTTACTTGGGGTGGCAGGCGTGACTTTTGGCCTGGAAAGCATCACTGTCCTGCTGCTGGTGATGACGGTTGTCATGGGTCTGCTCTATGAAGTCTGGCACCGGATGCGGATAGAAGGGGTGGAGTCGCCAGCCCCAGCCACGACCGTCGCCGGCTGATCGACTCGTCCATTATGTCCCGGCAGTTGCTTCAGGCATGGCGTCGCCGCTGATGGTGAATGACAGCGGCGGCCCACTGGCTGCGCCGTCGATGGTTAACTGGACGGCATAGCTGCCGGGCGTAAACACAAAATCGGTCTGATCGACAAAGAACCAGATGCAGTTGCCATTGATCTCGAATTCCGGCGTGAAGTCATGCCGGACCACTTCGACCCCGCCCTGTGTCCAGATCGACTCCAGCCGCATCCCGGCGCGGATATTCACCGCTGTTGCCACTACATAGATACGGTCGGCCGTGCTGTCGAACTGGGATTGAATGCCAGCAGCGCAGTCGTTATCGCTCACTCTGCTTGACAACACAGCACCGGTCAGGCTGGCCGCGTTGGCTGGTGTGGGTGTGGCGGGGATGAACGGCGTCGGAGATGGCCCCAGCGGTGTGCCGAAAGCGTTGCGCTCCGGCGTCAGGCTGCTGCCATCCAGGATGGGCTGTACCTGGGCGATGGCGGTGCCGTCGATGTTGGAATATTGCAGCGTTGCCGCTAACTCGGCATAGCGCAGATTGGCCTGGGCGATACTGGTCTCGATGGCATTGGCGGTGATTTGCAGCCGGTCGGTCTCGTAAGTTGCGGTCAGGCGCAGGTCGCTGATCTGGGTGCTGAGCAGGGCATTTTCGGCTTCAAGTCCGGCTTGGGAGGTATTTTCGGAGCAGGCCGTCAGCGCTATCGCACAGGCCAGCAGTGCACCGATGAGAGATGGCGTTCGGGTTTGAGCTTTCAGCTTGGCATATCCCTTCCTATCATCCAGCGCTCGCAGCCGAGTTTAGCAGATGCCGCGTCAGGAGCAAGCCATCGTATGCCAATCGTCAGGTTGAGATGGTGAATTTTCGCCTAGACTGGCTGGCAGGCGGTCTCAGACCAATGACGGTTTGTGAAAAACCAGAATTCGACTACCATGAAGGGTGACTGAAATGAATCATTGAGGGTAATCCATGCGTAAAGCACTGATTGTAATGGTAGTTCTGCTGTCATTTGCGACGGTCATGGCACAGAATGACGACATCCCACTGGCGACCATCATCAACGACGAAGGTGGGCCGGTGTCCATCAGCGGCGACGTGAGCTATACCAACTCGTTCTTCACCATGGGGGTCGATGAACCGCTGGTCATCCTGGAAGACCAGGGTGGATTCGTCACCCGTAACCGCCGCTTCATCATGTCCGAAGAGTCGCAGGTGCTGGGTAAGATCACCAGCGATTTTTACACCTCACCTTTCCGTTATGCCATCGAACTGCCGATCGTGCCGGCGGCCACGCTGCATGATGTCGATACCGATGACGAGAGCGATCCCGGGGTGATGATTTATGCTATTGCCTACTGGACGAATGTGTGGGGTGATGCCTATCTGGAAGAGCGCGACCTGTATGGCGGGGGCTGGTCTAGTGCCTATGCCTCCACCCGTGTCAGCCCTGATCCGTCGGATGAAGGCGAGATCATTGGCGGGACATTCCTGGTCTATGCGCCGGATGACCAGCAGGCTTTCCCCACTGCTTTTGGTGACGACGGCAAGCTTTTCACTGGCGATGAACCGGTGGTGCGGCTACCACCGGGCTATACGCTGGTCAACCTGGACAGCGAGCCTTTCACCTTTGATCGTTCGCGTAATCCGGTCGTTGACCTGATTGAAGGCGAGGGGTCGGAGCAGGATGACTTTTCCAACCTCAGCTATGGCGAAGCCTTTGACGCCATGGTCGAAATGTTCCGCCAGAATTATGCCTTTACCGAATTTCTGAACATCGACTGGGATGCCAAACGGGATGAATATCGTCCCCGTTTTGTCGATGCCGACCGCGATGGCGATGCCGATGCCTACCGCCGGGCGCTGCGCGATTTCATCTTCTCCATCCCGGACGGGCACCTCAGCGCGCCCTTCGACGCCAATGAATTCTGGGAACAGAACAGTGGTGGACTGGGGCTGACGGTGCGCCAGTTGGATGATGGCCGTGTCATCGTCCGCGATGTTTTCCCGGATACACCGGCGGATGATGAGGGAATTGAAGTCGGTGCCGAGATTCTGGGGTGGAATGGCATGCCCATCGAAAAAGCGCTGGAAGAAGTGCCGCTGCTGATCGGGCCGTTCAGCACCCAGCATGTCCGCCGCATCAATCAACTGGCCTTTCTGACCCGCATGCCCATCGATAGCGAGGTCGTCCTGAAGTATCGCAACCCAGGCGATGAGCAGACCCAGACCAGTGGTGAGATGAACGCCATCGAGGAATTTGAGAGCTATGAAGCTAACTTTGGCTTCCTCGGCTGGACTGAAGGCGGTTTTGATCTGCCAGTGGAATACGAGCTGCTGCCCAGCGGATTTGCCGTTGTCCGCATTTACAGCTTTTCCGACAGCGACCGGTTGATGATCACCATCTGGGAACGGCTGATGCGCGAGTTGAATAACCAGGGCGTTCCCGGTCTTATCATCGATATGCGCTATAACGGCGGTGGGAGCGGTTGGCTGGCTGACCAGATGGCGGCTTATTTCTTCGATGAAGCGCTGACGATAGGCAACAGCGCCAGCTTCGACGAGTCTGTCGGTGGTTTCTATAGCAATCCAGATTATGCCGATAAGTTCATTCTGCCTGGTGAAGAACTTCGTTATTCTGGCCCCATCGCGGTGCTGGTCGGGCCCAACTGCGCCAGCGCCTGTGAATTCTTCGCCTACAACATGACCATTGATGATCGGGCCACCATCGTCGGGCAGTATCCCAGCGCTGGGTTGGGCGGTGGTCAGAGCGGCTATAACATGCCAGAAGGCGAGACGCTGCAATACTCGATCATTCGCCCGCTCGACAGTGAGGGCAACATCATCATTGAAGGCAGCGGCATCGTCCCGGAAGTCAAGGTGCCGGTGGATGAGGAGTCGATCTTCAGCGATGAGGATCTGGTGCTTCAAGCCGCCGTCGATTTCCTGAATGGCGAGCGTTGAGCGTACCCGCTTCCCAGGGTTGAGTCGGGTTGATCTGGCAGGGGCGCATAACCAGGCGCTCCTGCCATTTTGGAACGGCTTACCGCAGCTCAACCGTTATTCATTCCCATCTGAACCAGGGGACAGGTCGGTGAACTCCTCGTCGTTGAACACATTTCCCAACTCATCATGCATCTGCGGGTAGCGATTGCCTGGGCGGAAGTCCGCTCGCGCCACACATTGGGTGGCATCAGGTCGATTAGGTAGTTTTGCAGTTGACGAATTTTGTAAAATCTTATAGTGATTTCCCGACGGCCTGCCGGAAGTCCTGGGCGTAATCCGGCGAGAGCGTGCCGAACAGCCGATCCCAGAGCACCGTGTAGAAGCCGTAGTTGTGGAACGGATCGTGATGATGCTCGGCGTGAAAGGTGCTGGTCGAGATGAAGCGGATGACCGGCCACTCCAGCCAGCGGCGCGGTGCGATCTCCACTCCCAGATGCCCGACCATGCCGAAGGTCAGATTGAAGGCCAGATAGAGCAGGATGCCGGCCTGCGACGCCTGCGACAGCGCGATGGCGACGATCAGCAGCGCACCGAAGCCCAGCACCTCGAACGGATTCAGCACGAACAAGGTCAGCGGACGCGGGTTCTCGAAACGGTGATGGGTGCGGTGGATGATGGGGAACAGCCAGCGGTGATGGGCTACCCGGTGAAAGACGTACATGCCCAGGTCCATCAGGGCGATCAGCAGCAGGCAGTCGATCAGCATGTTGAGCAGGCTGTTGGGGCGCAGGTGGATGACCCCGCCGCGCCACAGCACCAGGCCGATGATGGCGACGGCGATGTTCAGGAGTAGGCAGGAGAGCGACAGGACGATCTCATCGCGGGTGATCGGTGGTGCCGAGGCGCCGATCTGGCGCGAACGATTGCCCCGCACCAGCGCCTCCCCCAGCCCCAGGGCGAAGAGGAACATCAGCAGGTTGCCCAACGCCGCCCAGCCTATCGCTTGTTCCAGCGGCATGGTGTAAAGTGATTCGAATGTCTGTGTCAGGAAATTCATCGCTTGCTCCTTTAGTGGAGATAAGTGGGGCAAGCCTGAACTCAGTATAGCATAATCAGCGGCAGTCGAGGTGCGCCAGGCTGCTCAACAGAATATCGCGCACATGGGCATCGCTCAGGGCATAGTACACATGGCGGCCCCGTTTTTTCCAGCGCACCAGGTTCATCTCACGCAGATACTTGAGCTGATGCGAGACGGCCGGTTGATCCATACCCAGCGCGTCGGTCAGATCGCTAACGCACCACTCGCCATCGGCCAGCGCCTTCAGCAGCCGCACCCGCGTCGGGTCGGCCAGCGCCTGAAAAAAGCGCGCGACCGTGCGGGCATCATCGGTTGTGAGAGTAGGCGGAGCGGCACTGACCAGAACCATGCGCGAAGGCTTCCTGATTCGTTATCCTGTCCGCATACACCCTATCAAACTTACGGAGTCGCTGTCAAGTAGGCCGAGAGGTCGATACGAAGACGCGCAGGCTGTCCATCTCATCCTGAACCAGGGCGCTGGGCGGATAGCGCCATACCACCACCGTCATCCACAGGTCGCCAATCGAACTGGCGGCGTTGATGACCACTCCCAGTCCGACGTAGTACCCGGCGACATCCGGCAGCAGCGCCACCAGCGCCATCCCTAGCAGCGTGATGACGACCACGGGCAACAGCGCGATGATGAGGTAATCATTGCGCCAGAAGTAGGCCTGGTCGGCGGTGGCGTAGAAAGCCCCTTTCTCCAGGATGAAGCCATAGCGGGGACGATGACCGGCGCGGCGGATGCCCAGCCCATGCAGCCATTCGTGCAGCGGGATGATGATGACGATGAGGCCGATCACCCAGATGATGCCGGAAAGATCTGCTCCCCAGCCGCCCGGCCATGAGCCGCGCACAGCCAGCACCAGCCGCCACCAGCCGTCCATCAGCAGCAGCGCCAGCGCCAGCGGGATCAACGAGAGCAGGTTGATCTTCAGCAGGTTGCCCGGCTCCAACAGCTTCAGATGATAAGCCGGCTGGTAATCATCCGGCAGGGTGTGAATGATCTGCATCTCAATAGGGCCGTTTTACCCACTGCGGCTCCGGTGTGATGGCATCGTCCGGGCGATGACCAGCGTCGTCAAAGGTGTTCTCGCGCAGGCGGTTGATGAAGCTGAGGGTCATGTCGTGGTCACAGGGTATCTGGCAGCTCAGGCGCACCTGGCCGAACAGGCCGCCATCGGCCAACCGATCGCGTTCAGCCACGGTCATCTGCGTCGGTTCGCCATCGCTGAACTGGACGCGGCAAGTGGTGCAGCGGGCATGTCCGCCACAGCGATGCAGCACATCAACGCCGTTATCTTCCAGCGCCAGCACCAGGCGTTTGCCGGCTTCGACGATGAATGACTGTCCTTCGGGTGTGGTGATGGTGGGCATGGGGCATTCTCCATGATGGGATAATGATGCGCCTGATAATAAAGAATCGCGCGGCAACTGCCAACTATTTTCAGATGAGAAGATGCTGTGTGATGCTGGTGAGGCGGCGGGCTTCGGGCAATACTGGCAGCCGATCTGTGTTGGCATCTGAAGGAGCGTTTCATGGACATCACCCCTGCCGATCTGCCCCACCGCGAGGTTTATAAGCTGCTGATCGGCTCGATCGTGCCGCGCCCGATTGCCTGGGTCAGCAGCCGCAGCGCCGACGGCATCCCCAATCTGGCGCCGTTCAGTTTCTTCACCGCGGTCTGTTCCGAACCGCCCACTGTGGTTTTCTGCCCCGGCGTGCGCGGTGAGCACGACCAGAAAGACACCCTGCACAACATCCGCGCCACCGGCGAGTACGTCATCAACTTCGTCAGCGAGCTGCTGGCTGAGGCCATGAACATCACAGCTACCGAGCTGCCGCCGCACGTCAACGAGTTTGAGCGCGCTGGACTGACCGAAGCTCCCAGCCATGTTGTCAGTGTGCCGCACGTGGCCGAGAGTTTGATCCACTTCGAGTGCCGCCTCAACCAGGTCATCACCATCAGCGACCAGCCGGGCGGGGGCAATCTGGTGATCGGCACCGTCGTCCATATGCACTTTGATGATCGGGTGTATCGCGAGGGAAATTACATCGATCTCGACGTGATGCAGGCGGTTGGGCGTCTGGCCGGGCCGAGCTACTGCCGTGTCAACGACTTCTTCGACATCAAGCGTCTGCCGTCAGAGCTGGGCTGAGATGAGACAGGGGCGGATCGTTACAGAACCGCCCCATTGAAACAAGCTACTTCACTTGGAAGTTATCGACTACCGGCAGCAGCACTGCTTCATACAGCGCGTCGGCTTCAGCCGCAGTCGCCGTCAGCACGACCAGATAAATCTGACCGCCGGCTTCAGCCGCCGCAACGAATACCGTTTGTCCCTGGAACTCACCGGTCAGCAGCCGCCACGACAGGCCATTCACCTCACGGGTAGTGACATCGTTGGCGTCCGCACCGAACTGTCCGGCGATCACCGGCAGCACCAGATCAAGCCCCGCTCCTGGCACGCTCTGAATGGCGAGCGCCGTCTGGTCGAGGCCGGTCTGCCCGCGTCCGAAAGTGCCAGCGATGATCTCCTCCCAACCATCGGGGATAAGGGTGGTGAAGGTCTCGCCCTCGAAGGGCACCAGAGTCACCTCGACCGGGATGACTTCGCCGGCGATGGTGAAGTCCGGCGGCGTTAGCTCGTCGATGCAGCTCGGATCAGGTGCCTGGGTCGGGTCGGCCAGGAAGTCCTGCGCCATACTGAAGGCGCATTCATTGGAGGCGATGACGCCATGCCCGGTCGCCAGGAAATCGTAGGCAAAGCTGTTGCTCAGGGTTTCGGCTGCCAGCGCCCCATAAGCCGGCGGGGTGATCGGGTCATACTGACCGCTGACGACCAGCGTTGGGATGTCGCTGCTGATCGGCTGGTTCTCCAGCGGGTTGGGTTGCCCCGGTTGCCAGACCTGGCAGGCGTTCAGATAAGCGGCGCTCAGACCAGCACGTTCACCAAAACCGCGCAGTTGGGGCGGCAGTTCATCCAGTTTAGCGGTAATGGTCTCTGCCGAATCGAAGGGGATTTCTTCATCGCACTGGACGGCCGTGTTCATGCCCTGCGAGATGACATCGACCTGGAATACCAGCAGCGACACCAGCAGCGCCGGGAAGTCATAGTTGCCATCGCGCACCTGATAGATGCTCTCCGGCAGAGTTGGGATGATGTCGCGCGAGTAGAGCGCCTGGAAGATCAGGCTGGCGAAGGCGTCGCCATCCAGCATGACATCCTCGGATTGTCCGTTGGCGAGATTGGTTGCCTGGAAGGTGGCCGGATTGGCATTCAACTCCTCGATCAGATCGAAGAAAACCCGTTCCAGATCAGGATAGGCCTGATTGCAATCCGGGTCGGCCTGGCAGTCGGCGAACAGAATATTGAGCGAACGCAGGAAGGTCTGCGGCGTATCGAGGATGCTGACCGGCGGTGGATAGACCGAATCGATGATGGCAGCGCGCACCGCTTCCGGGTGATCGCGCATGATGGTCAGCGCCAGCTTTGAGCCATACGACACACCATACAGGTTGAGCTTGTCGAAGCCTAGCGCAATCCGAATGTCATTGACATCGGCGGCATTCTCGGCGCTGTTGTAGCTGGCGAGGTTGATGCCTTCACCCTTCAGTCGTTCGGCACAGGCCGTCAGGGCAGCGGTATAGCGCTGATTGTAGTCATCGACCGACAGCACCTCGTCGAGCGTTTCAAGGAACAGATCGCTGTATTCCGGGCAATCGAGCGCCGGTTCGGAGAGGCCGATACCGCGCTGATCGAAGAAGATGACATCGTGATTCACCAGGAACGGCTCGCCGATGGTGCTGAATTGCAGGTTGGCGAACTCCAGCGAGCTGCCGCCTGGCCCGCCGTCGAGGTAGATGACCGGCTCTGGCGCTTTATCCGGGTTGTCGCTGCGGAAGATGGCTGTCGCCAGCCGGATTTCGCGGCTCTGTGGATTGCTGCGATCTTCCGGCACGATGACATAACCACATTTCGGGTCATAGCCTGACGGCTCGGTGAACATACAATCAGCCGCTTCGAAACGCGGCAGGGCACCCTGTGCCGCAGCCGGCAGCGCCAGCGTCAACAGCAGCAATCCAATCGCCCACATTGTCCAAGCTTTTCTCATGCACTCATCCTTTGCTAGCGTGTATGGGAGAGGAGCCGGGCCGCTGCCCGACTCGTCGCCGTAGAGCGTAATCAATTGAGATGAATAGCGCGTGAGACTGCCTTATCACCCCTGTCGAGTGAAGGTGTAAACATCGGTCACCATATCCAGGACAATGATGGGGTTGCTCGCCTCATCGGTCTGGAATTCAAAACCAAGGCTGCCTGCCAGCGGCGGATCAACCATGATATAAGCGACTTTGTCGGTGGCCTGGTTGATTGCTTTGCGCAGTTCGCTCTGGAACTCACCGGCATTAACCATCAGTTTTTCCGCGTCCAGCGTCAGGGTGATGCTGCCCAGAGCATCGTTGGAGAAAGTGCCGAGGTAGGGTTCGACTTCTTCCAGGGTGAAGGTTTGCAGATTCTTCTCGAAGTTTTCGACACCATCCTGCTGCTGTTCGAGGAAAAAAGTCAGGCCCTCGCTGCCTTCATCCGGCTGCTGATAGATGAGTTCGAGAAAGCGATTGCGAACCGCCATGTTAAAAGCATTGCTGGCCTGCGCGTTAGTGATGACCAGGATGCCCACACCCTTCTCCGGCAGAAAGGCGAAGTCTGTGCTGAAACCCAGCGTATTGCCGCCATGTTCGATCAACTGCACGCCCTTGTATTCATCAATGAACCAGCCCAGCCCATAGCTGCTCTCGGCGGATACCGCCACCTGCGGTTTCCAGGTCTCCAGCAGATTGACTTCGGAGACGATGCGTTCGCCATCCGGCGCGACACCTTTTGCCAGTTCAGTCAGCATGTAAAGCGCCATATCATGACCGGTTGACCAGGATGCGCCCGCTGGTGCAACCGGTGTGAGGATTTGTTCATAGCTGAGTGGAATTACCTGATATTCGCCAAAGGCGGTCAAGCCGTGCGGGGTGGCGAAATTTCCACGCGCTTCGACGGATTCGAAGGAGAAGGTGGTATGGCTCATGCCGATTGGGTCAAAGACGCGCTGCTGCATCTGTTCCACATAGCTGTTGTACAGATCGTCTGGACTGCCGCCCGCCGCGACTGCCGCAGCGTAACCGCCGGTCGCCACCATCTGATTGCTGTACTGAAAAGCTTCGCCAAAATCGGTGAAGAACTCAAAGGTCTGGAGCGATGTCACCACATCCTCAGCCGTCACCTGTTGAGCATTCATCAGCAGCTCCAGGTCGCGGCGCGGCACGCCGGTGCAGGCACACACCAGGTTGCGCATGGTGATCGCCCGGGTCAGTTCCGGGTCCGCGACGGCAAAGCTCGGCAGATGCTGGATTACCGGGTCATCCCACTCCATCAAGCCATCATCGACCAGCGTCCCCATCATCAGGGTCGTCATCGATTTGCCGGTAGAGCCAATCATCATGTGCGTTTCCGGCGTAATCGGGGTATCACCACCCATCTCGGTCACGCCAAAGCCCTGTTCATAGACCACTTTCCCATCCTGCACAACGGCGACCACCGCGCCAGAAATATTCATTTCGGCCTGCCATTGGTTGATGAAGGCTTCCAGTTCGGCGATGATCGTCTCATCGACTGGCAGCGGTTGGGTATCGCTCAGGTCGGTCTTGGATAGCGCGGTGATGGTGAAGCCGGTGGCGATGATATTCAACTGGGCAGCACGCTGGTTGGCTGCTGCCAGATCGGCATCGAACAGCAGCAGATAGATCTGCCCCTCCAACAGTTGACCAAACGCCTGATAGACACGGGTCTGATCATCGGTCACCTGGGTGACGACCAGCGTCGCCTCAATTCCGGGGGCGGATGGCACTTCGTTGGTTTGCTGGGGCGCATACTCCACTTCCGGCAGCAGCAACGCCCAACCGCTCTCTATAGCGGTCAAAACGTCCGGCGCCACGACGACCTGGGCATAAACCGTGATCTGTCCATCCGGGTCAGTCAGCACAGCCGTGCCATCATCAGCAGTCGTGGCTGTCCAGTTGGTCGGGATGGTGATGGTGAATTGACCAGCGGGGTCGCTGTAAACGGACTCCTGTGCCATGACAAACGAAAATGGCAGCACACACAGCGCTGCCAGCAAGACTATCCACAGTCCTTTACGCATCAAAACACATCCTTTGGTATCGTAAACGGTCTATACCTTAGATACGTAGAGTCAGGAATTAGAGTTGCTGAGATTTACAGATTCGAGCGAAAGTCCATGATGTGCATAAATTGCACAGGTTACCAACTATGTGGCTGGATGCGCAGCGTCGCGCCCTCCAGCAGATGTTCCAGCGCTTCCCACTCGCCGTTCAGCGGATGCACCATCAGCGTGTCTTCCAGTTCAATCGGCTTCTCGCTGCCAATGGCGATGTCCAGCTCGATGCTCTGCCAACCGTGCCGGGCGAACAGCGCCCCCCGTTCTGGCGGGGTGAACAACATGCCGAAGTCGGCGCTGCCGGCCTGTAACATCGACTCGGTGGCGGCCCCGACGACCTGACCGCCAAAGCCCTTCTCGCGGAAATCAGGGTAGGTGAACACCGTCCCCATGCCCAGCATCCGGTAATCGCGCCCGTTGATCTGCCCGCGCTCTTCGGTCACCATCGCATGACTGATGAGGACAGCGCCATCGGTCACCACATGATAAACCGGGTTGCAATCGGGCGGGGCGATGGGGCGGGTTGCCACATTCAACTGCGGCCAGGTGACGCGCATGAAACTGCGGATTTGCAGTTCCAGCGAGAGGGGCAGTTCATCCGGGCGATAGCGCCGCGTTTCAATCATGAATTCAACTTTCTCTGCATCAGTATTGCTCTATTCTAAGGTGTTAGACTTCCGTAATCAAAATCCTATTGGATACAGACGCATAGAAGGGATAGAAAGGGTTAGGATGCGACAGCTCATCGGATTGATCGTGTGTCTCAGTCTCTTCACACTGCCGGCAGCCGCCCAGAATTCGTGCGATGATCCGTTTCAGGGGGTCGCCATCGCCTTCCCCAGCGGCCCCTGGACCAAAACCGACTTCTGCCAGACCAGCATTGATTTCAGCGAGGTGCGTTCCGGTGGCCCGCCCCCCAACGGCATCCCGCCCATCGGCTTCCCGGAACAACCCCATCTGCTGATGGAGGCGCTGCCCGGCCCGGTCTTCGAGAGCATCGCCACAGCTGAAACCTGGCTCCAGCCGCAGTCGCCGGTGATCGCGCTGGTGATCGAAGGCGATGCCCGTGCCTATCCGCTGGCGATCCTGACCTGGCATGAAATTGTGAATGATACCGTCGGTGGAATTCCGGTAGCCGTCACCTTCTGCCCGCTGTGCAACGCCTCGATTGTGTTCGAACGACAGGTGGATGGCGTCGAGCTGTACTTCGGCACCACCGGCAATCTGCGCAAGAGCGACCTGATTATGTGGGATGACCAGACCCAGAGCTGGTGGCAGCAGTTCACCGGCGAGGCGATTGTCGGCAGCTACACAGGGACGCAGTTGACCA
Source organism: Anaerolineae bacterium (assembly GCA_022843385.1). Taxonomy (GTDB): domain Bacteria; phylum Chloroflexota; class Anaerolineae; order Aggregatilineales; family Phototrophicaceae; genus CFX2. The sequence continues at coordinate 15,776 of JALHNT010000056.1, read as the reverse complement.
TGCTGCCCTCGCAGGTGGTTGGTTTCGCTCAGTTCGCCGCGCAGTACCCGGATGGGCAGGTGCTTTCGCGGGAGACCGGTGCAGCCCGTTCCTACGGCGTCAATCCCTACACCGGTTATGACAGCGGCGATCCGTTCCTGTTCGATGAAGCGGTCGATCCCCGGCTGCGGGCGACCGAGCGGGTGCTGGGGGCGCTGCTGGGTGGCGAAGCGGTGGCCTATCCCTTCCCGCTGCTGCAAGCGCAGCAGGTCATCAATGATGTGATCGGCGAGGAAGCCGTCGTGGCCTTGTGGCAGGGCGGCGTCGCCAGCGCCCTCGATGCCGCGCGCATTGACGAGTCGCGCGATGTCGGGACGGCGGCGCTCTACAGCCGGGTGCTGGATGGACAAACGCTGACCTTCAGCGCTCAGGACGGTGTGATCCGCGATGACCAGACCGGCAGCGCCTGGAACCTCTTTGGTCAGGCGACCGCCGGCGAGCTGCAGGGCCGTCAGTTGCAGCCGCTGCTGGCCGGGACTCACTTCTGGTTCGCCTGGGCCGCTTTCAAACCCGAGACGCGGGTATATGGTGAGGCTGGCTGACAAAGCAGGCTGCGCGGTGCCAAAGGAAAGACACGGTCAGCCGCCGTGTCTCTGGCTTGTAGATCAATACAATTCGGGGCGACGATCCTCGAACACCGGTATGCGCTGGCGAACTTCGTCCACCACATCCAGTTCGATCTCAGCGGTGAGGAGCTGGGGAGTATCGCCCCCTTCGATGATGATCTTGCCCCAGGGATCAACCACCATCGAATGCCCGGCAAATGGCGTGTCGCCGATCTCGCCGGCGGCGTTGCAGGCCACCATATAACACTGGTTCTCAATCGCCCGCGCGATCACCAGCGCCCGCCAGTGTTCCAGCCGTGCCAACGGCCATTCCGCCGGAACGATCATCATCTTCGCGCCATCGACCGCATACTTGCGGAACAATTCCGGGAAGCGCAGATCGTAACAGATTGCCATCGCGGTATTGCCCCAGGGCAGATCCATCGATAGCGGTGACTGCCCCGGTTGCAGCCATTTGTCCTCGTCCATCAGCCGGAACAGATGCATCTTACGGTAAACACCCAGCATCCGGCCATTGGGCGCGAAGAAAGCGGCACTGTTGGCGACTTCCAGGCCGCGCTTTTCCATTACTGAACCGGCAATGCAGACCTTGTTCTGGGCCGCCGCCGCGCTCATCTCATTGAAGATGCCGCTGTTCAGCGCGCTGGCAAGCTCTTTCGACTCTTCCCAGGCACAGCCGGTAGACCACAACTCCGGGAATACAATCAGGTGTGAGCCGCGTCGTGCTGCCTCGACCACCCATTTCTCCATCACCGCCACATTCTTGCGCACATCCCCCAGCGCGATGTTCATCTGCGCCAGGCTGATTACCAGTTTCGCCATCGTCTCAACCTCTATTATGATTCGCTCTATCCTGAATGGTACACCGCTTCGGCAGTGGCATTCATCAAGGTTGACTGTACCGTTAATCGCCGCATTTGTCATCCTGACTTGTCGGGTGCGGCGCGAATCTTCAGTCGCGAAGAATGAGGTTCATCGCTATACTGGTTTAGAAACGGTTTGTTCATGTGGGAGGCCAGTGTGGCACCAAGACCCTGGTATGAGAATCTGTTTTTCCTCAAGCGTCGCCCCCGCTTGCGTGGAATTCCTGTGGAGTGGGATCGTCCGACTGACCCGGAGAACTACGAGAAACTGGTACATGACGAAGGTTTCATCTCGGTCAAATACTGGGATGGTGGCGCGGATCTGAGCCAGTATCCAGTCATCGCCCACGACATCAAGGATCTGAATGAGTATCTGCTGCCCACTTTCTTTCAGTTCAGCCAGCAATCGAAACACTATCAGAATCGCTACTATCTTTACCAATGGGTGTTCGTAATCGGTGCCTTCCTGACGACAGTCTTCGGCGCAGTCGCTACCCTGTATTATGACCCACCCGGTGCGACGACAACGGTCAATGGTATTCAACAGACGATGAGTTACCTGACAGCGCTCATCGGTGCGATCACAGCATTCTTCACCGCCCTGAGCAACCGGGGCGAACCCCACAAACGCTGGGGCAAGAACCGTCGGCTGGCCGAAGAACTGCGAATGCATTACTTCAGCTATCTGTCGCATCTGCCGCCCTACGACACCCCCGAACGCGTTCAGAAATTGCGCGAAAACGTGATCGATATTCGCGTGAAGGAGCAGGAAAATGGCTAGTGAACAGGTGGCGGCCCAGGCGGCCCATCTCGACCAGGAAACTCATACTCGCGAGGACGTTGAAGTTCTCTACAAAATCTACATGGACAAACGGCTGCAAGCCCAGATCAGCTTCTATGAAAGCCGCGTCCGTGAAAATCAGTTGAATGCCGATTTCACCTTCACGCTGGGAGCGGCAGTGATGACGCTCTCTTCGCTGGTGGCGACCATCAGCGCCAACGGTCAATGGCCGGTGCTGTCGCTGTTAGCCGCCACTCTGCCGGCGCTGGCCGCCCTGCTGACATCGTTTCGCCAACTCTACGGTTGGGAGCGACAGATCAACATCTATCGCGATGCCCTGATGGGGCTGGAGCGGGTGAAGCTGATGGCACCGGACGAAGATCGCAAACCGCTGACCGACCTGCAAGCTATTTACCCCAAGCTGGTCTCCAGCGGTGAGACTGTTTTCACTGCCGAAGTCAATCAATGGGGGCAGTTTGTGCAGGCGGCTGAAGCCCCGGAAGAAACCGTCGACTCTCGTACCATGACCGCGCTCACCAGCAACCTGAATCTTACCGATGAGCAGCTCGCCACCATCCAGCAGATTCTGGCCGCCAGCACGCCCAAGCCCACCGTTACGGTACAGACACCGGTCGCTCAGGCAGCGACAGCGCTCCCGGCTGGCACGGTGATGGGCAGTGCTGTGTCCGCCTCGGTGGTCACCAGCGAATTGATGGATCAGGATCAGATGGCCGCCGCTGCGCCGCCTTCTGGTGTGCCGCTGATGGATAGCAATGAGGATGATGTCATCTTCGCCGCGCCGGAAGCCATCGCGCCTACCATTGCCGTCGCTCATGAAGCGCCGCCGCCCGAATCCGACAGCGCTCTGGCACCAGGTGCGCGCCATGTTGAAGCCACACCCCCCAACGACCCGGAAGACGAGGAACCGACCTCGGCTGGTTAAGGATTCATCAGCCCGCTGGCAAGTCGTTCAGCGGGCTGATCCCCGTAACCCATCAGTGCAGCCTGAATCCAGGCGAATCTTGTTCGCTCATCACCATACACGGCAACAAATTACGGATATTAATCCCAACGCGAGGAATGGTTGATAGTCTATCCGGCAGCGCCGCAACGCGCCAATGATTGGGGGACTCCTGCCGCGCCTGTTTCGTTATGCTGGTGCGCATCGTCCTGGTGGAGGTGCAGCCATGTTTGAACCGATTCGCGCGACCTTTTTCCCTTACGAACTGGCCCCCGGCATCCGGGCTATCCCGGTCACCGATGCGGCCGCTTTCTGGGCGCAGGCCGTGCCGCTGCTGGAAGCCATCTTCCCACCCTTCAGCCAACTGGGAGCCTACACCCTGCCTGCTGAACGCGAACCCCGGCTGAACGCGCTCGGCCAGGCTTTTGCCCAGAGCCATCACGAGCGCTTCCTGTTTCAGACGACGACTGGCGAGGCGATTGGGTTTTCCTACGGCGACCTGCGCGACCGCGAGACCTTCTTCATGACCAGCAGCGGCGTCTTGCCTGCCTATCAGCGACAGGGACTCTACAGCCGTTTCCTGCGGCGCTTCCTCAGCTATCTGCATCTGGTGGGCTATGAGCGCGTGGTCAGCAATCACCAGCCCAATAACCGCGCGGTCATCATCGCCAAGCTCAAAGCCGGTTTCAATGTCACGGCAGTCAATCTGGATGAACGGTGGGGCGCACAGGTGGAACTGACCTATCTGTTTGCCGAAGACCGGCGGCGGGGATTTGCCCGTGCCTTCAGCCTGGACGAGCGCCCAGCCGGGCGGAGTCACTAGTCCCCATAAAGCACTCACGCCGGTGTTCGTACCAGCGTGAGTGCCAACCCAACCCAGGGACATTACCCCAAATTCCCTACCGGGAATTTTCTCCTGTCTCAGATAACAGGAGGAGTAACTTTATGAGGTTGTGGGAGCGAGAAGCTCAAACTGCTTTTCCTTCCCAACGACCTATCTACCTCTACCATACTCCCGTTTTGCACCCCTGCCCCCTGATGAATGTCATCCCACAGAGCGACGAATGTCATGGGTGGTCTTACAACAGGATCAGGCCGAGGCGGGTGGCGCGGACGACCGCTTCAGTCCGGCTCTGCACCCCCAGCTTGCTCATGATGGCGTTGACGTGAAACTTGACGGTATGATCGGTGATGCTCAGGCGGCGGGCGATGGATTTGTTGGGCAGCCCTTCTGCCAGCAGTTGCAACACCTCGCGTTCGCGCGGCGTCAGCGTATCGACCGCCGCATCCTTCTGCCGTAGATCGAGGGCCGAAAACGCGCTCGTCAGCCCCGGTTCCATCACGGCCAACCCCTGCCCGGCTGCGATCAGCGCTGCTGCCAGACTATCGGCATCGGTGCTGCCCAGGAGCAGGCCACGCGCCCCGGCGGCCCAGGCATCCAGCGCCTGCTGAGTATCCTTCAGCAGCGCCACTACCGGCACATCTGGCGGCAGATCAGGCGCGCTGCCCCAGCCCCAGTCCCAGGCAATGACATCCGGTTGGTACAGGTCAAGTTCATCGGATAACGAAGCGCCGCCGGAGGTTTGCCCGGCGATGGTCAGCCCATCCTGATGAGCCAGCAGCGCCGCCAGCCCCATGCGCGCCAGCGGATTTTCAGCGACGATCAGCAGTTTGAGATCCGGCATGAACAGCCCATCGGATGATTTGGCGATGGGCGTATCATACGGCGCTTGCGTTGGAACGCCGTCAGAATCGGCTGAACAACCGCCTATTCCGGTTCAGCCAGTTGGGGCAGGAACAGCAAGGGATCGAGCGGCAGACCGTCGAGCCGGATTTCAAAGTGCAGATGCGGCCCGCTGCTGTTGCCGGTTGAACCCAGTGTGCCGACCGGGTCGCCGGCCTGCACCAGCTCGCCGCACTGCACCAGGATCGACCCCAGATGAGCATAGAGCGAGATGAACGGCCCGTGCGACAGCGCCACCACATTGCCATAGCCCCATGAACTGTAACCGGCGAACAGCACCTTACCCAGGCTGGTGGCGCGCACCACATTCCCCTCCGGCCCTTCAAAGTCGATGCCGGGATGGTTGGCGCTGAATCCGGTGGTGACTGGTCCTTCAGACATTGGATTGCCCCAGAAATCGATACTTGGCCCGGCAGCCACCTGGCCGCAGCTCCCCTCTTCGCCTGGCGCAAATTCCACCACATTGCCGAATGTGTCCAACCCGGACGGCTCTTCGGCGGCATCATCCAGTGGCGTGACGGTCAGCAGGCTGAACTCTTCTGCGCCCTCGGCGATGAGGCGACTAAACAGGATCATCTCCGTTTGCGGCAACACAAAACTCACGAAGGGTTCCGTAGCACCGCCTATTGATTTTCCGTTGCGCAGGATGCGCACTGCCGGCAACCGGATGGTGAGATAATTTTCCGCCAGAAACACGGTCAATTGAATTTGCACCGGTGTCCAGGGCTGTAAATCGGATATGTCGTTGGCAATTCGTGACAGCGGAATCTCGGTTGCACCCATCCCATTTGGAATAAGACCAGATGGATACGATTCATCTCGGAAATCGGCTGACTGGACAAGCTCCCAGGCGTTCAGGCTGCGTGTCAGATATTGATCCTCGATGGCATCCACCGACCGCACCGCATCAGCCGGTATCTGATCGGCGGGTAGATAAACGGTGACGAAGGCCTGGATAGCCTGTGCCGCGCTCGTCCCCCAGATGATGTTGCGGCTGGTCATCACCACTGGCGAGAGATTTTGCTGATCGGGGATGACTTTGACGAAGGCCAGCGATTGCCCGGCCTCCAGCGCAATCGTCAGACGGGTGGCCTCCAGCGGCAGAACTGCCAGCGTGATCAACGTGCGTGGAACCGGCGTCACCGTTCCCTGGGTATCGCCATCGATGAAGAATGGCTCAATTGCGACGACCTGCGCCTGCTCTGCCAGCCGTTCAATCGCTCCATCCGCGCCGTACACATCCACCCGGTCGCCGACAACAATGACCTCTTCAGCCACAATCCGGGTCGTATCGGACAGCGGCAAGGACACCGCCACCCGGTCAGCCGGCAACTGGACAGCTTGAGCGGATGTATGGTTCGTCACACTGGCGTTGATCGGTTTGCCCTGCACACAACGAAAACCAATCCAGTTTGCTGGCGCATCCGGCGGGCGCATTTGCCGGTGTACGCTGCGGGCGAAGAAAGGCAACGAATCCCATGACCCACCCCGTACCACTTTCTCGTCCCCCGATAACGGGCCGACCGGGTCATCGGTTTCCGCTTGTCGCGAGCGCTCGATGTACTCGGTCGCACGGTACCAATCCCATACCCACTCGGCGACATTGCCAGCCATGTCGTATAGACCAAACGCATTGGGCGGATAGCTTTCAATTTCCCGCGCACCGATCAAATCCATATTCGCCTCCAGCGGGCGACTGGTTCGTGCAAGGCTGGCATCAAACACATTACCCCAGGGATAGAAGAAATTCTCGCCGGTCCGGGCGGCATGTTCCCACTCGGCTTCCGTAGGCAAGCGGCGATCAATCGCTTCGCAGTAAGCCTGTGCGCCATACCACGTTACCCCGACCACCGGGAAGTTGAGAAACGCGTCATCAATCTGATAACGACCATTTTCGAACTGGACATCGCTGGCAAGCTCATCCGGGTCAATGAGAATACAGCTCTGCCCCAGGCAACCATCCAGATGGCGGTTCGGGCCAAGCCAGTTCAAGAAGGCAAGGTATTGGCGGTAACTGACCTCGTGCGTTTCAATGTCGAACGGGCTTATGCGGACTGGATGCTGGGGAACCGAATCCTCTCCCCAATTCAGCTCGCAGTTCGCATTCCACTCGGTCTGGCATTCGGATACCGCGCTCACAACCTCGGCGGGATTTGTCCCCATTTGAAACAGCCCACCTTCAATCCTGGCTAACGGCGACATAATCCCTTGCAGGGATACAGGCACCTGAACATCAATCGACTCGGCCAGCATGGGCGTCGGCGTCGCGGTCGCTTCCTGGGCGATGGGCATCCAGGCCACCTGGGAACGCGGTCGGTTGATGAAGAGGATGCCGAGCAGCAGCACCGCGACCAGGGCAGCGACCCCGATGAGGTTGATGCGGCGCAGGGGATAAACTGGTTGAACGGCTTGCATGGTTTCCTCCTGAGGTTGATACTGACGGAGCAGGCGGGCTTCGAGCTGATCCTGAAAGGTACGCGGGGGCAGCGGGCGCAGGTGATTGAGCCGGTCAATCGTCGCCTGCCCGGTGAGCTGCTGCTGCTGCACCGCCTGCTCGATCTGGTCGAGTAACGGCTTTTCCGGTGGCTGCGGCTGGTTCATGATTGTTCGGCCTCATGACGATAACACTGTTGCAGATCCTCGATGGCGCGGCACAGATGCGACGCAACCGTTCGTTCGTCCAGTTGCAGGATGGCAGCAATATCGATGTTGCGTAGCCCGCCGTAGAATTTGAGGGTCAGGATTTCCTGGCGGCGCGGCGAAAGCGCCAGAATATGTTCACGCAGCCGCAGGAATTCTTCTTTGCGCGACAGCGCCTCGTCCGGCGGCAGATCGGTGCTGTGCAGCTCCGGCACATCCTCCAGCCCCAGTTCAGCGGCAGAGCGCTGCTGGCGGAAGTAATCGGTGACACTGTGATAGGCGATGCGGAACAACCAGGCGCGAAACGACCCCTCCCCCTGATAGCGGAAGCGGCTGATTCCGCCGATCACCTTCAGCCAGATGTCACTGACCACATCTTCGGTATCCCACTTCGAGCCAATGCGATAGGCGACATAGGCATACACCTGCGGCAGATAGTCGCGGTACAACTGGCGAAAAGCGGCTGGGCTGCGCTGGGCCGCTTCAATCTGGTGTCGCTCGTCGGTCAAATCCCGTTTCCTTCGATGGCTTCACGCATCTATTCTTCTAAACGGAGATGACCACAAAATACTGCATTCCGGCGACAAGCGCTGAAACACAAGGTTGGAGGGTAGATTGCCAGATAGCGACTAACCCATAGTCACTCTGTAATCAAATCTTCTTGGTGATGAAATCTTCCGACTATCGACCGCAGAACCCCTACTCGACCCGCAGGCTCGCCAGCGGCACCACATCGCCCAGCGCCGCGCCAGCTGTATCACTGACCAGCAGCCGGTCACCGTTGCCACAATCGCCCGCTGGACGGGTATCACAGGTATACAGGCCGACCATCACGCGGTAGTCCCCGGCGGGTATATCGGTTGGCAGGGTGATGACATAGACATCCTGAATGAAACCGCTGGAGGGCCAGGTGACAGTGGGCAGCCCCGCCGGGTTGAGCTTGTCGGCCTGGGCCAGCGGCGGCCCGCCGGTGGAGATATGGACGAAACTGGAGTAGCCGTAGCGGATCGGGGCGCTGGCATACCAGTACACCATCAACTCCACTTCATCGCCGGGGCGGAATCGGTCGCCATTCAGGTCGTAGCCAATCAGCCGGATGCTCTCACCCAGCCGGAAATCGGTTTGGTGCTGCGCCAGCAGGGCTTCCCCCGGCGGCGAATTGACCCACAACATGTCTTCGCGCAGCCCGACGACCAGCACGATCAGCGTGACCAGCGCACCCGTGTATAGTCCGCGCAGCGACTCGCGGTTCGCCCCGTTGGAGAGGCTGCGAAGCGGGGGGTGAGGGGTATGGCTTCTCCTCGTCATCGCAATCGCTGTGGCTGCCAGCCCGGCCAGCGCCAGCAGCGACACGGCGTTCCCCAGATCGCGGGCGGGTGTGCCGCCCAGGAACACGCGCACGATATGTTCTCCGGCGGGAAGCGGCAGCGTGATTAACCCGTGTGGATCGGAGGGCGTGATCGGCACCGGCTGACCATCGATTTCCGCCTGCCAGCCGGCCCAGTCATACGTCAGCACTTCGAAGGTGAAGGGGTCAGAGGCGGTCACGCGCCAGACATCGTGCTGCGGCCCATGTTCCAGCGGCTCGATCACCACCCCCGGCGGCAGCGTCTCTAGATGCGCTTTGTTCACCGGATAGCCATCGGCATAATCCGCCAGCAGGCGCGGTGTCGCCCCCGGCTCGACGAACACGCTGCGCGGCAGATATTCGTTGGAGAAAGTAGTCGCCCGCTGTAAGCCCTTCAGCTCGGCTTCATGATAGGCGGCGACGCTGGTATCCACCGTCGTGTTCGTCCACTCCGGGATGTAGAGCAGCGGTGCCGCCGACAGGATCAGCCCGGTCAGCAGCGCCCCTGCCAGCCAGCCGCCCCAACGCGGCAGCCGTTCCAGCCAGATCGCATTCATCCCGACCAGCACCGCCAGACATAAGGCTGCCGGTCCGAGGAAGCGCCAGGGGAATTGCAGGAAGGCCAGCGGAGCCAGCGCCCCCCAGATGCCCTGCCCTAGCGGGAGCATCAGCACGATCAGGACGAGCGAGGCCAAGGCGAAGAAGAGCAGGTTGGCGCTGGATGAGTTGAAAGTGCGAAGTGCTAAGGATCTATCCGTAAACCTCACCCCCATCTCGCTTGGCTCGACTCCCCCTCTCCAATCCATTGGAGAGGGGGCTGGGGGGTGAGGTTTACGTTTGAGCCACACCACTCCCGCGCCCACCCCTCCCGTCAGCGCCAGCAGCCATTGCGCCAGACCGAGGTTCAGTTGATGCTCCAGCCCATTGAACGCCCCGGCATCCAGGCGTGGATTGGCGGCGAACAGATGCCGATCGGGGACGAAGAAGTTGCGATAATTCAGCTCGGCCACGCCCACCAGATTCGCCAGCTTGACCGCCTGTCCCTCGCTGACCACCGGTATCCAGAAGTATGCGGTCAGCCCCAGACTCAAGGCCAACGCCAGCAGCGCCAGCCCAGCGCCGCGCGGACGCACCGTGATGATCTGCCAGACCAGCCACGCCCCCAGCAGTCCAGTCAGCACCAGCGCCATCAGATTGTGGGTGAGGATGAGCAGCCCGCCCAGCAGCGCCGCCCGGATGAAAGCCACCGCGCCGCCCCGTTCGACCAGCGCCCGATAGCTCCACAGGATGCAGGGGAACAGGGCGAAGGCCAGCATCTCCGGGTAGGCACCGCGCGAGTAGGGTTCGGTGAACAGGATATACGGGCTGTAAACATATGCCAGTGCCGCCAGCACCCCGCCCGCCCGCCCACCGTAGGCGCGCATGAAGCCGTACATCCCGGCACCACTGAGCAGCAGCAACAGCGCGATCAGCAGCCGCAGCGCGTCCACCGGATTCAGAGTGAAGACCCGCATCAGCAGGCTGGTCGCATAATAGGTGAAGCTGGCGTAGTAATGAAAGACCGGTGCGCCGTAACCGGTGTAGAAGTGTTCGGCCCAGCGCGGGAACAGCACCCCATGCGACCAGGCACGATCCATCTCCGCCGCCCGGTGAACGTGATACAGCACATCATCGCCGTTGGGCAGGCCGGGGCGCAGCGGCAGCGGCCAGACTGTCAGCGCACACAGCGCCAGCGTGAGCAGCAGACCGGGGTCGATCCAGCGGATAAGTCGTCTCATGAGGCGGGATTGTAGCAGACAACCCTGCTCGGCGGATACCTCTGTATCTGGAGTGGCGGCTGGTCATTTCGGTAAACAACAGCATCGTACGACCTCTCGGACTTTCGAATCATGAACCGGAAACACAGAGGCAATTGTTGCGAAGATTACGGGAAATTTGTACAGTTATGCCGATTTCCGTTTGTCCGGTATCGTTACTTATTGTTGAGATATGCTGCTGTCTGGTGCGGTATCGTTCGTTTATTGCCCTTGTTTGATGAAAGGACTGGTTGTTGATGAAACGGATTATGTTAGTGGTCTTGCTGGCGCTCTCATTGGTGACGATGACCGCTGCCAGCGCCCAGAGTTCCGATACGCTCATCTGGTCGTTAGCCGGCGGTGATATCTCTACCCTCAACCGGGCGCTGGTCACCGATAGCAATTCCTTTGCGGTCATTAATTCGCTGTTTTCCGGCTTGTATCAATTGAACCCGGATACCGCCATCCCCGAACCTGATCTGACAAGCTGGGAAGTTTCCGAGGATGGAAAAACCTATACCTTCACCATTCGTCCGGATGCCAACTGGAGCGATGGCACGCCCATCACCTCCAAGGATGTCAAGTTCACCTATGACGCCATCCTCTCTGATCAGGTTGAATCGCCTCACAAGGGGAGCTTCGCCGCGGTTGAGTCGGTCGACATCATTGACGACAAGACCTTCAACGTTGTGTTGAAACAGGTGGATTGCACTGTCTTCGGCGACCTGACCGGGCTGGGCAATCTGGTGCCGCTGCCGTCGCACCTGTATGCCGCCGATTTCAGCGACTTCATGACTAACCCCAATAACCTGGCACCGTCTGTGGTCAGCGGCCCGTACCAGTTTGCCGAGCGCAGCGCTGGTGAATTCGTCCGGTTGACGGCCAATCCCAGTTATTACGCCGGAACACCCAAAATCCCCAACCTGCTCTATCGTATCATCGCCGATTCCACCACCATCCCGCAGGCGCTGGAAACCAACACAATTGATTATGCCTTTATGCTGCCCGATCTGTTCGCCCAGTTGGCTGATCCCAGCGCTTTCTCGGTCTTCCAGTACCCCGCCAACATCGCTCCCTTCGCCATTATGAATTACCAGGACTCAGAAAATCCGCAGAATGCCTATGATGCCGATGGCAACCCGGTGGAACTGGTTCCGAATAAATTCTTCGCCGATAAGCGCGTCCGTCAGGCGGTGGCGATGGGCTATAACAAGCTGGATGTCGCCCTGACGCTGGGCGACAGCGCTGGCAGTGTGCCGCTGACTGGCCCGATCACCCCGGCCTTTTATGGCGCTTACAACTTCTCCGATCTGCCCTATTATGAATACAACCCGGAACGCGCCGCCGAATTGCTGGAAGAAGCCGGTTGGGTCGATAGCAATGGCAATGGCGTCCGCGATAAGGATGGTCTCGAATTTGAAGTTGACCTGATCTACAGCAATATCCTCGAACTCTTCCCCAACGCCGCCCTCATCATGCAGGATCAGTTGGGGCAGATCGGCATCAAGATCAATCTGGTGCAGCAGGAATGGAGCGCTTATCTGACCAATGTACTGCTGCCGGGCAAATACGATCTGACAGTGGTCAGCTTTGGCGGTGGCGCTCAGGTCGATGCCACAGCCTACAGCCTGCTCTACAGCCGGAACATCGTGCTGGGGGGTGGCGGCTTCAACCTGGCCGCTTATGTCAATCCGGAGATGGATCGCCTGCTGGACGAAGGTCGTCAGGTTCCCGGTTGTGATGTGGCGGAACGCAGCCGCATCTATCGTGAAGTCCAGCGCATCGCGATGGAAGACGTGGCCTACGACTGGATGGTCAGTTCACCGCAGGTCCATGTGTTGAATCCGCGTGTGACCGATGCCTTCATCGGTCAGTGGGGCTTCACACGCGATCAGTTGATTGGCTGGGGATTGGGCGACTGAGCCGCTTCTGTAATCACCCCTGCAGTCCGAGGACTGCAGGGGATCACCGGCTGATCGGATCACTTCATCGAAGCCCATTCGATCAGCCTGCCAGTCTCACTGACCGATGAATTCATCCAGCCCGGCCAGAATCGTCTCCAGCTCGGTCGGCTGCATGTCACCCATGTGCGCGATGCGGAAGGTCTTGCCCTTGATCTTGCCGTAGCCCTTGTCCATCGAGAAGCCCTTGCCGCCCATGAACTTCGCCATATCATCAACATTGATATTGCGACCGTTGGCGACACAGGTGATGGTGGGCGACCAGTAGCCTTTGGCGGCGAATACGCCGAACTCGCGCGCTTCAGCCCAGGTGGTCGTCATCTCACGCATCTGAAGGTGACGCGCCCAGCGCTTCTCCACTGTCTCGGCCATCACATCATCCAACTGCTTATCAGCGGCGAACATCAGCGACACCGGCGGGGTGGCCGGGGTGTTGTTCTTCTTCAGGCTGGCTTCGATCTCGACGAAGTCGAAGTAGTAGCCACGATTGCTCACCTGCTTGGCCCGTTCCAGCACCCGGTCGCTGATGGCGGCGAAGGCCAGCCCCGGCGGCAGCGCGAAGGCTTTCTGCGACGAGGTCAGCGCCATATCCAGCCCCCATTCATCCACCCGCAGCTCCGCCCCCAGGAAGCCGCTGACGCTATCGACCAGCAGCAGCGTATCCTCGTAAGGCCGGACGACGGCGGCGATGTCCTTGATCGGGTTGGTGACGCCGGTGCTGGTCTCGTTATGGACGACGCACACCGCGTCATAAGTCTCTTTCTTCAGCGCCTCGGCCACCATCTCCGGTCTATGCGGCTGCCCCCACTCGACGTTGATGACATCGATCTGTTTGCCGTTCAACTGGCTGATTTCCGCCCAGCGCTCGCTGAACGAACCGCCCACCAGATGCAGCGCCTTTTTACCATCGCGGATGCAGTTGCGCGACGCGCCCTCCCACATGCCGGTGCCGGATGAACCATGCACAAAGACACGGCTCTGGGTGAAAAAGGCGCGGCGCAGCTTGTCTTGCAGCCGGGCAAACAATTCTTCAAAGGCTTTGGTGCGATGACCGATCATCCACTCGGTCTGCGCTTGCAGAATCTCCGGGCGAACTTCCACCGGGCCGGGGATGACCAGACGCTTGTGGTTTGCGCTTGCCATAGGTTCTCCACTCCACGAATGCTGTTGACGAGAAACTCGCTCATTTTATCGGAGTGCCCTGACCATGCCTAGACCGGCTGAAATCATCTCATTCACCCCTCACCCTACCTGATGCAAAGAGCGAATGAGCGTGTGGGTCGATGATCGCCAGATTATGAGTGACGGGCGGTTCATGTATTGAGCTGATCCTCCACCCTGCTTGTTCGCCGCCGGCGGAACGGAATTTGCGGTGGCACAACGACGGGAGAGATGCGCCAGTGTTAATACGACCGGTTTCAGACCGTTGATTCACAAAATTCGTCAGATTCGTCAGATTCGCATCAGTCTATATTTCGATTCGCGAATCTTGTGTAACTCCAGTTTTGTGTCGTCGTCGTCGGACGACATACCGACAGAAAAACCAACACAGAGGACACAGAGAACACAGAGCGAAAACTGAGTCAATCTGCGGAAAATTCTGCAAATGCGGCACTGCCCTTTTTGCAGGTTGTGCAGAATAGCTTTCAGCCGTCAGCCGTCAGCTTTCAGTCTATCGACCACCGACTATCGACTGACGACTGCCCTGTGGCGGCGGCGGCAGTGGCAGGGATGCTTGTGGCAGTGAGGGTATGCGCTTGTTAAGGTGCAGCGTGGACAAGCCAGGCTCATCCACAACCCTAGTTTAGAACAAAAAGGCTATAGCGTCAAGCCCTCAGAAAGTAGGGGGCTGCGCGAGTTAGACAATCAGTAGAGAAAGATCATTCGTACCTGGATCGCTTGCGCCATGCGTGGACGGCTGCCCGCGCCTCGGGTGTGCCGATATTCCTGAGCGCCTCAGCAGCAAGCTGACGAACATCGGAATTCGCATCGGCTAAGCGCTCGATCAAAGCGGGTACGGCTCGCGTATCCTCGATCTGCCCTAGCGCCTCAACAGCAGCGTGGCGAACATTGGAATCCTTATCGGCTAGGCGCTCGATCAAAGCGGGTACGGCTCGCGTATCCTCGATCTGCCCTAGCGCCTCAACAGCAGCGTGGCGAACATTGGAATCCTTATCGGCTAGGCGCTCGATCAAAGCGGGTATGGCTCGCGTGTCCTTAGTCCGCCCTAGCGCCTCAACAGCAACGCGGCGAACATTGGAATCCTTATCGGCTAGGCGCTCGATCAAAGCAGTTACGGCTCGTGTATCCTTGATCGCCCCTAGCGCCCAAACAGCAACGCGGAGAACGCCGGAATCTTCATCGGCTAAGCGCTCGATCAAAGCAGTTACGGCTCGTGTATCCTTGATCGCCCCTAGCGCCCAAACAGCAACGCGGAGAACGCCGGAATCCTCATCGGCTAAGCGCTCGATCAACGCGGGTACGGCTCGCGTATCCTCGATCTGCCCTAGCGCCTCAACAGCAGCACGGCGAACGCCGGAATTCTGATCGGTTAGGCGCTCGATCAAAGCAGTTACGGCTCGTGTATCCCTGATCGCCCCTAGCGCCTGAGCAGCAACACGGCGAACGTTGGAATTCTGATCGGTTAGGCACTCGATCAAAGCGGGTACGGCTGCTTCTCCAATCTGAACTAGCGCCTTAGCAGCAGCGCTGCGAACGTCGGAATTCTGATCGGTTAGGCACTCGGTCAAAGCGGGTACGGCTGCTTCTCCAATCTGAACTAGCGCCTTAGCAACACCATCGCAAATATCCCAATCCTCCTCATCAGCTAGGCGCTCGATCAAAGCGGGTACGGCTCGCGTATCCTCGATCTGCCCTAGTGGGACGACTATCGTGAATTGACGGGTCACAACCTCTATTTTCACGCTGTTATCATGAGGTTCAGTCATCAAATCACGGCGGTCAGCCCACTAGCGCCTCAACAGCAGCGTGGCGAACATTGGAATCCTTATCGGCTAGGCGCTCGATCAAAGCGGGTATGGCTCGCGTGTCCTTAGTCCGCCCTAGCGCCTCAACAG
>JALHNT010000055.1 GCA_022843385.1 Anaerolineae bacterium | reverse complement strand
AAGTCACCGTCAATTGGCGTTTTACCACCACCGATGCCCGGATCAAACTCAAACGCCTTTACCCTTCTTTTCATGCTGGTTGACCCACTAGTGCCAATGCCTTTCAGTGCTACTCGATGACTTTGGCAAAGCCCTTGTATAATAGAGGCAGCATTGGTTTTAGGAAAGATCAACACCATGGTAGCCTCATCTTTGCTCCCCTTACTGGATATGACCCGTACCCTCGGTCAACCGGACAACGACTATGTGATTATCGGCGAAGGCAACACCTCGGCGCGGATTGATGAGCAATCGTTCTGGGTGAAAGCCAGCGGTCAGCAGATGCACAACATCAGCGAGAGCGGCTTTGTGGCGGTGCGCTTCGAGCCAATCCTGGACATGCTGGATAAGTCGCCGGGTGATCTGGCGGCGCAGAAGGCGATCATGAACGCCGCTAAAGTTGACCCTAGCGTGACGGTCACGCCGTCGGTGGAAGTGACGTTTCATGCTATGTTGCTGCACGAGTGCGAAGTGAAGTATGTCGGGCATACCCACGCGGTCTATGTCAACCAGATTTTGTGCAGCGCCCGCGCCCGCGATTTCGCCCTGAACCGCATGTTCCCCGATGAAGCAGTGTTGTGCGGCCCGGAGTCGGTGTTCGTGCCGTATATCGATCCCGGTTTGCCGCTGGCGCTTGCTATTCGTGACGGCGTGTGGCGCTATATGGATAGCTGGGGGGAAGCGCCCAAAGTGATCCTGATGGCAAATCATGGCGTCATCACCCTCGGTCAAAGCCCGACAGAAGTGCTGAACGTGATGGCGATGTGCGTCAAGGCAGCGCGGACGTTCGCTGGCGCGGCGGCGATTGGCGGGCCGGTGTTCATGTCACCGGAAGATGTGCGTCATATCTACAAGCGCCCGGATGAAATCTACCGGCGCAAGCAGTTTGTGGAAAAGCGCGAGTCGTGACGATCATCCGCTGCGTTTCCTGCGACGGCTTCGGCTGGACTGAAGATGACGACGATGGCAGCGCCCAGGACTGCGCCTGGTGCGGCGGCGTGGGCTATGTCTATCATGAGAATGGCATCGACCGGCGCATTCCCCCGACGGATTATGCCGCTGTCTCCGATCAGCTCGAAGCGCTGGAACTGGAGCGGATGCGCGAGATGGGCTACAGCGGTTCGGCCAAGAAGCCCTGGGATCAGCCAGTGCGCCAGGAGCGCGGCAACCTCCTACGTGGGAAATCCGGGACGTGAAAGCTGCCGGTTCAATACCGGCCTGGTGCGCTGCCGCGCTGTTGATCGTCCTGACCGGTTGGGCGTGGCTGGCGTCGCCCTTGCTGCAACCTGGCGAAGTCTGGCTGATCGAGGCTGACAATCAACAACAATATCCGCTGTTGTCCATCTGGATGACTGTGTTCGGCAGCACGCCCAGCGTCACCCGCTGGCTGAGCACACTGGCGCTGCTGCTGGCGCTGGCGCTCTTGTGGCGTGGGATGCTGGATCAGCGCGAGGGGACTGAAGCCGGTTGGGGGCTGCTGCTGTTGGCGCTGACGGCGTTCTGGCTGCAAAACAGTTTCCAGGCGACCGGTTATGCAATTGGGCTGGTGTCCGCCGCCGGTCTATGGCTGGGCGCAAGTCGTGGTCTGCGCCGAAGCTGCCTTGTCCTCTATGGCGGGTCTGCGCTGCTGGCGGCGAGTATGTTTCCATGGGTGCTGTTGCTGCTGGCTGGGCAGGTGGTAGTGCGGCTGGTTCAACGGCAGTGGCGACCCGCGCTCATGATGGCTGGGATCGGCGGGGCAGCCGGCCTGATGGCGGTTGGATGGTGGACGCCGATGACGGCTGCTTCTATCCCCTGGTGGTCAATCGTCACCCAGAGCGGGGTCGCGGTGCTACCGCTTCAGATGATCGGCCTGCTGCTACTGATCGGGTTGGCTGCTGGTGCGCTGACCCTCACCGCATTACCATCCACAGGACGCGATGGGCTGTTGGCCTGGGGCATTGCCCTGCTTCTGACCCACTTGTTCGTCGTCCCTGACGCGCAGTTCATGGTCTGGCTGTTGGTGCTGCCGTTCGCCGCGCTGCTGGCGGGCAAAGCCTTACAGGAAATGGTGTGGGCAGGGCGGCTTATGGTGCTGCTGGTCATGGGACTGCTGCTGGTGATGACGCCGCGCCAGGCGCTGCCTTATCGTTCACTGGTTGAGATCGTGACACCTGATGCGGGCGAAGCGACCGGGATAATCATCAGCGCTCCTGAGCCCTGGCAGCACACCCTCGTCGGTCATTATCTGCCGTTCGCTGAAGCCGATCAATTCCATCTGCTCGCGCCAGAAAGTAACGATCCACCAGCACAATCGGCCTCTGTTGAGGCGGATCTGACCCGGCTGGAATCATGGGCTGGGCCTTATGAACAGCTTTGGCTGGTGAAGGATGGGGGCGTTGTGCTGGAGGAAGCAGCGCTGGCCTGGCTCCGGCAGGGCTATGTGGCGACGGCCGCGCTGACCTGGGAGGGGGTGCCACCATTGCCGGATGAGCGGCGGCGGGTGACGCGCTATCTGCGCATCCCATCAGACCTCAGCGACCTGTTTCGCTTCGGCGATACATTCCAGTTGGCGGCCTGGCGCTACCGGGGTGATGTCCGGGTGCAGCCCTGTCAGACGGTGCGGCTGGAAAGCTGGTGGCGCTTGCTGCAACCGGCAGAACGCAATTACACCCTGACACTGGTACTGGCAGATGGACAGGGACAGGGAATCGTCCGGAACGATTCGTCGGCAGGAGGCATTGACACCCTGCTGTGGCGGCAGGATCAGTTGTACGTTGATCTGCGTGCGCTGACCTTGCCCTGTGATTTGCCCACCGGCGAATATCCGCTGCTGCTGGGACTGTATGCCACAGCCGAAGGACAGGTTCAATCCCTGCCGGCCACGACCACCGAGGGTGCGCCGCTGGGTAATCTAGTCTATCTGACCACCTTGTTCTTGGAAGCCCCATGATGCGCCTCGGGGAACGCCTACCGCGCTGGCTGTTGGCGCTGTTGGTCAGCCTGTCGCCGCTGCTGGTGACGGTTGCGCTGCTGCGGCTGCAATTGAATGTCAGCGTGGCGGATTATTTGCCAGTGGGATGGAATGATGCCACCTGGTACTGGCATCAAACCGCGTCGTTCAGCCAGGTGGGATTCAACAGCGGTTACTACACGGTCAATGAACAGCCGCCGCGCCTGGCTGGTTACAAGTTCAGTTCAGCCGGGCCACTGTTCCCGGTGGTCTATGGCTTCTTCGCCCATTTCACCGGCTGGGATTATGCCACTGGCATTCTTTATAACATGGTCGTGCTGGTCGGGGCGAGCCTGCTGTTTATCAGGCTGGCGCAACTTTCCAAAAGTGAAATTCTGCTCTTCGGCGGTCTTCTGCTGCTAATCGGGCCGGTGCTGCTGTATCTGCCGACGAATGCCCAGGAGACGCTGCATCAGGCGGGCGCGTTGGTGCTGGCGGGAATGCTGGTGCGCTCGTGGCGGGGATCGACGTCGTGGGGCTTCCGCCTGCTGACCCTGGTCTGGTTGCTCTTTATCAGTCAGTTGCGCTTGTCGTGGGGGCTGCTCCTGCTGCCAGTGTGTCTGTCTTTTCTGTCGCGCTTCAGTTGGCGGGGTCTGGCAGGGGCGTTGCTGCTGACCGGGTTCGGTGCGATCATCACCTACATGGGCGTGAATATCACCAGCACGCCAGAACACAGCACCATGTTCATCGTGGCTGACCAACTGAGCCAGCAGCCAGGTCTGGCGCTTCAGGCGCTTCTGCTCACAGTGGAACGCAATATCAACGCCAGCTTCCTCCGCCTCCACAACATCCTTGACCTGGGATTGAAAGACATCAGCGGCCTGCAAATCGCGCTTGTGGTCGGCTTCGGTCTGATGCTGACCTTTCAGCAAACATCTCGATGGAAAGCGCGCGCTGAAGGGCTGTTTCATCTCTACAACCTGCTCATGATTGTGGGGGTGGGTCTCGTTCTGTATGCGTATCCCGGCTACTACCGCGTATTTGGTGCCCATGTGCTGCTGTCAGCGCTGGTTCTGTTGGCCTGTCATCGCCTCAGAGCCGTATTACTGTTACTCCTGGTCAGCGCCCTCCTGCTGGGAGTCTATTTGCGACTGTATCCTCTGTCACAGGCTGGCAACTATGCTTTGAATCCGGCTACTGTTGCTGAAGCTCAGCAGGAGCTGGCGCGCCACGTCGTTTATCAACCGGGAGCATCACCCTGGTGCAATACCCTGCTGCTCTCTGGCTTCATCCTCGATGAACGCCTGCTCTACGTACCGCCCGGCATCGGCATCAGCATGATTATTCAGCGTCTCCCGGAACCAATGAAGTCCCGTTACCTCCTGGTGACCGATCGCTATCTGGAGGTCACCCGAAGCGGATTGGGCGACTCATGGGAAGGGTTAGAGTGGGTAGCCGAGACCCGCGCCGGCACGCTGTATCGCAACACCCGTGCCGATTGCCCCTAGCGACTCACACTCCGTTGGTCATCAGCCGCTCCAGAAAGGTATCGATGACCTGCTCTGGTTGCTTGAAACACAGGTCTGCCGGGAATCGCTGAACCAGGATGCCGTGTTCGGTGAAGTACCGGTCGCGCTGCTGATCGGACTGGACGGCGCGTTCATGCTGTGGTCCATCGACTTCGAGGATGCCCCAGCGCTCCTCGTGAAAGATGAGGAAATCGACCTCGCGCGTCTGGCTGTAATTTCCGGTTTTCAGCCGAGCCTTACCCCCACCCCAGAACAGGATGCCGCGCTGATCCAGCACTTTGGCGATTTTGATCTCGCTCTGCGAGCGCAGCGTCAGCCCATTCCAGGCGATGCCACGATACTCCGGCTGACGGGGAACGCGGCTGGGAGCATCCATCGATGCCGCTGCCGGGGTTTTCCCCAACTGACGTTCCACATCCTGCAAGCGGCGGCGCAGCCTGCGCCCGCGGCGCTGGTTATCGCGTTCGAGCAGCAGCAGCCCGATGCCCAACAGCAGCGGCGCGCTGGCGCTGCCCACCCCCGGCCAGAGGCGAGTGATGTCCAGCAGAAAGATGAGCAGGCCGAGGAGCGCCAGCAGCAGATAACCGCGTTTGAGTCGATTGAGCCAGATTTTCACCATAGTCTCGTCGTGTTAAGCGGATGTAAGCTGATCGTAACACAATATACGGATAAGCATCATCATGATCGCGGCATCCGCAGCGCGAAGGAGTTTTGTCTTGAAGATTTTTGTGCCGGGGCGCATTTGTTTGCTGGGTGAACACTCGGATTGGGCAGGTGGCTATCGCCGCACCAACGCCGACATCGAAAAGGGTTACGCCATCATCGCCGGGACGAACCAGGGCATCTATGCCGAGGTGCGTCCGCATCCGACTTCGCTGGTGATCCACTCGACCACGCCCGACGGCGAACGTCACGGGCCGTATGAAATCCCGATGGAAGCCTCGGCGCTGCTGGCCGAAGCAGAAAAGGGCGGCTTCTTCAGCTATATTGCCGGCGTGGCCTACCAGGTGTTGACGCATTATCACGTGCGCGGGCTGGAGATTGACAATTACAAGACCGACATGCCGGTCAAGAAAGGCTTGTCCTCCAGCGCCGCCATCTGCGTGCTGACGGCGCGGGCCTTCAACCGGGTCTATGACCTGAAGATGACCATTCGCGGCGAGATGGAGATGGCCTATCAGGGCGAGATCATCACCCCGTCGCGCTGCGGGCGGCTCGATCAAGGCTGCGCCTTTGGCAACCGTCCGATCCTGATGACCTTCGATGGCGACCGACTGGATACCAGCGAATTGCAGGTGCAGAGCAATTTCTATTTCGTCATCGTCGATCTGCACGCGCAGAAGAACACCAAGAAGATTCTGGCCGACCTCAACCGCTGCTATCCCTTTGCCGATAACGATGTGCAGCGCGGGGTGCAGGAGCTGCTGGGGCCGATCAACAAGCGGATCACCCACGAGGCGCTGGAGGCGCTGCGCCAATCGGATGCGCAACGGCTGGGTGCGCTGATGACCGAAGCGCAGGATTACTTCAACAAACTGGCTGGGCCGGCCTGCCCGGAAGAATTGACGGCGCCGGTGCTGAACCGGGTTCTGGGCTATGAGCCGCTGAAACCGCACATCTGGGGCGGCAAGGGCGTCGGCTCGCAAGGGGATGGCACGGCGCAGTTTTTGGCGCGCAGCGAGGCCGACCAGCAGGCGATCATCAATATCATCGAGCGTGAGCTGGGCATGACCTGTCTCAGGCTGACGCTGTATGCCGGAGCGCAGGTGCGCAAGGCGCTCATCCCGGCTGCCGGCTTCGGGGCGCGGTTGTTCCCGGCCTCAAAAGCCACCAAGAAAGAACTGTTCCCGGTGGTAGACCGCGATGGCATCGCCAAGCCAGCCATCCTGCTGGTGGTTGAGGAGGCGATCAACGCCGGTATGGAAGAAGTGATCCTGATCGTGCAGGAGCATGATCTGCCGGATTTCCAATCCTTCTTCAACCAACAGGTGACGATTGAGAATTTCAACAAGCTCTCGCCACCATTTCAGGAGTATGCCCGCAAGCTGCTGGAGATCGGCCAGCGGGTGAAGTTCGTGGTGCAGAAGACGCAGGAAGGGCTGGGTCATGCGGTGTACACCGCCCGCGAACACATCGGCGGCGAGCCATTTCTGCTGATGCTGGGCGACCACATCTATCGCTCGGATAGTGATCGCTCGTGCGCCCAGCAGTTGGTCGATGCGTTCAACAAACATGGCGTCAGCGTGCTGGGGGTGCGCCAGACGGCGGAGAGCCAGATCGCCAACTTTGGCGCGCTGACCGGAAACTGGATCGACGATCACGAATTGTTGAGCGTGACCCAGTTCGCTGAAAAGCCAACCATTGATGATGCCCGCAATCATCTGCAAACGCCGGGGCTGCCCGAAGGCGAGTATCTGACGGTGTTCGGCGAATACATCATCAAGCCGCAGATTTTCGATTACCTGGAAGAACACATCGAGAACAATGTGCGCGAACGCGGCGAGTTCCAGTTGACCTCGGCGCTGGATCGGTTGCGCAAGGAAGACGGTTTCCAGGGGTTGGTGATCGATGGCAAACGTTTCGACATCGGCACGCCGGAGTTTTATCTGGAGACGCTCAAGACCTATCAACAGATGTAAAGGTGGCAATCCGGTAGCCTGAACTTTACAATGAAGTCTAATCCATCGATTGTCCACACGAGGCATGGTGATGCTCAACCTTGAACCAATTTTTCAGGCGGTGCGCCAGGCCGCGCACATCTGCCAGCGAGTGCAGCAGACCTATCTGGCAACCAGTGAGAAGACCGGTCACGAACCGGTGACCATTGCCGATTATGGGGCACAGGCCATCCTGGGGCGGGCGATTCAACAGGCGTTCCCCGATGACGCCGTGATTGCCGAAGAACAGGGTAGCCAGTTCATCGACCTGGTGCCGGAAGACCGGCGCAAGGTGATCGTCGAGCTGCTGACCGATGTGCTGGGCCAGCCCGTGACGCAGGATCAGGTGGTCGGTTGGCTCGATCATGGGCAGGGGCGCAGCGCCGAGCGCACCTGGGTGATCGACCCGATTGATGGCACGAAGGGTTTCATCGCGCTGCGCAATTACGTCATCGCCGCTGGGTTGATGATGGACGATCAGCCGGTGGGCGGGGTGATCGGCTCGCCGGCTTATCCTGGTGGCGGACGAATCTTCCATGCGCTGGACGGAGCCGCCTACAGTCAACCGCTGGCTGGCGGGGAAGCGACGCGCATCCACGCTTCGACCCGGTCACAGGCTGAGCAGGTGCGGGCGCTGGAGAGCGTGGAGAAGAGCCACGCCAATCATGAGCGCATGGAGAAGGTACGACAGGCCGCCGGACTAGGCGCGGCGGCGCTGGACCACATCGACAGCATGGAGAAGTACGCTCGCATCGCTGCCGGAGACGCCGAGTTGTATCTGCGGCTGCCACGCCTCAACAGCACCCGCCCCTTCATGATCTGGGATCACTGTGCTGGCACGGCGCTGGTGCAGGCCGCTGGTGGCTGCGTCACCGATATTGATGGCTCGCCGCTGGTGTTCTCGCAGGGGAAATCGCTGGTCAACCAGGGCATCATCGTCAGCAATGGGCGCATCCATGACTGGGTGATCGCGGCAGTACAGCAGGTGCTGGCGGAAGCAGAGTAATCGTCAACAGTCAGTCGACGATGTAGGCCGCGCCAGCTAAACACGGGAGTCGGGCGAGTACATCTCACTCAATCGAGCAGCGCCCGACTCCTGGCTGAGGCAGCACTACTGGCCGTCGACCAGCGGCACAGCCAGAATGCGGCTGAGTTTGACGACGGTGAAGCGGTTACGCAGATAATGGCCGTACTCAAAACCGGGATGGACATCCTCGGCCTGCATCTCCAGTTCGCTGTAATGAGTCGGTGCGCCGACCTGCTTGAGCGAGGCAGCGATCACCTCCGGCGGCGGGACGCGGGCGGCAATCGCCTGGATCTCATCCCAGTTGTCCGCGATCTTGTGCTTAAGCTGGTCGAAATCAGCCTCCGTCAGATCGAGGAATGCCAGATGCTCCTTGATGATGTCATCGGCCATAGGCCCATACCCCTCGCGGACGTGGGCGATCTGGCTCTCGCGGCTGGGGAGCGCTGCTGCTTCCAACCGGTTCATCATCTCGCTGCGGCTCAGGGCGCGGATGCGGGCATACTGCTCGGCCACCAGCGTCAGCGCGTAGCCGACCTGCGCCCCGTGTAGTTGAGTTTCCTTGCCCTTGCGTAAATCCATCATCTCCCAATAATGCGACGAGTGATGCTCCGCTCCCGATGCCGGACGCGATGCACCGAAATCCAGCATACACAGTCCGGACTCGATCAGGGCATCCATCAGAGCGCGCACCCCATCTTCGGTCGCCTTACCGATGGCATCAGCCTGGTTCATCACGCTGTCGATGGCCGCCTGCGAGCGTTTGGCGATGGACTCATCGAAGGGTTCATCCCACAGCAGCCGGCCCATCGACCAGTCCGCCAGCGAGGTGATCTTGCCGACCATATCGCCATAGCCGGCCGCGATCAGCTTGTGCGGTGCCTGACGCAGCACATCAACATCGGCGAACACCGCCAGGGGTGCCTGACACAACAGCGTGGTCTTGACCCCGGCCAGGATGATCGGCGCGCCAATCGAGGTAAAACCATCGACTGACGGAGCGGTGGGCATCCCGATGAAAGGGCGTCCGCTGCGATGGCTGACGAAGCGGGTGATGTCGGTGATGCTACCGGAGCCAACGGCAATGAAGGTGTAAGGTCCCGTCGGTGCCTGAATGAAGGTCTGGATCAGATGATATTCATCAGCATGAACGATGTGGTCACCGGGATGGACGATGCTGGTCACCTCGGCACCCTGAGTCTTCAAGGCGCTTTCCACCCGCTCGCCCAGCGCCTTGAAAGTGTTGGTATCAGCCACCAGCACAAAGCGCGTGAGTTGCTGCGCCGAGACATAGGCCAACATCTGGCTGATGGCATCTTTGCCTACGTAGATCGGGTCAATCTTGACGGTCATGATGTTCCTGTTCCTTAATTCGCAAGCTCACTCATGATGATACAACATGCTGGGTGACGGTGTGCATCACCGGGCGAAGCTGATGATAAAGCTCACGGTATTGCTGTGCATAGAACTGGTACTGCTGGTGACGTTCAGCATCCGGCTGATACTCGCCGCTGATGCTCACCATCGCCCGCGCCGCCTCAGTCAGATCAGCATACAAGCCACTTCCGACAGCTGCGGCTATCGCTGAACCCAGCAGCGAGGCTTCGGTCACGCGGGTGGTATCAATCGGCTGGCCGATGACATCAGCATAAATCTGCATAAACAACGGGCTGTGGGTGGCTCCGCCGCAGGCGATCACCCGCGATACCGGGCAGTGGTGCTGGATGAAGGTGTCGAGAATGTCCTTCATGCCATAGGCGATCCCCTCCATCACCGCACGGAAGACATGCGCTCGCGTCACTTGCAGCGATAGCCCGGTTATCACCCCCCGCGCCAGTGAGTCGGTGTGCGGTGTGCGGTTGCCCTGGAAGTAATCCAGCACGATCAGCCCTTCCGCACCGGGCGGGATACGGCTGGCCTCGTCATCCAGCAGTTGATACACGCTCACGCCCAGATGCTCGGCCTGTGGGATGAGGTCGCCAGCGAAGTTGCGCTTGAACCAGTTGAGGATCGAGCCGGTGGAGACCTGCCCACCCTCGACCAGATTCAGGCCGGGGATGACGGCATCGGGAAAGCTGCCGAAGATGCCAGGGAAATGAACCTCATCGGTGGTCAGGCTAGAGAGAACGTTGGATGACCCCATCACCACGCCCAGGTCGCCGGGTTCGACCACCCCCAGACCGAGCAGGCCGACAAAAGCATCGCCCCCGCCCATCGCCACCGGTATGCTCGGCGGCAGTCCTAATGTGTGGGCCGCTTCTGCTGAGAGTGGCGCAACGACATCGCCAATGCCTAGAATATCCGCCGGGAATTTGGCAGCGAGATCATCCAGACCAATCGTGGCGTAGAAATCCAGCGGCCAACCGCCGCTCGGCTGGTGATAATACCAGCGCTGGGTGATCGTATTGCGGTTGAGCGCCAGCCGCCCCGTCAGCCGGTAGGCAATCCAGTCGGTGTATTCCAGTAGGTGCGCGGTCTGCTGGTAGATCGCTGGCTCATTTTCTTTCAACCACAACAGCTTGGCGGGCATCCACTCGGCGCTGACACCGGCCAAGCTGTAGCGCAGCGCCTCATGTCCAGTCTGGAAGATGCGCCCGGCCTGTTCGGTAGCCCGCACATCCATCCACAGCAGCGCCCGCCGCAGGGGTTGACCGGCAGCATCCAGCGGCAGCAGGGTGCAGGTGGTGGCATCAGCGCTGATCCCTTTGATGGCGCTGGCTGGCACCGGCGAGGCTGCCAGACAATCCCGTACCGCGCCGACTAATCCATCCCACCATTCTGCCGGGTCCTGTTCTGCCCAGCCAGGACGGGGGAAGTAGGTCGTGTATTTGCGTGAGCCAGCGGCCAGGAGCTGCCCTTGCTCATCGAAAAGCCCAGCCTTGATCGCTTCGGTGCCGGCATCAAGCGCC
Organism: Anaerolineae bacterium; assembly: GCA_022843385.1. Taxonomy (GTDB): domain Bacteria; phylum Chloroflexota; class Anaerolineae; order Aggregatilineales; family Phototrophicaceae; genus CFX2. The sequence continues at coordinate 36,357 of JALHNT010000055.1, read as the reverse complement.
AGGACGATCATGACGCCACAATACCCGGCAGCTCGCCTAGATTGTTGATGACATAAGTCGGCGGCGTGGTCATCTTCGCCACATCCTCACGCTTGGCAGCCCCGGTCAGAGTGACTGCCGTTTGCATTCCAGCCTGTTGCCCCATGAAGATATCCGTCTCCAAGCGGTCGCCGACCATCATCACCCGTTCGGCGGACAGCTCCAGCCGTTGCAGCGCGACCGTCATAATCAGCTTCGAGGGTTTGCCCGCCAGTAGCTCGACCTGCCGCCCGGTCATGTGTTCCAACGCGGCAATTGTGCCACCAGCATCGGGGATGCCACCACCAGGCATCGGGCAGGCTTTGTCGGCGTTGGTGGCGAAGAAGCGTGCTCCCTTGACCAGCGCCTGATAAGCGGTGTTCAGCTTGCGATAATTGAGGGTGCGGTCAAAGGCCACCACCACAGCATCAACATTGTAGGGTTCGATCACTTCCAGCTCGCTCTGGTCGAGGAATTCATTGACCACTTTCAGGCCGTGTCCGCGCAGCTCGTGCAGTAGATTGGATTCGCCGACGACGTACAGATTAAGGTCGGGTTCGGTCTTCGCCAGGTGATAGCCCAGCACAAAAGCCGAAGTGATGACATCGGCAGGTTCTGCCGGGATGCCCAGCTTGCTCAGTTTATGGGCATAGTTCTCACGCGGTTCGAGCGGCTTATTGCTGACGAACAGCACACGCTTGCCCATCCGGCGCAGTTCAGCGATGCCCTCTACTGCGCCGGGCAGCGCGGCCTCGCCCAGGTAAACGGTGCCGTCCAGATCAAAGATGAAACCATCAACCGGTTGCATAAAGGTATCTCGCTTGGTGAATGGGGTCAGAATCAGTCAATAGTGGATGAGGCATCATCAATCACATATGCGCCGATTTTCACGAGTTGTGTGTCGCTGCCAATACGTAACATGGGACAAATTGTTTGTCAAATCAGGATTCATCTATGGCTTTTTATCCGGCTTCAATCTTGCGGTATACTTCCTCATGGAAACAAACGTCTTTGTTACACAATCAATCAAGGATATTGACCTTGACCCCGTCACCCGATATTCCGGAGCAAGAGATACGCGAACGCTGTTCGGCCTTCATCGCCCAGGCGGCTGAAGAAGCGCGGCGACTTGACCACAATTACATCGGCGTCGAGCATCTGTTCATCGCCCTGACGCGGCATGACAGTGGGCTGACCAGCCAGATCATCAAGCACGCCGGTCTCGATCCGCGCTACGTCCGCGACGAGATTCGCAAGGAAGTGGGACGCGGTGATGGCAAGCTGGGTCAGGTGCTGCCGCTCACCCCCCGCGCCGAACTGGTGCTGGCGCTGACGATCTTCCTGGCCGACCGCGACGATGATGCTAACGCCGGTCAGATCGAAGAGACTCACCTACTGGTGGCTATCCTTCAGGAAGGCGAGAGCGTGCCGGTGCGCAAGCTGATGGATATGGGGTTCGATCTCAACTTGTGGTTGCAACGCCTGGTGCTGGAAGCCGATATTCTCAAGCAGACGCCGCCGCGCCTGGAACCGCAGCAGGTTGATTTCCCCCACATCAGCAGCGACGAGTTCGTCTTTGACCTGGATGACCAGCTTTCGTCTGATCCCGACCTGCGCGGGGACTCGTCACGGATGCCGACGCCGCTGCTGGATAAGTACGGACGTGATCTGACGGCGCAGGTGGCGCAGGGCAAGATCGGCCCGGCCATCGCCCGCGATGCCGAGATTCGGGCGCTGGCGCGAACCCTGGCACGCAGCAAGAAGAACAACCCGCTGCTGCTGGGCGATGCCGGCGTCGGCAAGACCGCCGTCGTCGAGGGGCTGGCCTATGCCATCGCCACCGGCACCGCCCCCAAGTCGCTGCTCAACCGCCGCATCGTCCAGATCGAGATCGGTACGCTGGTGGCTGGCACCAGTCTGCGCGGGCAATTCGAGGAACGGCTGATCGGCATCGTTGATGAGGTCAAGAATGCCGGCAATGTCATCATGTTCATCGACGAAATCCACACCATCGTCGGTGCCGGCGATACCATCGACAGCAATCTGGATGCCGCCAACATCCTCAAGCCAGCCCTGGCACGCGGCGACCTGATGTGCATCGGCGCGACCACCCACGAAGAATACCGCCGCGCCATCGCCCAGGATCCGGCGCTGGATCGGCGCTTCCGCACCATCGACATTGAAGAGCCGAGCGAGAAGGATACGCTGCAAATTCTCGATGGTCAGCGCAAACGGCTGGAAGATCATCACGGCGTCCACATTCTGGCGGCTACTCTGGAAGCTGCCGTCAACTTGTCGGTGCGCTTCCTGCCGGATCGTCGCCTCCCGGATAAAGCGCTCGACCTGCTGGACGAAGCCTGCACCCGCGTCATCATCCGCACCATCGCGCCTGACGAGAGCGAGACCGGTGAGCCGGAAGTGGGCGTAGAAAGCGTGGCCGCCGTCCTCTCGGACTGGACCGGCATCCCGGTCACTGAGCTGACGAAGGACGAGAAACGCCGTCTGGCCGGATTGGAAGACTCGCTCATGAAGCGGGTCATCGGTCAGAACGACGCGGTGCGCACCGTAGCCGAGACCATCAAGACCGCCCGCGCCGGGTTGAACAACCCGCAGCGGCCCATCGGGGTATTCCTGTTTCTGGGGCCATCCGGCGTCGGCAAGACCGAACTGGCACGGGCGCTGGCCGAGTTCATGTTCGGCAGCGAGGATGCTATGCTCCGGCTCGATATGTCGGAATTTCATGATGCCCACACCGTCGCTCGGCTGATCGGCTCGCCGCCCGGCTATAAGGACGCCCAGCGCGGTGGTCAACTGACCGATGGACTGCGCCGCCGCCCCTACAGCGTGGTGCTGCTGGACGAGGTGGAAAAAGCCGCGCCGGAAGTTTTCGATATATTCCTCCAGGTCTTCGACGAAGGCCGCCTGAGCGATGCACACGGGCGGACGGTGGATGGACGCCATTCGGTGTTCATCATGACCAGCAACATTGGTACCGAAGAGGTGGGGAAAGCGCTGGGCTTCGGTGCCAGCGAGAACGAGCCGGATTACGCCGGTTACCTGAAGCGTTTCTTCCGCCCGGAATTCATGAACCGTATTGATGAAGTCATCACCTTCCACTCCCTCAACAGCAAAACTCTCAGTCAGATCCTCGACTTACAGTTGGAAGAACTGCATCAACGCCTGACCGGACAAAAGCTCAGACTGCTGCTGGCCGATGATGCCCGGCAGTTGATCCTGACCAAAGGCTTTGATCCGATCAGCGGAGCGCGTCCCCTGCGGAGGGCGATTGAACGCCTGGTGACCCGGCCACTGAGCAACAAGATCGTTGAAGATGCTTTTGAACCGGGTGCGATCATCATCGCCCGCGCCGATGGCGGGGAACGGCTGAAGTTTGAGCCGATCACCCAGGCCGAACTGGATGCCTCGACCGGGGGATGAGCGCGAAACCGATGATCAGATAGGGGAAGCCAATCATAATCAGCACAATGCGGACTGTGCGCACCAGCTTGGAGCCTGTCATGCACTTCACTCTCGTATTGCCCTCACCCCAAACCCCTCTCCCACGGGGCGAGGGGCTTAAAAGCACTTCGTTCACGAAATCTCCCCTTCTACCGGTGGGAGAAGGGCAGGGGGGATGAGGGCTATAAAGTGCGTAACACGCTCTAAGCAGAGGATGCAGTCCGTGAGGAGAAGCGTGTCAGACCGATGATAAACATTCCACAATCGGGACGCCAACCCGTCGCGATGAACGACGAACTGATTCGGAAGATACTGAGCAAAGCTCATGCGCTCGATGGATCGGATTACTTCGCCAGCGACCCCAACCCGGAGATTCGCACGCTGGGGCGGTTGGCGCTGCGCCGTGAGGACATCAATGACCGTTTTGCCCTGGGCGATTTGTGTGCCCGCCGTTCCATCACCGAAGATGGGCGGCTACTGGTCTTCTATGTGGGCAAGGCGCTGATCGCCTATCAGAAGGCGCAGCAGATGGCCGAGAGCGAGCCGGATCGGGAAGATGCCCGCACCGCCATTCGTGATTACATCGACTGGGTGATCGGCGCTGCCCATACCATTCCGTCGCGGCGCAATATCTCGGTGGCGTTGTGGGCTTACAGCGAATATGAGGTTGTCCACGAGTCACACCGCGCTGAATACGAAACCATCATCGAAGAACTGCTGCGCGCCTACCGCGAAGAGTCTCCTACCAATCCGGTCAAGACCGTCAGCAGCGGCAGCGATGACACCCATGATCTGACCGATATGGATCGCACCGTCGCCGCACCACTCGATCTATCGGAGACGCGCAGCGATCTGTCGCAGACGGTGGCCGATTTCGAGGCTGCCTCGCCCTTGACCCGTACCACGACCACCACCCCGGTCGCGCCGCTGCCGCCGGTGGTGGTTGATCCGCTGTTGGAACAGACCTCGATCTATCCGCCGTCGTCGGTTGCACCGGAAATTCAGGAGAGCATCCGCAAGGTCACCGAGACCCGCGCCACCCGTAGCACGCTGGATGATGACGAGGTCGCGCCCGGCGATTGGATTCAGGATCGCTATGAGGTTCATGATGTCAAGCGCGGCGGCATGGGCGTGGTCTATCTGGGTTATGACCATCAGAACCGCGAACCGGTCGCCATCAAGACCTTCCAGAGCCGCTTTCTCGATAACGAACGGGCCGTGGCGCGCTTTCGTCAGGAGGCCACCACCTGGATTCTGTTGGAGAAGCATCGCTATATCGTGCAGGCGCGCCGCGTCGAGACCATCAATAGCCGCCCGCACATCATCCTGGAACACATCAGCGGGCCGGAAGGACTCGGTTCCGACCTGCGCAGTTGGATCGACCACAAACGGCTCGATCTGCCGCAGTCCATCGAGTTCGGGCTGCACATCGCGCTGGGGATGCAGCACGCCTGCCAGCGGGTGGACGGGCTGGTACACCGCGATCTGAAGCCGGCCAACATCCTGGTGACGCATGACGCCATCGCCAAGATCACTGACTTTGGTCTGGTGCGCTCGGTCGAATTCACCGATGCTCTGCTGCCCGGCAACGATCCAGCCTTTCAGACGCGCGGCGATGCCCAGAACCGGCTGACACGCTTTGGGGCGATTGTCGGCACCGCGCCTTATATGTCGCCGGAACAGGTCGAGTCACGCGATGTTGATCTGCGCGCCGACATCTATGCCTTCGGCTGCATGATGTTCGAGATGCTCACGGGCAAACAAGTCTTTGGTGCCAAGAAATTCGCCGACTGGAAGCAGGCTCATCTGCGCCAGAAGCCGGCCTTTGAGGAGTCGGTCGAACGGCTGCTGCCGCCGCGCCTGATGCAGATCACCCTGGCCTGTCTGGAGAAATCGCCCAATAACCGCCCGACCAACTGGGGCGCGATTGTCGATGAACTGGCTCCGATCTACGAAGCCGTGACCGGCGAGCGCGCCACGCTGGAGATCACCGGGCCGGAGCTGCAAATCCATGAGCTGATCGACAAAGGTTATTCGCTGACCGAACTCAGCCGCTTTGATGAAGCGCTGACGGCTTATGACCGCGCTATCTCGTTGCAGCCGGAAAACATGCTGGCCTGGGCGCGCAAGGGCCGGGCGCTGCGGCTGATGGAACGCTATGATGACGCGCAGGCCGCGTATGACCGGGCGCTGGAGATCAACCCACGCTATGGCTTTGCCTGGCGTGGCAAGGGGCTGGTGCTGGAACGCATGAGTCAGTTGGAGGCGGCGCTGGCCTGTTACGAGCGCGCCTCGGAAATCAAACCGAATGAGGTCTGGAACTGGTACAACCAGGCCGATGTGCTGCAAAGCCTGAATCGCTATGATGAGGCGCTGCCGCTGTTACAAAAGGCGTTGGAAGTTGACCCGAACCATCCCAATAGTTGGGCGAAAATGGGTCAGGTCTACCGGTTGACCCATCGTTATGCCGAGGCGGTGGAATCCTATTCCAAAGCCGTCGCGCTCGATGACGAATATGCCTGGGCCTGGAATGGGCGCGGGCTGGCGTTCAAGGCGCTGGGCCGCACCACCGATGCCCTCCAGAGCTTCAAGAAGGCCACCCAGTACCAGCCGGATGAGGTCTGGCACTGGTACAACCTGACCGAGATGCTGGTCGAAATCGGCAACTACGAGGATGCCTACAGCCCGGCAACGCAGGCCACCCGCGTCGATCCGACCCACGCCTTTAGCTGGGCCAAGCTGGGGCAGGTGCTGCGCCATATGGATCAGAATGCTGAGGCGCTGCAAGCCTACGAGAAAGCGGTTGAACTTCAGCCGGATTATAGCTGGGCCATCAATGGCAAGGGCATCGTGCTGGAACACATGGGGCGGTTGCAAGAAGCGCTCGACTGTTATCTGTATGCGGCACAATTCGCTGATAGCTATGTCTGGCACTGCTGGTACAACCAGGGCAATGTGCTGGCGCTGATGGGGCGTTACAAAGAGGCACTGCCGCTGCTGGAAAAAGTCACCCAGACTGTGCCAACCCATGCCCCCAGTTGGGCGCGGATGGGCAATGCCCAACGCATTCTCAAACGACCCGATGAAGCAGTCAAGGCGCTGCGGATGGCGACCGAACTCGATCCCGCTTATGCCTGGGCCTGGAACGAACTGGGCATCACGCTGGAGCAAATCGGCAAGCTGGATGAGGCGCTCAAAGCCTACAAGCGCGCCAGCCAGATTTCGCCCAAAGACGCCTACTATCTCTACCAGCAGGCCGACATCCTGATCCAGATGGGGCAGAACGCGCCAGCGCACGAACTGCTGTCACAGGGACTCAAGATCGATAGCAGCAACGCCCGCATGTGGGCCAAGCACGGACAGGTCTTGCGCCGGCTGCATAAGATGGATGAAGCGCTACGCAGTTATACCCGCGCTGTCGAACTCGATCCGAAGTATGGCTGGGCCTGGAATGGGCGCGGCCTGACCCTGAGCGCACTGGGCAAACACGAGGAGGCGCTGGTCTGCTTCCGCAACGCCACCCAGTCTGATGAAGGGGATGTCTGGTACTGGTACAACATGGGCGATGAACTCGTGACTCTCAGCCGCTTTGAGGATGCGCTGGGAGCGCTCGACCACGCCCTCAAACTCAACCCACGTCACCCGGAAAGCTGGGCCAAGCGCGGCCAGGCCTTGCGCCGGCTCAACCAACATGCCGAAGCGCTGACGGCTTACGACAATGCCCTCAGCCAGAACCCGCGCTATGCCTGGGCCTGGAATGGACGCGGGCTGGCGCTGGAGGCGCTCAACCGCAAGGAAGAGGCGCTCGCCAGCTACGAACGGGCAATAGAGGAAGATCCGCGCGTCATCTGGTACTACACCAACCAGATCGATGTATTGCTCGATTTAGGGCGCAAGGCCGATGCACTGGACATCGCCGATCATGCGGTGGGGCGGATGCCGCGCAATCCGGTGGCCTGGGCGCGGCGTGGTCAGGTGCAGCGGCGGTTGGGCGAATTTGAACCGGCGATTGAGAGTTATCTCAAGGCGCTGGAGCTGGATGACACTTATGCCTGGGCCTGGAATGGTCAGGGGTTGGCGCTGGCGGCGCTGGGCAAACACCGCGAGGCCATCCAGTGTTATGAATGGTCAGTGCAGTTCAATCCCCACGATCTGTGGTTCTGGAACAATTACGGCGACTCGCTGATGGCGATCCAGAATTATGCCAAAGCGGTCGAGACCTTTGAACACGCGCTGGCGCTCGACCCCCATCACGAGCAAACGCGGCAGAAGCTCAAACAGGCCAAAGAGTTGTTGAACGGCGAGGGCTGATGAACGCCAACGATTTTATCAAGCAGCGTGAGGCCGACTGGAAGCGGTTGGAAACGCTGATGAATCCGCGCATGGTCCTGAGCGCCGCCGATGTGCGCGAACTGGGGATACTCTACCGCGCTGTCACCTCTGATCTGGCGCTGGCGCGGCGTGACTTTCCGGAGCAGCGCGTGACGGTCTACCTGAATCAATTGCTGACTCGGACGCACGGTTACATTTATCAGGATAATATCAGCGACCGGGGGCGTTTGTGGCGGTTCATCAGCCAGACCATCCCGGCCAACTTTCGCCAGACCGGGCGGTTCACGCTGGCGGCCTTCCTGTTGTTCATCCTTCCGGCGCTCATCGGCTTCCGTCTGGCGCTGCTCAATCCCGATGTCGCCGAACCGCTTGGCCTGAGCGAGATCAGAGCCATCCTCTCGGAAAACGAAACCTGGACCGATATTCCGCCCGAAGATCGTCCGGCAGCCGCCGGCTTCATCATGACCAACAACATCCGGGTGGCGCTGATGGCTTTTGGCGGCGGGGTGTTGTTCGGGCTGTTCAGCGTGTATGTGCTGGCATTCAACGGCCTGTTCATCGGCGCGGTCTTTGGTCTGGCGACGCATTACGGCATGGGTGAATCGCTGTTCGCCTTCGTCGTCGGGCATGGTGTAATTGAGTTGAGCGTGATCTTCATGGCGGGCGGGGCCGGGCTGCAACTGGGCTGGGCGCTGCTCAACCCTGGCTCATACACCCGCCGCGATGCGTTGTGGCTGGCAGCGCAGCGCGCCGTGTCGCTGGCGCTGGTCGCCATTCCGCTGCTGGTCATCGCTGGCCTGATCGAAGGGTTCATCTCACCCACCGACACGCCAACCGTTTTCCGCGTCGGGGTTGGGCTGGCGAGTGGTGGGCTGATGTATGCGTATCTGTTGTTGGCTGGACGCGCTGCCACTGCGCCGGACAGCGGCAATCGTCAACAGCTACAGGGATTACTGAAGACTTAAACTGCCACTCTGCTGGGTCTATCGTAGTGTTCTACAGGCGGAAATCCGCTGTTGCTGCGGGTGGGATGGCCTGAGCCTACGCCTTGAGCAGCATCGAGAGATCACCCTGCACTTCCAGCCCGGCATTGCGTCCGGTACCGTTGAAGATTTCGCGGCCACTGCGCAATTCGCTCAGACGAACCGCGATGGTCGATTGCAGCGTCTCCATCACCCGTTTGTGCATCTCGGTGCGGCTGGGGCTGTGCAGCAGACCACCCTGGCTGCGCGTCGCTAGCATCTCCAGCCGGTACTGGTCGTCATGCAGCGCCCACTCCACATGGTCATCGGTCACGCGCAGGTGATCGACTTTGGCGCTAGTGTACTTGGCGAAACGATATAACCGCTGCTCATGCCACAGGCCGATGATGAAGCCAGGGAATTTGAAACCGAGGAATGGGATGTTGGCGATGGAGGCGACCAGGCTGGTGCCGGGCTGTTCAAAATGATTGGTCTGCATCCACACCCAGCCGGTGGGGAACGACTGCCCCCAGTCCTTTTCGATATAACCGCGCCCGCTGCTGAAGTTCAGTTCACGCCCATCCAGCCGCAGCGTACCGCGCAGGCTGTGGTCGAGGCTGACGACGCCGTGATAGCACTCCATGAAGGTCATCCAGCCATACCAGCCCATGATCCCGGGCGCAGTCCACGTCACCGGCCAGGGCGAGCGCCCCTCGAAGGTCAGTTCGCCTTTCAGCGCCAGTTCTGGCCCGTCCAGGTCGAGCGTCAGGCAGTCAGCACGGAAGTGATTCGGGCCAATTCGCACATCGAAGTCGTCTTCGGCGGCGATGAATTGTTCCGGCGGGAAAGTGAAATAAGCCGAGCCCCCGGTCAGCCCATCCAGCACCTGGACGAAGGCATGATGTTTTTCGCGCTCGCGGCTGAGGAAGATGCCGGGGATGACGGCGTATCGATGCTGTTCGCTGGCATCGATCAGTTTGAAATACCAGCCTTCGAAGAACGGCGGTTGCTGGCGATGACCGTGATACCACTCCGGGTGCATGACACGTTCGACGAAGTTCGGCATTGACTCCCTCGGTTAAACACTGATTTCCAGATAGGCGCGGTCGGCATCCTTGGCTCCGCGCAGCCGTCCCAGCAGCAGGAACAACCGCTTCATCAGCCCATACTTCTGCGTCAACAGATCATCGGCCCGCTTGCGCTCGGCGGCGTCTTCGATGATGCGCGCTCGTGCTTCGAAGGCTTCGCCCAGCAGCTCACCATTGGCTTTACACGGAGCCACCGTCACCCGCGTGGTGTGGCGGATGCGGCGTACTTTGCCGGAGGATGTCTGGGTATAGATGAACAGCTTGTCATCGGCACGGGCGAACCACACCGGCGTCGGTACCGGATCACCCGTTTTACGGAAGGTTGTCAGGCTGATGAATTGATGATCGTTGAGGCGATCCAGCACTGATGACATGGCCTATCCTGAACTCGCTGACCAGACAACATCGACCTCATCCCATTGGATGGCGACGGTTTCCTGGATCAGTTCGCCGGAGCCGGTGTCAAAGTCAGAATAACTGACATTGCCGATCCATGCCCCTTTGACCACCCATTGGCGGACTTCGACGCCATCATCGACCGCCTTGATAGTCAGAGTCCGCTTGGGGCGGATGATGTCGGCTTTGGCGGCGACGGTCTCGCGCAGCCAGCGGTTGAAAGCATTGTTCGGGTCGCGCTGCACCATCTTGGAGAGCGTGAACGGCTCATTGACCTGCTTGAGCGCGTTGGTCGTCTTGACATCGAGTTTGAAGGGGATCAAGCCGCTGACGCGGAAAACTCCGGCCAGCGCCTCACCATCGAGTTCCACCACGAATTCATTGGCGGCAAGGCTGTCGATTGCACGGATAGTTGCCAGTGCGCTGTCAGTCATGGTTCTCTGCTACCTTTCTTGTGTACAAATGTACCCATCCAAGTTGTTCCTGCTTCATTCAGCCCTGCCGCCACCCTGGAGGGTCTTGGTCTTACAGACTGTCCACAGGCGAGTTTTGTGTCCCGTCCTAGCCAGTACCGGGGACAGCGCCAGTCGTGTTACGGACTGCTAGCACTCAGCCTTAACGCTTCGTTCAGAATGTTGATCGCCGCGTTCACATCGCGATCTAGGGTGAAACCACAGGTGTCACAGACGAACTCCCGTTCAGCCAGTGTCAGTTCAGCCTTAACCTGTCCGCAGCACGAGCAGGTCTTGCTCGATGGGTAGAACCTTCCCACTGCCTGCACTTTCCCTATTCGCGCCTCGACCTTCGTGGACAGAAAGCGGTTGAATGTGCCAAAGGCCGCATCGCCTAATGCCTGTGCCAGGGCACGGTTTTTCATCATGCCTTTGACGTTCAAGCTTTCCACACCGATGAAGCCGTACTGCTCGGCCAGCAGCGTGGTGACTTTGTGCAAGTAGTCCTCGCGGATGCAAGCGATACGGTAGTGCAAGCGAGACAGCTTCAAGCGGGCTTTTTCACGGTTTCTGCTGTCTTTCTGTTTGCGGCTCACCGAACGGTTCAGTCGTCTGACGGTGTGAAGCAGATCGCGCAGCGGCTTTTGGTTCTCAAGCACGCTCCCATCGCTCAACGCTGCCAGATGATAAATGCCCAGGTCGATGCCTACCCGCCCTGGTTGTTGGACACATAGTGGGTCTGGCATCTCTACGGCAATACTCACGAACCACCAACCCGCCTGCTCCGTAAAACGCGCCGACAGGATTTTACCGTGAAACCGCAGCTTTTCGGTCATGTTAACCAGGCCGATGTGTGGCAGCTTCATCCAATGCCCGGACACGTCGAATTTGTCGTTCGCCACGTAGAACCCTTCGCGGCTGCGTTTCTTCGCCTTGAACTTCGGAAAACCGACCTTGCGTCCTGCCTTTCTGCCTTCAAAGAAGGACTTGAAAGCATTTGCCAAATCGATGAACGCCCCTTCCACCGCGCACTTGGTCACTTCGTACACCCAGGGAAACTGCTCTTCCTTTATCGCATTAAACTGTTTCTTCAGCGCCAGCGCAGACGGTTTCTCTCCCGCCTCGTGCTGCCGCTTCCACTCCGCCAGCCCCCAGTTGAAGACAAAGCGGCGCGTGCCAGCGGCGCGGGCGAAGTAGTTGGCCTGTTCAGGCGTTGGGTTCAGCCGTATCCGGTGGCTGCGGATCATCTGCGAATGCTTTCTTCAGCGCCTTGCCATAGTTACGCAGTCCATCGAGACGGCAGTACATGATTGCCTCTTTTCGCACCTCAGTCACTTGCCCCAATACCCGCTGCACATCGTCATCGGTGTAATAGCGACGGTTGGTGTGGGTACGCCTGGCAATTAGCCGACCCTCCCGATCCCACCACTGCAACGTGTGGACAGTGACCCGTGTTTTCTTTGCAAACTCACCGAGTGTATACATATCCATTTTCTAACACAGATGGGTATATAAAACCAATCGATAGAGTCAATCTCCTCGTCGGATACTGTCCAATTGCTGCCAGATAGTATAGGCGCGCTGGCGCTATACGACAAACCACCCGGTGTGAGGGGGGCACAACCGGGTGGTTTGCAAAGGGAAGGGCTTGTTTAGGGACCGGTGACGCCATCGCCAAATCCCGACTTGCCCGCAAATCTGGTTTCACAACTCGCACCACTTCGGAGGAATGAGCACAACCCAACTTCCAGATTTGCTTATCTATGAAATTATCCCGATTGTGTAAAGACGAGGTTAGACCACTATGAGTGAGGGATGAGAGAGAAAACCGGCCCGTTCCGACCAAAGATGGAGTCGCTTTTCCATCCTCCGCTGCTCCCGTCCGATGCCGCTCACGGTTACACTGAAGGCATCGTGAAAGTGATGAGATAAAGACGACACCATGAACATAAGCAACACGTCACCCAACCGCCCCGATGGGGTTCTGATGATCGCTGGTTATTATTTGCTGCTCGGCCTCGGCTTCGTATTCGGCGGCATTGTGCTGCTCACAGCAGCCGTCCCGTCGGCGCTCCAGATGGCGAGCCGCGACTCGATTTTCCTGACGGGCGTGCTGGTGCTGGTCATTCTCGCTGGCAGCAGTCTGGCGCTGGGGAGCTGGACCATCCAGTGCGCGCGTGGATTGTGGAATGGACTGCCGGGGGCGCGGCGCGGCGCGGTCGTCCTCTCCAGTCTGATGGTGATGATGAGCCTGCTATCGCTGCCTCCGCTGTGGTTCAGCTATGGCAGCCCGGATGAAGACCTCATCATGCTGCTGCTCCTTGCTCTGGGGTTGGCGAGTACCAGCGGGCTGTCGCTGTGGTATCTTACCCGCCCGGCAGTTCGCCGCGCTTTTGGAGCCTGAGCCATCAGCCTCACGCTACATCTGCTGGGGGTTCACTGCTACAATCAGTGTATAAAGGTATGGACACTGGGCCGCGAATGCCCGGCAGATGACAGGTGGTTATGAAGGTTAACAAGTGGCTGGTGGTCGGACTCAGCATTGCGATCAGCCTGATATTCTTCTACTTCGCCTTCCGCAATCTGAACCCTGAAGCCTTCTGGGGCGAGATTCAGTCGCTCAATCCGCTGTGGCTGATCCTCGGTGCCGCCTGGTATTTCACCGCGGTGGCGGTCATTTCGCTGCGCTGGCGTTTCCTGCTGCGTTCGATCAAATCGATCCCTCTCAGCGGCATGTTTCCCCTGGTCTGCATCGGCTATATGGGCAACAACGTCTACCCCTTCCGCAGCGGCGAAGTGCTGCGCGTGCTGCTGCTCCAGCGCAATCATCAGGTGCCGGTGGCGCAGGCGGCGACCACCGCTATTGTCGAGCGCGTCTTTGACGGTCTGGTGATGCTGACCTTCATCCTGGTCGCCCTGCTGTTCGTCGATGTTGCCTCGCCCGAAGTACGACGGGTGGCGACCTTTGCCGCGCCGATCTTCCTGGTGGCTGTGACGGTCTTCTTCCTGATGGCCGCACGACCGGACTGGCTGCGCCGGTTGGTGCGTCTGTTTGATCGATTCCTGCCGGGCCGGCTGCGTAAGCTGGTCGATCATCTGGCGGAAGAGGTCATTCGCGGTTTGGAAGGGCTGCGTAGTCCAGCCGACCTGGCCGGTGCCATCATCAGCTCCTACGTCAGTTGGATGCTGGAAGCCAGCGTCTACTGGATGGTGTCGTTCGCTTTCGATCTGGGTGTCAGCTATCCGGTCATGCTGCTGGTGGTCGGTGTCGTCAATCTGGCGGGGCTGATCCCGGCCTCACCCGGTCAGTTCGGCGTGTACGAGTTCTTCGTCTCAGCGGTGCTGGTGGCGGTCGGCATCGGTCAGAGTCAGGCCGGCGCTTATGCCATCGTGGTGCATATCGTCATCTGGCTGCCGGTGACGCTGCTCGGCTTCTTCTTCCTCATTCGACAGGGGTTGGGCTTGAACACACTCACCCGCGCCCGCGACCTGGAACGCGCCGAAGCCCATTCGTGATGATGGTATTCCTGATTATCCCACCATAACGCTCCCCCGCATTCCACGCTATAGTAACAGGATATAGGCGATGGTTTGGTGAAGGAGACTGACGGATGGTTCGCCGTCTGCTGTTCATATTCATGCTGCTGATCGTGACTGCCGCGCGTGCACAGGCGCAGGACAGCCGCACGCTCACCGTTTTCGCCGCTGCCTCGCTGACCGATGCTTTTGAGGAAATCGGCGCAGCTTTTGAGGAATCTCACCCAGGGGTGGAGGTGATCTTCAACTTCGGCAGCTCATCGACTCTGGCGGCCCAGTTGAGCGAGGGTGCGCCGGCGGATGTGTTCGCCAGCGCCAATGCTCGTCAGATGCAGGCGGCGCAGGATGCCGGACGCATCAGCGGTCAGCCGCGCACCTTCGCCCGCAACCGGCTGGTGGTCATCGTGCCGGTCGATAATCCAGCCCAGGTGCAATCGCTGGCCGATCTGGCGCAGCCGGGGCTGAAGCTGGTGGTGGCCGGGCCGGATGTGCCGGTGCGCGAATATACCAACGCCATGCTGGAGCGGCTGGCGCTGGAGCCAGGCTACGGCGAAGCCTATCGGGCAGCCGTGCTGGCGAACATCGTTTCCGAAGAGGAGAATGTGCGGCAGGTGGCGGCCAAAGTCGCGCTGGGCGAGGCTGATGCCGGTGTCGTTTATATCTCCGATGTCACGCCCGATCTTCAGGCCGAGGTACTGACTATTCCGGTGCCAGATGCCTACAACACCATCGCGGCCTATCCGATTGCCGTGACGGATAACCCGGCAGATGCGGCGCTGGCGCAGGCCTTTGTCGATTATGTCCTGTCGGCTGCGGGTCAGGATATTCTCGTCAAATGGAATTTTGTGGCGGCTCCCCGGTCGTCCTGTCACAGCGGTCGGCGCTGAACCATGTCACGCTGGGGACGATGGTTGGTCGGTGGCGCGGGCGGGTTGATGCTGGGCTTTCTGCTGATCCCGCTGCTGGCGCTGCTGCTGCGGGTTGTCGATAACCAGGCGTGGAACAGCGCTCCCGGTTCGCTCATCCCGGAGGCCATCCGCCTGAGCTTCTTCACCACCGCCATCTGCACCCTGCTGACGGCCATCTTTGGCACGGCGCTGGCCTATGGACTGGCGCGGGGACGTTTTCCCGGTCGGCGCTGGCTGAATGTGCTGGTCGAACTGCCGATTGTCCTGCCGCCGGCGGTGGCGGGGTTAGCCCTGCTGGTGACCTTCGGACGGCGCGGGCTGCTGGGGCCACCCCTGAATGCGCTTGACATCAGCCTGCCCTTTACGACGGCGGCTGTCGTGCTGGCGCAGATGTTCGTGGCGGCTCCGCTCTACATTCGGGCGGCGCAGGTCGGCTTACAGGGTGTCCCGCCGGAAATCGAAGACGCGGCGCGGGTGGATGGCGCGGGTGGGTGGACGCTGTTCTGGTGGGTGACGCTGCCGCTGACCCGTCGGGCGCTGGCTGCCGGACTGATCCTGTGCTGGGCGCGGGCGCTGGGCGAATTCGGCGCGACCATCCTCTTCGCCGGCAGTCTGCAAGGCCGCACCCAGACCATGCCGCTGCTGATCTACAACATCATCGAGCGCGACATCGACGCCGCCATCTGGACCGGTCTGCTGCTGGTCGGGCTGGCGCTCATCGCCCTGGTTGCGTCGCAATGGCTGGGGCGAGTGGATCAGGAACCGTAGGCTAGAGCCTATTACGTACTTTTTAGCCCTCATCCCCCTGCCCCTTCTCCCACTGGGAGAAGGGGAGCCGTCGGGAGCATCTCGTTTGGAAGCCCCTCGCCCCGTGGGAGAGGGGTTTGGGGTGAGGGCATTACAAGAGCGAAGTTCATAACACGCTCTACTTCAGTTGCAGGATGATGCCGGTTGTGGCGACATAAATCAAACCATCCGGACCAATCGCCACATCAATAGGTTGAGTGTAACCGGATGGATTGCTGAAGGTAAGAACAGGCTGCCAGTCCCCAGCAAAGCTGCCATCGGCTGTTTGCCGCAGATCAACCGAGACAACCATATGATCGCTGCGAACGGTGCGGAAATAGTACTCAGGGGCAAGTCCCTCAAGAGCGACAATCAATTGATTGCGAAGAGCATCCGGCCCTGGACGAAAGGCTAATCCATTAGCTGTCTGACTGCTGATGAAGGTGGTCACGGGCGCTTCACCTATGCGGCTATCACCCATGAATTCCCGGCTGATGAGATCACCGAACACATCGGGGAAACCATAGAACTTCCCCTGCTGGATGTGATTCAATTCACCGCTGGGCAGGTAGCGGAGCTGTGCGTCAAGCTGATAGGGTGCGTTATCCAGCGCGAACAAATCGCCATCCGTTGTGAAGGCCAGATCGCTGACGCTTCGCAGTCCAGTCGCATAGACTTCGCTGCCAGTCCCATCCGGATTGAGCCGCAGAATCGCCGCTTCCTGTGGCTGTGTGACCGGGCCATGATCGGTACGAGCGCTAATCCCAACGTAGAGTTTGCCGTCCGGTCCGAACGCGATGGCTTTATTCGAATACCTATCCGGCGAATCATCCAGAAAATTTTCGGCAATCGTTATCCAGGTTTCTGCTTTTCCATCACCGTCCTCGTCGGTAAAGGTGCGGATTCGACCCATATCAGCCACATAGAGCACACCCCCAAAGAAAGCCAGCCCTTCAGCTCTCGTCAGTTCGTGGGTTTTGTTGTGATATACCAGTTCAGCATCACGGATGTTTTTCTCGTCATTGCTTGATAGAGAGACACGAAAAATGTCACCGGCGAGCGTTAGGATATACAGCATGTCGTCGGGCGAAAAGGTGATGGCTGTTATCGGGTTGAAGTTCCCGGTGTTGGCTGGAATATATGCAAAATAGGTGAAGCCGGTATCTTGTGTATCAAATGAAGGTGTCGGCGCTTCAGCAGGTTGGATGACGATGAACTTGTCTGGATACGACTCCAGACTGATCGTTTCTCGAATGCGACCATCTGATCCGAGGGTGACGACCTGTACCGTCCAGGTGTATTCACCGGGGTCGAGATAGCGCAGCCAGTGATACACATTGATCGAAGTCTCCTGGGTCTGCCCGATGCTCAGGCGTTTTTCTTTATCCTTTCCCAGTCGGATATCAAACGCTTCATTCGCTTGGAGTGGTCGCAACCACTTCCATCCCAGCGTGATGGCGGGGTAGGGAAACGCTGTTCTATATTCCGGTGCCAGGGTGATGGGCATGTTGACGCGGTCAGCCGCAGCCGTTGCATCAACTGCCCGATCCACTGCGTACTGAAATTCCTCTGCCTCACGGGTGGCAGTTGCGCTCAATTGTCCTTCATTTGGGGAGCATCCAGTTATGAGCCACAAGATGAGGATGCACAATCCGATTCCGCGTGTTGCTGAAGCCAACATAAGCCTCCGTTTACAATTCTCCCGCGACGAATCGATCACCGGCGCGTACACTATACAATAGAATGAACCGGTGAGGATATGCCTATGGGTTTACGTCTCTTGATCCTTCTGTTGCTATTGCTGCCCGGCGTGGCGCTGGCACAATCGACTCCGGCTCCCGGCGAGAACACGCTGGCCGAATGCGTCCGCCTGCTGCCGACCAATCGCCCGATGCCCAGCGGCCCGGATGCGCCGACGCTGCGGATCGTTCAACCGGCGGCGGATGCCACCATCTATGGCGGCACCATCACCGTCAGCATTCAGACCAACAACTTCGATGTCGATGCTCAAAGCGGGCGTCACTGGCATCTGTGGGTTAACGATCAACTGCGCGGGATGGTGTACCAGGATGATGCCGTCCTCGATCTCGAACCCGGCACCTACCGCATCTGCGCCTCGCTGGGGAATACCGATCACGCCGATATGGGGATGCCGGATGGCATTGTGCTGACCATCGAAGAACCGTTAGCCGGGACGCCCACCGCGACGCTGGCCGTCTCCCGTGAACAGGCCACCATTCAGCCGGAGGCAACCAGCCCGGATTCCAGCCAGTTGATCCTGCTCGTGGCCGGTGGCCTGTTGGCGGCGGTCGGCGGCTGGTGGATCGGCTCGCGGATGCCGAAGCAGCGGAAAGCGAAGTCGCCGTAGGGGTTCAGCGCTGGCGCTGCTGCTGGGCTGCCTGCGCCCACTCGTCCTGCATCGTCAGTTCGCCATCGGTTTCGGTCAGGCGGTAGCGCAATTCCTGCCATTCAGCCTCACTGAGCGAACGCATCAGTTGATCGACACGCGGGCTGCGTTTGCTTTTTTCCGAAGCGGCGCGGGACTCGGTCTCGGCTTCAGCCGCCCGGACGCGCCAGATGAAGGCGGTGCTGATGGTGGCCGCGATGATGAGCGCCAACGACAGCAACAGCAGCGGCCCCATGTTGGCCGAGAGCTGCGCGTTCATCGAAGCCGTCACCTGACCCATGATGGCCTGGGCATTAGCCTCGGTCTGGCTGATGAGGGTCTGCCACTGCTGCCACTGCTCCTGGCTCACCATATCCGTTGGGTAGTTGTAGTTGATATTCGGCCAGATGCCGGTGAAGTCGGCTTGCACGCGGGTGAAGCGTTCAATCAGATTATTCAGGCTGATGGCAACCGTCAGCCAGATGGCGAGCGTCGCGCCGAAGCGTCCCCATTCACGCATGATCTGCTCCTGCTGCTATTGCTTGCGTTGACGCATGACCTCTTCCAGCGAGACCAGTTCACCATCGTTGTCGGTCAACAGGCGGTTACGCAGCTCGTTCACTTCATCATCGCTCAATCCGCTGACCAACCGTTCCAGCTTGCTGCTGCGCTTGGCCTTCTCCGATTCAGCTTTGGCGCTCCCGGAGTCGCTGCCGACAAACGGGCTTTGCCAGATGCCCAGCGTGCTGACGGCAGCCGCGATCATGAAGATCACCACCGCCGGGATGCTGAAGTTCTCGCCGCCATTGACCACCGATAGCACAATCGTCATGGCTGTGGCCGCCGTCCAGATGATGGCGGTTGTGACAAAACGGGTTTCGTTCGATCCCATGCTGACCTCCTAATCTTAACGGGATTGACGGCGCTGTTCCGACAGCACATCATCCAGCGACACCAGCTCGCCATCCGAGTCCGCCACCAGCCGTGAACGCAGTTCGTTGAGTTCCTGCTGGCTCAACGTATCGACCAGCCGCTCGACCTTCGTCTGGCGCTTGGCCTTCTCGGATTCTTCCTGGGCGGCTTTCGCTTCGTTCTTGCCGCTGCTCCAGACCGTATCGGTGGCAAACCAGGCTGCACCGGCCAGGATGGCGACGATGATGAAGTTCAGGTCGCTCTGGGTAATCATCATGGTCATCATGATGGCCGTGATCGCAGCCCAGATGATGCCGGTCGCAATCATGCGCGGGATTTGGTTGCCCATATAAAACTCCTCTGACGTGACTATTGCTGCTATACGCAAAAGGGTGGTGTGAAGTTGCGTGGGGTGATGCGTGTAGGGGAGCATCGCCTGACGCTCCCCTGATGAAAGGTCTTGAGTGAGCCGGCTTAACCGCCGGGATTGATCGGCTCGAACGGCAGTGGCGTCTGGGTTGGCGCGATCAGCGTCAGACCGCCCGGTACATTCTGCGATGAGTTGCCACTCAGCGTCGGGATTGCCAGCGTCGGCTGAAGCGTCGGCTGAAGCTGGTTCAGCACCGTCACATTCACCGTGCGGTAGAGGTAACCACCGGCCTGATTGGAGAACATCGCCAGCCGCAGGATATAGCTGCCGTTTGGCACCGACGCCGTGTCCCACGTCCCCAGCAGACCGCTGTTCTGCGGCGTGGTGACCGGCTGGTTGATCTGCGTGAAACTGGTTGGCGCGGCTGCATTGGCATATTCCAACTGGAAGCGGCTGAACGTCAGGTTGGCGGTCGCCGTGCCGATGACCTGGATCACCCCTGAAATCTGCTGGGTATTGGTGGGCGAGGTGATGCGGGCGATGGGAATCTCGGTGTTGACGTTGCAGGTGCCGCTGGGCGGAGCCGTCAGCGTCTGGCTGGTGATGCCGATGCGCCGGGCGAACTGCTGTCCCAATGCCGTGTTGAGCCAGGCGACGGCCGACGGATCATTGATGTTCAACACAGTCTGCTGCAACCGGTTGTCCGGGCAGTAGGCCGGGTCAACCCGCAGACCAGACCAGGTATCAATCTCGATCACCTGAACGAACGCCTGATCCGGGCCGGGCGGCGGCTGTCCATCGATGAAGATCTCGGTGCGCTGGGCGCTGCAATTGGCGGGCGGCAGCGTCCCGGTGTCGATACAAATCTGGGTCTGCACCAGGCCGGGGGGATTGGGGAAATTCTGGACGCTGTAGCCAGCGTTCTGGGCGGCGACGCGCATGACGGCGTTCCACAGCGGCGCGGCGCTGCCGTACCCGCCATCGGTGACGGTGCTGGGGCCGTTGTCCGGGCGACCCAGCCACACGCCGACGACGGCGTTGGTGGTGAAGCCCATCGTCCACAGATCGCGGGCGTCGTTGGTGGTGCCGGTCTTGGCACCTACCGGGATGCCGGGGATGGTCAGCGTACCATTCGGCGGGAAGGCTGGCTGGCGCGCCGTGTCATCGCTCAGGATGTTCGCCATCAGGAAAGCGACCTGCGGCTGAATGACCTGGGCTGGCGCAGCACGACCCGGAATTTCGATGGGATTGCCATTGGCATCGGTGATGCTCTCGATGGCGTACAGCGGCGCACGCACACCGTTGCTCGCCAGCGTGGCATACGCCCCCATCATATCGTAAAGGGTGATTTCGGTCGCGCCGATGCCGCTCGGCAGCCCCAACGGTGCGCCTTCGGGGAAGCGCAGACCCATGCGCCGGGCGATGTCAGCGAACTTGGCATCGCCGATGAAGGAATAGGCTTTGACCGCCGGGATGTTCAGACTGTTTTGCAGGGCATAACGCGCCGCTACTGGCCCGGTGAAGGTGCCGCTGAAGTTAACCGGCGTGTAGCCGCCGGCGAAGGTGGTCTGTACATCCCACAGAATGCTGGCCGGGGTCAGCCAGCGATCAGCCCGCCCGTCGCCGTTGTCATCCACGCCCTCGAACGCGCCGGCGTAGACGATGGGTTTGATGGCGGAACCGGGCTGCTGGAAGGTCAATGCGCCGTTCACCTGACCGTCGATTGTCGTATCATTGAAGTTCGGGCTGCCGACCATCGCCCGAATGGCACCGCTGCGTGGATCGGTCACCATCACCGAGCCGGTGTTGATGCGAGTGTTGATGAGCCGCGCCATCGTCTGCGCTAAACCGGCCTGCGCCACATCCTGCACCGCCGGGTTGAGCGTGGTACGGATGATGAAGCCGCGCGTGTACATAGCCTGGGCATAGCCCATCGCTTCGACCTGGGCGATGACGAACTGGACGAAATGCGGATACTTCAGCTCGACCGCGCGCGGGGTGAACTCACGCGCTTTGACTTGTGCCGTCGTCACCGCGTTCTGGCGCACGACGTTGGCATCGATGCAGAAAGGCTGGGTTCCGGTGGCAAACGTCAGACAGCCGACCTGCTGCATCCGCTGGATGACAAAATCCATCCGTCGCAGCGTCTCTTCACGGCCGGAACGGAACTGCGGGTTGGTGGGGTCGCCGCTCTGGTTGACCGGGTTGTACTGCGCTGGCGAGGCGATGATGCCAGCCAGCATCGCCGCCTGGGGCAGGTTCAGGTCTTTCGCCCCCACGCCGAAGTAGAAGCGGGCGGCGGCTTCCACACCGTAGCTCTGATTGCCGAAGAAGACTTCATTCAGATAAATCTCAAGAATCTGCTGCTTGGTGTACTGCTGGGCGATCTGCGACGCGATGATGATCTCGTCCAGCTTCAGCGCGGCAGTGGTCGTCGGCTGCTTCAGGATCAGCTTCTCCGCCACCTGCTGCGTGATGCCGCTGGCACCCGACTCAACCTGACCAGCGCCGACATTCTGGATGAAGGCACGCACGATGGCGAAGACATCCCAACCGGGATCATCGAAGAAACGCTCATTCTCCAGCGACACGACGGCGTGGATCATGAAGGGCGAAATATCGGCGAACGGCACCGAGGTGCGCGCCCCGCCATCCTGACTGTTGAGTTCAGCGATCTCGTTGCCGGCCGCATCCAGCACACGCACGGTCTGGAAGCCCGGTTGATAATTCGCCAGCGCCGCGATCTGGGGCTGATACTGCGCGGCGATGCTGTTGTACTGGGTCAGCGCCAGCACGCCGACGCAGGCGACAGACAGCAAAATCAGGGCGAAACCGATTCCCACCGCCACCATCAACGTGCGGACGGTGCGCTGCTGCTGTCGTTCGGCGGCCGACTCAAACGTCGGCGACGGCTGCTCGACATCATAGGCCGGCGCGCTGCTGACATCCTCGGCCGGGATCGGCGACGCGATAGCCGGTTGGTCGCCATAATTGCCATAACCGACGTTGACCGCCGGGTTGACGACAGTGGGCTGGCTGCCGAAGCCGCCCATGCCCTGCAAGGTGGGCGCAGACGAATCCGGCGCGACCGGGTTGAGGAACGTCCCGGCCGTCCCGGCGACGGTGCGTTCCGGGTCACGGATGGGGACACCCTGGCGCGGTAATCCCAGCTCTTCGGTGATGCCGAAGCCGCCGGTATCAAACGCTGCCGATGGCTGAGTGGCTTCCTGACCGATGGGGCGAACCGGTTCGCTGGGGAAATACGGCAGCGAGCCGCCGATCACCTGGCTGGGGTCGATGTCCTGGGTCGCGGTCGGGGTTGGGGTGCGGGCAGCCGCGAGATAGGGCGGCTCGGCGATCACCCATTGATTGTTCTCGAAGCGATACCACTTATCGGTCTCCGCCCCCAGCATCCACCAGGTGCTGCTCTCGTCCAGCACCATCAGCCGCTTGAGCTGTTCCTGGAGCTGATCGCGGGTGATCTGACCATTGTTGTATGTCTGGCGCAGCGCCCGCACTTCAATCTCGGTGTTGCGGAATTTATCGGCCAGTTCCTGCTGCTTGGGCGTCAGCGCGGGTGCCGGCGTGGCCGCCACCGGCGACGCTGCTCCCCCCAACTGATCCAACTGCTGCCGGGCATAGGCCGCTGGATCGGCAGTGGTTTGCTGCGCCGGGACGCTCGCGGCTGGCGATGCGACCTGTCCCCCGTTGTTCAGGGCCTCTAACTGACGGCGGGCATACGCACCGGGGTCTTCCGCGCCAGTCTGTGAAAGCTGCTGGCTTTCCGATGCCGCAGCCGTGACACCCGTCACGCCCAGGGCGGCTCGTTCCGCCGGCGAGAGCGTGCTGGCATCCAGCGCCGCTGCGTTCTCGGTGACTTTTGGCACGATGTCAGGCTTGGGCGCTTTTTCGGTCAGGCTGGTCAGCGCCATCAGCTCGCTCATGCTGAAGGCGTCGTCATCCGCTTCATCGGCAGCCTCGGCTGGCTTTTTCTCGCCTTCTTGTTCCAACGCCAACAGGCTGTCCGTCTGGACTTCTTCTTCCAGTGTGTCGAGCAGGTCGAGCGCGGTGGGGTTGCTGGTTTCCGGTTTGGCCTCGTCTTCGATAGTCAGCAGGCTGTCTTCTGGCCGGGCAGCCGGCGGCGCTTCAGCCTCGGTGGGTGTGGCGAAGAGAAAATCTTCCGGGCGCAGCGGCGTGGCTTCCTGCTTCTCCGGCGTGATCTCGATCACATCCTCAGTCGTGAACTGGGTATCTTCCGGGCGCGGCAGGTGCCACTGTCCCTGTTCGGCTGGGGTCGGCTGCACATTCTGCGGCAGGGTTGGAACACGCCAGCCGGACTCGCGCTGTCTGGCCGCGGGCGTCGGCGTCACCGGGGCGCTGGTCTGGGGTTTGCGCCAGCCGCCGGTATACTGTGGTTGATCGGGGATCGGTTGTTGTTTGTCCGATGGGTTTTCAGCCATTGCGCCCCACCTCTGGTCAGGTTTGATTTCGGTTATTTTTCTCACCGACATATTATACACAGTTTCAGAATTTTGCGACGTTTCCCGCCTGAGTGCGCGGCCGGCGGATTGAGCCTATCGCGTGATGCGCTATACTCGTCCCGTCTGCACATAGGATGAGGATTTTGCAGATGTTGAAGCCATCTCGAATACTGAGTCTGATCGTTCTGACCTCGCTCCTGCACACCGGGCAGGCCGCCGCCCAATCGGACTTCCCCATCATCAACTGGGAGAAATTGCGTGCCGAACTTGTGTATGGTGCCAGCATCAGCCCTGATGGTCAGTACATCTTTTTCAACGATGCTTCCAGCAATAACCTCATGCTGGTCAACCGAAATACCAACACCCTTGAGTGGCAGAACGACGGGAGTGGGTATCGCGGTATCCAGACCAGATGGAGTCCGGATGGACAGTACATCGCTGCATGGCTAGACGATAAATACAGGGGCAATCCAACAGGAATCCAGGTCTATGATGCCAGCACGGGGCATCACCTGACCGAGGTCGAAGAGGCGCTGGACACTGCCAAGACCGTGCTACGCTTCGCTTCGTGCTGCGATGATCTGACAGTTGATTACGACTATTTTAGCGTGTCTTGGGGACAAGAGTCCGGCAGACTGGCCGCCTACGTCTTTGGCTATATCGTGGTTTACGATTTATCGAACCAGACATTCTCGACGGTTATCCACTTGTCGCTGTCCAACTCCATCATTACTAACTTCGATTGGAGTCCCGATGAATCACGGTTCGCAGCTTTCCATATCAAGTTTATCTCCTCTGATCGCTCAGTGGAAATGGGTTTTTGGGAAGAATATGAGTTCGCAGAGAATGGGTATAGTCAGCATGAAGAAAGTATGCAAGATCTGGATTGTGTTCCTTATGGGGACAGGGTTTTCACCATTCCCGCGTATCCGATTGGGAGTGATGTGAAATGGGCACCGGATAACCGGACGGTGGCTGTCAGTGTCCGCCGTACGGGTCAGCTCACGGCCTGTTCTCTCAAAGATGACGACCATCTGCTGGTCAAGCAGGTCTATTCTGATTTTGAGGGTGGCGATGCTCCTGAGCATTTGCAATGGAGTCCCGATCAGCGATGGTTATATGGATTCTTCGAGGACTGTCGATTGCTGGTAGCCGATGCCGCTGACGATTATGCCTATACAGTGCTGCCACCTGCTGAAGCAGGAAATTGTTACCTCAACTCACTTGGCTGGACTGCGGATGGTCGCCATGTCGTGCTGGGTACAGAGCAAGGCTTGTGGCTGGGGACGGTTCGCCTGCCGGGTTAGTCCGCTTTTCACAACCTCAGCACCTCGATGTTTCGGATGTGCCAAATCCGGGTACAAGCAGAGTCGGTTGATTCACACGATTCGTCAGATTCGTCAGATTCGCATCAGTCCATATTTCATTTTGCGAATCAGTCGAGTCGTCAGCAAGACCGCTCAAGTTTCCGTGTTGCTGCTGATTGACCCTACCCCCGGTTGCTGCTGATTTTGCTGATTGGAGCGAGTAGCTTGTAGCATTCAGCCCTCAGTTTTCAGCGATTACCTGACCCACAAAATTCGTCAAATTCGTCAAAGTCGCAACTGCCTTTTGTGAACTTTTCCCTCAAGTGTTGCAAAAGTTAGAAATGTTGCAAGTGCTGCAAGTCCACTTTTGTGCAACTCCGGTTTTGTGTCGTCGTCGTCGGACGGACACCGACAGAACGACAAAGACATAAAAACCAACCCAGAGAACACAGAGGACACAGAGCGAAAACGGAGAGAATCTGCGCAAGATTCTGCAAATGCGTCAAATTCTGCACGGGCGTTTTTGCAGTTTGCAAGTCATGCTTCCAGGCCGCCGGAGGCTCAAGCCCCCGGCTATAGCTCCAAAGCCTACTGAAGCAGGCTGCCCATAGTGTGTCTCCACCTTCAGCCCCTTCAGTGGGCTTACCGCCCTGGATAGCGGTGGGTTTTAACCCGCGGCGTCCATGCCCCGCAAAAGTCACAAAAGTCGTCAAAGTCAAAACTGCATGTTGTGACATTTGGCGTTCGGTCAGTAACGAGTAACGAGTGACAAGCAACGAGTCTTTCCTCTGTTGACTGACGACTTCTTGCCCTCAGCATACGCCCATTCCCGCCGTTACGGGTGAACTTTTGGTAAACTTTTTGGTACGACTTAAGGCGATTCGGCGCTAACGGTTTTGCGGGAGCAGATAGGTTAAGGCTGTCGGCAGGCGGTTAGAGAAGGGTTGGGAAAAATCAGGGTTGAGGGAGACAAAATGCGGCGACACAATTGGCACGGCCTGCGACAAATGGCTATACTTCCGTACTCGTTGTCAGTAATAGATTGACCGGATTATGCCAGCTATCACCCCAACTCACCGCGCCATTCAGGATTACTACCAGATGCTCGACGATGCCAGCGGTCAGGCCGCGCTGCACGAGGGCAATGTCCGGCGGGCATTCGAGACGCTGCTGCGGACGACGGCCAAAGAGCAGAAGGGCTGGGAACTGGTGACGGAAGTGAGCGAACGGCGCGAACACAATGCTGTGCGCTACGACGGCACGCTGCGCGACAGCAACCGGCTGCCGCATGGCTGGTGGGAGGCCAAAGACAGCAGCGATGACCTGGAGAGCGAAATCCGCCGCAAGCGCGAACGCGGCTACCGCTTCGATAACATCATCTTTGAGGACACACGGCGGGCGGTGCTGTATCAGAATGGGCTGGAGACGCTCAAGGTCGAGCTGCGCCAGCCGGAGCAGTTGGCCGATCTGCTCAACCGTTTTTACCGCCATGAGATCGAACCCTTCACCGAGTTCAATCAGGCGGTGGCCTATTTCCAGGGCGAAATCCCCCACATCGCCAACGGGTTGAAGGAGAAGATTGAAGAGGCGCACCGCCAGAACAAACGCTTTCAGACCGCCTTCACCGCTTTTATGGACTTATGCCGGACGGCGTTGAACCCCAACATCAGCCAGGCAGCGGTGGACGAGATGCTGATCCAGCATATGCTGACGGAACGGCTGATCCGCAAGGTGTTCAACGTCGAGGAATTCAACCGGCGCAATGTGATCGCCGCCGAAGTCGAAGGGGTGATCGATTCGCTCGCCAGCCAGCACTTCAACCGCAGCCAATTCCTGGGGGCGCTGGATCGCTTTTACACCGCCATCGAACGCGCCGCCGAAACACTGGCGACCTTCTCCGAGAAGCAGGATTTTATCAATCATGTCTATGAGCGCTTCTTCCAGGGCTACAGCGTCAAACTGGCCGACACACACGGCATCGTCTATACGCCGCAGCCGATTGTTGATTTTATGTGCGCGGCGGTGGAAGAGGTGCTGCTGACCGAGTTCGGCAAGAAGCTGGGTGATGACGGCGTGTACGTGATCGACCCCTGCACCGGCACCGGCAACTTCGCTGTCAACCTGCTGCGGCGGACTTATGAGCGCAACCCACGCGGCTTTGACCCGTTCTACCGGCAGCAGTTGTTCGCCAATGAAGTGATGCTGATGCCCTACTACATCGCCAGCCTGAACATCGAGCATGAGTATTTCCAGTTGACTGGGCGTTACGAACCGTTCGAGGGCATCTGCTTCGTCGATACGCTCGACCTGGCCGAAGGGGCGCAGATGCAGTTGGGCTTCATGACCGAGAAGAACACCGCCCGCGTCGAACGCCAGAAAGCCGCCCCCATCACCGTCATCATCGGCAACCCGCCTTATAACGTTGGTCAGTTGAACGAGAACGACAACAACAAGAACCGCAAGTATCCGGTGATCGACCAGCGGGTGAAGGAGACTTACGCCAAAGACTCGCAGGCCACCAACAAAAATGCGCTGGCTGATCCCTATGTCAAGTTCTTTCGCTGGGCCGCCGACCGCTTGCAGGGGCGTGATGGGATTGTGTGCTATGTCAGCAACAACAGCTTCGTTGATCAGATCGCCTTCGACGGGATGCGCAAGCATCTGTTACAGGATTTCACCCAGGTGTATCACCTCGATCTGCATGGCAATGTGCGGCAGAACCCCAAACTGAGCGGCACAACGCATAACGTCTTCGGCATTCAGGTGGGCGTGGGCATCACGGTGGCGGTGCGGAGTGGGCGGCATGAGAAAACCCTCACCCCCAGCCCGTTAGCAACCCTCACCCCCAGCCCCTCTCCCTCAGGGAGAGGGGAGCAAGAAGAGGAAGGGGTGTATAAGGCGCGGGCAGCAGGGGAGACGGCGGAGGAAGGGGAAGCGGTGTATCGGGCACGGGCGGCGGCGGTGATGACGCAGGTGGCGCGCAATTTGCGGCAGCGGTTGACGCCGGCGGAAGAGATGCTGTGGCTGTGCCTGCGTAACCGGCAGTTGGAGGGGTTGAAGTTCCGGCGGCAGCATCCGATTGAGCAGACGGCCTATGTGGTCGATTTTCTGTGTTATGAAGCGCGTCTGGTGATCGAACTGGATGGCGGCATTCACGCCCAACAGGTGGATGACGATGCCTTGCGCCAGGCCAACATCGAGGCGCAGGGCTATCGGGTGCTGCGCTTCAGCAATGACCAGGTGCAGAACCACCTCGAAGATGTCCTCACCGCCATCCTCACCGCCACCTCTACCCTTCTCTCCACCACCTCTACCCCCTCCGACTCTGACTCCCTTCTCCCTGAGGGAGAAAAGTCAGCCCAATCCCCCCCGTCTGACTCCCTTCTCCCTGAGGGAGAAGGGCTGGGGATGAGGGTTTCTGACGAGCAAGTGCCGGGGATGAGGGTTTCCGAGCGGATCAACCCTCCTCGCCTGCGCTACCACCGCGTGCCGGAATTCTGGACGCGGCAGGAGAAGCTGGAATACCTGACCTATAACGTCATCGAGCGCGGACGGCAGAATGCGCTCAACACGGTGAACTGGCAACCGCTGACCCCCGATGCCCGAAACACCTGGCTGGTACCGGAGAATGCCGATGATTTTGCCGCTTTCCTGCCAATGGGCAGCAAGGAGACCAAAGCCGCCAAGACGGCTGAGGTGAAGGCGATTTTTAAGAATTATGGTCGTGGCGTGGCAACCTCGCGCGATGATGTGGTCTATGACTTCAACCGTCCGGCGCTGGTGGAACGGGTGAAGGTTTTCATTGATGCTTACAATGCCGAGGTTGATCGCTACAAACGGGCCGGCAAACCCAAAGATGTTGATAACTTTGTGAAGTATGACCAGATCAAGTGGAGCCGCGATCTGAAGCTGGATTTGCAGCGCGGCAATGATGCCGAATATCAGGAACCTAAAGTCCGGCGCAGTTTGTACCGCCCTTTCTGCAAACAGCATCTCTTCTTTGATCGGGTGTTGAATGAAGAGGTGTATGTCTTCCCGTCCATCTATCCCACCCCTGCCACTGAGCAGGCAAACCGGGTGATTGCGCTGACTGATCTGGGGTCTGAAAAACCTTTCATGACTCTCATGACGGCTTCGATTGCCGATCTGCATCTGGTCGGCGCTGGCTCCAGTACGCAATGCTTCCCCTTCTACGTGTACGATGAGGATGGGGGCAACCGGCGGGAGAACATCACCGATTGGGCGCTGGGGGAATTTCGCCAGCGCTATGCCGACAGCCGCATCAGCAAATGGGACATCTTCTATTACGTCTACGCCCTGCTGCATCACACTGGCTATCGAGAGAAGTTCGCTGATAACCTGAAGCGGGAACTGCCGCGCATTCCGTTCGCGCCGGATTTCTGGGTGTTTGCCGAGGCGGGGAAAAAGCTGGCCGAGCTGCACCTCAATTATGAGACGGCGGAGCCGTATCCGCTGGAATGGGTGACGACGCCGGGCAAGCCGGTCTCGTATCGGGTGGAGAAGATGAAGTTCGGCAAGGACAATGAACTGATCTACAACGACACGCTGACGCTGCGTGGCATCCCGGCGGCAGCCTTCGATTATAAGCTGGGCAACCGGTCTGCGCTGGGCTGGCTGGTCGATCAGTATCAGGTCAGCACCGATAAACGCAGCGGCATCACCAGCGATCCGAATCGCTATAGCGAAGACGAGCGCTACATCGTCAATCTGATCGAACGGGTGACGCGGGTGAGCCTGGAGACGGTGCAGATCGTCGGCGGGCTACCGGGGTTTGAATAACCTTTGTCACCCTCATCCCCCGGCCCCAAAGGGGATGAAAATAAGCTGCGGATGATACCGCTGGGGGCTGAAGTTTACGCGGACACCCCGTTGGGTGTCCCTACGAATGACCCAATTGGTGTAGGGACGTGCAACGGCACGTCCGCCAGCATCACCCGATTTAATTCTTAAAGCGCATAACCCCTCTGCGACAGACACCCGGTTGAATGCCCTATTTCCAGAAGAAGGATCAGGGTGAGGGTTTTGCCCAACCCGTAGGGATTCCGTCAGGATGCGCCGGTTGCCAGCCGAGTCATCTGCCCGTACAATGACAGCACAAGTGGTCAAGACCATTGTGGAGACGCATGACGACGACCTTCAATCCCTTGCCGGCCCCGATCACGCGCTGGCGGCGCAAGCTGGCGCAGAACTGGCGGGCACTCTTCGGCCCCGGCGACCTGTTCACCCTGTTGATCCTGCTGGTGCTGCTGATGATGCCGGTGTTCTCGCTGGTGCTGGGTGGCTGGCCGCTGGATACGCGCACCATCATCCCGATCACGCTGATGAGCCTGGGCTTTGGCTTCCTGCTGGCGCGCAGCCAGTATAACGAACTGGTGGCGCTGGTCTTCAGCGGCGTTTATGGGCTGGGGCTGGTGGCGCTGGTGACGGCGCTCAACGAACCGGGCAATCTGGGCGAAGGGGCGGTCAGCCTGGCGACACGGCTGGCGCAGTGGATACTGGATGTGTTCACCGGCGGCATCAACCAGGATGATCTGGTGTTCACCCTGCTGATGGCGCTGCTGTTCTGGTTTCTGGGTTATAACGTCGCCTGGCACACTTTCCGCATCGACCGCATCTGGCGCGTCATCCTGCCGCCAGGGCTGATCCTGGTCACCAATCTCATCTATAATCCCGGCGAGGCCAACCTCGATATTTTCCTGCTGGTGTTCATCTTCCTGTCGCTGCTGCTGATCGTGCGCTCGTATCTGGATACCCGCGCCTGGGAATGGTATGTCAACGGCATTCGCGTCCCACGCACACTGCGCACCCAATTCCTGCGCGTCGGGGCCATTCTGGCGCTGACGGCGATGCTGCTGGCCGGGCTGGTGCAGATGCGCGACCTTCAGGAACGGCTCGATCAGTTCCACCAGTTCCTGCAATCCGAACCGATCACGCAGATGAGCGAGCTGTGGAACCGCATGTTCTCCAGCCCGATGACCCAGGGGCCGACCACCGCCGATTATTATGGTGGCGACTCGCTGCAACTGGGCGGAGCCATCCGCTTGGGCGAGCAGATGGTGTTCCTGGTGAACGCGCCGCAGGGACGCCGCTACTACTGGCGTTCGCGGGTGTTCGATACCTATTCCAATGGTCGCTGGGCCCCCAGCGCCGACATCCGCCTGACTACCGAGCAGTCGCCGCTGCAAATTCAATACCAGCCGGATAATCTGGGGGCGCGTTCGCCGGTGCAGCAGCGCTTCACGCTGGGGCTGAGCGCCTCGCGCCTGATCTACGCCGCGCCGCAACCGTTACAGGTCGATCTCTCGACTCGGGCGGATCTGCGCTATATCCCCAGCAACGAAGCCCGTGAAGGCATGAATGTCTCGGTCATCCGTCCGACGCGGGTGCTGGAACGGGGCGATGAGTACACCGTCACCAGCCTGATGACCGATGCAACCGCGGCGCAACTGCGCAACGCCGGCAGTAGTTATCCGTCGTGGATCCCGCTGATCTACATGCAGGTGCCGGGTTCAGTCACCGAGCGGACGCGGCAACTGGCACAGGAGATTGTGACAGCGGCGGGAGCCAGCACGCCTTACGATCAGGCCAAAGCCATCGAGACCTGGCTGCGGCTCAACATTGTCTACAGCGAAGTCATCCCACAGCCACCGCTGGATCAGGACCCGGTGGAGTGGGTGCTGTTCGATCTGCGTCAGGGCTACTGCAATTATTACGCGACCGCCATGGTCATGATGCTGCGGACGCTGGGTGTCCCGGCGCGCATGGCGGCTGGCTTCGCCCAGGGGACGTGGGATGCCTCGCAGAACAGCTTCACTGTGCTGGAGCGCGATGCCCATACCTGGGTCGAGGTCTACTTCCCTGGTTATGGCTGGATCGAGTTCGAACCGACGGCAGCCCAATCCCCGCTGACGCGCATTGATGACGCGCCGGCACCCAATTCGCTGCCTTCACCGACGCCGCTGGCAACCGCCACGCCGACCTTCACGCCGACGCCACCGCCCAGCCCGACGCCTGACCCTTCGACGCCGCAGCCGCAAGAGGCACCGCAGCTCCCGACTCTGACGCCGACGCCGACGCCCACCGCGACGCCAGTCATCATCCCGACCCAGCCGCCGCCGATGGCACAGCAGCCCACCGGCCTGCTCCCGACGCTGCTGCGGGCGCTGGGGGCGGCGCTGCTGGTGCTGCTGATCGTGGTGCTGCTGCTGGGCGGTGGGGTCTTCGTCTATTGGTGGTGGGAATGGCGTGGCATGCGCGGCCTGAATCCGATTGCCCGCGCCTATGCCCGGTTGGAACGCTACCTGGGATTGATCGGGCTGCGCTTCGGATCGGAACAGACGCCCGATGAACGCCGTCAGCGGATTGTGCGCCAACTGCCCCAGGCCGAGCCGCCTGTGAGCGCCATCACCGGCTTGTATGCCGCCGAACGCTATGGTCGTCCATCACCGCCCGCCGAAGAACGCGGACCGAAGGATGAGATGGCCGATGAAGCCTGGGTCGATGCGCGCAGCAGCATCCTGCGCCGCTACCTGCGCCGGTTCTTCCCCTTCCTGAAGGGATGAGCAGACGAGGGGAGTTGGTGATTTTTAGTTGGTTGGTTGAAAGCGTGGAGAAGCCATATAGATATTCAGGAGGTTTCTCGTAGGGACACGGCAGTGCCGTGTCCGCGATTCTGATTCCTGACGGCCTGTCGCGATTACCCCTGCAAGGCACCGGCGGCCAGGCACAGCCACCCCACCAGCCAGGCCAGCCCGCCCAGCGGGGTGATGGCACCGAGCCGGCGCTGACCCGTCAGGCTGAGGAGATACAGGCTGCCGGAGAAGAGGACGATGCCGAGCGCGAACAGGCAGCCGGCTGCCACGATGAGTCCGCTGCTGTAGCGTCCACTGGCCCAGGCGATCCCCAGCAGCGCGACGGCGTGAACCAGGTGATACTGCACGCCCGTCCTGAAGTTGGCTTCCAGCCGCGGCTTGTCGCTGAAGTAGGCCGAGAGGCGGTGTGCGCCGAATGCGCCCAGCGCCACCCCTAAAAATCCGAAGAGCGAGGCCAGCGCGACGAAGGTGCTTTCCATACGATGGTGTCCTGCTGCTAGACGGTTGATGAACATGGAGTATAGCCGATGATGCGAGCTGTTTTCATGATGACTTTGTTGTGCCTGATGGTTGTCCCGGCTGCCGCGCAACCGACCGATTGTCCCGGCGCGGCGGATTTGCCACCCCGCTTGCAGGCCGGAACCTGGGCGCGCATCGTCTCCGGTCAGACGCAGAACCAGCGGGCGGAGCCGGGCTTGCAGGCCGAGCGCATCGGTCAGATTCCCAACGGCGACATCCTGCGGGTGCTGGGTGAGCCGCGCTGCGCCGATGGCTATATCTGGTGGCCGGTGGATTATGCCGGGCGAGTGGGTTGGACGGCGGAGGGCAGCGCTGAACGCGGGCAATACTGGATCGAAACGCTCCCCGGCACACCCGATCTGACGCTGCCGCTGGTCGAAGATGATCCGCCGGGCTGCCTGGCTCCACCGGAGAATTATGACCGCTTCACGCTGGGCTTCGGCATCCTCAATCTGCGGACGCTGGCAATGCTCGATCAGGCGCAGGCGCTCTACACCCAGGCGGGCGGCACCATCCGCTTCCGCGACTCGATCATGCAGGGCGGTTATAATCCCGGCGGGGTCAGCGCCAGCTTCGGCACTCACGATGCGGGCGGCGCAGTTGATCTTTCGGTGCGTTCGCCGGGGACAGGCGAGATCGCGCGGGCTGAGATTCCGCTGATGATCGCGGCGCTGCGCGAGGCCGGGTTCGCCGCCTGGCTGCGCGATAGCAGCGAGCTGTACCCCGGCAGTCCCATCCATATCCACGCCATCGCCATCGGTGACGCCGAGTTGTCACCGGCAGCCCGTGAGCAGATTGACGGGACATTTGGTTATCTGCGCGGCTTCAACGGCCTGCCCCAGGACAGCGGCATCCCATTGCTCGACGGCTACGGGCCAATGGTCATCTGCCAGTGGATGCGCGACCTGGGCTTCGACGATCTGCGCCCCCAGCCGGAAGCGACGGCTGCACCGGGATAGTCCAATCCTGTATCTGGTAAACGCTTGAATGGAAGCCGATCATCGGTCACAATACAGGGGCACTTATTCATGCCCCGGAGTCGTGTTATGGAAACGCCGCTACCCTCGAATAAAGAACTACTGGAATTCAGCGCCGATATCCCCTGGCAGGAGATCGAGCAGCAGAAGCGCCGCTTCAACCAGGCGATGCGCGATATTGCCGCTTTTGACTACAACCAATCGCTGCCGCTCGATCAGCTCAGCGAAGCAGTGGGCGCGCCGGTCAGCACTTATTTTGATCCGCTGGATACCCAGGGTGCCAACGCGGTGATGGCCGAGGTCAATGGGCGGAAGCATGTGATGGGGGCGGCGGTCAGTTCGCGTTACCGGGGCAAGAAGACGCTGCCACAGGCCATCGTGCCATATAATTTCAATCCCAGCGTCAACCACACCAATCTCCATGAAACCGATGACCCCATCACCAAGATGCGCTACCTGGGGGCGGAAATCGAACTGGGGCTGGTGCATCAGGATGGGCGCTGCCCCAACGAGGAGAACGTCCAGAATTACATGCGCGTCTACCGCGAACACGCGCAAAAGCTGGGCTTTACCCCGCAGGTTGACCGTGAAGCCGGGATGTACCAGGTCGAGGCGCATATCAAGCCGGTGCTGGGTTACAACGAAACGCGCAAGGCGCTGGGCGGCATCCTGACGGTGCTGGTCAAGGCCAGCGAAGAGACCGGCATCCTGACGACCATTCTGCCTGCCTATCCGGTCGAATCGGACTTCGCCCTGACCGATGATCCAAAAGTGCAGACGGCGGTTGACCTGATGCAGGAGGTCAACAATTACTTCCCGGACTACCGCGCCCGGCTGGATGCGGCACACCGGCGCTATCATGTAGACCCAACCAACGACAATTATGTGCAGATGTTCCGCAACCAGGGGACGCATATCCACCTCGATCTGGCGGGGCGCTCGGAGGCGCTGGGACTGCTGACGTTCTACACCATGCTGCGGAGCGCTTCGGCAGCCGCCAACAGCGCGGTGCTGAAAGGCTCGCCCTTCGTCAATGGCACGTGCGACCCGGAGCTGCTCTGCACCCGCGAATATCTGCGCAGCGTGACCTGCACCGGGCGTTATCTCGATCTGCCGACCTCGCCGCATCTGACGCATGAGGGACTGGAACGCTATACCACGCTGCTGCGCTCGGAACGGGTGAATTCACCGGCGCGCGCCATGCTGTTCGATGAGGGGCTGGGCAAGATGATCTCGGTCATGCACAACCCCATCGGGCGCATCCGGCCCGATCTTTCGACCAACAAACGCATCTGTACGCTGGAAAGCACCGGCATGCCGACCAGCCCCAGCGCGGCGCGGATGGCGGCCGTACTGATCGATTTCGAATACTGCCACGTGCTGATCGAAGACTACTTCCGCAAGTACGGCTGTGACCTGGAACCGATGATGGAAAACCGCGAGATGTGGTCGTTCCTGGGGCCGCTCGATACCAGCACCTTCATCGCTTTGCAGGACGAGTCTGACCGTGTCTGCACCGACCTGATCGTGACCACCGCCACTGGCGAACGGATGGGATTGAGCGAGTTCTATGATCGCAAGCGCATCTTCATGCATAAAGCGCTCTACGACATCGAAAGTGTGCCGATTTCGCCGCGCAACATTGATGATGTCTATGTCAGCCTGTCGCGCATGTTGCAACCGCCGCATGGTCACAGCGCCCAGACGATTTACCAGTTCATCGCTGACCCCAAGCTGAAGAGCATTGGCAACTGGGGCAAGATCCTGCGCAATACCTTCATCGAGCTGGGCGGTTCGCCCGGCGACCACCGGCCTGATCTGGTGATGAAGATTGTGCACCAGATGCACCAGGCG
>JALHNT010000054.1 GCA_022843385.1 Anaerolineae bacterium | reverse complement strand
TGCTCTTCCGATCTGCTGATCGGGCGCGGCAAGGATCTGGTTGTCCCGAATGGCAGCACGGTGCTGGAGGCCGGGGATACGGTGCTGCTGCTGGCAGAAGCGCCGGTGCAGGAACAGATGCGCCGCCGCATGGGGCAAGCTGTTTCAGGAAACGAGTAGCCGCAACCCGTAGGGCAGGCGTCAGGCAGGGGGTGTGCCGCTGCGGTATAGTGGGTAGGAGTGACGCCGTTGAGAATAGCCTGACTTCCTTGCCCATCAAGGCATCCGAGAGCGATAAGTATGGACTTCCAGAATCGAGCTGTTCGGTTATGTTTCATGTCGATTGCATTGATGTGCTGCCTTTTTGTTCTTCCTTCAGAAGACGGGTCATGGTCGACTCAAGCTGCTGTTGAAGCGAGGGTATTCCCCTATGCAGTGACCTGGAACAATAATGGTCGTTTAGCTATTGCGACCCTTGATGGGGTTCGGATGTACGATGACCAGTTCCAACTGCTGACCATATTCCCTCCGGTAAACCCGATATATCCGTTGCAAAACGCAGTCTGGAGTCCGGATGGGAGACGGCTACTTGTCGGGAATACGATCATCGACTCGGAGACCCTTCTGCCTTTAGTTCAGTTAGACATCGGGACCACTGAGGAGCAGCCTTTTGGCTGGTCGCCTAATGGTCAGTGGGTGTTTAGAATGGCACTTGACTACAGGAGTATCGAACACATTGATACTCAAACCGGAAAGGTGGTCGGCGAGACCACCGGTGAGAATATTCGATTCCCCAGTGTGTTTATCTTAAGCCGTGATGGAAAACGATTTCTTGCACGAGAAGGTTGTTGTGCGATACTCATCATGGATGCGCAGACTGGCGACGTTCCAAATCGGTGGATTTTTGACCACCACATCAGTGACATGGCCTGGAGTCCAGATAGTCAATCGATCGCATATTTTTCGTTGAAATTCGTATCAAGCGATACGCCAGAAACAGTCCCGGTAAGTGATATTCCAGGTCAATCCATTCTGCTGGAAATGCATGTTATCGATAGCACAAGTGGAAGCACCATTCAATCCATAAACCTGTTTCCACACGACGTCAATCAACTGTTTTGGTCACCTGATGGTACAGAGATTTCGACAGTTTTTACTGAGGTTGCGACATGGGATATTGAAAGCGGGTTGCCGGTCTACACATTCAGGCCGAATGGCAGAGTCCAGGCGGCTACCTACAGTCCTTATGGCGGACGGTTGTTGCTCGGATTATGGCCTGAAAATTCTGGTCAGCTTCAACCGATTGCCCCTCAATCCTATAGTCAGACTTATCTCGATGGCACTATCCAGATCATCGTCCCGGCTCCGTCTCTGGAGAAGCTCAACCGAATCATCCCCCAATGCGGACTATCGGACAGCATCGAACAGGCATTGACATCCACAACCAGTGACCTCCTGGTATTCATCGACCAGCTTTCTGCCCTGACCGATGAGCAGATCAACTCCGCCTGTCGTGCTGACCTGCTGGCGGTGGCTGAGGCGCTACTGCCCTAGCCTCACGGGCAGACGGCTGACCCGGCCAGCGCCCGGCCATCGAGGAACATCATCGTCAGATAACCGCCGGCCACCGCCACCAGATCGGCGCTGTCGGTGCGGAGCAGACGCGAGGCCGGGCTGCTGTTGCGCCGCCCGCCGGGATAAATCTGCACCGTATTGAGCAGCGCCCCGTCATCCGCCGCGAACAGATGCAGCGTGCCATCGACATCCAGCGTGTAGAGCAGGCAGTTGCCGGCGCTCATCAGCGGGCTGGCGAAGTTGCCACCGCGCGGATAGGTGATGCGCCAGCGCGGGCTGCCGTCGGCGTTGAGCGCCAGCAAAGTCCGTTCGCTGTCATCGAGATAGACATACATCCCGCCGTTGACATCCGCTGCGAACTGGGCGGCGCTGCCGGTGGGGGCGTTGAGCGTTTGCAGCGGCGTGAGCTGGCTGCCCTGAATCCGCAATACCTGCCCCTCGACTAGCAGCAGCCACGAGTCATCGATCTGTGGCAGGGCTAAGGGAGCCGCATCCAGCGGGAATTCCGCCAGGATCGAGCCGGTGGGGTTGAGCAGCCGCCAGATGATCTGACCGCCGTTGCGGATGGCGTAACCGATGGTGCCGGGGCTGCGGTTGAGGGTGGTCACTTCGCCGCCGGTCAAGCCGGGGACGGTCCACAAGGGGTTGCCGGCCGCGTCATAAGCCGCCAGACTGGAGTCCGGCATGGGGAAGATCAGCGTCTCGCCCAGCGCGATGAAGGGTAGATCCGTGCTTTCAACCGTCCACACCGCCACATAACGCCCGCCCTGCAAGGTGAGCGCCTGACCGTTGCGGGTGTGCGCCACCACCCGGTCGCCCGGCAGGCTGGCGAGGGCGTTGACTGCGCCATCGGTGCTGACGCGCCAGAGAATCTGATTGGGCGGGATGGTGACGGCGATGCGATCCCCGCTGGCGGCGATGTACGGGCCGCTCAACAACTGCGCCGGCGGGAGGGTGGGAACCGTATCGAAGGTGATGGCGCTGAGGAAGCCGGGCATCAGGCGCACCCGCCACAGCGCGGTGAAATCCAGCGGATTGAACCAGCCTTCATCCACCGGATTGCCGGTGACATAACCGGGGCCGCCGTCGTTGGGCAGCCGGCTACGAACCTCGTAGTGCAGATGCGGCCGGCCACGCGACGGCCAGCCAATCGCGCCGATCACCTGACCGCGTTCGACGCAGGTGCCAACCGCCGGGAAGCGGATGGTATCGGTCTGCTCCATGTGACCGTAGACGGTGTAGTAAATGTTGCCATCCGGGAAGGTGTGCGACAGGATGACGACACCCTTCTCGGTATCCCACTCCAGCGGGTCAGCCAGCGTCACCCGCCCGGTGGCCGCCGCCCGCACCGGGTCGCCCCAGCGGTCAAAGGCCAGGTCAATGCCGACGTGATTGCCACCGAAGCGCTGGCGGAAAAAGGCGAAGTCGTCATAGCCCTCGCGCAGTTCATCCACCGGCAGATCAATCGCATCGACGGTGCCGCACTGCATCGGCTGGGCTGCCGTCGGGGAGACTGTCGCGCTCAGGAGCAGGATGAGGAGCAGGGGCAGCCATCGTAAGCGGGTGTTATTGACCTCACCCCCCGGCCGCTTATCTGTAATGCGGGTTAAGAAAATATCCAGGTAATAATTGATGCGGACACCCCGTTGGGTGTCCCTACGAACGACCCAATAGGTGTAAGGACGTGCAAGTGCGAAGCCTCCCTGTGGGACGGCACGTCCGTCCGCAAGAATTTGATTCGATTGAATTCGTAAATTGCATGACGAAGAGGCGGAGTCCAGCGCAGCGAGGTCGGGTTTTGGGATAGACGCGAATGGCTTCATCATAACGAAGGAACCTAATCCATTTGGGACTTGGGATTGCGGGACTTTTTCAGTTTACCTCACCCCCCGGCATCCTCTCCAATGGGTTGGCGCGGGGGAGCCAGATGCAGCGAGGCGTCCGTCGGCATCAGGCGTCTGGGTCAGGTGCCATCTCGCCGTCGCCATACTTGAGATCGAGCAGGCGGCGGTAGGTGGCCTGAAAGGTCAGGGCATCGGCGGTGTGGAAGGGTAACGGCGCTTCGATGGCGGCGGTCCCGGCCACGCCGAAGTCGATGAAGGCTTGCAGCAGCTCGCGGTAGCGGATGTCGGCCTCGTTCAGCGGGATATGGGCCTTCTCGCCCTTCTTGGTATAGGTGATGCCGCTGATGTGGAAGTGCAGCTTTTTTAGTCCTTCTTCGCCCAGCGCGTCCCTGACCAGCGTGAGGGCAGCGGCGAATTCGTCATAGCTGTTGAAGGTGCCGTCGCCGGTGCGGGCGTGGAGATGCGCCCAGTCGATGCAGGGCAGCACGCCGGGGACTTCCTGGCTCAGTTGAACCACCTCGGCCAGGTTGCCGAACATGGCCGACTTGCCCATCGTCTCCGGGCGCAGGTTGACCTGGACGCCCTCTTCGCGCAGGATGCCGGTCAGTTCCAGCAGCTTTTGTTTGGCGCGTTCGTAGACCTGTTCCGCCGGTTGCTCGTGATAGCTGCCGGGGTGGAAGATGATGTCCGGCGCACCGGCCAGGTAGCCTTTGCGGGCGGCGGCCAGCAGCCGTTCATCGCTTTTCGCCATCAGTTCGGATGTCTGGCTGTTGAGGTTGATATAATACGGCGCGTGGATGCTGAGGGTGACTTTGGCTTTCTGGGCGGCGGCCTTGATCTCAGCACAGGCTTCATCGCTGACGCGCACACTCTGCACCCAGGCGATCTCCAGATGATCCAGCCCCAGCTCGCGGATATGGGCGACGGCGAAGGGGGTGCCGGATTTGGTGGTGGTCTGGGGTGAGCCGACGGTGCCGAAGCGCAGGTTTTCGTTGGGATGAGCCACAAGTGTATCCTTCAGGTCGTTGTTGATGTGTGGGTATTCTATGTCAGATCAGAGCGATAGGAAAGCCGCTGGCCTGAACAACTGGTCGGATCAGGCGGCGCGGACGTGCCGTTGCACGTCCCTACGGGAAACGTGGTGATCGTAGGGACACCCAACGGGGTGTCCGCCGCTCGCAACAAAAAGGTTCTTTAGGGTTCAAAAATGATGACAATGATGATTGGAAGGTCAGTCGCGCTGGCCTGCCCGATGCAAGGCTGCTATACTGACGCGCGGCTCACACCTCACCGAACACGGAGTACCACCCATGACCGCCACCGCTGGACACGATCTGCCGCGCAC
Organism: Anaerolineae bacterium; assembly: GCA_022843385.1. Taxonomy (GTDB): domain Bacteria; phylum Chloroflexota; class Anaerolineae; order Aggregatilineales; family Phototrophicaceae; genus CFX2. Next base: position 45,194 of record JALHNT010000054.1, on the reverse strand, counting down.
GTCACCGGAACGTCAGGGCGTGGCTTCCGCTACCATCCTTCAATTTATCGAGGCGCTGGAGAGCCAGATTCAGGAAATCCACAGCTTCATGCTGCTGCGGCGGGGGCTGGTGGTGGCGGAAGGCTGGTGGTCGCCCTCTGCGCCGGAACAGCCGCATCTGCTCTTTTCCCTCAGCAAGAGCTTCACCTCAACCGCAGTCGGGTTGGCAATCGCCGAGGGACATTTCGCCATCGATGATCCGATGCTGTCCTTTTTCCCGGACGAAACCCCGGTTGGCGGGAATGAGTTGTGGGCGGCGCTGCGGGTGCGCCATCTGCTGTCGATGTCCACCGGTCAGGCCGAGGATACCTGGTCATCGATGGTGGATCGACCCGACGGCGACTGGATCAAAGGCTTCTTCACTGTGCCGGTTCTTCACGCGCCGGGAAGCCACTTTGTCTACAACACCGGGGCGACCTACATGCTGTCGGCGATCGTGCAGCGGGCGACCGGCCTGAAGCTGGTTGATTATCTGGGACCGCGGCTGTTCGCGCCGCTGGGTATCGAGCGCGCCGCGTGGGGCGACTCGCCGCAGGGGATCACCGCCGGTGGCATCGGCCTGAGCCTCACGACCGAGGACATCGCCAAATTCGGTCAGCTTTACCTGCAAAAGGGGATGTGGCAGGGGCGGCCACTGCTGCCGGAAGGGTGGGTTGAAGCCGCGACCTCGTCTCAGATTTCCAACAGCGCCGGTGTGCAGCCCGACTGGTCGCAAGGCTACGGCTATCAGTTCTGGCGCTGTCGTCATGGTGCGTATCGCGGGGACGGGGTGTTCGGTCAGTATTGTATCGTCATGCCGGAACAGGATGCGGTGCTGGTCATGACGAGCGGCCTGGACATCTTTGATATGCAGCAGCCGCTCAACCTGGTCTGGGACATCCTGCTTCCAGCCATGCGACCGGACGCGCTCCCCGAAGATGCCGCCGTCCAGGCTGCCCTATCCCGCAAGCTGTCCAGTCTGAGCCGGACGCCGGCACAGGGGCAGGCCATATCGCCGTTGGCCTCATCGATTTCCGGGCGGACGTATGCAGTTGATGGCAATGCGCTGGGGATCGAGACCATCCGGCTAAGTTTTGCCGGGGCGGACTGCACCCTCCACGTCAGGACGGAGGCGGGCGAGGAGACGATCCCCTGTGGTTACGGCCAGTGGCAGCGCGGACAGCCGACCGCTTTGTTCCGGCAACCGCTGCTGTTCGACCGCACGCCGATCATGAGCAGCGGTGCCTGGACAGCCGACGATGTGTTCACCCTGATCGTCCGGCTGGTTGAGACTCCGTTTTACCATACACTGGTCTGCCATTTTATGGGAGATGAGCTGCTGATCGAAAGCCGGATCAATGTCTCGCTGGAGTCGCTGAAGCCGCTGCTGCTGTTGGCGCATCCGCTGGAACATGAGTCGGGCTTGGCTGTATCAGGGGACTGATAAGCCTTTGCTGAGGTTTTCTGTTGTGCAATCGCGCCATCGGCACCCCGGTCAGCGCAGTTGCAGGCGCTGCGACTGCACTTCGGTCATGGCATCAATCGTATCCTGCAAGCCGGAGACTTCATCCTGAATTTCCAGCCGCAGCCGTTGGGCTTTGGCGCTGTCGACCTCTTTGGTGCCGAGCAGCGACATCTGGGCGTAGATCGTCCCCAGTGAGGAAAGCGTGCTTTCCAGTTGGATTTCGGCGCGCTTGACGCTGTTGGCAGTCTGGTCGAGGTTGGCCTGCTGCTGCTGAAGATTGCGGAGCTGTTGTTCCAGGTCGCGGCGGATGTCGGCGTTGCTTTCTTTTTGCAGCCGGATCTGTACTTTCTCGATCTGCTGCGGCACCATCTTGCGATCGCGTTCGACCAGTTCGTTATCATCGAACGAGTCGATATGTTCGGCCAGGTTAACCATGTGGCCGATCCAGTCGGTGATGTCGGCGACGGTCTGTTGCAGGCTGACGCGCATCGCCCCCTGATGCCGGTTGACCAGCACCATCATGTTGCGGCGATATTCCAGGGCGCTCTGCAAGCGTTGGCGCGACACCGGATTCTGGATCTTCCCCAGGTCGAACTTGTCTTCAAACTCGCGCGCCACTGCCTGAGTAGCGGCGTTGGGGTCGCTGAGGTTGGAGGCGATGAAGGCCGCTTCAGCCAGCCCGCCCATCACCAGCCAGAACCACTGCTGCCAGCCGGGGATATTGATGTCCTGCACAAAAAAGAACAGGATCATCGTGACGATCAGCGTCAGACCCGTTTGCCAGCTAAAGACCGCATTGCGCAGGATTGCACCCAGTGCGCGCTGACGGATGGAATTTTGTGCATCTCGCGCCATACCATACTCCATATGTATCCATCAGTACGTCAAACAGCGGCAGCAGGTTGCGGGCCGGTGGATACCATCAATCGATCATCGGGAACATTCGGCAGGGGCTATTGGCAAACCGCCCCTGCCATTACCAACCGAGGAGATGACCCTTAGCCGGCGCTGGTTTGTCCCTGGCCGCCGCTGCTGCTCGCTTCCTGCCCACCCTGTTGACCCAGCAGACGCTTGCGTCGTTCGTCCAACTGGCGTTCGACTTCGCTACCGCGCACTGCTTCTTCGACTTCTTCCGAGAGGTTGCGCGTCGCCATATCCAGCCGCGCATCTTCCTGGTCGAGCCGCGTACGAATCTGGTCGGTCAGGCTGGTGATCTCGGCATCGCCCACATTCGACAGATCGTCCAGGCTCTTGATGGTTTTGGTCGTCACCTTCTTGGCTTCGGCCAGTTCGATCAGGGCGCGCAGGTGTTCACGCTCCTGCTTGATGGCGGTCAGGCGGCCTTCCAGCTTCAAGCGCATATCCAGCATCTTCTGATACTGAACTTCCTGATCCTGCCACTGCTGGTAATATTCCTGCGAAAGCTGCTGCTTGGTGTTCAGTTCAGCTTGCGCCGCCCCTGCCAGATCATCCTTGCCCTTCAGGATCAGGGTATCAATGTCACGATCCAGCTTTTCAGCAGCCGAGGCAAACTCTTCATACTTGCGCTTGAGGGTTTTGACGGTGCCGCCCACCGTCGCCGCCGAGTCTTCAAGGGCGTCCAGATTGCGCTCGACCTGGCGGATGTACTCGTCCATCACCTGAACCGAGTTCTGAGATAGGGCGTTATCGACCAGTGCGTGCAGATTGGCGCTAATCAGTGTGTTGATCTTCTCAAATAGGGACGGAGCCATGAAGCCATCTTCTCCTGGTAATGTCCGGGCGAACTGAAACGAGCAAGAGGCGAGTTGTGTGAACTCACCTCTGTATATACGCTTTCAGTATAGCCGAGTTGCGAAATTTAGGCGACAGGTTTAGTGACGGGGACAATAAAGGAGAAGGTGCTGCCTTTGCCCGGCTCGCTTTCAACACGGACGCGCGCCCCATGCAGATCGGCAATGCCCTTGACGATTGCCAGGCCGGCCCCGGCTCCCTGATCTTCGTAATGGGCGCGATCGATCTGATAGAAGCTCTCCCAGATTTTCTCGTGCTGATCGGCAGGGATACCGCGCCCGACATCCTTAACCCAGAGCGTCACCTCGCCATTGCGGGCATAGGCACCGGCTTCAATCGGTGTACCATCCTGGGAGAATTTGACAGCGTTGTTGAGGTACTGCACCAGCACCACCGTCAGATATTCGCTGTCGCCGATGAAGATCGGCAGCCGGTCATCGAGGTTCAGCGTCAGGGTATGGTTCTTCTCTTCCAGCTTTTTCACCCGCTCGCGGGCGTCGTTGAACACCGATTTCAGGTCGTCAATCGGGCATTTGCGCCAATCATACGTCTTGCGGGCGTCCTGGGTCTCCAGTTCAACCAGCAGGATAAAATTCTCGATCAGATTGCGCAGTCGGTCCGCGCCCTCGGTGATGCCATGAATGTATTGCAGCATCTCTTCTTTTGAGAGCGCAATATCGCCGGAGTTGTTGAGCAGATCGGCGTAGGCCACGACGAACGTCAACGGGGTGCGAAATTCGTGGTTGAGCATGGTCAGGATTTCGCGTTTGAGCGAGGCCATGCCATTGTTATGCATCTGGGCAATACCCCGATGCCGCGCCAGCCGGGTTTCGATCTTCACCAGCAGATCGGTTGGGTCATAGGGCTTGACGACATAATCATCGACGCCCATGCGCATCCCTTTGTGCACATCGCTGCGTTCGCCCTTCGCCGTCAGGAAGATGAAGGGAATGCCATACCAGCGGCTCTGCTTGCGCACTTCCTGCAGGAATTCAATGCCATCCATGCGGGGCATCATGATGTCGGAGACGATCAGATCGGGCGCGGCGTCCTGACCCTGTAACCGCTCAATCCCCATCACCCCATTTTCTGCCGTCAGCACCGCGTAGCCATCCAGCTCCAGGATGTCGCGGATTCCTTCGAGCAGATGAATATCGTCTTCAACCACGAGAATTGTGGCCTTCGTCGTCATCACGGATCTCCCCAATCGAAACTTCTCTATATCAAAACTATGGCATCACATCGGAATCGCGTCAATAGGGTGATTCACAGTCCGTCCTGGCGAAAAAAGTGTTTGATGAGTTTTGAACACAATTCGGCCATCATCCGTACAGGGGAGTAGAAAGGAGCGACAGATCAGTGCAACCATCAGACGAAAGCGACCTGCTGCGGCGGGCGCAACAAGGCGATATGGAAGCCTTCGCGGACTTACAGGACGCGCTGGATGCCCCGATTCGCCGTTTCGTCTGGCGCTTGATCGGCACCAGCCTGGAAGAAGATGACATCGTCCAGGACTCGCTGATCGCGCTGTATCTGAATCTGGATCGCATCCAACCAGTCGAAAATCTGCGGCCGTATCTGTTTCGCATCGTCCGCAACCGCTGTTACGACCTGCTGCGCCGGCGCAAACGGTTCGAGCATCTGTCGCTGGATGATGAGCCGATGGAAACCTATGTCTCGATGCTGGATACGGTACGCGGGGAGCAGCCGGATGAAGTGGTCGATTGGCTGTTGATTCAACTGGAAGTGCAGACAGCGATTGACCGCCTGCCGGAACATCAACGCCAAACGTTGATCCTGTTTGCCCAGGAAAACCTGGGCTATCAGGAGATCGCTGATGTGATGAACACCAGCATTGGCACGGTGAAATCGCGCCTGTTTTATGCCAAGAAGACGTTGCGCCAGCTTGTGAGCACGGAGACCCTGGAATGGTTGGATGCCAACCTGAATGGGGCGGCGCGCTCGGAACCGGCCAGCACGGCGACACCTGTGATGAATATGTGATCGAGGGGAAGGAACACGAAGATGACACACCATTATCACCAGTATGCGGCATTCGCGGACCAACGGCAGCAGCAGTTGCAGCGGGAAGCCTCTCAGCACCGGCTGGCGCAGACCGAGCCAGCGCCGGGGATGGGCGATTATCTGCTGGCGGCCTTGGGCGAGTGGATGGTTTTGCGCGGCACCGCCCTGAAACAGCGGATTGAAACGATGCCGGCGGCTGCGCCACAATGGTCGGCTGGCAGCCAGTCGTGAGAAATGGATTTTAACGATGAACGCCGGGCGTTATCCGGCGTTACGAGAGGAGAAGTATCATGAACGATGAGATTCGGCGCAGCCTGCGCCAACTGTTGCCCTCGCTGAAGACGCTGGCAAGCACGGTGGAACGCGCCTATGAGAATGCGAACTACAAAGGCACCGGCGGCATGGCGGTCAAAAGCTATCGGGCACTGCACAGCCGCATCGCCGCGCTGCTGCCGAATGATCCCTATGTGGTCGAAGCGCTGGCGCTCGATCTGCCCGATGACGCCGATGAAGCTGCACAGGTGACCCAGGTGCATATGGCCGCCAGCCAACTGGTGCCATATATGGAAGGGATGCTGCGCCCGCCGGAAGCACCGATCCCACCCATCCCGCCCATTCCGCCGCCACCACCCATTCCGCCGGTGCCGCCGACCCCGGATATGGAGGACATCGGCACGCTGACGCGCAAGCTGAAAGACAGCATCCTGCTGATGACGCGCGAATCGCTGCGCAAGGCCATGAGCGGCATCAGCGTGGATATGGACTTCGACATTGATATGGATGACGACAAGCCCAAGCGCAAACGCAAGGTCGTCATCGTCGGCGATTCGATGCGCGATGCCGATTTGCAGGGCGTCAACCTGAGTGGGCAGGATTTGAGCGGCAAAGACCTGAGCGGAGCCGGTATGTCTGAAGCGCGCCTGAACGGGGTCAACCTGAGCGGTGCCAACCTGAGCGACGCCGATCTTTCCGAAGCGGATCTGATCGGAGCGAACTTGTCGGGAGCTAATCTGAGCGACGCCAATCTCTCCGACGCGACGCTGAACCAGGCCAACCTGAGCGGAGCCAACCTGACCAATGCCAATCTATCCGAAGTTGATTGCGTGGGCTGCGACCTGACGGGAGCCGTGCTGGAGCAGGCCAACCTGTCCGAGATTCGACTGAGCCAGGCCAATCTGGAAGGGGCTGATCTGAGCGGAGCCAATCTGGAAGAGGCCGATCTGATTGGGACCAACCTGACCGGGGCGGATCTGCGCGATGCCAACCTGGAAGATGCCACGCTCAACCAGGCCAATCTGGAAGGGGCTGATCTGAGCGGAGCCAACCTGGAAGATGCCACGCTGGTCGGGGCCAATCTGCGCGGAGCTAATCTGGAAGGCGCTCATCTGGAAGATGCCCGACTGACCCAGGCTAACCTGGAGGGGGCGAATCTGCACGAAGCGATGTTCAGCGACGCCGATCTGACCCAGGCCAACCTGACCGGTGCTAATCTGCGCGACACCAACCTGAGCGATGCTGATCTGCGCGGTGCCAACCTGCGAGGCGCGCAAATCCACGACACGCTCATTGACGACGCCAACCTGAACGGTGCCGTCCTGCCGGATGGCACACCATATCGCCCCGGCATGGATCTGGAAAGCTACGGCTTCATCGGTGATCCAGCGCGGTGAGTCTTTGCAGGTTATTCGAGGTTCACAGGAGCGACTCGACGAGGCCGCTCCTGTGTTTCAACGTACCGTCCAACCACCATCGACTGTCAGCACCGCGCCGGTGATGAAGGCCGCCTCATCCGAGAGCAGAAAAGCAGCGGCTGCGGCGACGTCCTCCGGCGCTCCCATGGCACCGGTCAGCGGTTGGAGCTGTGGCAATCGGGAGAGGATATGGGCGTCGCTCTGGGCGCGCTGGCTCATCGGTGTGGCGATCAGTCCGGCGGCGATGACATTCACCCGCAGACGGCGCGGCGCATAATACGACGCCATCGCCCGCGATAAGCCCACCACCCCGGCTTTGGCCGCCGCATAGGCATGGGTGGCGAAATCCTCATCCCCGCCTACCAGTCCCAGTACCGAGCCAAGATTGACAATCGAACCACCCCGATCCAGCAGATGAGGCGTGGCATATTTGCACACCAGAAACATGCTGGTCAGGTTCAGGTCGAGCGTGGTGTGCCAGCCCGCCAGCGTACAGGCATCCGCCGGCCCATCGCCGAAGCGTCGTCCGCTGCCACCAGCCACGTTGAATACGCCATCCAGCCCGTTCCAGTGTTCCACCACACCCTGCACCGCCTGGCTAACCGCCGACTCGTCGGTCAGATCCAGCGTAAACGGAGCCACGATTCCGCCCTCAGCCTCGATCTCGGTCTGTGTCTCGCGCAGCCCCTCCGCATTACGATCGAGCAGGGCCACCCGCGCCCCTTCCCCGGCACAACGCCGCGCCGCCGCCCGACCAATGCCGCTGGCGGCCCCGGTGATGATGATGGTTTTCCCAGTTAAACGTTCGGATTTCACCTTCATGCCTGCCTGTCAGATAGGATAGTTAAGGGAGGGACAGGAGCGCCAGGCCCAGCAATTCCCACTTGTGATGATGCCATTGCATACATCACTCGCCTGGTACAGCTCGACACGAAGGAGGATACATCAGAGAAGATGAAAATGGGTAGACTGAGGCTGCATCCTCGTTCAGACGGAAAGAGGGCATCAACGGCAGCATTGTCGCCATTCTTGCGACAACCAATTCCATGATGATGCCGCTTGTCTCTCAGCTTTTCCGCCTCAATTGGAAATTCAGGCGACTGGGCTTACAATCAAGCCTCGGATTGGTAATGCTCAGGATCGGTCACGATGCTCATTGTGGATGCTCATCAGGATATCGCTTACAACGCCCTCTGCTACGGTCGTGATTACCGGCGCAGCGCGCTCGAAACCCGCTGGCGCGAGACCGATCCGGCGGTCCTGAAGCGACGGGGCAGTGCTACCATTGGCCTGCCGGATGCGCTGCTCGGTCGAGTGGGGGTGGTTTTTGGGACGCTGTTCGTCGCGCCCGATGATGGCGATCCATCGGCTCCCTGGGCGGCTTTCACCTACAAGACGCCGCAGGATGCCTATCGTCTGGCGCTGCAGCAGGCTGATTACTACGAACGGCTGGCGGACGAGACCGACAAAGTTCGCCTGATCCGCACGGCTACTGATCTGGATGCGGTCATCGCCTCGTGGGCCGCCGGAACCGACATTGCTGACCATAAGCAAGGGTTGGTCTGCCTGATGGAGAATGCCGACCCAATCATCGAACCACGCCAGTTCGAAGAATGGTATGAACGCGGCGTCCGCATCGTCGGCCCGGCCTGGGAAGCCACCCGTTACAGCGGTGGCACGGGGCAGCCTGGCCCATTGACCGCGCTGGGTTATGAACTGCTGGAGGTGATGGCGAGCTTCAACGCCATCCTCGACCTGTCGCATATGGCCGAGAAAGCCTGTCTGCAAGCGCTGGATGTTTACCCCGGCGTCATCATCGCCAGCCACAGCAACCCACGTAAGTTTCGCAATACGGATCGCCACCTGACCGACGCCATTATCCGTCAGTTGGCGGAACGGGAAGGCGTGATGGGAATCGTCCTCTACAACCGATTCCTCAGCGACACCTGGTCCAGCGGCGACCGCAAGACTGATGTCCCCTTATCGGTGGTGGCCGACGCAGTGGATTACGTCTGCCAGTTGACCGGCAGCGCCGCCCATGTTGGGATCGGCTCAGACTTTGACGGTGGTTTCGGCATGGAGAGCATCCCGGATGGCCTCGATACCGTGACCGATCTCAGCAAGATCGGGACGCTGCTGTCTACGCGCGGTTACAGTCCAGCGGACGTAGAAGCGGTGATGGGTGGCAATATGTTGCGCCAACTGCGCCGGGCGCTGCCAGCATGAAGGGGCGATAGCATGGAACGGGTAGCCCAATTTGGCATCGCGCTGGGAGCGCTGGGGACAGTCCTCACCTTCATGGGGCTGTTCCCCGGTGTGACCGGCCTGCGCCCAGCCAGCGGCATCGGTGTGATGCAGATCGTCACGGTGCTGTTTGGCTTTTTTCTGCTCATCACAGGTGCGCTGATCTATGTCAAGTTCACTTTCTACGTTGGCAGATCGGCTAACCTGGCGCAGCAGATCGGCGTGCGGCTGGCGCTCACAGGGCTGCTGTTCGCCTCGATGAGCGGCATGGCGGATGTGGTCGGTTTTGGGTCACATCTGCGCGCCTTCAGCGAGGAACCCCTGTTCGGCTTTTTGCAGGCCGTCGGCATCATTGGCAGTTTTGTCATCGCCTCATTCGGAGTCCTCATTTATGCTGTCAGCGGCAATCTGAACGACTCGTCGGCCAATGGCGAACGTTAAATGAAGCCATCATAACCCTTCACAATCAGTTAGCCTGCATTTAACAACCAATCGTTAACGTATCCTCACCTTCGAATGAATCACAAGCGAAAGAGGATACTCATGCGCAAAATTGTATGGTTGACTATTGTGCTGGCGCTGCTGGCGCTGGTGCCAGTTGCGGCTCAGGATGAGCCAGTGGTGCACATCCGCGTCGCCCATTTCTCGCCCGATACCCCGGCTGTTGATGTTTATATCAATGGCAGCCTGTCCGATGTTCAGGGGCTGGCCTTCCCCAATGTCACCGGCTGGATCACCCTGGAACCCGGTACCTACCAACTGGCAGTGACAGCGGCTGGCGACACTGCCCCGGCGATTGGCCCGGCGTCCTTTGATCTGCCCGCCGATGCCTGGCTGACGATTGCAGCCGTTGGCTCGCTGGAAGAGGGTACATTGAAGCCAGCGATTGTTGCTGAAGATTACAGCGAGATGGCAGAAGGTGAAACCCGCGTCACCGTGTTCCATGGCATCGAAGGCGCCCAGCCGGTGGATGTCCTGGCCGGTGGCAGCGCGGTGATTGAGGTGCTGGCGTTCCCCGGTGCGTTGGGTGCCAATGATGGCGCGCAGACGCTCAACGTCCCCGCTGGCATCTACGATCTCGAAGTCTTCCTGACCGCCGAACGGCTGGAGCAGTTCCGCCTGTTCGACCTGCCCGACACGATCCTGGTGGCCGGCACCAATTACTTCGTCGCAGCGGTTGGCACCCCGGCTGAACCCCAGGTTGTGGTCATCCCCACCCGCCAGTAGACGATCCTGCTAGAGTTACAAGAGACCGGAATGATTCCGGTCTTTTTTGATTCCGGTATTCATGAATTCTTCATGAAAGCCTATTTGTTATCTCATGTCGAATTGTTAAACCTCAATCAAGGGGTATTAAACATCCTTTACACTTGAAAGAGGAAACCTATGCGTAAGTTATTGTTGCTGGTCGCCGCGCTGGCGCTGCTGGCGCTGGCTGTTGGGCCTACACTGGCTCAGGATCAAACCATCGTCGAGATTGCCGCTGGCAATCCAGATTTTTCTACCCTGGTGGCTGCCGTTGAAGCGGCGGGTCTGGTCGAGACCCTGAGCGGTGAAGGGCCTTTCACCGTCTTTGCTCCTACCAATGCAGCCTTTGAGAAGCTGGGGCAGGAGACGATTGATGCGGTGCTGGCCGATCAGGAAATGCTCACCAGCATCCTGACCTATCATGTCGTGCCAGGTCGCGTTTTCGTCGGGCAGGTCTCGGCCTCCGAATCGCTGACCACTGTTCAAGGGGCGGCGATTGAAGTCACTCGTACTGATGGCCGCCTGACGCTCAATGGCGAAGTCGGCTTCGTCGCCAGCGATATTGTGGCCTCCAACGGCATCATCCACGTCATCGATACCGTGCTGCTCCCGCCGGAAGGCGAAGCGGCTGCTCCGGCTGAAGCGCCGGCTGAGGCATCGGGCGACACTGTTCATATCCGCGTGGCCCATTTCTCGCCTGATGCTCCAGCAGTGGACATCTGGGTCAACGGCGAAGCCAGCGCTATTGCGGGTCTGGAATTCCCCCAGATCACCGACTGGATTGAACTGCCCGCCGACAGCTACAACCTGGCCGTCGTGCCAGCCGGTCTGACGATTGCTTCAGCCATCATCGGCCCGGCCGATTTTGATCTGCCCGGTGGTGCCTGGCTGACAATTGCGGCAGTGGGTACATTCGAGCGCGGCAAAGGTTCGCTGAAGCCGATCATCATCGCCGAAGACTTCAGCCCCATCCCGGATGGACAGGCGCGGGTCACTGTCCTCCATGCTATCGATGGCGCACCAGTGGTTGATGTCCGTGCCGGTGCAGCCACAATCATTCAGGGTCTGGCCTTCCCCGGTTCGCTCGGCAGCAATGACGGCGTGTTCACCCTCACCGTCCCGGCTGGCAGCTATGATCTGACGGTTCGCCCGACCGACTCTGACTTCCCCATCATCCTCGATTTGGCAGGTACGGCGCTGGAAGCCAACATGAATTACTTCGTGGCGGCAGTTGGCACCCCCACCAATCCCCAGGTAGCGCTGGCCGCGACCAGCATGGACATGGAATAAATTCATCCATAAACCTCACCCCCATCTCACTACATTCGACTCCCCCTCTCCAATGCGTTGGAGAGGGGGCTGGGGGGTGAGGTTTCTTAGTTCACCAACAGGGATGCCCGATGGGTGTCCCTGTTTTGATTCACGTCTGGCTCATATCGGCTGAGTCGAGGATGATGGTCACCGGGCCATCGTTGTGAATTTCCACCTGCATCATCGCCCCGAATACTCCGGTCTCCACTCGCTGGATGCCCTCGGCTCGCAAGCGTGCAGCATAGTGTTCGACTAGCGGCGCGGCGGTCTCTGGGCGGGCGGCATCGGTGAAAGAGGGGCGGCGTCCTTTGCGCGCATCGGCATACAGCGTGAACTGCGAGATGACCAGCACCCCGCCGCCTACCTCCAGCGCCGACAGGTTCATCTTGCCCTCGGCATCTTCGAACACACGCAGATGGGCAGTTTTGCGCGCCAGCAATTCCGCCTCGGCAGGCGTATCATCGTGCGTGACACCCACTAGCGCCACAAAACCGCGCTCGATTGACCCGACGATCTGCTGGTCAACCGTCACGCTGCCGTGTGTCACTCTCTGGAGGATAATTCGCATGCGGGTTCTTCTTTCCCAGGATGTGTATAGATCGGATACCGCTGTGGCTTCCACCTCCAGCAGCCTGAAGGTCAGCACAGCCAGACTCCGAAATGATCGGTATCTGGCGGAACAATACCGTATGAATCCGCCACAGAGCAAATGGTGGCCGGCTCCGCCCAATTGCAGGTACTTGATACTCGAAGCCATATCATCACCCGACTCACCCTTTCAGACTGCTTTTCAGAACCGTCCCCTCACAACTTCGTGGCTGGCCGGGCAAATACCATTGCGTCGGGCGATGGCTTGCGGTAAGGTGGAAGGGTATCGATTCAGCGAATGGATAGAACATGCGTTACACCGAAAATGGCCCGCTGGGCTACTACTTTGAGGACATTGAAACCGGACAGACGATGGTCACGCGCGGGCGCACCGTCACTGAAGCCGACATCGTGCAGTTCGCCGCCCTGACCGGCGACTACAACCCGATGCACACCAACGTCGAGTACATGAAGGATCACCCGATGAAGCAGCGGGTGGCGCATGGGATGCTCACCCTCAGCTATGCCGTCGGGCAGTTGTATCAGTTGGGCTTTATGGAGCGCACGGTGCTGGCTTTTCGTGGGCTGGAGATGAAGTTCAGCCTGCCGGTCTTCATCGGCGATACCATCCACGTCCGCCTGACCATCGCCGAGAAGAAGGAGATGAAGCGGCTGGGCGGGGGCATCATCACGGCTGAGATACGCATTCTCAATCAGGAGGGCAAGACGGTGCAATCGGGCAGCATGGAACTGCTGCTGGCGTCGCGCCCGGCGGCTTCGTAATCACCGATTTTCTTCCGTAGGGGCGATTCGCGAATCGCCCCTGCCAGCCGATCTCACCCCAGCGCTGGCTGGCGCTGGTGCCACGCGGTGGACTGCTCGTAGGCATGACCGACGCGCAGCACCACCTCCTCGCTGAAGGCTTTGCCGAGGATCTGCATCCCGATGGGTAAGCCCTGCTGGTCGAAGCCGCACGGCACATTCAGGCCGCAGATGCCCGCCAGGCTGGCCGGCAGGGTGAACACATCTTCCAGGTACATCTTGAGCGGATCGCTGGTGTTATCGCCGATGCGGAAGGCGGTGCTGGGCGTGGTCGGCGCGATGATGACATCCACCTGGGCAAACGCCTGGTCAAAATCCTGCTTGATGAGGGTGCGGACGGCCTGCGCCTTGCCGTAGTAGGCATCGTAGTAGCCAGCGGAGAGGGCATAAGTGCCGAGCATGATGCGCCGCTTGACTTCCGCGCCGAAGCCCTGACCGCGCGTGGCTTTGTAGGTCGGCCACATATCGCCCTTGTCGATCTTCGGGCCAAAGCGGATGCCGTCGTAACGGGCCAGGTTGGTGCTGGCCTCGGCCGGGGCGATGATGTAATAGACCGGCAGGCTGTATTCAGTGTGGGGCAGGCTGATCGGCACCAGCGTCGCGCCCATCCCTTCCAGATGACTCAGCGCCGCCCGCACCGCGCCCTCGATCTCGGCCTGCATCCCGTCGATGAAATACTGCTCCGGCACACCGATCCGCAGCCCCTTGACCTCGCCCGTCAGCCCGGCGACGTAATCCGGCACCGGCAGGTTCATGCTGGTCGAGTCCAGTGGATCGTGTCCAGCGATGGCCTGGAGCAGCCGCGCCGCGTCTTCCACCGTCCGCGCCAGCGGCCCGGCACAATCCAGCGATGATCCGAATGCCACCAATCCATAACGTGAGACGCGGCCGTAACTCGGCTTGAGCGCCGCCAGCGCACAGAAAGCACCCGGCTGACGAATGCTGCCGCCCGTGTCGGTCCCCAGCGCCCCGGCGGCCAATCCGGCGCTGACGGCTGCAGCGCTGCCCCCGCTACTCCCACCGGGAACCCGTTCCAGATTCCAGGGGTTGCGCGTGGTGGTATAGGCCGAATTCTCGGTGGATGATCCCATGGCGAACTCGTCGCAGTTGGCCTTGCCCAACACGATGCCCCCGGCCTGCTTCAGCCGGTTGACGCTGGTGGCATCGAACAGCGGTTGGTAGCCCTTCAGAATTTTCGAGCCGCAGGTAGTCTCGACATCGCGGGTGGACAGCACATCCTTGATCGCCAGCGGAATCCCCAGCAGCGGGTCATCCGCGCCGTTCGCCCGCGCCTGGTCAGCCGCCTGTGCCTGCTGCCGCGCCACGTCAGCCGTGACCGTCAGATAGGCCTGCACCTGGGGGTTGAGCCGCTCGATGCGTTCCAGGTAGGCGTTGGTCAGTTCCAGGGCGGAGAGTTGTCGGGCGCGCAGCAGCTTGAGCGCCTCAGTGATGGTCAAGGCCGTGAGTTGGGTCATAATCGCCTGGTTGATGCTTCATGAAAATGCTGCGCGAAATATAGCACAGTTCGCCCCAACTGACATGCCCCGGCTGTGAATGTTTCGTGTCTGGTGGAGCGCCGAAAACGAAACGAGAGGGTTGTAGGGGCGCGATGGTGTGCGCCCTACTGCCGGACGCTGCGCTGGCGGCCATACATCGTCAGCAGCACCAGCAGGATGACCCCCAGGATGATGAGCTGGAAGGCTTCTTCTACCCGCAGCGCGATCAGCAGCGAGTCGATCACCTGAAGCACCAGCGCCCCGGCCATCGTCCCCCAGTAGCTCCCCTTGCCACCGGCCAGCACCGTCCCACCGACCACAACCGCCGCGATGGAGGGGAACAGATACGGCTGGCCGAGGTTGAGGAAAACCGTCTGGGTGAAACCCAGCAGCACAAAACCACCGAAGGCCGCCAGCGCCCCGCTGACGACATAAGTCAGGATCACGATGAGCGTCACGCGCACACCGCTCAAGCGCGCCGCCGTCCGGTTGATGCCGATGGCGAACAACTGCTTGCCAAACCCAGTGCGCTCCAACAGCAGCCACATCGCCACGCCGACGATCAGCCACAGGAAGATGACGCCGGGAATCGGGCCGATGAGCGATTGCGACAGCAGCCGTCCCATCGCTGGCGGAGTCTTGCCGATCAGTTCGCCGCGCGTGTAGAAATAGACCAGCCCGGTCACCACCCCGGCCACGCCCAGCGTGATGACCAGCGGCGGCATCCCCAGCCAGGCGATGCCCAGCCCGTTGAGCAGGCCGATCCCCGCCCCGACCAGCAGCACCACCGCCAGCGCTGGCAGGATCAGCGAGTCGTCGCCGCCCGTCAGCCGGTACGTCAGGATCGCGCCCAGCGTCACCAGCGCGCCGCTGGAGAGATCAATCCCCTCGCCACCGCTGATGATGACCAGGGTTTGCCCGGCAGCGATGATGCCGAGGAAGGCCGCCAGACGCACGATGTTGACCGCCTGGTCGGTGTTGGCGAAACCAGGGGCCAGCACTCCGCCGATGAGAAACAGGCCGATTGCCAGCAGCAGCGCCACCAACGGCGGTGGAAAGTAAGGACGAATGCGGTTGAGGAAGGATGTCATCGCAGCAGCCTCCGCGCCAGAGTGATGATGCCGGGGATCGCCAGCGCGGCGATGATGATGAGCGCATCGACCAGCGGGCGCACCCAGGAGTCGATGTTGGCGAAGGAGATGATGTTACCAATGATGCCCAGGATGACCGCGCCGATGATCGAGCCGATGATGTTGCCCTGCCCGCCGGAAAGCCGCGTTCCACCCAGCACGACGGCTACCACGCTCGGCAGCGTCATCTGGTCGCCAGCGCGGGGGTTGCCGGTGCCGGTGCCGAGCGTCAGCGCCAGCGCCGCCAGCGTGGCGAAGGTGGCTGAGAGCAGATAGGTGGTGAACTTAACCCGGTTGACGCGGACGCCGGTGGCATAGGCCGCCTCGATCTTGCTGCCGGTGGCGAACAGATTTTGCCGGTAGCGCGTGTTGCTCAGGACGATCCAGAACAGGATCAACAGGATGAAGACGAAGATCGACATGGGAATCTGGAACTCCGGCGTCACCTCCAGTGGATTGCGCCAGAACGTGGTCATCTCGCGCGGCAGCCGTCCGCCCGGCTCCGGCAGAATGTAGAGCGCCACGCCGGCGAAGATGAAGCTGGTGGCGTAGGTGGTCACAATCGGCTGCAAGCGCAGCAGCGTCACCCCCAGTCCGTTGAGGGCACCGGCTAGCAGTCCCGCGCCGAAGGCCAGCAGCAGCGCGAACACCACCCGATCGGGCGTGGCATCCTGGGTGATCTGGGTTGCCAGGATGGCGTTGGTCATCGACAGGATTGAGCCAACCGAGAGATCAACCCCGCCGGCGATGATCACAAACGTCTGCCCCACCGCCAGCAGGATGGCCGGGGTGAAGACGCGCAGGTTGCCGTTCAGCGGGCCGATCTCGAACAGGTTGTCCTGCAAGGCGCGGTTGATGACGATCATCAGGAGCAGCAGCAGCAGCGACAGCAGATAAGGATTGCGGTTCAGCAGTCCGCCGAGTTTGCGCATCATCAGGCCGCTCCCATGCTGGCCGCAACCAGTTTCTCGCGCGTCAGTTCCGCGCCGTGCAGTTCTGCGCTGACCTGTCCATCGTGCAGCACCAGCACCCGATTGCACAGACCCAGCAGTTCGTCGTCATCGCTGCTGTAGAAGAGGATAGCCGTGCCAGCATCGCGCAGTTGTTTGAGCAGGTGATAGAACTCGGCTTTCGCGCCGACATCAATGCCTTTGGTCGGGTCGTTCAACAGCAGCAGTTTGGGCGAGCGCAGCAGCCACTTGCCGATGACCACCTTCTGGGCGTTGCCACCGCTCAGGCTGCTCACCGGCGCATCGAGCGAAGACCGGATCAACCGCATTTCATCGGCCACCCGCGTCCCATCCTGCCGCGCCTGATTCATGCGGATCGGCGTGCCATAGGTGTTCCACGAGGCCAGCATCAGGTTCTCCAGAATCGAGCGGATCAGCAGCAACCCTTCGCTGCCCCGATCACCGGGAACCAGCGCCACATCGGCTTTCATCGCCTGCCGGGGATGGCTGAAGTGCTGTTTTTGACCGGAGAGGGTGATCGCGCCGCTGGAGCGAATCGCGCCGAAAACCGCCATCAACAGATCAGATTGTCCCTGTCCCTGCAAGCCGCCGAGGCCGAGCAGTTCGCCATCATGCACCTGGAGCGAGACGCCCTTGAGCGTATCGGTCTTTAGATTCTCAAGCGACAATCGTACCGGCTGATCGGTTCGTCCGTCCGGGGCGCGTTCCCGCTGCAACACGGCCGCCCCTTCGATCATCAGATCAACCAGTTCGCGCTCATGGGTGGCGGCGATGTCGCGTTCGCCGACGGTGCGGCCATTGCGCAGCACGGTGGCTTTGTCGGCGATGCGGAAGATCTCTTCCATGCGGTGCGAGACGAACACGACCGCCATGCCCTGGCTTTTCCAGCCGCGCACCAGCTCGAACAGGCGGTTGACCTGCTGGCTGTCGAGGCTGGCGGTGGCTTCGTCGAGGATCATCAGGCGGGGGTCGAAGCTCAGAGCTTTGAGGATTTCGACGATCTGGCGCTCATCCGGCGTCAGGCCGGCAATCGTCACATCGGGGGTCAGGTTGGGTTTGACCATCCCCTTAAACAGGTCGAGCAGGGATTGGGTGCGGTTGCGCATCTCGCGGCGGTTGACGAATCCAGCCCGCAGCGGCTCGTGCGCCAGCCAGATATTCTCCGCCACGGTGAGATCAGGGATCAGGCTGAGTTCCTGATACACCGCGCTGATGCCGATCCGGCGGGCGTCATCCGGCGCACCAAAGGTCACCGCTTTGCCATCGATCAGCACTCGTCCCTTGTTGGGCGAAATGACGCCGGTCAGGATTTTGCTGAGGGTGCTTTTGCCGCTGCCATTCGCCCCCAGCAGCGCCATCACCTCACCCGACTGCACCGTCAGGTTGCCATCGGCCAGGGCTACGACGCCGCCATAGGTTTTGACGACCTGTTCCGCATGAAGGGTAAAGGCTTTCATCAGCAATGGGTTTCCAGAAAGAAGCGTCATCCCGGCAGGGGGAGACCCAACAGATCTCGCGTATCACGACAAGCCGATTGCCTATCGCTGAGGGCTGAAGCCGGTTAAGAAAATATTCAGGTAACGGTTTACGGCGTCTGATGCCGTTTGCAGCCCTCATCCCCCCAGCCCCTTCTCCCACTGGGAGAAGGGGAGCGGTTAGGAATTCGTCTTGAAGCCCCTCGCCCGGTGGGAGAGGGGTTTGGGGTGAGGGCTATAGGGATCATTACCTGATTTAATTTTTAACCTTTATAAACCCTCAGCACATTATCTTGATGTCTGAGACCCGGTGGATCGCCAGTTGGTTAAGGGCGATTCGCGAATCGCCCTTACCGTTCCATCACAACCGGCTCAATGAACCGGCGTCTGGTTTGTCACTACATCGCCGGCAGGAAGAAGGCTTCGACTTCTTCGAGCGTCAGTTCGCCATCCAGCGTATAGCTTTCCGGCAGATCCTTCACTTCTTCAAAGATTTCTTCGAAGTTGTTGGGCAGAACGGTCTCTTCGCCTTCCATATCGACATACGTCCACTCTTCATTCAGGACGACGTAGGGGATGGGGACGTAGAGGGTGTTGCCATACGGGCCGCCCAGTTGTTCCGGGTCAATCTCGCGACCCAGCAGCAGTTGGGTGGCGACCAGCAGACCGCTGGTGGCGACGCCCGGCGGGTTGACCACGCCGATGGTGCGGTAATCAGGGTTCTCTTCCAGAATTTCGGCCCACTGCTGGACATAGCTGGCGCGGGCTTCACCGGTCGAGAGCGGCCACTCATCGGGGTTGGCGGTGCGAATGGCAGTCAACACACCGGTCGCCATGCCGTCCTGCGTCCAGACGCCGTCGATGTTCGGCAGCGAAGCCAGGAAGTCACTCATCACCTGCTGACCCGTCGCCTGATCCCAGCTACCGGTCTCGCGACCGACCACAGTGATATCCGGGTATTCGGCCAGCACTTCTTCGACACCGTTCATGCGGGCGGTGTTGGCTGGGTGACCGACGAAACCTTCGATGAGGACGATGTCGCCCTCGCCGCCCAGCGATTCAGCCAGCCAGCGGATGCTGATGCGCGCCCATTCGGTCTGGTCGATGACGACGTTGACGATGCCTTCGCCGTCGATTTCCTGGTCAATCGAAACGACCACGATGCCGGCCGCAGCCGCATCTTCCAGGCTCAGGCGCAGCGCCTCGGCATCGCCGGGGTTGACGATGATGGCGTCCACACCACGATTGATGAGGTTCTGAATCTGCTGTTCCTGACCGGCCGCGTCGGTGTCTTCGCTCTCGATTACCAGTTCAATTTCCACGCCCAGGTCGGCATTCTCCGAAAGCTCGGCAGCCGTATCCTCGAAGTTCTGGATCATCTGGGTGCGCCACTCGCTGCCGACGAAGCTGTTCGAGATGCCGATGGTGAACGTCTGCTCGTCCTGGGCATAAGCCGTCAGGCTGAACGCCGCCAGCGCCGCAATCAACAGGGCTGCCAACAAGAGTCTCTTCCGCATATTTTCCTCCACATGATAACTTATTTGTCAACATCGTCACTTTGCACTACAATTGATCGCAAAGTTCCGTATGTCCGCACATTTTAACGAGCCGCACTGATCGAGTCAAATTCATGTCGGGTCGCCAGATACAGCTCCTTGACCTCAAAATTACCCCGATTGATACCCGCAGCCCGATCCCGCTGTATTATCAGGTTGAGGCCGATCTGCGCGCCCTGCTCAACAGTGATCGCGTCATGGCCGGTGACCTGCTGCCGACCGAGCATGATCTGGCCGAAGCCTATGGCGTGGGACGGCATACCATCCGCACCGCCCTCAGCCGGCTGGTGAATGACCATCTGATCGTCCGCAAAGCCGGACACGGCACTGTTGTCCAGCCCCGCGAAGACCGGCGGCAGTTCTCGCTGGCGCGCAGCTTCACTCACCAGATGGCGGCGATGGGCTTGCAGGCCCGTTCTGTCGTGCTGGCGCAAGAGATTCGGACGGTGCAGGCCGGCGATCCGCGCGCCCTGAGCGATCTGATCGGCAAGCCGTGCCTGATCCTGGAACGGCTGCGGTTGGGCAATGATGAGCCGCTGGGCTTGCAGCGCGCCTTCGTCATGCTGGAGCGCTGTCCCGGCCTGGAACAGATGGATTTCGGCGTCCATTCGCTCTACGAAGTCCTCTCCAACACCTATCACCTGGTCATCACCACCATCACCCACACCATCAGCGCCGTCGCGGCTGATAAACGGCAGGCTCATCTGCTGCGGATTGAAGCGCACGCCCCGCTGCTGGTGGTGACGACTTACGCGACGCTCGACAGCGGGGAAATCATCGAGTCCAGCGTCACCGCTTATCGCGCCGACAAGTACGAATACACCACCACGCAGATGTCGGGCTAGTCAAGCAGACCTCAAATGAACCGCGTATTTGCCCTCACCCCCGCCCCCTCTCCCACAGGGCGAGGGGAGAAAAACAACACCGGCTCGAATTGCGCCTCAATGTAATGAGATTCAGCGCATGAACTGTTCCAGATGGCGTCTGGACTGGATGATCGAGCGTTCCAGATCAGCCTGTGATCCTTCGTAGGCCCGGTCTTCCACCTCAATTGCCACTGCGCCCTTGTAACCGACATCGGTCAGTGCCGAGAAGAACGCACCCCAATCGACATCGCCCAGCCCTGGCAGCTTGGGACGATGCCACTTCAGCCCCATGATGCCGCGCTGATACAGCAGGTCGGTATCGATCTTGGTGTCTTTGGCATGGACATGGACGAAGCGCGAACTGAACTCATGGATGCAGCGCACATAATCGATGTGCTGCCAGATCAGATGCGACGGGTCGAAGTTCAGGCCGAAGTGGGGGCTGGGGATGCTGGCGAACATGCGCCGCCAGACTTCGGGCGAGATCGCCAGATTCTTGCCCCCCGGCCATTCATCGAGCGAGAACAGCATCGGGCAGTTTTCGATGCCAACTTTCACGCCCTGCGACTCGGCAAAGCTGATGATCGGCTTCCAGACGGCTTCGAAGTCGCCCCACTGATCCTCTATCGAACGCGCCGGGTCGCGCCCGACGAAAGTGGTCATGGTGTTGATGCCGAGCAGCGCCGAGGCGGCGATGACCTTCCTGATATGCTCGATGTAGGTCTGGCGTTCTTCAGCGTTGGGGGTGAGCGGATTGGGGTAGTAGCCCAGGCTGGAGATGCCGACGTTGTACTGGCTCACCAACCCTTTGACGCGCTCGGCCTCGGCCTTGCCGAAGTTGTTCACGTCGATATGGGTGACACCGGCATAGCGGCGCTCGGCTTTGCCCACCGGCCAGCACATCACTTCGAGTGAGTCGAAGCCATTCTTCGCCGCGAACTGCATATGCTGTTCCAGCGTCCAGTCCGGCAGGATGGCGGTCACATATCCAAGCTGCATGGCAAACTCCTTTTTCAGAATCGTCTATTTCACGGTGATCCAGCGCTGCTCGGCGTGGCTGGCGGCAATCGCTTCGCACAGGATCAGCTCATCATGTCCATCCTCGAAGGTGGGGAAAGGCCGGGGTGCGCTATAGTCGCCGGCTTCGATGTAGCCGTAGACCAGCCGGTAAAGCTGCTTGAAGGTGTCGGGGAATCCCTCGGCATGACCGCCGGGCTGGCTGGTGATGCCACGCGCCGCGTCGCTCATCAGCGACGGGTCCTTGATGACCAACCCGTTGGGACGATCGCGATAGCCCAGCCATAATTCGTTGGGATTTTCTGAGTTCCAGGCGAGCGAGGCTTTTGAGCCGGAGAGTTCAAAACTCAACAGGTTCTTACGCCCGGCGCTGACCTGCGACACATTCATCGACCCGCGCGCCCCGCCATCATAGCGGAACAGCACCGATCCCCAGTCCTCGGTCTGAATATCCACCAGGTCATATTCGACCGGGCCGCTTTGCTCCTTGCCTTTGAATGTTGCCACCGCCTGACGTGGTTTCTTGCGCCGGGGGATGAAGGTCGCCAGATCGGCCAGCAACGACTCGATCTTCAGGCCGCTGACGAAGCTGGTCAGGTCCATCCAGTGGGTGCCGATGTCACCGATGGCGCGCAAACTGCCGCCTTCGCTCGGCACCAGCCGCCAGTTCCAGTCGGTATCGAACAGCAGCCAATCCTGAATGTAGCCGCCGCGAATGGCGAACACCTCGCCGATTTCGCCGCTGCGCACCAGATCACGGGCATGATGGATGAGGGGGTAGAAGCGGATATTGTAATTGACCGCCGTCACCAGATGGGGATGAGCGTGTGCCAGCCTGACCAGCTCGGCAGTTTCGGCGCTGGTCATCGCCAGCGGTTTCTCGCAGATGACGTGCTTACCGGCCTGAAGCGCCCGGCGCGTCATATCCAGATGATCCTTGTTGGGGGTGGTGATGTGAACGGCGTGTACCTGAGAGTCGGCCAGCAGCGCCTCGTAGCTGTCGTAGGCCACTGGCAGCCGCAGCGCCTGTGCCGCCGCCTGGCTCTTCTCTGGGGAGGATCCCAGTATCCCGCGAACCGCAACGCCAGCCCGCTTCAGCGCTTCGGCATGGACTGGCCCAATAAAACCGGTTCCAACCACAGCGGCAGTTAACATCTTTTTGTTCCTTCAAAACCAACCCGGAAATCTATTTGGCAATCGGTTGCGGAGTGAAGCGTTGCACGAGTATACTCACCTTATGCAATCGATTGCGCAAACAATACCATAGCCAAGTTGTGTGCGCAACTCATTGACATTTCTTAACTCGGATTATAATACACGCAAATCCGAGGATAGTTGACGGATAACAACAATGGGTGATGCAGAGAAAGCCGCACTTACTGCCTTTTTTGCTGTTGTGGTTTATGTGATAGGTCAATTTGTACAGAATTTTATTCTTGCCCCAATTCAGGAGCAGCGCCGACTAATTGGGGAGGTATCGTTTGTGCTTACGTATTTTGCTAACGTCGATAGTAGCATATCTTCACAAGAGGAAGTTGACGAAGCGAGGAAGACTGTTCGTAAGCTTGCCTCGCAACTTCGGGCATCAATATGGACTATTCCTGCCTATGAGTTGTTTGCGTTTTTTCGCCTCATACCTAAACGAAAGGCAATTATGCAAGCCTCATCTGGCTTGATCGGATATTCCAACAGCTTTGGCATTGGGCGAACAAAGGCAGATCACGAAGAAATGATAGCAAATGCACTCAAAATAGAATGGAGAACTTGATTACATTCTCTAGAATGGTGAAATTCAGCTCCATTCATTTGTCCTCTATGCCGTCGCCAAAATTTGACGCCCCCCCCAACGCTGGCTATAATAACCGAATGTACGCACATTTCACTCATGCTCAGCCCCGAGCAGAAGGGAGCGGCGACAGATTCCCGACATCACCTCCACGCTGGATTGTGAAGCGTTGACTGGATAGCTGGGAAGTCACCATGGAATCTTCTCCTTATCAACAAACCAATCTGTCGAAATAGTCTTGAAAAGAGGAATGAGTATGTTCAAGAAAATTGCGTTGTTCGTTCTGACGCTGGTGGCAGCGCTGATGCTGTCGATCCCCCTGGCCGGCATGGCTCAATCCGGAAAAGTTTTCTACTGGGTGTCGCACGGTTCCCCGGCTGATCCGGTGTGGACGTACTTCCTGGCGGGCGCCGAACAGTGGGCCGCCGACACCGGCAATGAAGTTCGCACCTCCTTCCACAGCGGCGATGTGCCGTCGCACCAGGAAGCCATTCGTGCCGCGATTGCCGCCGGTGCCGATGGTATCGTCACCAGCAGCCCTGACCCCGGCAGCCTGATCGAAGTGGTGGCCGAAGCCAAAGCGGCCGGCATCCCGGTTATCAACATCAATACCCCAGATGATGCGGTTGATTTTGATGCCTATGTTGGCGGTGATAATGTCGTGTTCGGGCGCAATTGGGCACAATACCTGGTCGATAACGGCCTGGTTGAATCGGGCGATTTCGTCTGGCTGCCGGTGGAAGTCCCTGGCGCG
The DNA here is from genome assembly GCA_022843385.1 of Anaerolineae bacterium. GTDB lineage: Bacteria > Chloroflexota > Anaerolineae > Aggregatilineales > Phototrophicaceae > CFX2. The sequence continues at coordinate 20,958 of JALHNT010000054.1, read as the reverse complement.
ACCTATGGCGTGCAGGAAGAACAGGGCATCGCCAGCGTGTTTGAACCGCTGGGCATCACCTGGGAAGTCACCGACGCCACGCTGGATCAGGCCGAAATCATCACCCGCATGAGCGATTACCTGACCGCTAACCGTGATCGTATCGATGCCATCATCGGTCTGGGCGATCTGGTGACCGGAAGCGTGCAGCGCGTCTTCGACCAGGTCGGTGTCGCCCCCGGTGAAATTCCGGTGGTCGGCTGGGGCAACTCGCTCGACACGACCCAGGCCGTCCTGGCCGGTTATGTCAACGCTGCCCAGTGGCAAGACCCACAGGCGACCAGCTACATTGGTCTGTCGATGGCCGCGATGGCCGCCAGTGGCATCCCGCCGGGATTCGATGTCATCGTCGGCAAGCTGTATGAAGCCGACACGGCTCAGATTTACGACGATATTCTGTCGGGCCAATAAGTACCTTCTGGGGCGTGCGGTTGAACCGTCGCTGGCGCGCCCCTGCATGAACCCAATGGCGAGGTCACGGTCGGTCGGCCTCGCCCCTTCTCTATTTCGACATGCGCCTAGCGAATAGTAGCTTCATCTATGGAACAACGTTCCTTTCTTCAACGATTCATTGGCCGGCCTGAGTTCGGGCCATTCGTCCTGCTCGTCCTGCTGATCACTGTATTCACCCTCATCAATCCGGCTTTTCTCTCGGTCACCAACATTAGCAACCTGCTGGCCTTCACGCCGGAGCTGGGCATGATTGCGCTGGCAATGACCATGCTGATGACCGCCGGCGAGTTCGATCTGTCGGTGGGGTCGGTGTTCGGCTTCTCGGCGGTGGTGATGTGGACGCTCTACAACGCCGGAGTGACCAGTCTGGAGATTGGCTTTCTGATCGCGATGGGCATCGCCGCCCTGATCGGCTTCGCCAATGGCTGGTTCGTCACCAAACTCAAAATCCCCTCCTTCCTGGTCACATTAGGGATGCTGCTGGTGGTGCGCGGGACCGCGCTCTACATCACCGACGGTTTCCCGCAGGGGCGCTGGAGTTCTGATTCGCCACTGTTAAGCATTCTGGTAGGCGAGTTCAGCATCGGCCCGATTCGCATGTATACATCGATCCTGTGGTTCATCCTGTTCACCGTCATCCTCGGCTATATCCTGACGCAGTCCAAAGCCGGTAACTGGATTCAGGCTTCGGGAGGCAATTCGATCTCGGCAGCGGCGCGTGGTGTGCGCGTCTCATCAACCAAGATTGCGCTCTTCATGCTCACCGCCCTCATGTCGGCCTATGCCGGCATCACCAGTTCGATCCGCGTTTCGACAGCCAACCCCAACAGCGGCACCAGCTATGAGCTGGAAGTGATCGCCATGGTCGTCATCGGCGGCACGGCTCTGAACGGCGGGCGCGGGACGATCATCGGGACGGTGCTGGGCATCCTGATCCTGCGGCTGATGCGCAACGGCATCGTGCTGATCGGTGTGCCGGGACTGGCTTACAACATTTTCATCGGCGCGATCATCCTGGGTATGATGGCGCTGCATTCCTGGCTTGAACGCCGGCATCACGCGGGGACATGACCATGAGCAACGAACTCGTCCGAATGGAAGGTATCAACAAATTTTTTGGTCGCGTCCAGGCGCTCAACGACATCCACTTCAATGTGCGCCGCAATGAGATTGTCGGGCTGCTGGGTGATAACGGCGCGGGCAAATCGACCCTCATCAAGATTCTCTCCGGTGTGTTGCAGGCCGACAGCGGCAGCATCTATATCAATGACGAGAAAGTGGATATTCGCAGCACCGGCGATGCCATCGCTCAGGGTATCGAGACCATCTACCAGGACTCGGCGCTGGTGCCGCAGTTATCGATTGCCCGCAACCTGTTCCTGGGGCGCGAACCGACCACGGGCATCGGTCTGCTCAACCGGTTGGATCAGCGCATGATGAATGAGGTTGCCAGCAAGCTGCTGCGGCAGGTGGGCATCAGCAAGAACATCCCGCCGACCACGCCCATCAGTTCGCTGTCGGGCGGTGAACGGCAGGCAGTGGCGATTGCCCGCGCCATGTACTTCGAGAGCAACCTGATTATTTTGGATGAGCCGACCAACAACCTGGGCGTCGAAGAAACCCAGGGGGTGCTGCGCTTCGTCCGCAATGCCCGCGACTCCGGTCATTCGTGCATCTTCATCGCCCACAACATCTATCATGTGTTCCAGGTGGTTGACCGCATCGTGGTGCTACGGCGTGGCAAGAAGGTGGCCGACGACATTGATCCCAAGACGACCACCATCGAAGCGGTTGAGCATATCATCACCGGCATGACTGAAGAAGTGACGGAAAAGCCCAAACGTATTGAATGAGGAGCGCTGACCTGATCTGAGGTAGAGGTGAAGGCGAGCTTCACCTCTGGAGCCCATCCGATCCGTCAGGCGGATAGTGCCACCGTCTCCGGTCATCGCGCTGGCTCGGTGCGCGAGGGATTGTAGGAGATCAGCGAGCTGGTGCTGCTGCGCGGGCTGCAACCCGAACTCAGCCGCCGCTACGCGCCCATCGTCGTGCCCAAGCCAAACGAAAACTGATGAACCGGGACGAGCAAACCAACAGAACGCCTCACTGCGGCGTGGACAGATCAAAGCTGAACCCAGCGCCGTTCCGCCCATGATTGTTTGACCGCATCCATCGCCTGCTGTGTTTTGAGTCCATCGGCGAAGGTCGCGCCCCAATTGAGCTTACGTCCTTCGCGGATCGCGTCGGTGTATTCCTTCACCAACGACACAAACGACACATTCCAGATGCCCTTGCCCACGCCTGGCAGGCTGGCGTTGGGGTCGGTCTCGCTGATGTCCTGGAACTCCTCGCCGGGGCGCACCAGCCGCAGTTTCTCATCATCGTTCGAGAGGAAGAGCGTCCCTTCGCTGCCGTAAATCTGCACATGATTGCCGAAGGTGTGGCGGGCGGCGCTGCTGATAAAGACCGAGGCCAGCGCCCCATTGGTCATGGTCGCGGTGAAGTTCACCTGGTCATCGGCGGTGGGCGTCCAGGCTTCGCCGGTATCCTTGCCGATGCGGTTCTTGACCAGTGTGCCGACATGCCCGCTGATCGCCCCGATGTCGCCCAGCCAGAAGCGCAGCAGATCGATCTGGTGCGAACCATTTGCCCCCAGCACACCACCGCCCATGTTCTCCATCGCCCACCAGTGCCAGGCCGGGCGAGATTTCGGGTCGCCACCACCGTTGATATTGACGACATTGATGTGGCGGATTTCGCCCAGGGCACCCTCGGCGATCAATTGACGGATTTTGCGCCGATTAGGGTTGAATCGCAGCTCATGCCCCATGATGTGCAGCCGCCCGTTGGACTCGGCGCTTTCCAACATCTGCTGCGATTCACCGGCGTTCATCGCCATTGGCTTCTCGCACATGACATGGGCTCCACGCTTGATCCCTTCCAACACCATCTCGCAGTGATAGACCGGCGGCGTCACCACACAGACGACATCGGCGGCGTGTTTGTCCAGCATCTCGCGCCAGTCGGCATAGGCATGGGGGATGCTGAATTTTTCGGCAACGGACTGCGCGCTTTCCAGGCGGGCGCTGGCGAGTGCCACCACTTCGACATCCGGCACCTGGGCAAAAGCGGGCAGATAGGCTTCACGGGCAAAACTGGCTCCAATGACGGCGACGCGAATGGTCATAAATGGATTCTCCTGTCAATACGCGAGGATAGCACGGGTAATATGTTTCGACTCAACAGGTATCAGGGAAAAATCTTGTCCACAATTGACTATGATTGCGAACTGTATTTGTGTCAACCTATTGCGGAAATGGTCTACACCTTTTAATCTATAGCGTAACCAATTCACAGCAAACCATTCTACCCAGCCACCTATTGTACCAACAGACTGTCGACAATCGACAGTCGACATCGGTATTGCTCGAATTGGCCGACAACTGGTGCGTTCTTTCACCACAAAAGGAGCTTACTCATCGATGTCACTTGCCACCAATGCGGATCAGCTCGTCGAAATGGCCGTGATTGGCTATGTCTCACAGCCGACCATGCGCCCCGGCGGCTATATCCCAAACTCGGATGGTCAATCGGTCGTGCTGCCCGGCATGTCGGGCTATATCTACAATGCGCGCGTCGGTGATGCCGCCTTCGGTTGGGCAGCCGATCACCTCGAACCCGGTGCCTCGACCGCGCACCCGGAACTGGATAAGGATTACGCCATGCATTACCTGACATGCATTGGCAACAAAGCGGTTGTCACCAGCGGCATGGCGAAGGGCGCGGAAGGCATCGTCACCGGCGAACACGCCCGGATGCTGGTCGATTTCCCGCCGGAGTCGGGCGAATTACTATGCATCGGCGACGGCGTACAGATTCGCGCCAAAGGGCGTGGGCTGGCCTTCACCGATTACCCTGGCATCACCCTCAAGAAGTGCAGCCCGGAACTCATCAATGCCATCCCGATCTACGAGACGGGCAATGGAAAGATCAGCGTGCCGGTGACGATGGAGCTGCCGATTCGCATCATGGGCAGCGGTGCCGAGCTGAACCCGGATTTCGTCGATCAGGACTTGATGAGCGGGGATCGTCAGTTGATGGCCGATCTCGGCATCGACCAGATGAAGCTGGGCGATCTGGTAGTCATCCCGGACGCCGACCACCGCTATGGACGGGGTTATAAGCCGGGCGCAGTGACAATTGCCCTGTGCATTCACGGCGATTCGGTCATGATCGGTCATGGCCCCGGCATCCTGACGTTGATGACCTGCGTCGAACCACTGATCGAATGGCGGATCGACCCCCATGCCAATATTGCCAACTATTTCAAAATCGGGACGTATGCCTCATGAGTGTGAAAACCAACGCCGATAAAGTCATCAGCATTTCCGTGATGGGCGAAGTCTCCGCGCCATCCATGCCCGGCCTGCCGGCCTCGCCCTATGCGCTGAGTTCGGAAGGCGTGCCATTCCTGCTGCCGGCCTGGGGCAGCATCGTCTATAACGTCTCGGTCGGCGACTCGGCCTATGGCTGGCTGGCCGACTGTATCCATCCCGGCGTATCCGTGAATGTCAAGGATGCGATGGGCAACAATGGTCTGAACATCCTCTCGTGCGTTGGCAACACGGCCATGGTCATGACCGGCAATGCCAAAGGTGCGAAGGGAACCGTCACCGGCAAATCCGGGCGCTTCTCTGAACAGGTCATCATCCACTTCGACCAGGCCACCCGCGAGAACATGGCGATTGGCGACAAAATTGTGATCCGCGCCAAAGGTGTCGGGCTGCAATTCCCCGATCATCCATCGGTCAAGCTCAAGAGTTGCTCGCCGGAATTGCTCGACGCGCTGGAACTGACCACCACATCCGATGGCAAACTGGCGGTGCCGGTCGTCGGCGTCGTGCCACCCCATCTGTTGGGGGCGGGCGCAGGTCTCGCCAGCGAAGGCGGTTCGATCCACATTCAGACGGCTGACCCGGCGGCTGTAGCGGCGGCTGGGCTGGATAAGCTGCGGCTGGGCGATGTGGTCGCACTGGGCGAATATGACAGCAGTTGGGGACACGGCTATCTGCGCGGTGCGGTTGGCATTGGCGTGGTGGCCCAGGGCGATAGTCCACGCGCCGGGTATGGCCCCGGCCTCACCCTGCTGATGACCTCTGCGACCGGCGGCATCGCTCCGCAGGTGTCAGATAACGTCAACATCAAAGAGTTGATCCGGTTATAAGTAACGAAACGGAGTGTTTGGCCGTAAACCTCACTCTGTAGGCTGGGGGCTGAAGCCACCCAGCTAACAGGAAACCGGTAAGCGCACTAAAGGCGCTGAAGAAGACAGTATGCGAAAGCAGCCCCTTTAGTGGGCTTTCGAGAAAAGATTAGCAGAGGGGCTAGCCCCTCTGCACCGGACACCGGATAAATGCCTGTTTTCATCAGGCAAGGGACTTGAGGGGCAAGGCAAGCCAAATCAGGTTTACAGCTAGAACCAGATTAAGCCCTCACAAATGGCGATACACAGGGAAGAAATGGAAAAGACACCTCATGCAAACGATTAAACATATGGCTTTTGCCGTCAGTGATCTGGATAAGGCGCTCAGTCGCTATCAGCAGTTCATCGGCGTTGGCAAGGATGCCCGCGTGATCGATGCGCCCAAAGCGCGGGTGCGCGTCGCCATCTTCAACGTCGGCGATGTCGAATATCAACTGAACCAGTCGATGGACCCGGATGGACGGTTCGCCAAATGGATCGCCGAACGGGGCGGCGAGGGACTGCACCACATCTGCTACACCGTCGAAAACATTGACGAGGCGCTGGAGACCGCCCAGGCCGCCGGGGCGACGCTCAAGGAGTGTTCCTCGTGCAAGGTGACGGGCAAGCACCCGCACCCGGAGGGCTTCATTGCCTTCCTGGCCGAAGATACGGGCGGGATTGAAATCGAACTGATGCAGGTTTATACGCCTGAAGAATTGGAACAGTACAAGGCTGTTCGGGGGATCTAAATGGAAATCACACGGGTTGCTGTGCCGGTGCCGGCACTGGAACAATTTTGTTACGATGCCTTCCGGGCGATGGGCATGTCCGACGAGGAGGCCAAACTCTGCACCAACGGCCTGATGATCGCCGAGCTGCATTATCATCCCGGTCAGGGGCAGGGTGTGACGCGGCTGACCGGCTATGCCAAGCGCATCAAGGACGGAGCCTACACGCTGGGCGCGCCCTTCGAGATCGTCAAGGAGTCACCGGCGCTGGCGCTGGTGGATGCCCATAACGGTCTGGGGTCGGTGGTCGGTCAGAAGGCGATGATGCTGGCGGTCGAAAAAGCGAAGACCAGCGGCATCGGCACGGTCATCGTCCGCAACAGCACACACTATGGCTCATCGGCGGTGCATTCGCGCGTCGCAGCGGAGGCCGACTGCATCGGCGTGGCCTTCACCAACGCCGGGCCGGAGATGGCTCCCTGGGGCGCGGCATCGGGCGTCGTCGGTACCAATCCCTGGGGCATCAGCGCCCCGACCGGCGGCCTATTCGCCGTGTCGCTCGACATCGCCCTGACGACGGCGGGCAAGGGCATGATGCGCTGGTATGAACGCGAGGGCAAGAAGATGCCGCTGGACTGGGCCATGACCCCCGAAGGCGACTTCACCGATGACCCGACGGCGGCCATGACCGGTGCGCTGCTGGGCATCGGACAGTACAAGGGTTATGGGCTGGCCTTCATGACCGATGTCCTGACCGGCGTGATCGCGGGCGGTGGGTTCGGCACCACGCCCTATTCCAACCCGCTGCGGCTGGATGTGTCGCATACCCTGATCGCAGTGGATATTGAGTGGTTCATGCCGGTGGCCGAATTCAAGCGGCGCATGGATGAGTTCATCCACATGTGCAAATCGGCCAGGAAACGCTCCGGCGTCGAGGAAATCCTGGTTCCGGGCGAACAGGAATACCGCCGCGAGCAGCACTTCCGTCAGCATGGGGCGCTGCTGGATGAGGCCGTCTTTGACCGGCTGCGCGAGCTGGCGGGCGAACTGGGCATCGCTTTCCCTTTTGAGAGGTCGTGAACCGATGGCACTTGATACCCTTTCCCGTCCGCTGGCCGCGCGTCTGTCGCGCATCACGGCCTTGCCACCACTGGGGGATGCCGAACCGGATGCTCCGTCAGCCGTCATTCAGGCTGCCTCCGGCGCGCTGGATCGTGGCGAAACGCACTATGCCGACCGTCCTGGCATCCCCGAACTGCGCGGGCTGCTGGCGGAACAGATCAACCAGCGTTACGGGTTGGCCTACAAAGCCAATGATGTCACCGTCACCTGCGGCGCGACCGAAGCACGATTCTCCGCGCTCCAGGTGCTGGCAAAACCGGAGACCACCGTCATCTGCCCCGGCAGCGCTGACCGTATCGCAGCCATGCTGGCGCTGACCGGCGCGGCAGTAGTGAACGACAGCAGTAGCGCTCCAGCGGGCAGCGTCCTTTATCTGACGCCGCATGATGATGTCGAAAGCTGGCTGAACAAAGCTGAGGCCAACGGCTGGTATGTGCTGTGGGATGTGACCGGTTCCGTGACAACGCTGCACCCGGCAACGCGACCGGCGCTGCTGCCGCGCACCATCCATATCGACGAACTGGATGAGGCCATGTCCGGCTGGCGCGTGGGCTGGATGGTTGGCTCGGAGAAGCACAACGAACTGCGCGCCTTCAAGCAGGCGATGACCATCTGCACCACCAATGTGTCGCAGTGGGCCGCCCTGGAACTGCTGAGGTCTGGATCATGACGATGCTCAACCCGAATATCCCGGAGGCGGTGCGCGCCGTCGCCAGCGATGGCACCAAGCTGCGCTACGCCATGATGGAACTCGCCAAACAATTCCCGGATGTGATCGCGCTCGGTCGCGGCGACCCGGATCTCGATACGCCAGCGCACATTGTTGAGGCAGCCAAGCAGGCCATGCGCGACCAGCGCACTGGATTGACACCGGTGGCCGGTTTGCCGGAACTGCGCGATGCCATCGCCCACAACCTGCGGACGCGCAACGGCCTACCGGTCGAGCGCGACAACATCATCGTAACCACTGGCGGGCAGGAGGGCATCTTCCTGATTATGCAGGCGCTGCTCGACCCCGGCGATGAAGTGCTGGTGCCAGACCCGCGCTATACCTCGTATGATGACTCGATCCTGCGGGCGGGTGGCAAGATGGTGATGGTGCCGACCTATCCCGAAGACGCCTTTGACCTGCGGGCCGAAGCGGTCGAAGCCGCCATCACGCCGCGCACCAAAGCGCTGCTGATCGTCACCCCCAGCAATCCGACCGGCGGCATCCTGACCGAAGCCAGCGCCAAAGCCATCGCGGATGTCGCCATCCGCCACAACATCATCGTCATCTCCGACGAGATTTACGGACGGTTCGTCTTTGACGGCTGGAAGCATGTCTCGATTGGGTCACTGCCCGGCATGGCCGAACGCACCATCACGCTCGATGGCTTCTCCAAGACCTATGCCATGACCGGCTGGCGCGTCGGCTTCGTGGCTGCCCCGGCCAACCTGATCGACGCCATGACCACCATCAAGACGCTGACCACTGGCCCGGTCGCCAGCGTGTCGCAGTGGGCATCGGTCGCCGCTGCCACTGGCCCGGACGAGGTGGTGCAGGATTTCTACCGCATCTATGACGAACGCCGCGCCATCATGAAGAATGGCCTGGGCGAGATGGGCTTCGACATCGGCGATGCCCGCGGTGGCTTCTTCATCTGGCCCAACAGCTCCTCCACCGGCATTCACGCCACCGAACTGTCGTATCTGGTGTTGCAGGAAGCGCGGGTGCTGGTCTTCCCTGGCGCGGGTTTCGGACAGGGGTGGGATAGTTTCCTGCGCGTCACGGTGCTGGCACCCACCGACCAACTGCGCGAAGCGGTGGAACGGATGCGTCCGGTGATCGCGAAGTACCGGGGGTAGGCTATTCCAGGAAAAACGGTTCCCATCGTCAAACCGGATTGGCATGTAGGGGCGGTTCGCGAACCGCCCCTACGCAACATGATTGACACAGGCCATATGGGATAGGGCGCACAACCGTGCTCCCCTACAGGAAAACTTCAGCACCGACACGCTGTACAGACGACCCGACGGATGGATAACACCATCTGCCGGGTGGCCCTTACAGCGGGTAAGGCAAGGACAAAGGAGGCGCTTATTGGCGTGACAGGCGCGGTTACAAGCATCGAGTGTTAGTCTTTGTTTATTCTGTTTTGGAGATGACCACCATGCACACGATCCGCAAATCGTTCCACCTGATCGCGCTGCTGGCGCTGCTGGCCGCGCTGACGCTCGTGCCGCTGTCGGTCGGCGCGCAGGCCCCGACCCCTGATGAGGACACGGTTGTTGTCGGCATCTTCGCCGAACCCGTTTCGCTCGACCCCGCCCGCGTCGCCAATTTTAACATCATGGCGCACCTGTTCGGCCAGTTATATGAACTGGGGCAGGCCACTGGTTCGATCAACCCCTATCTCGCCAATGCCTACTCGGTCAACGAAGATGGCACTGAATGGACCTTCACGCTCAACGAAGGGCTGACCTGCCATGATGGCGAGGCGCTGACAGCGGAAGATGTGGCCTATTCGTGGACGCGCATGGCCGACCCGGCCAATGGCTTCACTGGCAACTCGGCCGGCTTTGTCGTCCCCTCGCTCGGCTTCCTCGAAGCCAAAGTGGTTGATGATCTGAACGTCACACTGGTCTTCGGTGGCCCACAGAATACCAGCCTGCGTCTGGGTCTGATCTCGGAAATATTCATCCACTGCAAGGACTCCTACGAGAAGATGACGCTTGACGAAGCTGCTCGTAACCCGATTGGCAGCGGCCCGTACAGCTTCGGCGAATGGGTGACCGGCGACTATATCACCACCTTCCGCGTCGCCGATTTCCCGCTGCGCGAGACCTATGTCAATGAAGTCGTCTGGCGCGTCTTCCCCGAACGGTCGACCGCCACCGCCGAACTGATTACCGGCAATGTCGATGTCATCAAGGGCATCGGTGCCGACCAGGTTGATCCGATCAATGCGTCGGGCATCGCCAGCGTCGTCAGCTATACCAGCACCATCCGCGCCTACGTTGGCTTCAGCATGAACCCGGATGCCGAATATCGCAACACGCTGGGTGGCGAGGCCATCATGAAGACTGAAGTCCGCGTTGCGCTGCAATACGCGCTGGATGTCTCGGCCATCTGCACCCAACTGCTGGCAGCCGAATGCGACCGCGCCACCGGCCCGGTCAACCCGCCCAACGACAACCCGGATCTCGTCCCCTATCCCTATGATCCGGCTCAGGCCGAAGCCCTGCTGGATGCCGCTGGCTACCCGCGTGGCGAGAACGGCGTCCGCTTTGAACTGGTGCTGAAGGCGCGTAACATCCCCGGCGCGGTCGGCGCTGAAGTGGCCCAGGCCGTCGCCCAGTTCCTCAGCGATGTCGGTGTGCAGACGACGGTTGAATTCCTGGAACAGGCGACCTTTGTCGAGCAGTTGATCGCCCACAACCTGGGGCCGTTATTCATCGTCACCACCGGCGGCAGTGCCTGGAGCGCCCAGTATGACCTGGCCGACTTCCCCGCCCCGGATGGCGAAACCAACTACACCGACTGGACCAACGAAGAATTCTTCGCCATCGAAGCTTCGCTGCCGACGCTCATCGATGATCCGGCAGCCGAGCGCGCCGCTGAACTGCGGATGCTGGAAATCTTCTACAACGATCCGCCCTGGCTGCTGATGTACTTTGCGCCGGTGCTGGAAGCGGTCAGCAATCGCCTGGAGTACACGCCGCGCATCGACACGTTCTTCACCATCTATAACGTGCAGATCAAGCAGTAAGGTTCTGTCCCTTAACCTCACTCCCATCTCGCTCCACGCCCCCTCTCCAATCCATTGGAGAGGGCTGCGTAGCGGGGGGGTGAGGTCAGCAAAAGATAGGTTCTAAGCCGTACCCCTCTCGCTGGTCTTGTCAGTGTTCCTCTTCGCGGCGAGGGGGTTGTCATCCCATATGGCAGGGGTATAAGTCTGAAAAGACTCCGCCCCTGCTTTCAGGAACAGAGGAATAACGCATGACGTATTACATTGCCCGGCGCCTTCTGCTGGCCGTCCTCGTCATCATCGGCGTCACGCTGCTCACCTTCGTCTCGATTTATCTGGCGGGCGATCCGGCGGTGCTGTACGTCAGCGAACGGGCCGGCCCGGAAGAACTGGCCGAAGCGCGCCGTCGCCTTGGACTCGACCGTCCCCTCCCAGAACAATACCTTAACTTTCTCGCCGGTCTGGCGCGGGGTGATCTGGGGGTTTCACTGGCGAATCGGGTGCCGGCGATGGGACTGGTGCTGGAACGGCTGCCGGCGACGCTGGAGCTGACTTTCGCCGCCCTGATCGTCTCCAACCTGATCGCCATCCCAATAGGTCTGATCTCGGCTATCCGGCGCGGCACCCGCGTCGATGGCACCATCATGGTGGTCGCCATGCTCGGTCAATCGATGCCGGGCTTCTGGCTGGGCATCATGCTCATCCTGTTCTTCTCGGTGACGCTGCGGGTCTTCCCCGTATCGGGTCATGTGCCGGTGTTGCAACTCATCCTGCAAGGCGATGTCTCCACCGCGCTGACCAATCTGCCCGACGCGCTGCATCATATGGTGCTGCCGGTCATCACCATCTCGGTCTTCACCATCGCCCGCAACGCCCGTCTGGTGCGTTCGGCGCTGCTGGAAGTGCTGGCGCAGGAATATGTCACGACCGCGCGCGCCAAAGGTCTGAGCGAACGCCGGGTCATCATCGTCCACGCGCTGCGGAATGCCCTCATCCCCATTGTGACCATCGTGGCGCTGGAATTTGGCTTTCTCCTCAGCGGTGTGATCGTCACCGAATCGGTGTTTGCCTGGCCGGGTGTGGGACGGCTGGTGTTCAACGCCATCGGCCAGCGCGATATTCCGGTGGTCCAGGCGGCGGTGGTCTTCTTCGCCCTGGTCTTCGTCACACTCAACCTGATCGTGGATGTGCTGTATGCCTACCTCGATCCGCGCATCCGGCTGCATTAGGGGGCAACATGGCGCAATCTGAACCAACCGCAGTCCTGGGCGGCGTGAGCGCGATCAATCCTGCCTCGTTGGCGCTCCACAAGCCGCTCCCCACCCGCGTTCGGGCGCTTCGCAGCCTGGTCAAACAACGCTATCCCATGATCGCGCTGATCATTCTGTGCGTGGTCATCTTCCTGGCGCTCTTCGGGCCAAACATCGCCCCCAAAGACCCTAACCGGCAGGACTTATTCGCCCGGTTGGTCGCGCCCATGACGCCGGATCGCAACGGTGCCATCAACTTCCCGCTGGGGACGGACTCGCTGGGGCGCGATGTGTTGTCGCGGCTGATCTATGGCGCCCGCATTTCGCTGACAGTCGGCGTGATCGCCGTCTCGATTGGCGGCACCGTGGGAACGCTGCTCGGCCTGATCGCCGGTTACTTCGGCGGCCCGATTGATGACCTGATTATGCGCATCGCCGATATTCAACTGGCATTCCCCTTCATCCTGCTGGCGATCATGGTGCTGGTGGTGCTGGGGCAGGGCGTCATCAATCTGGTGCTGATCCTGGGGGTCGGTCAATGGGTGGTGTATGCCCGCGTGGCGCGGGGGCAAACCATCTCCCAGCGCGAGAAGGATTATGTCGAAGCGCTGCGAGCCGTCGGGGCGCGCAACTGGCGTATCATGATCCGCGAGATACTGCCCAACATCCTCGCCCCGCTGATCGTGATCGCATCGTTCAACGTCGCCGGCGTGATCCTCTCGGAAGCGTCGCTGTCATTCCTCGGTCTGGGGGTGCCGCCGCAAGTGCCAACCTGGGGGTCAATGCTGGCCGATAGCCGTGAACAACTACTGGGCGGCAAGTGGTGGCTGGCGGTCTTCCCCGGCCTGGCGATCATGTTCACCACACTCTCGCTCAACATTCTGGGGGACTGGATGCGCGACTTCCTCGATCCGCGCCTGCGAGGAACCGATGGACCGCGCCGCTAATGGGGTGCGAGTGATACCGCTGGAGGCTGATGCACTTTAAGAATTAATTCGGGTAATGATCCATATAGCCCTCACCCCAAACCCCTCTCCCACCGGGCGAGGGGCTTAAAGATGAGTTCCCGACAGCTCCCCTTCTCCCACTGGGAGAAGGGGCTGGGGGGATGAGGGTCGCAAACCGTTACCCAGATATTTCCTAGCCCGCATAACCCCTCTGCGGGAGACACCTGGATGAAAACCCTGTTCTCAGAAGAAGGGCTTTGGCCTATTCGTCACATTGACGATTGTTTGAAACGAGGAAAATTGTGGATTTACGAGGAACCTTTGCCATCATCACCGGTGCAGCCCAGGGATTGGGTCATGCCGTCAGCAAAGCCTATGCCCGCGAAGGGATGCGCCTGGCGCTGATGGACATCCGGGGCGACAAGCTCGATGAACTGGCGGCGGAACTGCGCACGGCTGGAGCGGAAGCGCTGACGATCCAGGTCGATCTGAGCGACGCGGGCGATACCCAGCACGCCATCGATGCGGCCTTAGCCTGGGGCGGGACGCCGCGCATCCTGGTGCATAATGCCGCCTTGCTCATCCAGCGGTCGATGCTGGAGATCACGCTGGAACAATGGCAGAAAGAGACCAACATCATCCTTCAGGCCGGCTTCCAGTTGTGCAAAGCCGTCTGGAAACCGATGATCGATGCCGGCGGGGGCAGCATCGTCCTGCTCACCTCTGGCTCCGGCACACGCGGCTTCGTCAAGGAGATCGCCTACTGCCCGGCCAAACATGCCACCGAGGGTCTGATGAAGACGCTGGCGATGGAAGGAGCCGAGTTCAACATCGCTGTCAACGCCGTCACGCCTGGCGCGGCCATCCATACGCCGATGTCGGAACAGAACTATGACGAGGCCGGACGCGCCCGCTGGATCGACCCGGCTGAGATCACTGAAGCCTTCGTCGAACTGGCGAAACAGGATGCCAGCGGCATCACCGGCAAGCGCATCGCTGCCCGTGTCGGCAAGCTGGAGATACTGGCATGAGCGCCAAACGCCCCATCGCAGTTGATGACCTGCTGCGCCTGATCGATGTGGAAGACCCGCAGCTCAGTCCGGATGGCCGGTGGGTGGCCTATGTCCAGCGCAGCATTGATCGGCTGGAGAACCGCTATAAGACGGCCATCTTCGTCGTCTCGACGAAGGGTGGTGAGTCGTTCCAGTTGACGCGCAGCACGATGGATACCCAGCCGCGCTGGTCGCCGGATGGGACGCTGCTGGCCTTCACTTCGGCGCGAAGCGGCAAGCCCCAGGTCTATCTGATGCGGCTGGGACTGCCCGGCGGCGAAGCCTATGCCCTCACGAGTATGCCCAACGGCGCCCACTCCCCGGTCTGGTCGCCGGATGGGAAGCAGATCGCTTTCCTCTCGCCGCTGGATGCTGATGAGCGGGCGCGGGAAACAGCCGGTCAAGCCGATGCCGCACCGGTCGATAAGCTGGAAGCCCAGCAGCGCAAAGAGCGAGCCGCTCAGGCCGAAGCGCGACGTTACGATCCGATGATCGTCCATCGCATCCCTTTCCGTGACGGTTATGGCAAGACCTATCTCGATGGGCGCTTCCAGCAGATTTATGTTGTAGCGGCTGCCGGTGGAACACCAACCCGCCTGACCGATCTCGACGCCCATTACAGCCCGCCGGTCTGGTCACCGGATGGCGCGGCGCTCATCACCTTTCGCCCCAGCGACCCCTATGCCGATGAACCGTCGCGGCTGGATCGGCTCTATCGTATCCAGATCGCTGACCGGTCGGAACAGGTATTGAGCGAAGATGAGACGGCTGATCGCTCGCCGGCCATCTCGCCTGATGGTCAGCACATCGCCACCATTCGCGTCCCACACCGACTCCAGTACACCCGTGTGCCGCTGCTGGCGCGGCTGGATGCTGACGGAACCGCCCATGATCTGACGACGACCTTTGATCGTACCGCGGCTGATCCGGCCTGGTCCCCGGATGGTCAGTTCATCTATTTTCGCGCTCACAGCGAGGGAAACACCGAACTCTACCGTGTCCCCAGCGCAGGCAGCCCCATCGAAAAGGTCATCGCCGCCCCTTCCGGGACGTTCATCGAAGTGCCAGGTTACCACGTCGGCAAGAGCGGCGGCATCGCTTATCTTGCCAGCACCCCCGATGTCCCCACCGAGGTCTTCTATCTCGCGCCGGGAGCGGATGCACCGGTTCAGTTGACGCAGGCCAATCAGGCATTGCTGGATGAAGTCATGGTTCAGCCCACCCAGGAAATCCGTTATGCCTCGTATGACGGCAGCTCGGTGCAAGGGTGGTATATCCCGCCCGTCAACCAACAGGCGGGCAGCCCGCCGCCGCTGATCGTCCACATTCACGGCGGGCCGCGCATTATGGCGAACCCGGCCAGCAAGATGTGGCATGAATGGCAGCTTTATGCGGCGCGGGGCTATGCCGTCTTCTTCTGCAACGCCCACAGCAGCGATGGCTACGGCCAGGAATTTCAGCGGTTGGCTTATGGCGACCCCGATTTCCCCGATCACATGACCGGCGTCGATGCTCTGATCGAGCGCGGGCTGGCCGACGCTGATCGCCTGCTGGTGACGGGCGGCTCGTATGGCGGCTACATGACAGCCTGGGTGGTCGGGCATACCGAGCGCTTCAAAGCAGCGATTGCCGAGCGCGGCGTGTATAACCTGTTCAGTCAGTACGGCACCACCGACTTCCCGGTGCCAACCGAGCATGAATTCGATGCCAAGCCCTGGGAGGTGCCGATGCAGGTCTGGGAACGCTCGCCGCTGGCGCATGCCCACAAGATCACCACGCCGCTGATGATCCTGCACAGCGAAAATGACTACCGTTGTCTGATTTCGGAGGCCGAGCAGTTGTTCAGCTATGTGCGGCTGGCGGGTAAGACGCCGGTGCAGATGGTGCGCTTCCCCCGTGAAGGGCATCCGCTCTCACGCAACGGCGAACCGGAACACCGCGTTCAGCGCCTCAACCTGATGCTGGAGTGGTTTGCGACCTATTGCCCGGCGTGATCGGTCAGCACTCGCCTTGTACCGCTGGCCCCCATATCGGCGGCATGTTGCCCCGCGCTTCCGGCAGCAGCGTGGTCATCTGTCCGGTTTGGGTATCGAGCAGCATCAGGTCGTATTCGCTGCGGAAAGCCAGCCAGCGTCCATCCGGGCTGAAACGGGGATAATCCGCTGCCACGATGCCGGGGTCAGTCAGGTAGCGGCTGGCATCGGTATCGGCATTGCCCACCAGCGGCACACGCCACAACTGGCTCTGGGCGATGCCCTGCATCTCGCGGGCTGATCCCAGAATGGCGCTGCTATCCGGCAGCCAGGTCGTATCCAGAATCAGGTTCCACTGGTAACTCAGTTGCGTCGGGATCGCCCCCTGGGCGTTGCCGATCATCCAGAAGGTGTCGTTGTTGGGGCTGGGCGAGTAGATGAAGCTGACCAGAAAGCCATCTGGGCTCCAGCGCGGCCCGCGCACACTGCCGGTGGGGAAATCTGTCAGTTGATACTTGGTCTGTCCATCGGCGCTGACCACCCACAGATCGGCTTCATTCAGCAGCGACCCCGGCGGACTCGCCTGACCTTCGGGCGTGGGGGCTGCCGTCGCCAGCACATCCGCCCCTGGCACACGCTCGGTATAGGAAAGGTAAGCCATCCACTGACCATCGGGCGACCACTCCGGCTCGTGTTCGCTGCCGGTGCGGCTGTAGAAGGTTGGCTCGCCCCCCTCCGGCGGCACCCAGGCGATATGGGTGGTACGTGCTGGCAGGCCATCGGCACCTGTTTTCTGCCGGATCATCGTGAAAGCGATCCGTGATCCATCAGGCGACATCTGTGGCTCCCACACGCCCCAGTCATCCGGCGGCAGTTCATCAAACTGCACCAGTTCGCGCCGGTCAGTTCCATCCAGCCGGGCGGTGTAAGCGCGCCCCAGTTTCGGCCCATCGCTCAGGCTGAACAACACGCGGCAGCCATCCGGGCTGAAACCCCAGACCATGTGCCACTGATCGCCAAAGCGCAGCGTCCGGCTTGTCCCGTCAGCCACGTTCATCAGAATAATCGCATCCTGTGCCGCGCCGGTCGCCGCCAGCCAGGGCGGGCTGCTGACGGGCTGTGCCTGCGCCGTCCCCAGCCCAATCAGCAGGAGGAAGAATATAATTAGGGGAACCATCTTTCGCTTCATCATACAGACCATTCCAGGGCAATCGCTCAGGAAAACAGGCTGCCGACGATACCCGCTGGAGGCTGAAGCCCCCCAGCTAGCAGGAAATACGGTAAGCGCACTAAAGGCGCTAGAAGAGAAACGGGTGTAACCAGCCCCTTTTGTGGGCTTGCCGGAAAAGCGTAGCAGAGGGGCTAGCCCCTCTGCGGCGGACACGCCGATGAAGACTGTGTTTTCAAGGGAAACATCACTATGCTTTCTGGTGACATCAATCGTCCTACTGCGGACGGGCTTCAGCCACCGAGAGATTATCAAACGCGACTTCGATGCCAGTGCGTCCGGCAGCCGCTGCCACCAGTGCCACCTGCCCTGTCCCATAAGTTGTGTCAGAGGCATCGGCGATGAACTGATCGTTGATGTAGAGCGCCAGATAACTACCCATGCACACCACTCGCACCCGGTTCTGCGCCGCGCCCTGATTGATCGCGCCAGAGAAGGCCCAGTTCACCAGCGGGGTGATGTTTCGCCCGGCTGAGCGCAGGATGGCATAACGGCCTGTACCCTGAATCAGGAAGAGATACCCATCGCCATTGGGGACATTGGAAGCGGTAATCAGGTTCGATGCGCCTTCCAGCGATTCGCTCGCCCCTTCTTCCAGCGTGGCTTCAGCAGTGGCTTCGGTCGTTGCTTCGACTGTGGCCTCAGTCGTCGCTTCAACTGTGGCTTCAGCGGTACTGTCAGCGGTGTCCTCGGCAGTGGCTTCTGAGGTCGCTTCAGCGCTGTTCTCAGTGGT
Source organism: Anaerolineae bacterium (assembly GCA_022843385.1). GTDB lineage: Bacteria > Chloroflexota > Anaerolineae > Aggregatilineales > Phototrophicaceae > CFX2. Next base: position 2,457 of record JALHNT010000054.1, on the reverse strand, counting down.
GGCTTCAGCCGTTGATTCGATAGTGGCTTCAACGGTAGCCTCAGCGGTGGCTTCGACCGTCACCTCCGGTGTGGTTTCAATCGGTGCATCGGCTGCTGGCAGCAAGGCCGTCTCATTGTTCGCCAGCGCCGCTAACTGCGGATCAATCTCGGTCGGCAGTCCGACGCGACCGCGCGCCCGGCACATCACCCCGTAAGTGGTGTTGGGGTCTTCACTGGTCTGACGAATCTGCACATCAATCACGGCATCGCCCACCGGATCGCCCCATTGACCATACCAGAAGGTACTGTCGCCTTCGCTCAGATCGATGATATATTGCCCGCCCTGAATCTCCAGTCGCACGGTGCCGTCTTCGTAGGTGCCCTCTTCAAAGGTGCCAGCCTCGTTGAAGTCATAATAGGCCAATGTCTCGCCCACACTGAACTGCCGCACCGGGGCGGCTCCCTGGCAGGCGGCCAGCATCAGCACAAGCATACCCAGCACCGCTACCTGAAAATACTGTTTCACCGGAGACTCCTCAATCGTCGAAGCGCTTGCCATCGTCACATGATAACACGGTTACTGCCAAACTCAGCGGGTCGTTCAATGGACTCACCAGATTATTATACGAAGGGAAGGAACACGCCGGATTGAGGACAGCGGCGGCTGCCGTGCAGTCAGCGCCAGCCAGCATTCGGGCAGGTGTTCAGCAGGGAAGTCCATGGCTCATGAGTAAGGGTAGTGGAATTGCCGCAACCACTACGGTGTCAGCCATGTGATGGGATAGACCATTGATGATGACTTTCAGAGAGCAACAGCGAAATCGCCAGGAAACCTCGGAATTCGGGAAGCAATTCCCAAGCTGGAAGCTAAATTTGACCAAAACCATGACCTTGTCCGACATGAGACTAAGGTGGCGCTGCGCCAATTGCGGTAATCACCGACGTTATCCTGTTGTGGAACAGCGCAAACAACTCATCAGGGCTATACCGCGTGGCCGCCCTCGTAACCAGTGAGCTTCTTGTTTTGGGGTATCAGTCCTCTACCCACATATACCCGAATCGTGCTCCCTCAACCTCGATTTTCCCCAACCGTTCTCTAACCCCATGCCGACAGCCTTAACCCGCGCGCTCCCGCCAAATGGTTAACGCCGACTCGCGCTAAGTCGTACCAAAAAGTTTACCAAAAGTTCACCCTTAACAGCACGAATGGGCGTATGCTTCACGTAGGAGTGGTTCGCGAACCTACCCGCGCAATTGTTCGTCTCGATGGTTCTGAAGCAGGATTGAGGGAAATGTTCACAAAATGCGCGTTTGACTTTGACGACTTTGACGACTTTTCGAGTGGAAAGTGCTGAGTGCGAAGTTCAAAGTGAAAGATTCGGTTTTCGCTCTGTGTCCTCTGTGTCCTCTGTGTTGGTCTTTTGCTGAAGGCTGATGGCTGAAAGCTATTCTGCACAAACTGCAAAAGAGGGACTGTTGCAGTTGCAGAAGTTGCAGAATCTTGTGCAGTCTCACTCCGTTTTCTCTCTGTGTCCTCCGTGTCCTCTGTGTTCGACTTTCTGTCTTTGTCTGTCTGTCGGTGTCTGTCCGACGACGACGACGACACAAAACGTGGAGTTGCACCAACAGTCTGTAGTCGTTAGCGGATAGTTTCAATCAGCAAAATCAGCAGCAACCGGGGGTAGGGTCAATCAGCAGCACAAACATCTCTGCTTGCTCTCTGTGTCCTCTGTGGTCGGTTCTTCTTTTTCTTGAGGGTGACTGATTCACGAATCGAAAAAAGGAGTGATGCGAATCTGACGAATCTGATGAATCCTGTGAATCAAAGACTCGGATTGCGCTGCGTGTTCTCTGCGGTCAATTCCTCCGCCCGATATTCATAATAGGGTTCGTCATCCGTCCATCCACCGCTATCCAATCGGTGTCACGCCATCCGAACTCAGGTTACACTACAGGAAATCTGTGCAGCCTCGTTCAGGAAGGAACGCATCATGGAATACCGATTGCTGGGCGGTTCAGGGTTCAATGTTCCAGCCCTCAGTTTTGGCACCGGAACCTTTGGCGGAAATCATCCTTTCTTTGGCAAGTGGGGCAACAGTGATGTTGCCGAAGCGCGCCGACTAGTGGATATCTGCCTCGAAGCCGGGGCAAACCTGTTTGATACTGCTGATGTCTACTCCTTTGGACAATCTGAAGAGATTCTGGGCGAGGTCATCAAAGGGCGGCGCGACCAGGTGCTGATCTCGACCAAAGCCACCTTCCGCATGAGCGATGAGCCCAACGATGTGGGTCACTCGCGTTTTCACATCCTGCGTTCGATTGAGGCCAGTCTGCGCCGGCTCGGAACCGATTACGTGGACATCTACACCATGCACGGTTTTGATGCCAAAACCGACGTTGAAGAAACGCTCAGGACACTCGATGGTCTGGTGCAAAGCGGCAAGGTGCGTTATCTGGCTTGTTCCAACTTCTCTGG
>JALHNT010000053.1 GCA_022843385.1 Anaerolineae bacterium | reverse complement strand
ATGGTACGTCCGAGCGTGGTCTTGCCGCAGCCGCTTTCCCCGACCAATCCTAACGTCTCGTGCCGTTTGATGTGCAGCGACACATTATCGACAGCGATTAACTGCCTTGCCGGTTTGCGGGTCAGCGCATCATAGAATGATCGGGACAGGTCGAAGACTTTCGACAGGTTTTCCACCTGGAGGATCGTATCGGTCACTATTGAATCCTTTCCGGGTACAAGCAGGCCGAGTGATGCCCTGGCTCGACCTCGCGTAGTGCGACCGGTGTTTCGGCACAATCTGCCGTCGCCACCGGACAACGCTCGACAAACGGGCAGCCTTTCGGCAGTCGCAGCAGATTCGGTGGTTGTCCCTGCATTGGTTCGAGCCGATCAACCTTACGCTCCATGCGCGGAATCGAGTTAAGCAAGCCGACAGTGTAGGGGTGGCGCGGACGATTGAAGACCGACATGGTGGACGCCATCTCGACTACGCGACCCGCGTACATCACCGCGACCCAATCGGTCGTTTCCGCGACGATGCCCATGTCGTGCGAAATCAGGATAATTGACATCCCAGTTTGTTCCTGAAGCTGAATCATCAACGCCAGGATTTGATCCTGAATGGTCACGTCCAGCGCGGTGGTTGGCTCGTCTGCCAGCAGCAGTTTTGGCTGGCACGCCATCGCCATCGCGATCATCACACGTTGTCGCATCCCGCCGGAAAGCCGGTGCGGGTACTCGTCAATGCGACTCTGCGGGCTGGGGATGCCAACCTGCGTGAGCAGACCGACCGCGATTTCGCGTGCCTGTCTGCCGCGCACTCCTTTGTGGATACGCAGACTCTCGGTGATCTGGTCGCCAATTGTCCAGACCGGGTTGAGGCTGGTCATCGGGTCTTGAAAAATCATCCCGACGTCTGCCCCACGAATTTTCTGCATCTCGCTTTCGGGCAGCTTGAGCAGATCGCGTCCATTGAAATTGACCTCACCGCTGCTGATATGAGCGGGCGGTGATGGCAGCAAGCGCAAAATCGAACGGCATAGCACCGATTTGCCGCTGCCCGACTCGCCGACGATACCGAGGGTCTTGCCGGGGGCAACCCAGATCGACACATTGTTATTGGCGAAAATTGTGCCTGTTCTGGACCGAAATTCGGTGGTCAGCCCGCGTACCTCCAGCAAATGAGGAGGAGTAGGTGCTTGGAAAGGTTGTGGCTTTACCTGGGTCATATCTCTCGCATTTGGGTAGGGCGTAGCTTCATATTTGACTGTCCTAATAGACGCTGTTGGCGACTTGCATTGCGATAATCATCAGCGCATACAACAATTTCATGCCCTGGCGCCAATCGTCAAAGGTGAATTCGACGGTTCGTCCGCTGATGCGTTCAACCGTCGGAATCCACGAGCAGACTTCCGCCATTTGAGTTGACGTAAACTCGACGCCGATGCGCGCCGGTGTTGCCACGATAAACGGGTTGAGCGAAGGGGCACGTTCGACTGCACGCCTGGCGGCTTCACGGATGCGTGCCTGTGCCACTGTGGGATGCAGCAGCCTGGCGGTGAAGCGCTCAATGCCCTCTTTCACCGTCACGACTTCGAGATCGCCAAACAAGCCTTGCGCTTCGGCAGTGGCAGTCTGGTCGCCGGTGAGCAGCGCAATCGGCACACCGAACTGCCCGGCATAAGCCGCGTTGAACGCCATCTCGCCACGCGGTTCGCCATTCAGGAAGAGGTTTTGCAGTTCCTTGCCGAGCATGGTGTGATTCATGATGCCGCGCGCCACGCCGTGCATCGAGTGGTAACCGACGAAAAACACCGCGCCGAAACTCTCGTCCAACCCTTCGACCATGCAGCCCGGTTTGATGTTGCCGCGTATCAGTTCCGCGCGCGAGTCAAGCTCGTCAATGTAGAGGTTTCTCATCGACCCGTGCGATTCGTTGACGAGCACATCAGTCGCGCCGCCGTCAAACGCTCCCGCAATCGCCGCATTCACGTCGGCGGTCAGGTAGTGGCGGTTCCGGTCATACTCGCGTCCACCGATCATCACATCATCGCTGTCGGTTACGCCGGAAACACCTTCCATGTCTACAGAGATGTAAATTTTCATGGCAAAACATCCTTTTTGGGTATGTGGCGTGAGCGACGAGGAGTTAGGGAAAGCACAGGAGATTCTTGCTCATTCTTCATTGCTTTCACCTCACGCTTGCCTTTAGTGTCCAATGGTGCCGCGCACGCCGAGCATCCGTGATAAACCATCGCCAATCAGGCTCAAGCCAAGTCCGGTGATGATGATGGCGATGCCCGGCAGAGTCGAAATCCACCACGCCTGCAAAAGCCAGTCGCGTCCATCAGCCACAATCGCGCCCCACTCCGGTGCCGGAGGCTGCACGCCCATCCCAAAGAAACTCAACGACGCTGCCAGCAGTATATTCAATACAAAATCCGACATCGAAAACACTAGTGACGAGCCGATCAGGTTAGGCAGGGCGTGGCGGAAGATGATACGCCACTTGCCGTAACCGAGCGCCCGCGCCGCCAGAATGTATTCCTGTTCGCGGATGACCAGCATCTCTGCACGGGCAAGGCGTGCATACATCGTCCAGCCGACAAGGAAGATGGCAAGATACATATTGTGAATACCCGGTCCGAGGATCGCCAGGATGACGATAATCAGTACCAGAAACGGAAACGCGATTGCCAAATCGACCACGCGCATCAAGATCGTGTCGAACCATCCGCCCACATATCCGGCAATGGAACCAAGCGCCACACCGATCAGCAATGGCACATAGGTGGTGATAAAGCCGATTTGCAGGTCGATTGCCGCGCCATGAAGCACGCGCGAAAGCACATCACGCCCGACATTGTCCGTCCCAAACGGGTGTTCCCAACTTGGTGGCACGAGCGCAGCACGGAAGTTACCTTCAATCGGATTATACGGAGTCAGCACCGGAGCAAAGATGCCCGCCAGCGCCACGAGTCCGACGATGAATACACCAATTTTCAGGCTGAGGGGCAGCTCGCGCACCGTGCGCCAGATATTTCTGGAATTTGTTCGATTCTGAGGCACGCTTAAATCGCCGATCGTTTCAACACTCATGCCACCAACCTCGTTTGCGCCCCTAAAGCCTATTTCAGAACCACTCGCGGGTCGATCACCGCGTAACTCAGGTCAGCAATCAGGTTGATGACCATGACCAGCAGCCCGAACACCAGCGTCAACCCCTGGATGGTTGGATAGTCGCGTGTAAGCACCGATTGAATCAGTAGGCGACCGAGTCCAGGAATGGTGAATACGCTTTCAACCACTACTGTACCGCCGATCAGCCAGCCGATGTTGACTGCCAGCACCGTCACGGTGGGGATCAGCGCATTTCGCAAGACGTGTTTCCACATAACGCGGTTGGCGCTTAAGCCTTTGGCCCTCGCTGCCTCGACATACTCGGCCTGCATCACGTCCAGCAGCGAGGCGCGCAGCGATTGGATCAACACCGGCGCGAGGTACAAGCCAATGGACAGCGCTGGAAGAAACAGGGAATGGAGATGCCCGACAAAATCCTCGCCCCACCCCGAAATCGGGAACAGATCGAGCATCAAGCCGAACAACAGAATCAACAGCAAACCGAGCCAGAATGATGGCATGGCAAAGGTAATCATCCCTCCCACTCGAATCACGTGATCGACGGGTCGTTCGGCTCGTTGAGCAGAAATCACCGACAGCGGCACCGCCAGCGCAACCGATATGAGGCTAGCGTAAGCGACCAGAAACAGCGAGGGGCCGAGCCGTTCACTGATGAGGGTTGTTACTGGGGCGCGCTGGGTGATCGACATGCCCAGGTCACCCTGAATAGCATTAGAGATGAACAACCAGTACTGCGTCGGCAGTGGCTCATCTAGACCCAGTTTGGCGCGTCCGGCTGCGATGGTTTCTTCGCTGGCTCTGCCACCAAACATAATCATGATTGGGTCGCCGGGAAGCAATTTGATGAAGACAAAAGCAAATAGCGTGATCCCGATCAACGCCGGGATCATTTGGAGCAATCTGCGGATGGCATAGCTGATGAGGCGCACGCGGAAATGTCCTGAAAACCTCTGTCGGAGGCAATTCGGAAATCAAGCGGACGATTCAGTGTCCCTACACAAGATTGCCTCGTGTAGGGACAACTTTTTGATTGACGCTATTGATCCAACCAGACCTTACGAAGCCACCACCAACCGGTAGCAATATTCTTCCAGCCCTGCACGTTGTTGTAGTAAGCGTTCACGTAGGGCGAGAAATTAAAGGGGACGCTATAGCCGTCCTGATAGTAGACGATTTCCTGAACCTGCGAGTACAGTTCAGCACGTTCAGCGGGGTCACTACTTTGACGCGCTTGTGCCAGCAATTGATTGACTTCCGGGTTGTCATAGAAGCTGAAGAATGAGAAGAATCCGCTTTGCGCGCTGCTGTCGGCTTGCAGGGTCGCCAGTTCGTCATCGTCGTTGATGTCGCTGGTGATGTAGCTGACCAGGGTCATGTAGTTCCCCGCCGCGATTTCGCCGAAAATCGCGCCACCTTCCATCTCCTGCAATTCGCCGTTGATGCCGGCTTCCGCCCAGCTCTGCTGTAAAATCGTGGCGATCTGCTTGGAGGGAGCGTCGCCCGCCGGGATCAGGATGGAAATGGGCGTGCCGTCGTAGCCCGACGAGGCTACCAGTTCACGCGCCTTCTCCACATCATACGGAATCATTGGAACGTCGGGATCGTGGAAATTCATCTTGGGCATGAAGCTGTTGGGCAGTTCGCCAAAGCCAAAGAATACCAGGTCAAGAATCGCCTGACGGTCAGTCGCATAGTTGAGCGCCAGACGGAAGTCCTTGTTGTCCAGCGGCGCAGCCCCGTGATTCACGTACAGGTAATCCAGGCGGTAAAGCGGCGCGACCTCAACCGTAACACCATCCAACGTTTGCAGATTGGCAGCTTCATTGTAGGGCACAATAGCGATTACATCGTAGTCGCCGTTGCGGAAGCCGAGTACACGCGAGTTGCTTTCCGGCGCGTAAGTGACTGTGATGCGGTCAAGGTACGGCAGCGGTTGGCAGTCCGCGCCCAGTTCCCAGTAGTATGGGTTGGGGACAAGCACAACACGCTCACCACGTGTGTATTCTTCCACCATAAAGGGGCCGCTGCCGACTGGCGCACTGCCGAAGTTATCGGGATCAGCTTCGACAACGGCTTTAGGAACAATCGAAGCGGCGAATACCGATAGCGTCGAGAGCATCGGCGTAAACACACGATCCAGCGTAATTTCGACGGTGTTTTCGTCTACGGCAGTAATGGTATTGAATGGTTCAAAGAGGAAGGCATAACCACGCCCATCTTCACGCGCGCGTTCCAGCGAGAACACCACATCATCAGCCGTGACCGGTTCCCCATTGCTGAACATCACGTTTTCGCGCAAGTAGAACGTGTAGGTCAAACCATCTTCGGAGATTTCCCAGGATTCCGCCAGGCTAGGTTCGAGTTCAGTACCGGTTTCACCAGCGCGAATCAGGGTGTCAAACACCTGAACGATCAGATAGATCGAGCCGTTGTCGCCGGGAACCTGCGGGTCGAAAGTTAGCACATCTTCCCAGCGTCCGAAGCGCAGTTCACCACCACGCTCAACAGCTTCACCCGTTGGGGTACATTCTTCCTGGGCAATCGGGGCAGCCATCGCCTGCAAGCCGAGACCTGCGACCAGGATGAAAAGCACGGGGATAAGTCGAAAAAGAATCTTCTTCATGCCTTTGCTCCGTAAGGTAAATATCGAATAAGCGTGGAGTTTAACTGGCTGTGGAGATCAAAATAGAGCGAAATCACCTAAGATTCAGGAGGTAAACACTGTGAATTTCGATCAATTGACTCACCCATTATGAAAAGTCTACAATGTTTCACTAGTTATTGCCACAATTGTCTGATTCGTGTACACCCTATTGGAAATTCTCAATAGATTTTGACAAGGAAAACCAGCATGTGCGATTCTTTTGTTGCCCTTCCCGCCGCTACCGTGAACAAAACGACGGTATTCGCCAAGAGCGCCGACTGCCAGGTGAACGAGGCACATGCACTCGTTCGCGTGCCTCACAAGAAGCACATGCCCGGTTCGGCGTTCAAAGCCACCCATGTGGTTATCCCTCAGGTTGCAGAAACCTATGAGTTCATCATGTCAAAGTCGTTCTGGACATGGGGCGGCGAGATTGGTGTGAACGAGCACGGGGTCGCGATCGGCAATGAGGCGGTGTTCACCACCCTTCAGAAAGAGGAAAAACAGGATGGCTTGATGGTCATCGACATGCTGCGGATCGGCTTGGAGCGCGGTCGTTCGGCACGCGGCGCTGTCGAGGCAATCACAACCGTGCTGGAACAATTTGGGCAGGGCGGCAACTGTGAACTGGCCGGCAACTCGCACTTCGACGGCGCGTACCTGATTACTGACACGAACGAGGCGTGGATACTGGAAACGGCAGGACGCCAATGGGTCGCTAAGAAGGTCACGGACTCGATTGGCTCCATCTCGAATATGTTGTCCATCGGTGACGACTATGACTTGTCCTCGCTGCCAGAACGCATTCACTGGGCAGATACTTACGGCGACAAGGATATGGTTCCCAAGCTCGGTTCGGTCGAACGCGCGGCCAATTCTCATGCGTGTATGTCGCTCGACCGGGGACATGTTTCGGTGCAAACAGCGTTTAACGCACTGCGGCATCACGGCGATCATTACAACCCGGCAGTGGGCGAAGTGGTGACGAATATCTGTATGCATGCGGGACCGGGGGCAACGCGGATGTGGCAGGCATGCAGCGCGATGGCGGTGGAAATCAGCGGTGATGGTGTAGTGGCGTGGGCGACTGCCACCAGCGGAACCTGCCTGTCCATCTTCAAACCAGTGTTTATCGGCGTGGACCTGCCAGACATTGGCTATCCCAACGAACAGTACGACACAAAGACGCTGTGGTGGAAACATGAACTGCTGCACCGCCGCGTAATGGCGGATTTTGACGACGTAATGCCAGAAATCCGTGCCGAGTTCGACGCGCTCGAAGCCGAATTCATCGACGCTGTGCCGGCTGTGCGGCGCGGGACAACTGCTGAGAAGCAGGAACTGGTCAACTACTGCTTTGCCCGTGCCGAGGAAGCGACCGACCGCTGGATCAAGCAACTATCCAGCCGTAGCGACCTGCGCTTTAGCGACCCGGCGTTCGGCTTGGCGTGGCAGAACTACAACCATCAGGCAGAACTGGCGGGGATGCCCGCGTAGATCGTACTGCACACGAAAAGTCCTGCTTCGGGATTTTGAGACAGTCTATGTCGCCTGTTGCCAACTTTGGAGTAACGTCAGGTAGAAGGTCAACTCAATCGCCTCAAGTGCATCAAGCGCTGGATGCATAGATGAGCCTGAGCTCAATGGCAACTACAACATCACCGGCAAGTACACTGACTTCATCCAGCGGTGAGCAGAGAGATGTCGCTGAAGTTGACCGACCATTTCAGGGCTGTGCACCACCTGTTGCACTACCGTGTGCTATAGGCGCTTAGTGTTCCAGACCCACAGAAAACACCTCGCCTGACAGGGAAGTGTTCGCGGGATATTCTGCCCAGCGGTGTATCTCTGGCGATGACGAGGCTTGTTATTGACGGGTTGCTGGAATCGAAAGCAGCAATCGAATGATCGACTGTCCCCTTTTGTCACTTGCTGCACCGGGCCGGACATCAGTGTTATAATTTCGCCATCATTGTTGCGCGAGGTAAGGACATGGCACTCACAGATGATCAGTTTCGGTTATTGACTGAAAGTTTTGCACGCCTCGTGCCTGCCTCTGAGGAAGCTGCCGTGCTGTTTTACAAACGGCTGTGGGAAATTGCCCCTGAAACGAAAGTTCTCTTCAAGACCGACGATGTAGCCGAGCAGGGGATGAAGATCATGCAGATGCTCGGCGTTACTATCCGCTCGCTCAACGATGCCAGTACCGTTACGCCGCTGCTGCATGAGTTAGGCAAACGTCACATCGATTACGGTGTGACCCGCGAGCAGTATGCCCTGGTAGGCGACGCGCTGCTCTGGATGATTGAACAGTGCCTGCGTGAAGACTTCACCCCCGAAGTGCGGGCGGCCTGGATAGCCGGCTACGACCTGATGACCTCGATGGCGATCAGCGCCTATGAATAGGCCATAAGCATCTTTCCCCGGTTCTGAACCACGTTTTGTCAAGAAATTGTAAAGATATCTGAGAACGCTTCTTCTAAGCGCAGCATGAGCGACCAATAGGCGCTTATTAGGCGCTGACTCCTTAGCATGGGATTCAACATCAGATTTACAAATTTGATGAAACGTCCCATTGATCGCTCAAGGAGCAAACGAATGAAGTTTTCCCGCTTTATCACCAGCCCCATCACCTTCTGGAATGAGCCGCAGGGCTATGTGATGAACGGCACAGCGGTCGGGTATCGCATTCTCAAACAAGCCCTCGGTGGCGCATGGTCAGTAGAAGCGGGCTTCGCGCACGATTCCGATGGGATCGTGCCGCAGCGCTGCCAGTAAGACGGGATCACCCCGTCATCATCGACAATGGCTTGAATCGCGAGGAGTGGCAACGCCCCTCGCGCCAGCCGAAAACACATCATCCGCACTAAACGAAAGGTCTGCGTTCATGAAACGCACTGGTTTCTTCATGCTGTTGCTGCTCTTGTTCGTCATGGGCATGAGCAGCACTAACGCTCAAATCATCATTGCGCCGCCAACCGCCACTCCGGTGAGCGATACCGACGGCGACGGTCTGCCGGACTCAGACGACCTGTGTCCAACTGTCGTAGGGACGCGTGAAAACCGTGGTTGCCCAGGCGCTACGCCACAACCGCCACCGCCTCTTAGCGATCCTCCGGCTGCGCCGCCTGGCAGTGAACCCCCGATGGTGACGCCTGCCAGCGATCCTTCGGTGACGCCACCGCCTGCCAGCGACCCTCCGGCTGCGCCGCCCTTTGCGCCGCCGGTGCTGCCTGCCGATGGCTGCTACGTCACACCCGCGCAGGATAGCCGTGTCAACGTTCGCCGCGCACCGGATATGAGTGCCGAACCTATTGGCAGCCTTTACCCAGGCGTGATCTATCCCGCCGATGGCTATGTGCAGATTGGAACAGATATCTGGGTCCAGCTTTCGACCTATGAGGGCAGCACCGGCGCAACGGGATACTCAGCGCGAGTCGTTCTGCTCTTCTCCTCACTCTGCCGTCAACTATCGGTTAGTGTCGTTACCAGTGGCGATGTGACTGGGGCAGCAGACGACTTTGCCGGCAATCCCGGTGAACAACCCGTCCTCTGCTATCTGTCCGTCGGCTATGATCCGGCGTACTACGGCAGCGCCTTTGATGCACAGTTGGGCAATGAGTCGATCGCTTACGGTGCCTTCTACTTTGAAAGCGCGCCGGGTCAGCCGATTGCCGCAGGTACGCCGATTTGGGGTGTTCTCTTCCTCAATGGCCTTCATGAACTGCCGCCCGAGTCGCCGCTGTTCTTTCAGAACCCGGATAACGCCATTGCCGCAGTCAGCGATCAATCGGTCATCTCCGCCGCGATGAGTGGCGGCCTGGGTGCAGCCTTCAATCTGGCGTACCCCAATCCGAACGGTGGTGTCATGGCGACCAACGGCACCATGCTCTACCGCCTGTCTGCCCCGGAACACTACGGCAACTGCGGCCCTATCGTCGCCATTGACGATCTTGTCAGCGTGCCGGAGGACGACCAGGTTGTGCAAGCATTGGAATGTTTCGTGAAACCTGGCACGACCATTGTCACCGACTGCTGGTGCGAAACATCGGATAGCGCCTGTGTTGAAATCCTGACCTCGATTTGCTATGGCGAAGGCGCTTACCTTGAACAGGGCCCCGACAATACCGCCTGCTGGTACGGTGAAGCTACGGCGGCGGGTGATAATCGCGTCATATTCGATTATGTAGTGCAGGGGATGAGCGATTGCGAAGCCGATCAGCACATCTGGTGGCTTGAACTCCCCGTTGGCCGCGATGCTCCGATGTCCCTGCGCGACATCGGCAGAGGTAACTGTGTCCCCGACTGGGATACATTGCCGCCACTCGAGCGCGGTGACGGCCCACGCCTGGTCGTAGGCCGAGGCAGTGAAGTTGTTGACCCGCATCCTGTCACCGACTGTGATGGCGATGGGGTTCCCGACTTTGCACAGTATCCACTCCCTGGCTGCGTTTCCGACCAGCTTTCGGTACCCACCGACACTGAAACGACCAAGGAAGAGCCGGGCTGGTGGGGCCAGGTACTCGACCTGACCTGCCCAGGCGACTGGATCATGATGCTGGAGATCGATGCCGACGGCGATGAAGTCGTAACCGATGCCCAGTGCGTCGAAGAAGGCGAATAACGACAACCGCACCTGTGTGGAGGGATAAGTACCCTCCACACCCAACCCTATAAGCTAATCAAGAACAGGGCAGAACCGATCATGAGTCTCTCAAACGAACACAAGACCATCGTACAAACGACCTTCGGACAGGTCACCGATGCTAACTTGCTCGCCCGCCGCTTTTACGAACGGCTGTTTGAAATCGACAGCAGCACCAAACCGCTCTTCAAAGGCGACATGAGCGCACAGCGTGTCAAGCTGATGCAAACCATCGCTGTTGTCGTCAATAGTTTGAATGACCTCAGCTCTATCGTTCCCGCCATTCAAAGCCTGGGCAAACGCCACGCAACCTATGGCGTGACCCCTGAGCATTGGAACAGCGTGGGCAGCGCCCTGCTATGGGCATTAGAAGATGCCTTTGGCGAGGCTTTCACCCGTGAAGTACGCGATGCATGGGCGGCTGCTTACGGGTTAATCGCCCAGACAGCAATCGCTGCCGCATCTGTAGAGGAAGTGAATCCGCAATGATGAAGCATCTACGCTTACTCCTGATTGTCGCGGGCCTGTGCTTGCTGGCGCTGCCCGCCAATGCCCAGCCATTCTTGCCTGCCAGCACTTGGTACGCCGTCGTCTACCAGCCGGAAAACGATACGCTACGCTGGATCAACGCACAGGGCGAACAGGCGACAATGCCCCGCCCGCAACTGACAGGCGAAACGCAGTTTCTTGACTTGCGTATTTCGCCCGATGGACGCGCGCTCGTCATCGCTTCACAACTGAACACAGGCGTTGTCGGGTTGGGCATTTATCACTTTGCCACCAGCAGCTTTGTGGCAACCCATAGCGCACAGGTGGGTGAAAGCGTCAATCTCGGCGGCGAAAACATCTTCACCGCTAACTCGCAGTATTTCGCCGTCGGCTTTGCATCGGGCGATTTTGCCAACCCTGCCTGGCGCGTCATCCTGTTTGAGTCGCAAACCGGCAGCGCGACTGCCTTCATTGACCACACGCATCCCGCCGCTCCACAGGCACAACTCTCAACGCCGGCTGTACAATACATTGACGGGACGTATGTCCACTTCCAGCTCATCCCGCAGGCCGTCGGCGGCAGTGAAACCTGGCCTACCTATGCCTGGCGCATCTTCGGCTTCGACGCCGCGATGCCGCTCATCAGCGAAAGTCCTTACACCCGCGCCGATGTGCAGGTGCAGTTGTTGACGGGTAGCACGGTCATGAGTTATGCCGATACAAACTTCCCGCTTGCGCCGCAAATGGGTCCCGCGCCGACGATGAATGCCATCGGCTGGGGGGTGCTTGCCAACGAAGCGCCGATCACACCCATCCATGTTGATGCCTCGCGCACCCACTTACAGGCGCGCTGGGCACATGGCGGCGAATGGGTACTCTTCCTGTCCGACGATGTACAGGGTAATCGTTACTGGAATGCGGTCCTGGCGAACGGTACGCCGGGCAATAACTCGCATATCCCGTTTGACCCGCAGTTCACCCAGGCCTATGGCACGAGCGATGGCTACCTGCTGGTGAACAATGCCAATACGCTGTTCTATACCAACGGCTTCGCGCCCAACACGGCACAGGCGATTGCACAACTGAGCGCGAACAGCCGGGTTGTCTACGTAACGCCGCTCGGTATATCGTTTATGCTGGAACAAATTGGCGGCGGCAATCTTGCCAACCCGGTCGCGCAGATCACGCCAGTACCACCGATTGTGCAGGTTACACCAGTGCCGCCAGTCATCATCGTTACGGCGACGACTGCGCCGGTTGATTGCACACTGGCCCCGCCCATTCGCGTCGGCATCGGTGTGGCGTCACGGGTTGTGCCGGCAATGGGTAGCTTGAACTTGCGGCAAACCCCCAACGGCGCAATCATCACGACGCTGGCGGGTGGCGACACCTTTAACGTGATCGGCGGCGCAATTTGCGATAGCGGCCTATACTGGTGGCAAGTCGATCGCAACGGGACAATTGGTTGGGTGGCAGAAGCCGGGTCCGATGGCTACTACATTGAACCCTACACTCCGCCGCCACCCCCTCCCGCCGGGGGCGGTGGACAGCTTGTCCCCCCGGCCGCCGTCTTTTGCGAGAACGCCCTGCCGACTCGCCTGGCCGTTGGTGAAAGCGCCACCGTCCTCCGAGACTCATTGCGCCCACATAACGCTCCCAACGGAGAGGCATTTCCCCAACGCTTCTTTATGGAAGGAACGCAGGTCATGGTGATCGGCGGTCCCGAATGCTATGGTGGGCAGGTCTGGTATCTGATATCTGGTGAAGCCAAAATCGGGCGGATCGGAAATCGTACCGAAGCCGCGCAAGGTTGGGTATCGGAAGGCGCAAACGGAAGCTACAATCTCGCGCCATAAGTTGAAGATGGGCTGCTGCATCGTGCGGCAGCCCGCAACTGGACAAAAGGCGATCACCCTAGATCAAAGGCGCAGTTATGGCTTATAAAGTATTTTGGATCGTCGAAAATCACGTCATTTATGTTAGCCTCTCAGCAGACATCACACTGGACGACTTTCGCCATTCCAGCAAACAAATTGCCGACTACATGGATGAGGCCTATCGGACGGGTACAACCGACATCATCATTGGCATTGTCGATTTGACCGAGGCGCGGCTGGGACCGTTGATGCGCTCTGCCCTGTCCGTCGCGCCAGAGATCTCCAATGTGATTGACCCGCGTCACTGGCAGGCAAAGCCGGGCTTCGTCGTCCTCGTCACGCTCAGTGATGCGGCCAAACTCCTGACCTCGCTCATCATCCGCATCTCCAGGCAACCCATGACAACCGTCGGCAGCTTAAAAGAAGCATTGATGGTCGTCCGCTACATGTATCCCGATCTGGCAGAACAAATCGCCACTTACGAAGATAAACACGCTTCCAGCGGTGTTTGAAGCAGAATTGGAGCCTATCATGCCTGTTGCAGTGAAATGGTATATTCCGCTTCGCGTCGTGGATGCCCGCTTTTGGGGTGATGTCACGGTGCCAGACACCGATGAATTTGTCCGCCAGACAGTTGCATTGTTGACCGAGGCACAGACACAGGCACCGCAGCAAGTCGTCAAATTGCTGCTCGATACCAGCGAAGCCCATCATATGCCGCCCATCTATAAAATGATGCCTTCTGCCTTGCCGGTGCTGCGCTTCAAAAATCGTGGATTGGCGCTTCATATCACGCGGAACAATGCTATTCGCCGCCTGGTGGAGCTTTCGGCACATGTCAGCCAATATCAGCTTATGGCGTTTTCCACCCGTGAAGAGGCGTTACAGATGTTGGAAAAAATTCTGCTTGAAGACGATGCAAAGCATGATGGCTAAATGACAACCGAGATCCACCTTTACACGTTGGGGCAGCTACGGATTGAACAAAACGGACAGGTTCTGGACGATTTCATATCGACCAAAGCGGTTCTGCTCTTTGTCTATCTCGTCAACTATCCGATTGAACACAGCCGCAAGAAGCTGGCAGCGATGTTCTGGAGCGAGACCAACGACGAGCAATCGTTAAAGAACTTACGCACCGTGCTTTCCAGCCTGCGCCAGCAAATGCCCGATGCCCTGCTGGTCACCCGCGACGAACTGGCGATCAACCCCGATGTTTCGATACGGGCTGACGCGCGCTTGTTTGAGGATGGCTGTGGGAAGGTCTTCAGTGCGGATACACCGCAATCGCTGGCAGAACTGCAATCGCTGGCAGAATACTATCAGGGAGCGTTCCTTGCCAATATCACCGTCAAGGAAGCGGAGGCGCTCGAAGCATGGATTGACGAGCAACAGCGGTTGTTGGCACAGCTCTATGCCCGCTTGCTCTACGAAATTGGTGAACAGGCGCAGAAGCAGGCCGCCTACGAAATCGGTCTGGATTATGCACGACGGCTGGTGGCGCTCGATCCTTATTGGGATACCGCGCGTCGCCAGTTGATGCGACTGCTGGCCTACACCAATCGTTCCAACGACGCGCTGCGCCAGTACGATGAATTTGTGCAAGTGTTGACGGATGAGTTGGACGCTGCCCCGGAAGAAGAGACAAAAGTTCTCTACGAGCAAATCCGCTCACAACTCATTCGCCCACCGGAGCAAGCCGGTATCCGCTCGACAATCGTGCTGCCGGATATGCCCTATGTAGAAACGACGGATGACATTGCGCTGGCTCAACGGATGCTCAATACGCCACAATGTCACTTGCTAACGCTCTATGGCATCAGCGGCATTGGCAAGACTGCACTGGCGACCCAAATTGCCTGGCATCGTCAGCATCTTTATCAGGACGGCGCATTTTTAGTCCCACTCAAAAATGTGCAAACCGCGCGCGACCTGCCCTACCTGGTTGCGACAACGCTAGGCATTAACATCAGCGGGCCAATAGAACCCAAAATGCTAGAAGATCGCATTCTTGATCACCTCAAGGATCGGCACATGCTGCTCTTTTTGGATAGCTACGAACACCTTTTGCCAGAGACGAGCTTTTTGCAGAATCTATTGGATCGCGCTGCACGGGTGCAAGTCGTTGTCACCTCGCAAACACCGCTGAATCTGTTCCGCGAATGGCTGCTGCCGCTGCAAGGTTTGCGTGTTCCCGTTGCTGATGATCCAGATGCCGAGAACTGCGAGGCGGTGCGCCTCTTTGCCATAACAGCTCAGCGTACCAACCCGCGCTTCAACCTGCGTGAAAATCTGGCGGGAGTAATCCGAATTTGTCAGTTGGTCGAAGGGTTACCCCTGGCGCTGATTATCGCGGCGGGCTGGACACAGCTTATCCCGATGAATAGGATTGCCGACTACATCATTGAAGGCAAGGAATTTAACCTGCCGACGCCGGTAGACCTGCCACCCCACCAGCAAAGCCTGGAAATCATGTTGGAACATACCTGGAATACCCTGTCGGCACAGGAGCAGTACGCGCTGACGGCAGTCTCCATCTTCCAGACGACGTTCGACATCGATGAGGTCGAGCAGATTTGTGACATCCGTCTGGACCTGCTGGCGGCGATGATTCAGAAATCACTCATCCAGCGTTTCGACGACAAATATCGAATGCACCAGCTTGTCTGGCGCTATGCGCGCAAGAAATTGCTTTACAGCGACCAGCGCGAAGCACTCGGACAGCGCTATCTGACAGCGATGAAACAAGCGCTGCAAGGCCTGCGGGAGCAGCGATTACCGCTGCACGAGTATTTACTGGCGCTGGAGATGTTGTATGTCAATCTGTGGAATTATCAGTGGATGGCAAAGGCTTTCCAGCCCCTCTACATGCTGATGCTCTCGCGCTATCTGTTTATCTATTGGGAAACCTCGCGGGTGGACGATCTACCAGCGCTGCATAAGCTGTTCGCGGATATGCAGGGTAACCAACTCGATGATAACGTTCGAATGCTCCTCAACCTGCAACTGGCACGCTTTCACCTGCGAGCGAATCAGCCTGAACAGGCAGGCATCAACCTGAGCCATGTCTTGAGCGCCGCATTAGAAGATATGTCATGGCTCGATTGGGGCATGGCCTTCAATCTTTGCACCGTGCTGATGCCTTACTTTGTGCAGGAGTACACCCACGACGCACTCGATGCCAGTGATGAAGACCTTGTTATCCTGAGCGCTGCTTATCTGAAATTGCTGTCGTTGTATCTGGATACCAACGACTACGATGCTGCCGAAGAACTCATGCCCCATTTGCTGGACAGTCTACAGCATGCTGTCGATCAAGCGCCCGTTCTGGCGGTACGTGGCGCAATTGCGGCTGTGCGAACGCAGTACGTGACAGCACACCAGTATTTTTTGCTGGCAAAGCAGTGTCTTGCTGATACTCACGCACCGCTGCTTCAGTCAGCCTTCGATCACCTTATCGCCCGTGTACAGCGACAACTGATGTGAACCAGGCGGGAGCAAATGCCCCTATCCATACAACCAGCTGATATGTGCCAGCATATGGACTCATTGGTTGGATGAGCTGAATCGCGTAGGGTGGAAAAAACCTCGTCTGAGGGGCAAACTAATGGACTGACTGCCGTGACTTGATGATTCAAGCCCCATACAAGCCTGAAAACAGAAATCATGACCTGTCAATTCATGATGGTCAGCCCCTAATCGATTTCTACTTTGTAGCCCTACCCCACTCTAAATCTCCCCTCAGGTGGGAGATTTCTCGGCACAGGACCCTGGACTATTGATCACCATGCAATTGCCGTCCTTTAGCCTGCGCAGGTAGGGAGGACCCTGACGGAAGAGGAAGTGAACATGAACTGAGCGAAACGGCTGAGACCTTCATCCAATACCTCGAACTCACCAGCTTCCCCGATCGGGAGAAGCTGAACGCCCTGATCTTCACAACCGAATAACGCTTCGGCATATCCCGATTGATCCTTCGAGCCGACATCGCGCTGCTGCGAAGTGTGACGAGCCACATTCACTCGCCGCTTCGCTCTGAAGCTACTGACCCCGCTTTCACATCAGTGTAGGCGGTCAGAGTGGCTTCCGGCAACTCATCGTTCGTTCGGTTGTTCAGGAGGTTCTGGGGATCATGACGCGCGTGTTCGTTCTCACCAATCACAAGGGCGGGGTCGGCAAGTCAACCTCCGCCACCACTCTGGCGCTGGGCTTGAGTGGCGTCCTACGCAAGATGGGATCAGCCAATCATCGGGTGCTGCTGATCGATACCGACAGTCAGTGCCACGCCACTCTCGTCACCACTGGTCGCAATGACTTCGTTCAGGATGACAGCCTCTATGCTGTCCTCATGGCTCCGCGCGACCAGGCAGCAGCCGTCATGGCGAAGGTCATCGTCGAAAGCAGCTGGGATCCGGATCTGCATGTCCTGCCTGCTTCACCGCTGCTCGAAGGAGCTGAACGGGAGCTGATGAGTGTCGCTGGCGCACCCTATCGCCTGGCTGATCCTCTCAGCTATCTCGCCCAGCACTATGCTGCCATCTTCATCGACACCCGACCTTCCTTCTCTCTCCTCACCGAGATGGGGCTGGTGGCTGGCACCGATGCCATCGTCCCGGTTGAGCCGCGCTACCTGGAGACTGTCGGGCTGATGAATGTTATGCAGAAGATCGCCGAGGTGCGCGAGGGCTGGCGCGTGCCTCACCTGCGTGTCAGTGGCATCGTCGTCAGCAAGATGGACAGTCGGATCAAGGGACATCGCTACCTGCTGGACGAACTCAGGGGGCATGAGGCGCTCGGCAAGCTGTTGTGCGGCGTCATCCCGGCCAACGAGGCGGTGTCCTATGCCCATCGCCAGCATCAGAGCATCTTCCACTATGACTACCATGCTCCGGCTGGCGTGGCTTATCTCCGCCTCGTCGGTAGCCTGGCGCAGCGCTGTCTGCAGGGCAGTGCCAGATGAGCAAACGTAACGCTACTGACAAACTGGATGCCCTGCTCAACTCGATCAGTCCGGATCTGCTGGCAGTTGACCCGCAGTCGTTCGAAACTCACGGGATCCGGGTCGAGCGACTGCTGCTCGATCTGGTGCGACCCGACCCGATCCAGCCGCGTCGCGTGCTACCCGAGCGCCTGCACCTCCTGTTCCATCAGGGGAGGCTGTCCCCGATCCAGGCACTGTGCGAGCTGGTGACGCTGGCGCAAATCGCTGCCCGCCAGCGCAGTCGTCCCTTCCGCGAGGTACTCGAACTGCTCCCCAATCCAGATGAGGATACCGATGAGCCAACCAAGCTATCCATATCACCAGAAGAGGTACTGCTGACTGATCTGGTGACGTTAGCCATCACCATCCGTGACGATGGGAAGGTCAATCCACTGACGGTGGTTGATGTCTCACAGGGAGCCACCCAGCAGTTCCGCATCGAGACCGGCGAGCGACGCTACTGGGCGAGTTGGCTGCTGAAGGACTTCATTCCCGGCTACACCGGCGATGGCTGCCTCCCCTGCCTCATCGTCCCGGCTGAACGCGCCTCGATCTTCCGTCAAGCGCGCGAGAACACTGCCCGGAGTGGACTGACTGCGATTGCCCTGGCGCGGCAGGCTGCCCTGCTCCTGCTGACCGTGCATGGCTGTGAGCTGCCAGCCACGGCTGTGACGAATGACTTCTACCGTCAGGCACTCGAACTCGATCTGCGAACCAAACAGGAGTACACCGCCGACATCCTGGCCGCCATGGGCGGCATCAGCCGGATGCACTTCAGTCGTTACAAGGCGTTGTTGTACCTGAGCGATGAGGCGATGGAACTGGCTGATCGTCACAGCATTGAGGAGAAGAAACTGCGTCCTATCGTGACCATCTCCAGCGAATATCACCTGGAAATCGTGCGCCAGATTATTGACCTCAACCTGACCAGCAGACAGGTGGAAGAGATCTGCGCGGCTGATGGGAGTACACCTGCGGTGAAATCCATCTCAGATGACAGGCTGCCGCGTCAGGCAACACAGTTGGCGCGCATCGTCAGTCGTAGCAGTGCGTTGTCGGGCGTGGATCTCGCGCGTGCCTTGATCTCGCAGGAAGGCGATGTGGACATCGCCCGCTCACGTCTGCGGATGATCCGGAAACTACTCGATGAAGCCGAACAACACCTGCTCGATCGGTGATGAGATTGTAACCCCGGGGTTACATGATGGAGGTAATGATGCGATTTGGATTACGGGATCCACCTGAACGGATACCCTGGAAAACAGAAGCCCACTGATGTTTGCAGCATCGATGGGCTGGATACAGGGACGTGGCTGACAAGCAGATTGTTGAACCACACGCTCAACACTCTAGCATGTCCCCCGTCTCCCTGCAACTGCATCCGCCGGTTTTGTCGCGTTCAACACTCGACCTGTATTCGACTTTGCCTGGAGACGATCATGGACAATGTTTCAGTAACTCAACAACACCCTCCCTCAACCGACTGGCTGGGACTGCTGCAACCCTTGGTGCGCCTGCTCCAGCGACCGGATATTCGCTCGGTACCGGCTCTGATCGGCAAGCTGCTGGCCGACCGCTGTGCTGCCCAGATGTGCCTCCGACTGCTCTACTGGCTGCCCCGTGCCAAAAAAGCGGGCGGCTGGGTCTACAAGTCGGCTCGTGACTGGAATGCTGAGTGCAACCTCTCCCCGGCTCAGGTCAAGCGGGTTCACAGCCGCGGTTACCTGGAGCAGGTCGGCTTTGTGCGACAGATGCTCAAAGCCAATGGCAGCCCGACCACCCACTACCGGCTGAACGAACCGGTGTTCCTGGCGCGGCTGGCCGAGTTCCTCGACCTGACGCCAGAGCAGATCACCCGACTGGTCGGGCAGAATATGCCCGTTACCCAGGCGAAATCCGCCGCATCCACCGGGTCAGTTGCGCCAATCTCATCTGGCGACAATCGCCCAGCTCAGCTGGCGGAAACCGCCGCAACCCTAACAAGTATTACAATACAAGATTCCCAACACGAAATACGACACGAGCAACAACACCAGGCGGTTGGGGTGGTTGAGGCTGATCCAGACCAGGAGTGTGAAGTAATGCTGCTGGACGAGCTGCGGCAGATGGGTATCCTGTCAAATCAGGGCCGGCAGTTGATGACAGCCTACGGATCAGAGCGAGTGCTGGCGGTGCTGCGGCAGACACAGAAGCAGGCGCGAGTGAACCCAGCCGGTTACCTGATCCGAGCGCTGCGCGACAATTGGCAGTTCGAGCAGACGAGCTACAACCGCCGCCAGAGTGAGCCGGAGCGCGATGCCAGCATCTACATCACCGGCAAGTACGCCGAGTTCATCCAGTGGTGAGCATCACGATGTACTGATTGATGAGACGAAGTATCCATATCAATAAGCAGTGAGGTTACTTACTTCAGAAATTACATTGTGCTATGCAGCGCCTAATATACCTGTGGTGATTATGCGCGGTTCATCCTCGCCAACTAGCCTAAAAGGTTAGTTCTTCCAGGTACTCGGTGTAGCGCGTCTGCCTGATGCGCTGAATGCCGGTCCAGGTGGAAAACTCAATCAATTCGGCGGTGACATCGCCCAATCCGACGGCATAATGATGGGGATGTCCGCCGATGGTCAGCGTGTGCACCAGGTCATTCAGCGTAATTGGTTCGCGGTTGAGGGTGAACTCGGTGAACCAGCCGCGCGTGCCGTCGTAGCCGGGATTATCCCGTTCGACAATCTGAGCGCCGACCACCAACAGCGTTCCGCCGTCACGGCTCAGGTAGCTGATGGTGGCGGTGTTGGCGGCGAATACCTGATCGCCAGCCACGCCGTAAACATTGGGAGATTTGCGGCCCAAGGTCACATGATCGACCCAGCGAATTCCATCCTTATTGGCAAAGTGTCGCGGCGACACGCCACAATGCCACATCAATGCCGCTGGATTGAGCGTGTCAATCACCGCCATATCGAGCAGGGTTGATGAGCCATGTGCACCGGTGAGCAAGTTGAGCAGATACATGCTAGTCGCGCCATAGACATCCCCTTCGCAGGCAACAGCCACGCCGTCCTCGCTGCCCATCCAACCATAGGCCATACAGGGAGCAACCCGATAGACTTCCTGAAATTCTGACCAGCACGAAACCGCCAGCGCATCATAATCCTGTTCCTGTCGCAAATCGCGCATCGCCAGGTATAGCCGCGTCACACGATCAAACGCATCGGCTTCCGTCACCTGCACCGAACGGGCAGCGGCATAAATCTCACGTGCAGTTCTGGTTACGCTGTCGGACGAATACTTCTTGGCGCGATCAATCAGGTCGCGCAGTTCGTGGGCGACGATCTGTACGCCCAACTTATCTTTCATCTGGGCTGTGTCGAACTGCATGTTGATGAAACCCGGTGCCAGGCCGCCGAACCAGCCGATGCGGGCGCACTGCATATTTTTGACGGCGGTCAACGCCTTGACGGTAATGCCAAAGGGGCGCTGAAATGACTCGCTCTCGACATGTCCATAGAACCACTTGAAGGGGATGTGTTCATCCTTGAGCGTCTGAGTCAGGATGCTGGCGAAGTGACTCATGGAGACGAAGGAGTGCAGCTTGATGTCGCCATCCGGGTGTGGCTCTGGGGTAGCCCACAAGCCCATACGCGGCGCAACCCGCGCCAATGGCAGGATTTGTTCGCCGATGCTGCATCCGGCTGTTTGCAGCAACAGGTAATCCACCTGCTCCGCCTTCAACCGTTCTGCTGCTGCCGAAGCTGCCTCGACGCTCATAATTTCATCAGCAATCGCGATCAGCTCAAAATCCCATTCCTGCGCCAGCGCTTGCAACCCGGCGATAGCGCGTTCCCGCTGTCGATACTCGGTGGCAAAATAACTGGCAATGGATGTGCCAACATAGCCCACACGCAATTTATGCTTTGCCATGTTCGTCCTCCCAGTATCGCTGGAGCGCAGCAAATAACACGGCTATCGAACGCGCCCCAGCATCAACATGACCAACGGCTCGTTCGCCAACAAACTTCGCCCGTCCGAATTTGGCGACCATGCCGGCTGTTCGGGCTGCGCCCTCCTGTGCTGCGGCTGCGGCTGCGGCGAAGGCACTGCTGAGGGTATCCGCTGCGGCGAAGGCGGTTGCTGCCGGGGCAAGCGCATCCACCATTGTTTTATCACCGGGAGCCGACTTCCCGCGCGCCTGTACGCCCGCCAGCCCCGCGCTGATGGCGGCTGACCATCCTGCTACATCAACCTCAGCGCAATCTTTGAGGGCCGCGCTCATGCGGAGGAACAGGGTGCCGTAAAGCGCTCCTGATGCGCCGCCCATGCGGTTGAGCAGCGATTGGGATGTCGCCATCAGCACCGAGGAAGGGGAGGGGTTTTCCAGCGCCGCGACCTTATCGGCTGCATCAGCAAAAGCTGTTGCCAGCGCCCCACCATGATCGCCATCACCCAGCGCCGAATCAAGTGTATTCAATTCTGCTTGTTCGGCATCAATCGCCCGCTGGATAGACCGGATCATGCTAACAAAATCCTGTCCGTTCATCGCGCCAGTCATGGCTCAGACTCCCTTGAGGAAGGCACCGTTACATGGCGCATCCCACAATCGTTTGAGGGTATCATCAACGCGGCACAGCGACAGCGCAAAACCGGCCATCTCCTGGGTCGTGGCATACGGCCCAATCCATGATCGGTAATGGCGGACACCGGCTTCTTGTAGAAGCTGCGCGACCCGACGATGCAGGATGTACAGTTCCATCAATGTCAGGCTGCCGCTGTTGTTGAGCAGCACCAACACGTCATCGCCGGCCACAAACGGCAAGTCTTCCAGCAGGCGTGGCAGCATCAGATCAATCGTCGCATCGGCACTGAGGATTTTATGCCGCCCTATCCCCACTTCGCCATGTACGCCCATGCCGATCTCCATCTCATCTTCAGGAAGATCGAACATAACTTCCCCGGTGACCGGACTGGCGCACGATGTCAGGGCGAGGGCCAGGGTACGCGTGTTATCACGGATACGCTCGGCCATGGTCTTGCATTCCACCAGCGACGCCCCAGTTTCGGCATAAGCGCCCAGCATCTTCCAGACAAAGAACAGGCCGGCGGTACCACGCCGCTCGACTTCGCTGCCTTTGGGCGCGCTGGAGATGTCGTCATACAGCACGACCATCTCGACGGCTTCGATGCCTTCCGCCTGGCATAATTCCAACGCCATTTCTGCATTCATCAGATCGCCAGCGTGATGCGAAACACATACCAGCACACCAGCCCCGCGATCTGCCGCTTTGATCCCCGCGACTATTCGCTCTGGCCCCGGAGCGGTGAAGATTTCACCGGGGATGTTGACATCGAACAATCCTTCACCGACGAAGCCGATCATGGCCGGTTCATGTCCGCTGCCGTTGCCGATCACCAGGCCGACTTTGCCCGACGCTTTCGGCTGGGCGCGGACGATCAGTCCAGCTGAGGTCAATCGCACGATATTCGGGTATGCGCTGACCAGACCTTCGAGCATATCGCGCAAAATCGTCTCGCGCTGATTAATAAGTTTCTGCTTGCGAACCGCCATTTGATCTTACTCCAGTGGGACAAAGTGCATCAGGTGAATCGGATGCTCGACAGCGTGATCGCTGTAGGCCACACGGACGCGCATCCCTACAGCGACGCGGGATGGATCAGTCATCAACAGGTGGGGGAACAGGGTTGATGCGCCGTCTAGCAGCACATAAGCAAAACAGTAAGGCGTCTTCAATCCGGCAACATCGGCATTGCTGGCGGGTGAAAAATGCAGGATCGAGAACGTCCTCACGGTTCCGGTTCCCGCCAGCTCTATCCATGCTGTCGGGCGCAGACAGTCCGGGCATAAAGGGCGGGGCGGTGCGTACACACGCTCACAGATGGCGCAGCGCGTCCCCAGCAAGCGCCGATTTTCCAGTTCGATGAAGAACCGTGAATACTTGCCGAGCGTGTGGGTATACTGCTGGGTCAGCGTCAGCGTCAGCCGTTCGATCTGACGGAATTCTGCCCATTGATCGTCGGGATTGATGGGCAGCGTCTGCACATCTTTTTTGCTGGTGACTTCTGGCATGGTCAATCCCGCCGCTCAAAGATATTCACGACCGAGATGGTTGCAATCCCAGCATGGGTATCCGTCAAGCCACGCCGCGCATGAGCGACCTGGCGACGTGGGTCAGCCTCACCCCATAATTGCAGCGCAATTTCAATGGCCTGGGCGATGCCTGTTGCCCCCACCGGAGCGCCACGTCCGAGCAAGCCACCGCTGGTATTCACCGGCAGCTCGCCATCGAGGTCAAACATCCCGTCCGCGATGCTCGTGCCGCCTGTGCCATAGGGTACAAAGCCCAGATCCTCAACGGCCTGAATTTCGACGCCGCTGTAACTGTCATAAAGTTCCGCCACGTCGATCTGGTGGAGCGGGTCGGTGATGCCAGCCATGTGATAGGCGGCCTGCGCGGCAGTATGCTTGGCGCGGAAGTTGGTGAGGTCTGGATAGCGATCACCCAGACGCATGGTATCGGTGCCGCAGCCGGTGGCGGTAAAATGTACTGTTGGTCGTTTTGCATAGCGTGGGCTATGCTGATGCGCCCAGGCTTCCGTTGAGAGCAGAATGGCGGCGGCTCCATCACTGAGCAGACTGCAATCCAGCAGGCGATATGGCTCTGCTACCGAACGAGATGCCAGCACATCATCAATGGTAATGTTCATGGGTTTTTGAGCTAGCGGGTTAAAACCAGCGTTGTGACGGTTGCGCACAGCGACGTGAGCGAAGTGTTCCGGCTTCGTGCCATACTTCTGCATATGCGCCCGCATCATGGCAGCATAGAAAGCAGTATAGGTGCCGCCGATCATCATCTCCCAGTCGAAATCTGCCGAGAGTGCAAACAACTGATTGGCGGTCTGCGACGAAACGCTGCGCCCATTGGTTTCGCAGCCATAGACCAGGATCGAATCGCATAGTCCACTTTGCAGATGGGCCCAGGCGGTGCGGAGCGCCAGCGCGCCAGTTGCGCCGCCGCCTTCAACGCGCACTGTCGGCGTGGGGTTGAGTCCGAGCTGGTCATGGAGAATCGCTACCAGCGTCATCTGGCGGTTGAAATGGTCGCTTTCGTAGCTGCACAGGCCATGCTGCACCGCTTTGAGATTGGGCAGCTCGGCATCGGCCAGTAGCGCCAGCACCGCCTCTGCCATCAGGTCGCGTATATTGCTATCGGGGCGATCCGAGGCAAAGCGTGTCATGCCTACGCCGACGACCACCGGGACATTCATCATGATCCAGGTATTCCTGGGTAAGTCTGATACCAATCGGTTGAGATGATCGGTGGTGCCAATCGTTCGCGCCACGATTGACCCTGCTGAACCAGCCTTGATAATCGCTGCAAGCGTTCTCGACCAGTTGTTTGCAGCCACTCTTCCCGCGCCTGACCCTGCGGAATAGCAGCGGCTTCATCCCATAGGGCGCGGCCAACGATGACCCCCGATGCACCAGCGCGGCAGGCGATTTCGACCTGTCCGCAAAATGTCTCAAAGTCTACCCCCGCGCTCAACACCACCCAGGGTAGCGAGGTAGCATGGTGCAGCGCCGCACAGGCGTCATCGGCTGCTCTGGCATCAGACCAGTGGGCTTTTGCTAATGGAAACTCCATCTTGAGGATGTCTGCCCCCAGCGCTTCCGCTCGTGTCGCGGCAGCAATCACACGCTCGGTGTAGTGTATTTCGTGATCGGCGGCGTCTTCCAACGGATAAAGAATCGGTTCGGCATAAAACGGGATGTCATAGGCCAGGCAGTCGTTGGCGATCCGCTGCAACAGCGCATCCTGCTGTGGCGCACGTTCCTTATCCGCGCTGTTGTAGTAATAAAATAACTTTACCCCATCCGCGCCCATCCGCTTGATCTGGCTTACCTCCCATGAAGGCAGCAATTCCGTCAGCAGCGGCAGCGGCTGCATGGCATAACCGGCCTTTTCCATCTCCACCAGCAGCCCGGCACCGCTCAGATGATTCCCGGAGATCGCCTGGGCGGCACCATAAATGGGATCGAGCAACACGCCGCTGACGATTGGCGACAGAGCGTGAACTACCTGTGCCTTAAAAGCGACCATCGCCTCATCGGTGACCTGCTCTGGCGCTGCCGGATTTAGAACCCGCCGCAGCGCATCGTGATGGTCAATCGCCAGAATGATGAAATGTCCATCACTCGTGCTGACGCGCTGTAGCGCGCGGTATTTACCAATACTCACTTCTCGCATGATTATCCTGTCTTAATCCAAACGCTCTTGACTTCGGTGTAGAGGTCAATCGCTTCTTTGCCCATCTCACGCCCATGCCCACTTTGCTTATAACCACCAAAAGGCGAAGCCGCATCAGTGTCGCCCCAGGTATTGACCCAGATTGTGCCAGCCTGCATCTGAGCCGCAAAACGATGTGCCGTTTGCAGATCGCGCGTCCATAAGCCAGCCGCCAGACCATAGGGGGTTTCGTTAGCCCGGCGCAGCACTTCGTCAGCATCATCAAACGGCATCGCGCAGACGACCGGGCCGAAAATTTCCTCGCGGGCAATCTTCATATGATCCTGGACATCGACAAAGATTGTTGGCTCGATGAAGTACCCCTGCGCCAGCGCCCCACCGACCCGCTTGCCACCAATGACTGATTTACCCCCATGATTATAGCCAGCTTCGATGAAGCCCATCACCGTCTCAAGCTGCTCCTGGCTGACCACTGGCCCCAGGTCGGGTTGGTCGATTTGCATCCCCATGCCGACGCGGATTTTTGCTGCTTGATCGCTCATACCCGTGAGCACGCGGTCATAGATGTTGCGCTGAATATACAAGCGTGACCCAGCGGTGCAGGACTGGCCGTTGTTGCCGAAGATTGCCCAGGTCGCACCGACCACTGCCTGCTCCAGGTCGGCATCCGCGAAGATGATGTTTGGGCTTTTGCCACCCAGTTCCAGTGAGACGCGCTTGAGCGTATCCGCTGAATTGCGCAGGATGGTCTTCGCCACACCCACGCTGCCGGTGAAGCCAACCTTGTTTATCCCCGGATGGGCGACCAATGCCGCCCCCGCTGTTTCCCCAAATCCGGTCAACACATTGAACACGCCAGGGGGGAAACCTGCTTCTTCGAACAAGCGCGCCAGATACAAGGCACTGAGCGGCGTTTGTTCAGCCGGTTTGAGGATAATGCAGTTGCCAGCAGCCAGCGCTGGCGCGATCTTCCACGCTGCCATCAGCAGTGGATAATTCCAGGGGACAATCAAGCCACACACGCCGACGGGTTCGCGCAGGGTGTAATTGAACATGCCCTGGGTGTTGACCGGAATCGTTGCGCCTTCGATTTTGGTCGTCCAGCCAGCGTAATAGCGAAAATGCTCGGCAGACAGCGGCACATCAACATTCCGCGCTTTTGTGACGGGCTTGCCATTATCCAGCGCATCAAGCTGGGCCAGAATTGGTGCATGTTCTTCAATCAAATCGGCCAGCTTCCAGATCAGCTTTCCACGTTCGGATGGCGTCAATTTGAGATGCCACGCGCCACTGTCGAAAGTGGCACGAGCCGCCCTGACCGCCACGTCAACGTCCTCGGCCTGGGCCGATGCAATATGAGCAAGCAATCGGCCAGTCGAAGGATCAATCGTCTCGAAGGTTGCGCCGCTTAAGGCTGATTGCCAGCGTCCGCCGATGTAGAGTTGGTGTTTTCCAGCCAAAAAGTCACGCACTTCGGGCAGTATTTCCACGTAGGTATCGGGAAACGTCAGCATATTCATCTAGAGTTGCTCCGCCAGCGCCAGCGCCACTTCGTAAACGGCTGTGTTACTATGATTGAGGGCTTCCAGACCACCCGGAGGCAATGGATCCAGGAAGCGCCGGCCGCGTGTCAGATCATCCCATACCACGACCAGCGATACTGCCGACATATTGAAGTAGCGCGCCACCGAAAAGGTAGTCGCGGTTTCCATTTCGACTGATAGGATACCCGCCCGATTCCAGGCTTCCATCATCTGGGGTGTCTCGGTGAACAGCGATGACCAGGTGACGTGCGTTCCACGATAGACCGTATGCCCGCGCCCATGCAGCAGCGCCTCGGCCCGGTCAATCCACTCGCTTGATCCCAGCACCGCATCGTGTGCGCCGTACATCTGGGCCACTCCCTCGCGGCAATAGGCTACTTCCGGCAGGATGATGTCACCCGGCGCAAGGTGCGATTGTAAACCGCCGCAGGTACCAATCTGTACTGCCAGCTTGCTCCCCAGGACGCCGAAGAGATGAATGATTTCGACAGTGCGGGCTGCTCCATAGGCGCAGCAATAAGCGATCTTCTTATCGCGCCAACGGCCCCAGAAAATATCGGGGAATTCCAGTTCGCGCACATCGCTCAGGTAGCCCAGCCGCCAATCGGTGCGCTGCTGCCGCCACCAACTGCCTTCGACGATCACTGCGTCAGGCACATCTTCTGGCGCGAGTTTCATCGCCGCCAGCCACTCCTCAGCAGGAATGTCCATGATCGAACGAAAAACAGGCATAACAACCCTTTATGGCGCTTTTTCCAGTTTGGTGAACAAATCGCGGAAGATCGCGTCGCGGTCAATGCCATAGGCTTCGCGCATCCAATGAGGATTGCGTTCCGCTGCCCAGTACAGGTCATCAGTCAAGCGTGGGGCGCGCACCAGTTGCGACGGCACCCACTCTGGCTTGAGCAACCAGGCAATATCAATCAGATCCCAGATCACCCAGGTGCGGGCAAAATGATCGTTGATGCCAAACAGCTTGTGCACCGGATTATGGGTATAGAGATGGTAAAGGTAATCGCCGATTTTGCCCTTGCCGCGCACATCGGTTTCCATATCAGCGAGGGAGAGCTTAAGCTGTTCACCAATGTAGTAACCCGGCAGGAACACCAGGGGTACACCGCAATCATAGATCAATTTCGAGGCCAGAACGTCCTGCACCAGGTTGAGCGAGGGGGCATGATTGAGGTTGACGAACGAGGGATAGGTTGAAGTCCACAACACCACGATGCGCGAGGCGATTTCCGGTGCCAGCAACAGCGCCGAGGCAACATTCGTCAGGCAGCCAATCGCTGCCACGTACAGAGGACGATCATCTTGCGCCAGCGCCCGCTCTACAATGAACTCAGCCGACTCGCTGCGAATCGGGGCATCCAGCGCGGTCAGGTAGGCTGGAGAACCGCGAAAGACTTTGCCATCGGCCTTTTCATTCATCAGCTCGAACACTTTGCATATTTCCTGATAGCTCAGTTCCATGCCTTCATCGGGATCGACAAAAAGCAGGTCGCGCGGGTTCGTATCAGCCTGGAGATGATTGAGCGCAAAGCGGCGCATGGCTGACAATTCACCACTCAGCACGGCCTGGGGATTGGCTCTAAGTTGATCATACGCCGCGATCATCGGCTCCCGGTGATGGCGGAACGAGTACGGTTCGGCGCATACGCCTTCGATGGTCAGTTTATCCTGTGAGAGCAGCGCCCAGGCCAACGTGAACTGGTCATCAATTTCGTTGTGGGTATCGGTATCAATGATGAGTCGCGCCGGGAATGTGCAAGGCTCTAATCGCTGGCGCATCATCTCATCAGAAAGCTGTGGAAATTGCGGCATACTATTGCTCCCTTTCAGGCTCCGATTCAGCCTGTTTGAATCGACACGATCACATCAACGCGCCGAGGTCATTGACAGCGGTCACCCGCTGTGCATGGTCAGCCGCGATCAACTCTGTCAGGCGCAGCGCATAGGCGCGTATATCCGGTTCGGGATTGGCGTCCAGCACCGGCTGACTCCAT
Organism: Anaerolineae bacterium; assembly: GCA_022843385.1. Taxonomy (GTDB): domain Bacteria; phylum Chloroflexota; class Anaerolineae; order Aggregatilineales; family Phototrophicaceae; genus CFX2. The sequence continues at coordinate 21,123 of JALHNT010000053.1, read as the reverse complement.
TTCGCCGGGACGGCATCTGCACCATGCAGCGCTCCTGCCAGCGCTCCAGCCACGCTGGCATAACTGTCCTTGTCGCGCCCATACATCACTGCCCCGATGATCGACTGACGCAGGTCGCCCTGCGCCGCCACGAACATCGACAGCGCCACCACCAGCGTATGCACCGACTCGGAAAACAGGTGTCCCCATTCCAGCAGCTTCATTAGCGGTTCACGAATGGCAAAAACATCGCGTTCGCGCCGCGCAATGGCGAGCGCTTCATCCAGAAACTTGAGGTTTGGATCATAGCGCCAGGGCGTCGTATGCCAGTGATCGCCCTCGCGCCGGCGGGCATACCGCAAGTGGGCTGACCGTACCGCCTCAATCACTCCATCAACGGTAGCAGTGGGGCGCATGGCTTCGGCGATTGCGGTTACCATCATGGCCGCCGCCGTCTTGGCATGACCATCGGTGAAGAAGGCCAGATCAAAGCCCAGTTGATAGGCTTCTTCCGGGCGGCAGGCGCAGATCAGTCCCAGGGGGGAATTCGCCATGATCGCCCCGTTGGTTGGCTCGCCGCTGAAGATCACCTTATCGCGTCCCCACAACGCCTTGAAGTAATACTCTTCGACAAATCCTTCATGTAAATCGTCTGGCGCGTGGTGATACGCTTGCGCCAGCACATGGGCTACATCGCCCGCGCGGGGTTTGCCCTGGGCGTTGAAGATCGCCTGACACAGCAAATGCTTCAGGCGCGTGTCATCGGTGTATACGCCCAATGCATTGCGGAACTGACCGTGATGGCTGGGGGCGCGATCATAAGGCACGAAGCGATCCAGATTCCCATAGGTCTCACGGATTTTTTCGGTTGTCCATAATTCAACCGGGCCGCCGAGCGCATCGCCGATTGCGCCACCCAGCAGACAGCCATAGACTTTCTTGAAGAGCCGCGTTTGATCCATGTCATACTTTCTGATAGTCCCGGTTCATCGGGCGACTTACGTCACAGGCAGCAACCAGATGCGCGAATCAGGAAGCTGAATGGTGATGGTATCGCCGACCTGTGCCTGGAAATCGGCCGGGCTGTGAACCAGCCAGGTATGCCCGGCGACATCCAGTTGAAGCTGGCTGTGCGTTCCCATATAGACTTGCAGGATCACGGTGGCTGGAATACAGTTGCTGTGTTCCGGGTCTGGTGTGATGCGAACATCCTCCGGGCGCACTGTCACGAACACCTTGCCATCCGGTTGATTGACCTTGGTCGCATCAAGACGCAGTGTGCCGAGCGCTGTCTCAACCCGATCCCCGTGCCGCGTCCCGGACAACAGGTTGTCGTTGCGGAAGAAGTGGGCTACCCGTGCCGAAGATGGTCGCTGATAGAATGCCTGCGGCACATCGTACTGTTGCAGCAAACCATCAAACATGAGGGCAATGCGGTCGGCCAGCATGACGGCTTCTTCCTGGTCATGAGTGACGAAGACCGAGGTGATACCTGTTTCCCGCTGAATGTGGCGGATCAGCTCGCGCATCTCCAGTCGCAGGTTCGCGTCTAGGTTCGCCAAAGGCTCATCCAGCAGCAGCACTTTGGGGCGCACCACCAATGCCCGTGCCAACGCCACCCGCTGCTGCTGCCCGCCCGATAGTTCATGGGCATGGCGCTTCTCGAAACCAGGCAGTTTGACCAGCTCCAGCATCTCACTCACGCGCCGATCCATTTCGCCCTTCTCAACGCCTTGCATGCGCAGACCGAAGCCGACGTTCTGCCCAACCGTCATGGTGGGGAAGAGCAGATGTTTCTGAAAGACCATCACCGCACCGCGCTTCTCTGTCGGCACGGTAATCATCGATTTGCCGTCGAATAACACATCGCCGGATGAGGGCAGCAGCAGTCCGGTAATCATACGCAGGGTGGTGGTTTTGCCACAGCCGGATGGCCCCAGGAAGGCGACCAATTCCCCCGATTTGATCTCCAGATTGAGACGATCAACCGCGCCAACATTTCCAAAACGGCGCGTTAAGTCGCGCAGGATAACCTGTGTCATAGCTTGCCAAATCCTCCCATCACCGCCGACTCGCGTCCGAGCTGGCGTGATGTCAGAATCAACACCAGAATTGCCGGGGCGACAAATACCAGACTGATCGCAGCGGCGTTGGAATAATTGGTGCCGCTGATGAACGGAAACAACACCATCGGCAGCGTGATGATTGTCCCGCCGCCGATGAGCAGGGTGGTGATGTACTGTCCCCACGAAATCAGGAAAGTGAACATGGTCGCGACCAGCAAACCTGGCAGGATGCCCGGCAGCGTGACGAAGCGAAACACGTTGAAGGGACCAGCCCCCAGCGTGCGCGCCGTATCTTCCAGTTCAGTGCCGTAGTTGGCAAAGACGCTGGACATCACCAGCACCATGTAGGGGATGCAGGGAATCAGATGAACGAGGCAGACGCCGATGAACGTGTCGGTCAGGCGCAGCCGGATGAAAACCTGATGGATACCCATCGTCGCCACAATGCCCGGCACGATGATCGGCACCATCAGCAACCACTCGATAATGACTTTTCCCCGAAATTGATGCAACGCCAAGGCCCGCGCGGCTGGCAGCCCGACAACAATGGACATCAGCGAGACAACGACGGCGATGGACAGGCTGTTCATGAACCCTTCGCCTACGCGCGATGTAGGCGACAGCACATACTCCCAGGGATCAGCGCTCCATTCGGTAGGCAGCAGCGCCGGGAATAACCAGCGATGCGAAAACGACCACACAAACTGGGGCAGGATCGGCGCGAGCGCGGTGACGACGATGACCGTCATCGTAAACCAGCGGATGACTTTTTGCATATCGAGGCGGCGCTCCTTACGAATTGACGGCATACTTTGCCAACCGTTTGTAAGCAATCAACAGGATGACGGCGATCACTGTGAGGATGATGCTCATCGCCATCGCCTGTGGACGCAGCGACAAATCCGGGTCCTGATAATTTTGAAAGGCCAGCACCGGCAGCGTGGTGGGGTGGCGCACTCCCAGCAGCAGCGGAATCTCGTAGCTGGCGAAGACGTAGGCAAAGACGATGATGGAAGTGGATAAGACGCCAGGCATAATCAAGGGCAGCAGCACATAGCGAAAGCGCTGCCAGGCGTTCGCCCCCAGCGTTCGGGCGATTTCTTCGTACTGTGGCCCGATGCCTTGCAGGATCGCCAGCACGACAATGCCAATGAACGGCACTTCCTTCCACAGATAAGTCAATTGGATGGCGGTTCCCGGACGGTCAAAAACCATCACCGGGAAATCACGCGGCGCGTCAATCAAACCCAATGCAAAGGCACCGCGCGCAATGATGCCACTCTGGCTGACCAGCAGTACGATGCCAGCCGCTGCCACTAGATGGGGGATTGGAATAGACAGTTGGAACATAAAGGTAAAAAACTTGCTGCCGCGAAAGGTATGGCGCAGCACCAGGGCTAAAGCAATTGCCAGCGCCGACGACATGACGGTGCTCAATAAGGCCAGACGAAAAGTTTGCCAGAGCGACTCGAAGAAAATGCTGCTGGAAAGCACATCTGCATAATAGCGGAGGGTGAGGTCATAAGACCCAATCGCAGGAAAGTAGCCCAGGCTTTGCCCCAACCCGACGGTTAATCCGCCGAAGAACAGCAGGACAATCAGCGCCACTGCCGGGAAAACCATCAACGGCGCGCGTAATTTCTCCATCAAACTCAGCCAGCGCATCATTACTCCTGGAATATCATGTGAGTGGCAGTCGGGATATACCGCGATGAGCTGTGTGACCGCCTGTTGTCATTCAGAGGAACAAAGGACTCGCCATCCCTTGTCCTCTGAATTGTGAAATCCTGTTATTTTTGCAGGACGTTTTCGATCCAGCCTTGTTCCATCGCCGTGACCCAGGCTGCTGGCGGTTCGGGCAGCGCGGCCGCATTTAGCACATCGGCTGAGAGGGTGGCCGGATGCAGTTCAAAGGCTGAAACGGTTGCCTGGAATGCTTCCGAATACTTGGTTGGCGCAATCGGCGACAGCCAACCCCACATCTCTGGGTTGACCATGTTCACCTGGAATTCTTCCGAAAGAATGTAATTGGCAACGACCATCGCGGCGGCAGGATTGGGCGCATTGTAGGGAATGGTCACGAAGTTGTTGTTGGAGATTGTGCCCGTGTCAAAGACAAAGGTGCGGATGGTCTCCGGGTAAATGCCCTGTGTGATATTGTTGGCGGCGTTCCCTGGGCCATAACCCATGTTAAAGGCAATTTCCTGATTCGCCAGCAGATCCTGCATGACCGATGCTTCAGGATAGGTCTCGCCGGCGCGCCACAGGTTGGGTTCCAGACCATTCAGATAATCCCATACCAGGGGCGCATACTGGTCAAACACAGCCTGATCGAACTCACCCAGGAACGGTTCAGGGCCGCCCGCTACCCAGTAGAAAACGTGACGGATGAAGACGCTGCCGGTGAAGTCAGGAATAGCGGGGTAGGTGAACAAGCCAGGATTGGCCGCCGTCCATTCAGCCAACGCCTCAAAGCTGGTAGGCGCTGTATCACCAACCAGGGCTGTGTTGAATTCCATCACAAACTGGGCATGTCCCCAGGGTGATTCATAACCGTCAACCGGGGTGCCAAAATCGAAGGCAAAGGCTGGATCAGACCAGTCCACATAACGGGCATTCGGGATCGATTCCGACCAGGGGCCGTAAAGCAGTTCAGCGTCTTTTAGCGTGCGGAAGTTTTCGCCGTTGATCCAGATCAGATCAATGGTGCCAGTTTCAACGCCGGCTGCCGATTCGTCAAGAATCTTGTTAACAGCGTCCGCCGTATCGACCAGTGGAACACGGTTGAGCGTAACACCGTAGAGCGCTTTGACACGCTCGCCAATGTCTCGGTCAACATCCTCGTTGATCTTGTCAGAACCGCCCCACATGTGCCAGTTGACCGTAGTGCCTTCAGCCGCCGCCAATACATCCGCCCAGGTTTCAAATCCTGGCACCGGCCCCAGCAATTCATCGGCAGCATCTTGCGCCCCAGCCACGCCGAGAGCAGTTGCCAAGAGCATCAGCATAATGAAAGTCACACGTTTCATGTTAAACACAGGACTTCTCCTTAAGTTTATGTTCGACTCTTGTGGTAGGAAATATTCTTGACCCATTCAATTCATGGACATCTCCTCATCAACACACGGATTCCAGGGTTGGGTAGCGCTGTCACAGACAGCGATGGCTCTCCATTCATGCCACCTGATGGCGCAGCAGAGACAGTGCGTTGGCAATGTCGGCATCATAATCCTGCACCAGTGGACGCCAGGTATTCACGGTTCGACCCGTTTCAGCGGACGGATTAGGGAAGCACTCAATCACCAATGGGCCGCTGTAGCAAACCGCATCGAGCGCATCTCTGATAGAACTCCAGCGGATATGCCCGCCCCCCGGTGGCTTGCGATTACTATCGGCACAGTGGAAATGACCTAAGCGCGATCCCGCCAGGCGGATGGCAGCCGGAATGTCATCTTCTTCCATATTCATATGATAGGTGTCTAGTTGCAACCTGACGCTGGGATGATCGACCTGTACCAGATAATCGAGACCCTGCTGGACAGTGTTGAAGATGTAAGTCTCAAACCGATTGATGATTTCAATGCAGATTGTGATGCCCAGATCACTTGCCGTCACCGCCACTTCGCGGATAGCAGCAGCGCTGCGATCCCGATATGGACGTAGATCGTGCTCGCCTGGGAACTGCAACCAGGGGACGTAGGGCAGTCCTCCGAGTATGGGGCTGCCCAGTTCAGCGGCGGCTCCGACACACCGCTTGAGATATTCGATCCCGCTGCGACGTACAGGCGCATCCGAGCTGGTGATATCTTTGTCGAGCGGCAGCCCCATGCTGGCAAAAACACCCAAGCCCAGCCGGTCAAGCTCGGCGCGCATCGCCTTGATAGGGGTATCCGGACCGGAAATGAGCGAGATTTCTACCGCATCGAAGCCTAGCTGACTGGCTTTGACAAAACAATTCGTCTGATTGTCTGACCAGTTATTCAACCAGTAAAAAATCTCGATACCGACAGGGCGCATGAAAAATCCAGTGGAATCGTAAAAATCTAAAATCTAAAATTTCTGTTGCAGGCTAGCATAACATCTATCAAAGATTTGTCAACAGATTGCCTGACGGCCTGTTTTTACTCTGCGAGAGAAAACTTGACACAACAGTGAATTCCACCTACTATACACAGGTATCTTCGAATGACCATGTGAAATTTCAGATTTCTGACTTGTAAGAACATATGGGCAATACGGCATTGACGGCACAAGACACCCTGCAACCAGTTTCAATTCCCAATCTGAACGAGGTTGTCTATCAGTTGCTGCGTGAACGTATCCTGAACTACGAATTTACTCCGGGGCAACGGCTTGATCTGGTGGAGCTGGAAAATCGCCTCCAGTTGAGTCGAACCCCCCTCAAGACAGCGCTCAGTCGTCTGGAAGTCGAAGGACTGATTGAAATCCATCCTCGGCGTGGTACATTCGTTGCATCAGTTGACGCACAAAAGCTGGACGAAGCCTTCAAAGTGCGAAGCGCCTATGAGCTTTATGTAGCCCTGTGTCTTTTCAAATACCTGAATGACGAAGACTATGCTTTCTTCGATAGGCTGCGCCAACAGATGAATGATCTGGCTGAACAAGGCGATTGGCAGGCCGTTGCTTTGGAATACCTACAGCTTGACCGGCAACTCCACGAACGGTTTGTGCTGCGGGGTGGCCCATCACGGATGGCACAGCTTCACCAGCAGACGAATGTCCACACCTATCTGCGAGCTGTGATTCCGTATCTGAGTGAGCGCGACTTTGAAGCCATTCACTTTGAGCATGAACAGATCTTTGATGCGCTTGCCAGCCAATCGCCTGATCGATTGAATGCTTCCCTGCTTAATCATCTGGAGAGCGCGCGGATGCGGTGTTGCAAGGCACTGAGTCGTGAAGCGGGATAGTCAGACGGGAAAATGTGACTCGATTGCGCCCCATAAAACCAGCCAAAAGTGAGTTTATGTATGGTCGCCCCATTACATGGCATTCGCATCATCGATCAAACACAGGCGTTGGCGGGTCCGTACTGCGCCATGATCCTCGGTGATCTCGGCGCGGAGGTCATCAAGATCGAACGCCCCGGCAGCGGCGATCAGTCACGGACGTGGGGACCACCCTTCCTTGACGGAACCAGTACCTATTATCTCTCGGTCAATCGCAACAAACGGGGGATGACTCTCAATGTCACCCATCCTGCTGGTCAGGAAATTCTGTACAAACTAATTGATGGCAGCGATGTCTTCATGACCAATATCGCAACCAACGCTTCCCTGAAAAAGTATGGGCTGGATTACGAGACTCTCCACGCCCGCAACACGCGCCTGGTTTATGCCTCGATCAGCGGTTATGGTCGCGTTGGTTCACGTGCCGACCAGTTTGGTTACGACTTGGTGGCACAGGGCGAATCCGGCATCATGTCGATAACCGGTCATCCGGGTGCAGGCCCAGTGCGATTTCCGACGCCGATTGCGGATATGACCTGCGGCATATTCACCACGATTGGTATCCTGGCCGCATTGGAAGCGCGCCACAAAACGGGCGAAGGTCAGATGCTGGACATGTCGCTGCAGGAAGGCCACATGACCTGGCTGGAAAATTATGCCGGGGCCTATTTCGCGACGGGCGAAGACCCACAGCAGCACGGCAACCGTCATCCACAGATCGCCCCTTATGAGCCACTGCAAGCCGGGGATGGACGCTGGTTCATTCTCGGCGTCGGATCAGACAATACCTGGCGCAAATTCTGTGAAATAGCCGGTTTAGGTAATCTGGCGGATGATGCCCGCTTCGCCACGAACGCAGATCGGGTACGCAATTACGATGCCTTGATGCCACATGTTCGTGTGGCTTTGCAGCAGCGAAGCGCAGACGAATGGCTGGAATTACTGCGAAATGCCGATGTGCCGGTAGGGAAGATTAACACGGTTGCCGAAGCACTGGCTGATCCTCACCTTCTCGAACGGCATTTTATCGTTGAATTACAGCACCCGACACTGGGTACAGTCAAGTCGCTGGCGACGCCAGTGCATATGTCAGAGACACCACTTCGCTATGATCGTCACCCACCCCTGCTCGGTGAACACACAGAAGCGATTCTGGGCGAACTAGGGTATAGCGCAGCAGAAATCGGTACGATGCGCGAAATGGGGATCATATAGGCAGTATTTTCGTCAATACTACTGTCTGAATGTGTACGTCTGAACACTAGGTCGCTACGAGAAACGGCAGGTGGATCAATGTGAGAAATATTCATACTTGCGCAGCAACTGTTTCAGATGCTGCTGGCGAATCGATTTTCGACTTCACTGGGGGCTGAAAATCGCTAGTCTAATCCCGAAAAGCCTGCTCGAAACCGACTGCCAACCCTTTAGCGATCAGGCGCTAGCACCATTAACTAAGTAATGGCGCTCAAGCCGTTATCGCCCATCTGACTAATGATAAGGGTTCGAAGTCCCTGCCAATGTGTTTCCGAGGATAGGTCCGTCAATGCTCGAACACAATCAGAGGCTGCTATTCTGTCTGCCATCGAACGCCATAACGATATCCTGTAACTTTGTGGTCACACTTTTACTGTTCCCCTTCAATATCTAGTTGCTGCCTTCGTTATGTTCCACCACTGGCAACTGGCAAACGAGAATTTGACAACAGTTCAAATACTACGCTATTCTCACACAAAAGTCATCTGATGAGCGGATGACTTTTGAGAATAGAGAATTATGAACAATCGTTATCGTCGTAACAATCTCGCGGACGATATAGCTGAAAAACTGACCACAGCGATTCGTGCAGGTACGTATAAAGCGGGCGAACGACTGTCCTCTGTCGAGAAACTGGCACAGGAGTTGGGCATTGGGCGCAGCACTGTGCGTGAAGCGCTGCGCATTCTCCAGACACGCGAGCTGGTCAATGTCGTTCATGGCTCTGGCACCTTTGTTGCTTACGAACGCATCACGCGCTCATCGCTGCCCATCCCCCTCCTCAGTTTCACCGAGATGGTGCGTGAACGGGGCATGCGCCCCACATCTGTCATCCTGCACCGAGAAGTCTTGCCTGCCAATGAAGATCAAGCTCAGGCGTTGCAAATCGAGCCGGGTGACAAAGTCAATCTCCTGCGTCGTCTGCGTCTGGTGGATGACGCACCCGTTAGTTTGGAAACCTCGGTGTGTTCGGCAGCACGGTTTCCGGGGTTGCTCGACCACGAATGGACACCACAGACATCGCTCTATGCACTGCTCCGAGAAAAGTATGGCGTCCATCTACATCATTCGCAGCATGTCGTTCGTGCCGTGCCTGCCAGCCGCACCGAGAGCCAACTACTACAAATTGAACCGCGCAGCCCCGTGCTGTTGGTCGAAATCACGGCCATGGACGAACAAGGCACACCGATCGAATTCGGACGTTCCTATTACAGCAGCACCCGCTTTGAGTATCGGGTCATGCTGAGATCGGATCAAGCATGATCGCAGCCCTGCAAGGCAAGCTGATTGTCTCGTGTCAGGCGACGCCAGAAGAACCGCTGCACGGTGCTGAGTTTATGGCCGCGATGGCGCGGGCCGCACAAATGGGTGGCGCAGGCGGCATCCGAGCCAATGGAGCTGTTGACATCAGGGCAATCTGTGTGGCGGTCAATCTGCCGCTTATTGGCATCAACAAACGCAGTGTCAAAGACATTGATGTCTACATCACACCCGCCTTTGAAGATGCAGCAGCAGTAGTGCAGGCAGGGGCGGGCATGGTAGCGTTGGATGGGACTCTCCGCTCCCGCCCAAATGGAGAGACGCTGGCGAGCCTGGTCGCCCGTATTCACGAAGAACTCAGTGTGCCTGTCATGGCGGACTGTTCCTGCCTGGCAGATGCCGAGGCGTCTGACGCAGCCGGGGCTGATATTCTGGCAACGACGCTTTCCGGTTATACCCCGCACGGCAACCCACCACAAGAGGGGCCGGATCTCGAACTCATTAACCAGATGGTAAAGCGCTTCAGGCAGCCAATCATCGCAGAGGGACGGTTCTACACGCCTGAACAAGTTGCGGAGGGGTTCGCACGTGGTGCCCATGCGGTTGTCGTCGGCGGCGCGATCACGCGGCCGCAAGACATTACGCGGCGTTTCGTGGGTGCCATTACACCGGATGGTTCATGAAAGGAGCAGCACCGTGTCCGATTTAGCCCTTCTCGGCGGGCAGCCGGCTAAAACCAAAGCCTTTCCCGCCTGGCCCCATTACGACGAACGGGAAGCACAAGCCCTGCAAACAGTGCTAGAAAGCCGCATCTGGTGGCGCACACCTGGCACACAAACGTTGAGATTTGAGCAGGCGTTTGCTCAGGCACATCATGCTGCTCACGGCATTGCCATTACCAACGGCACACACGCGCTGGAAGTCGCTATTGGCGCGTTGGGCATTGGCTACGGGGATGAAGTGATCTTGCCTGATTTTACCTTCATCGCCAGCGCCAGCGCCGTCCTCTCGGTTGGGGCGCTGCCGGTATTGGTCGATGTCGCCCTGACGACCTACAACATTGACCCGGCGCAAGTCGAAGCCGCTATCACGCCGCGCACCAAATGTATCCTCGCTGTTCACATGGGCGGCTTGCCTGCCGATATGGATGCCCTGCTGGAGATCGGGAGGCGACACAACATCCCGTTGCTGGAAGATTGTTCACATGCACATGGCAGCGAATGGCGCGGGCAGCGCATCGGTGCGTTGGGCGCAGCGGGGACGTTCAGCTTTCAGGCGAGCAAGACGATGACGGCGGGCGAAGGCGGCATTGTCATTACCGATGATGCAGACTTTGAACGCAAAGCGCGTTCGATCACCGACTGCGGACGTCTGCCGGGGCACTGGTTCTACGAACACTTCGACTATGCCTCAAACTATCGTCTGAGCGAGTGGCAGGGTGCCATACTGAACGTGCAGCTTGAACGTATGGATACACAGACTGCCCTTCGTCATCATAACGCTTGTGCGCTTGACAGCCTTCTGCGGGAGATCGACGGCATCACACCGCAGGCAATCGACGACCGCTGCACGCGCAACGGGCATTACCTGTATCTGTTCCACTACGACAGCGCCGCATTCGGGGGATTGTCAACGGCTCGCTTTATCGAGGCGCTGCACGCCGAAGGCATTCCTTCACAGGCGACATATCCTCCGCTGAGTGCGCTGACAGTCTTTGCCGATGGTGCCTACAAGAAGCGCATTCCGCCCGGTATGCCAGACGATGCGCTGCGTCACGCGCCGTTCGTCAACAGCAACCGAATCATGCGCGAGGTGGTCGGGCTGCCCCACGCCACCCTGATGGGCGATGATCAGGACATCCGTGAGATCGGGGCGGCGGTGCGCAAGATTCAGCAGTATGCCAGGGAGTTATTGTAGCCATGACACTGAGAGCGGGTATCGGAATAGTGGACATCACGCCGCGTTTGGACGTGGAATTGATCGGTTACTTCAATCGACCGGGCGGTGCGGCAGGTGTGCATGATCCGCTAAAGGCGCGCGCACTCGTGCTGGATGACGGTGACATGCAGCTTGCCTTCGTGAGCATCGAACTGCTCTGGCTGCGCGGGCAAGCAGTCGCGGAGATACGGCGGTTGGTCGCAGCACGCTGCTCGCTCGCGCCGGCACATATCTTCATCTTCTGTACCCATACGCACGGTGGACCCGCACCGCACCAGCTTGAAAGCTGGGACTATTCACTTCATGAACGGATCGCAGAGGCCGTCGTCAGTGCCTACGAAAACCGCCAACCCGCCCGGTTGGGGACAGGCGCAGGGCAGCTTGTGGGCTACAGCATCAACCGCCGCTGGCTTGACCGCCCCGCCGATCCCTCGGTGGGCGTCATCCGAGTCGATCGCGCCGATGGCACACCGCTGGCGATCTTGAGCAATTTCGCCTGTCATGCGGTCGTCATGGGCTATGATAATGTGCTGGTCACGGGCGATTGGCCCGGCTACTCCAGCCGCCTGCTGGAAGTGGAGTTGGGCGGTGCACTGGCGCTCTTCGCGCAGGGCGGGGCGGGCGATGTAAACCCGCTAACCGAAACAGTTCGCCAGCGCCTGGCGGCAGGTCACCCGGTCGCGGCGATTGGTGATGTCTCGTTCTACTACGGCTATGCCACCGATGCACCCGATGCCTGGAACATTGGGGATCGTGGCGGCGGTACGTTCTTGGAATGCGAGACACTGGCGCGTGCTTACAATGCTGAAGTCCTGCGCGTCTGGCGGGGCATCACCCCTCAAAATACGGCGGCGCTCTGGCATGAGAAGGTCGTGGTGGAGGCAAAAATTGGCGCAGATGAGCCACCTGAGCGGGGGCTGCCCGCAGCGCTGACGAGCATTCTCGCAGAAAACATCGACAGCAGCATTCCACTGGAGATTGCGATTGTCGGGGTGGGTGATGCCGTACTGATGGGGCAGCCGGGGGAGATCTTCAGCGAAACCGCTGTCGCCTTCCGTAAACAAGCGCAGCAGTTGCACTATCGCCATGCCATGCTGCTGTCGTATGCCAATGGCTGTTATGCCTATTTGCCGCCTGCGAACGCATTTCCCGAAGGGGGTTACGAAGTCAACTGGCCGTTGGGCTTGGGCATCAGCCGCCAAACCCAGGATCGCGTCACGGCGGCGATCACGCCGCTGTTGCAGGCACACGCACCAAAGGATCAATAGTTCAGTGGGGCATCCGTGAGCGGGATAGACGGCATATACTGGCAAGTAGGGGCAGCACGGCAAACGGTGTCGCTTGCGCTGCACCAACCGATGGCAGGCTATGCGGCCCGCACCGGTCTCGCACAGGGTGTGCATGATCCGCTGCATGTACGTGCGATCGTCATCTCTGACGAGGCTATCACCGTCTGTCTGCTGGTCTGCGAAGTCATCTGTGTCGATCCGGCCCTGACGACCCGCATTCGTGAGCGGGTTGGCACGGCACTTGCCCTGCCACTCGCTCGGATCCTTGTCGCGGCAACGCATACCCACTCCGGTCCAGCAGGGCTGACGCACACACCGGCGCTCCCTGCTGCCAATGACTACCTGGGTCGTTATGATGCAAGCCTTGCCGACGCTTGGGTGGATGCCTGCGTCGAGGCGGCAACAGTGGCACAGAATGCACGACAACCGGTGCGCGTGCTGGCGGGGTCTGCTTCTGCCAGTGGTGTTGCGTGTAATCGTCATCACCCGAATGGTGTGGTCGATACCGATGTCCCTTATCTGGCGTTCCAACGAACATCTGGCGAAGTGATTGCCTGCCTTTACAGCATTGCCTGTCACCCGACAGTGTTGGGTGCGGATAACCTGTTCTATTCTGCCGATTTGACTGGCGCAATCTGCCGGCAGTTAGAAGCTCGCTGGCAAGGCGCGGTTGTCGTCGGGTTGACGGGGGCGGCGGGCGATATCAGCACACGCTTCACGCGCCGTGCCGCCACCTTTGCCGAGATGGCACGGTTGGCAACATGCGTGAGCGCCAGCTTTGACCTGATGGATGCCACGCTGGTCGTTGCAACGAATCTCATGGCAACACACACATTCATCAAGGTGAAGCGCAAACATAATGCCGATCGCCAGGCGCTTTTGCAGCGGCAGCAGATCGTGCAGGATCAAATCGCCCGCGCAACCAACGCACATGAATATGCTCCCCTGCAAGCGGAGGCAATGGGACTCCGGATTGCGCTGAACACGGACGGTAGCCCTAAGGCTGACATAGTGACCGAGCTGCAAGGGATCCGGATCGGTGACACGTTGATGCTGACTTTTCCGGGCGAGATGTTTGTTGCCTATGGTTTGATGGTCCGTCGCTGGTGTTTTCCAATGTCCGTTTTGATCGCAGGTTATGCTAATGATTACATTGGCTATGTCCCCACCGATACGACCGACGATGGCTACGAAACCGCTATGGCGGTGGTTGCGCCGGGCGCAGGCACCCAACTTCTCGACGCTGCGTTCCATCTGGCGCAAGATCTGTCTGTCTCGGATTTGCGAACGCCACCAGACATCAATGAGCGAAAGGAGGCACCATGACGTGATTGCAGAACTGTACAATCGTTCCAGTCGTTGTTTATCGACATGAGTGAATTGAAGAGGTGAGACTGATGAAACCGAGCAAATTGATGTTCCGCGTTCTGGCCACACTCAGCCTATTGGTGCTGCTTGTTGTCACAAGTGTCAGCGTGCTGGCACAAGATCGCACAGTTGTGACTGTTTGGATGCACAATCACGAACCGCGCGTCCCACTGGACGAAGAAAATATCGCCCGCTTTGAAGCCGACAATCCCGATATTGATGTTGAACTCGTCATTATCGAAAACGCGGAATTTGACACACGCCTGAATACGGGGCTGGCATCTGGCGAAGGTCCGGATGTTTTCAACCAATGGACGGCATTCATGGGCGAGTTCCATGCATCCGAGCTGTTAGCGCCAGTTGATCCAGTGGCTTTTGGGGTGGAAAGCCTCGACGACATTTACGCACTATATGGTGATTCGGCGGCGGCGTTCCTGGCGGGCGCAACCTTTGATGAGCAGTTGTTCGGCATTCCGACAGAATTGAGCGTCTATGCCTGTTACGCTAACAATGAGATGTTCGCCGCTGCAGGTCTGGATGCGGCAACCGACTTCCCAACCACGTGGGAAGAGATGCGCGATGTGGCGGAACAACTGACGATCCGCGATGCCAACGGTGTACCCACCCAGCGCGGTTTCGACTTCCAGTGGGGCGCATCGATCATGATGTATCTCCAGTTCGATCCGATGGTACGCCAGTTGGGCGCATCAATGATCGACCAGGCGTCGATGACCGCTACTATCGACACACCGCAAGTGGCGCAGGTCATGCAGTACTGGAATGACTGGGCGAACACCTGGAATCTGGGCGGTCCGCAGTACACCGATCCACGCACAGGCTTCTGGAATAAGGAAGTCGCCATCGATTGCTCGCAGGGTAATTGGGGCGTGCCACTGATCGAAGAGGCTGGCATCGACTGGAGCGTCCATCCGGTGCCGCGTTGGGAAAATGCGGTCAATGACAACGGGTTCGCGCTCTATGCTTACTTCCTGATGGTCAACGCATTCTCCGAGCCGGAAGTGCAGGCCGCCGGATGGAAGCTGATTAACTACCTGACCAGCACGCCTGACCGCGCATTGACGGAAGCAGGCTTATTCCAGCCGCGCGTCGATTTCACCTCGACCGACACCTTCCTCGAAGACCCGGTGATGCCAACGTTCCTGGCCGAGATGAGCGTCAGCTTCTACACGCCGCTCATCCCAGCCTGGACGGAATCGGCAGATGTGCTTCAACGGGCGCGCGACCGCGTGATTAGTGGCGGCGAAGACATCGCGACGGTGCTGGCGGAGACTGGTCCCGAAGTCAATGATGTGATCATGGGCGCGATGGAAGCAGGCAGCTAAACTTATTCTGGGGCGTACAACCGTACGCCCCTCTTCAGTCAAAACGTTCTTGAGGGTGGCAGCATGACTGCAATTCCGGCGTTTAACATACAGCAGCGCACCCCTCGGCAGGCGACCTATCTGCGCAACCGCAATCGGTGGGGATTGGTTTTTGTGCTGCCGACTGTGCTGTTTTTTGCGATCTTCTACATCTTCCCGATACTCAGCGGCTTCTACTTGAGCATGACTGACTTTAACCTGCTGCGTGCGCCGCGCTTCATCGGGCTGGAAAACTTTGAGGGGCTTTTAAGTGACCGGCTGTTCCAGCGTTCGATTGTCGCCACGCTCGGCTTCGTCGCGGGCAGCACACTCCCGGTCTGGATACTTTCGCTGCTGGCAGCAAAGCTCTTTTTCGAGCGCTTTCCTGGTCGTGAATTGCTGCGGCTGATCTTCATCTCGCCGCTGCTGCCCTCGCTAGTCGTCGTCTCCATCATCTGGCGTGTATTGTTCCACCCCAATGGCGTCATGACGTGGTTCGCGGGTTCGCTCTTTGGTGTAGGCGAAATCCGCTGGCTGAATGATGTCGCGCTGTCACCCATCACCATCATTGTCGCCAACGCCTGGACAACGATCCCGTTCTACATGCTCATCTGGCTGGCGGGCTTAACCGGCATTCCGGAAGAAATACGCGATGCTGCGCGAGTCGACGGTGCTAACGCTGTCCAGTTCTTCTGGCGCATTGAGCTACCATTGCTACGCCCAACTGCTATTTTCGTCTCTGCCATTTCGACCATCAATGCCTTCCAGGGTTTCACCCTGCAATACATCATCAGCCCCAATCAAGGCGGTCCGGTTGATGTCAACACTACACTCGGCTTGCTGATCTGGAAGCTCGGATTTCAATACTTCAAAATGGGTGAAGCTGCTGCCGCGTCCGTAGTCCTTTTCATCATCATTCTGCTCGTCACGGTTCTGCAACTGGCCTGGGGGCGCAGCAAAGATTATTCGCTGCAATAGGGAGATCGGCTCATGAGCAACTCAACACTTCTCCCACCGCCAGCCGTCTCAACTCCAGACACGCGCACCCTCACCGCGACGCGCATACACAAGTTCACCCAGAAGGCAATGCTATTTCTGATCGCGCTGGCGCTGGCGCTGGCGTTCGGGTTCCCGCTTTATTTTATGGTGACAGGCAGCTTTAAGGCAGAAGAAGAAATCCTGGCGACGCCGTTTCACTGGCTGCCAGAGCAATTCCAGGGTGTTGCCCAGTACGAACGTGCGTTTGAGTACCAACCGATTGGGCGCTTCTTCTTTAACAGCGCGTTCATCGCTGCCATCAATGTAGTTGTGACGGTGTTCTGCTCGGCGATGGCGGGGTATGGCTTCGCAAAGTTCAATTTTCGCTTCAAGCAGATTTATTTCTTCTTTGTCCTCAGCACGTTGATGATCCCGTTCCAGATATTGGTCGTGCCGCTGTATGTGCAGATGCGCGCTTTTGGCTGGACGGATAGCTACTGGGGGCTGATCATGCCGGGCATCATGAATGCTTTCGGTGTCTTCCTGATGCGTCAGTTCGCCTATGGCATTCCAGATGAGCTGCTGGACGCGGCGCGTATCGACGGCGCAAGCGAACCACGCATCTTCTGGCGCATCGTGTTTCCCCTGCTCGCGCCGGCCTCTGCCAGCCTCGCCATCATCATCTTTCTGTTTAGCTGGAACAATTTCCTGTGGCCCCTGATCATCGTACAAAGCCCGGAACTTTACACGCTGCCGGTTGGGATGCAGGCATTCAGCCTGCCTTATCAGTCCCGTCCATTGTGGGCGGCAGCGATGGCGGTTTCGACGCTGGCAACGCTGCCGGTGGCGCTGCTCGTTCTGTTCTTCCAGCGTTACTTCGTGCAAGGGATGGTTATGTCCGGGTTGAAGGGGTGATTGCAGTTCAGCGCATGACTGCATCGTTCAATACGGCGAAGCACCACAACCCGTACACAATCGGCGCGATACACCAGCCGGTGTAGACCGCGTTCATGCCGCCCTCTTCGAGATCATTCTCCGGTGCAGCGCTCCCATACCAGACCCTGCGTTCGAGGTGATAACTGCCACGCCACGCTCCGTCCCACACCGGGTCTTCGCCTGTACACTGAATCAGTCGCAAAAAGTCTGCCAGTCGGTCAACAGTGGTGTGATAGGCCGTGCGATTTGCCAAGTGTGTGCTCACAACAGCCGCTTCCTGCAAGGCGATCAGCGCATAGCCGTCCGTGTACACGAGATCAGTCATATTCGGGTCGTTCTGCTTCGCTGCATTATGCGAGGTAGCATCGCAGTTGCGGATGCCACCACTGCCGTGCTGCCAGGCGATCAGTGTTTGCGCGAGCGCATCGAGGCGCACCAGCATCCAGTCTTCACGGCATACGAAGTAACCCTGAGCGAAAGCATGCAGCGCCAGGGCCGTCTCTGATGACGGCGGACGCCAGGGCTCAAACTGTGCCGTCTCCCAACCGGTCATCATGCGCCCGCTGGGGTGCATGTGGGCATCGAGCCAACGCAGCGCCTTGCGCCCCGCCTCGCCATAATGACTGCCTATGCCCATCGCGTTTGCACGTAGCAGCGCGACCGCTCCCCAGGCGACGAAATCCGCCGCGCACCGTGTGTGTGAACGCGCCGTCGTCACCTTGCGCACGTAGCAGATACGCCAACACCCGCTCGGCCGTTTCACGAAAGCGCATTTCACCTGTTTCGCGGTAGAACCAGAGAATCAATTCAGTGATCTTGCCATTATCGTTATGCCAGCGGAAGTTGGGTAGGTCTGGGATGCCAAAGCTATCGCCAATGTCACGTTCGTCCAGCATGATCGGCTGAAAGCGGTAGAACGGGAACGACCCATCCAGAAATCCGCCACTGGTATCCTGCATCGTGCAGACAAAGCTCGCCAGTGCCAGCCCGCGCTCCATCTGTGCCTGATCACCGTGATACTGCCCGGCGACATAAAGCGCCCGTCCACTTTCGATGCAGCAGTCAGGGCGCACCCATGGATTAATGCGCCGGAGGTTGATACGGTACCGTTCATAGATGCCCTGAGTGCCATCTGGCAGGATTAGCATCGTCTCTAGCCATTGTGACGCTTGTCTGATGGTAAGCTCGTGATTGTTAGTTGTCATAATCAATGCAAATGGGCGATTCCAATTCACTTATCGCATGTTTTGTTTAACGAAGATGGTTAAGTCAGTGTTTCACGAGGTGACCGACGGATACCCTGCGAGATTCGAGCATCACTACGCAAGAAAAAAGCATTAGTAGATCACCACTAATGCTTCTCTTACTTGGTGCGTCCCTGATGAAACAGGAAGTGAACATGAACTGAGCGAAACGGCTGAGACCTTCATCCAATACCTCGAACTCACCAGCTTCCCCGATCGGGAGAAGCTGCACGCCCTGATCTTCACAACCGAATAACGCTTCGGCATATCCCGATTGATCCTTCGAGCCGACATCGCGCTGCCGCGAAGTGAAACGAGCTACATTCGCTCGCCGCTTCGCTCTGAAGCTACCGACCTACCACCCATCAGTGTAGGTGGTCAGAGTGGCTTCCGGCAACTCATCGTTCGTTCGGTTGTTCAGGAGGTTCTGGGGAACATGACGCGCGTGTTCGTTCTCACCAATCACAAGGGCGGGGTCGGCAAGTCGACCTCCGCCACCACCCTGGCGCTGGGATTGAGTGGCGTCCTGCGTAAGATGGGAGCAGCCAACCATCGGGTGCTGCTCATCGATACCGACAGCCAGTGCCACGCCACTCTCGTCACCACCGGTCGCAATGACTTCGCTCAGGATGACAGCCTGTATGCTGTCCTCATGGCTCCGCGCGACCAGGCGGCAGCCGTCATGGCGAAGGTCATCGTCGAAAGCAGTTGGGATCCGGATCTGCATGTCCTGCCTGCTTCACCGCTGCTCGAAGGGGCTGAACGCGAGTTGATGAGCGTCGCTGGCGCACCCTATCGCCTGGCTGATCCCCTCAGCCACCTCGCCCAGCACTATGCTGCCATCTTCATCGACACCCGTCCATCCTTCTCCCTCCTCACCGAAATGGGACTGGTGGCTGGCACCGATGCTATCGTCCCGGTTGAGCCGCGCTACCTCGAAACCGTCGGATTGATGAATGTTATGCAGAAGATCACCGAGGTGCGCGAGGGCTGGCGCGTGCCTCACCTGCGCGTCAGCGGGATCGTTGTCACCAAGATGGACAACCGCATCAAGGGACATCGCTACCTGCTGGATGAACTCAGGGGGCATGAGGCGCTCGGCAAGCTGTTGTGCGGCGTCATCCCGGCCAATGAGGCGGTGTCCTATGCCCACCAGCAGCATCAGAGCATCTTCCACTATGATTACCATGCCCCGGCTGGCGTCGCGTATCTCAGGCTGGTTGGTAGCCTGGCACAGCGCTGTCTGCAGGGCGGTGCCAGATGAGCAAACGTAATGCTACTGACAAACTGGATGCCCTGCTCAACTCGATCAGCCCGGATCTGCTGGCGGTTGCCCCGCAGTCATTTGAGACCCACGGGATCCGGGTCGAGCGACTGCTGCTCGATCTGGTGCGACCCGACCCGATCCAGCCGCGGCGCGTGCTGCCTGAACGACTACATCTCCTGTTCCATCAGGGGAGGCTGTCCCCGATCCAGGCACTACGCGAGCTGGTGACGCTGGCACAAATCGCTGCCCGCCAGCGCGGTCGTCCCTTCCGCGAGGTACTCGAACTGCTCCCCAATCCAGATGAGGATACCGATGAGCCAACCAAGCTATCCATATCACCAGAAGAGGTACTGCTGACCGATCTGGTGACGTTAGCCATCACCATCCGCGATGATGGGCAGGTCAATCCACTGACCGTGGTCGATGTCTCGCAAGGAGCTACCCAGCAATTCCGCATCGAGACCGGCGAGCGACGCTACTGGGCGAGTTGGCTGCTGAAGGACTTCATTCCTGGCTACACTGGCGATGGCTGCCTCCCCTGCCTCATCGTCCCGGCTGAACGCGCCTCAATCTTCCGTCAAGCGCGCGAAAACACTGCCCGCAGTGGCCTGACCGCGATTGCCCTGGCGCGACAGGCTGCCCTGCTCCTGCTGACCGTGCATGGCTGTGAGCTGCCAGCCACGGCTGTGACGAATGACTTCTACCGTCAGGCACTCGAACTCGACCTACGCACCAAACAGGAGTACACCGCCGACATCCTGGCCGCCATGGGCGGCATCAGCCGGATGCGTTTCAGCCAGTACAAGCAACTGCTCTACCTGAGTGATGAGGCGATGGAACTGGCGGATCGCTACGGCATTGAGGAGGGCAAGCTTCGTTATCTGGTCTCGTTGTCGTCGGAATATCATGTTGAGGTGGTGCGCCAGATCATTGACCTCAATCTGACCAGCAAACAGGTGCAGGAGATCTGCGCCAGCGGTGGTGAGCTGCCAACGAACAAAACCGCCGGTTCCCGTGTGATCTCCCGTCCAGCCGTTCAGCTGGCGCGTCTCTCGAGAAACAGCAGCCCACTTCTGGGTCAGGAGATCGCTTCAGCCTTACTCGAACAGGAGCAAAATCTGGATGTGGCGCGAGCACGGATCAGTGCCTTGCGGAAGCTGCTCGATGAAGCCGAACAACACCTGTTCAGTCAGTGAGATTGTAAACACGTGTT
>JALHNT010000052.1 GCA_022843385.1 Anaerolineae bacterium | reverse complement strand
CTTGGCGTCACAGTCCAGGCTGTCAGTCGCCATCCGTTCTCTCCACCCAGTTGGGTTCAGCTTCATCACAGTATACCTGTGACTTCCTCTAATATATGAGACGCCAAGTGCGCCAAGAAAAAAGAATAGGATTTGACCACAGAGAACACAGAGAAATCAGAGTGATGATTCGCAAAATTCGTCAGATTCGTCAGATTCGCATCGCTCCTTTTTGCGATTCGCGAATCATGGACATGGGTTTTCCCTCAAGTGTTGCAAGAGTTAGAAATATTGCAACTGCAAAACATCCACTTTTATGCAACTCCAGTTTTGTGTCGTTGTCGTCGGACAGACACAGAACGACAAAGACAGAAAGACCAACACAGAGGACACAGAGAACACAGAGAAAAAACCGAGCAAAGGCTTTATCTGTTGACTGACGGCTGCACTGTGGCGGCGGCGGCAGTGGCGGCAGTCGATGGTATGGCAGCGCCGCCAGTGGGCGTAGGGGCAGTTCGCAAACCTCTCCTACGAGAAGCATACGCCCGTTCCCACCGTTACGGGTGAACTTTTGGTAAACTTTTTGGTACCACTTAGCGCGAGTCGGCGTTAACCGTTTTGCGAGAGCGCGAGGGTTAAGGGTGTCGGTGCGGAGTTAGAAAAGTGTTAGAGAAAATCAGGGTTGAGGCAGCACAATTCGGGCTGATCGGGTGATGATCTCGCCGAGGGTCAGGTTGCCGTTGGGGTTGTAGGATCGTGGCGCTGCCGGCCTGCGTCAACTTGTTGGCGGCATTTTGGTTGGTGTTTGTCGTCGGTGAAAAACGTGCCAAGCGACTTTCGCTTTCAGGCCGGAGATAGAGGGAATCGGTCGAGTTTGCAGGGACATGCAACGACGTTCGCCTTCTCCTGTTAGAAGGTTTGTCCCTCATTCTAGATCGCTCAACTCAACTGGCAATTATGGTCTTGGCATGGCGGTAGCTGTTAACAATCTCCCTGTCGAGGTTGCTGTAGCTGTCCCCGATGGTTGTGCTGTAATGGTTGCGAGCATGGCGTCAAGGTCGAAGGGGTTTTGTTCAGAAGGCGGTGGTGTTCCCGCTTCATGATGTTCCATCGGTGTAGATCGCGTCCGGTTATACGGCCAGCGCGTCTCGTAGCCATCTACAGGCTGATACGGAAAATACACAGGAAACAATAATTCACCGAATGGTTCAACTACAAGTACAGTAACAGCAACTCCGTGTTCAAACCAGAAAACGACACGACTTGTTGTAACGCTGTCCCAAGTTACTGCATCTGGAATACCCAGATCAGCGACCCAATCATCCAAAAAGAGTAATCGTGTACGTTTGGTTGCGTCGATATCACTTAAAACAGTTACAATATTATCTTGTATACATGCACTCACATGAATAGGTATTCCTTTCTCGCGTGCCTCACGAACTGTGGGAAGCGAGAAAGTAACGCCTCTAGGTCCACGATCATTGAAAGTGTAATTCTCACTCAGCTCCGCCATGAGCGCTTGAAGCTGCCTTAAGGTAGACTCACCAATCGTAATGCCTCTCCAAGTCGGTCCCGGCCCCATTTGAGCTTCCGAACAGAATAACCCATTAGGAAAAGGGAAAGGATCGGTTGATGGAGTAGGAAACGGTGTGAATATTGGCACAGGTGTATTGTCCTGTGCCAACCCCAGCACTGCATATCCCAACACGGCAATCGCAATCATAGTGAGTTTGGTGTGGATAGGCATGATGATCCCTTCCTCTTGTCTACCTTATTGAGATGTAAGGATCGTTTGATAATCCATTTCTCAGCAGGACATTGGTGATGGTCGCGCCGAGGGTCTGCTGCACGCAGCAGCCTTCACTGTCCTACTTGCAGGATACCCCTCTTATCGACAGCATCCGCCTCCTACGACACGACCCCGGCTGCCCGTAATCATATGTCCATTTGGATTGCAAGTGAAGACAGCCCAGCCCCTTCCGCATCGAATCGCGGGGAACAACGATCCTGGTTGCCGGGCTGCTGCTGATCCTCTGGTTCTGGGGGCTGGCGTCGGTGTTGTGATCAGACCTTGCGGTTGTTCGGCTGATAGGCATCGGTGTCGATGCCCCAACCGATGATCTGGCGCGGAGTGATGCGGATGAAGGAGGTGTCGGTGTTGCGCGACGGGTCGTGCTGCTCGATGGCCTCAGCCGTGCCGCGAATTTCGACACCGCGCGGCTGCCAGGGTGGCAGCACATCATCGATGACGAAGGCGACATGGGGATTGGTCTGGACGTTGCGGAACTTCTTGCTGCGGCTCATGTTGAAACTACTGATCTCGATGGCGTCCATGTCGGCGTTATAACGAAACCCAACCGGCGCATTCTGGGGATAGCCATCGGGCGAGACCGTCGCCAGTCGTCCGAGGCGCTGGCTGCGGATATAAGCGAGTTCCTGTTCGGTGAAGTGGGTCATGGGGTGTCCTTTTGGATTGTCTGGTTTATGTCAGACGATATCGCCCCCTATCCGCTTACCTCCTCCACGCATTTCTAACTCTTCCGCAAATTGTATAAATTCGCAGTTCATAGTATTCAGAATGCTGGTTTGAGCGGCGAAAAGTCTGTCTTGATACACCAACGAATCGAGATCACGCCGACCTCTACATAAAGTGTGGAATAGCCCTGCAATGCTGAGTTTTGCTTCGCCTGAAAACTGTTCATATCTTCTCGCAACAGTCTGTAGGCTTGAGTTCATGTTGTTTTGCTGGGAGCGATCCTAAACACTAATTCTGAGCCATTCGCGAACGAGTTCTGTCAATTGTTTGCTAACCTGACTTACATGCTGCGACGATTCAAATGTAATTGTTCCTCTCATGTTTGAATTCCAAGAAATCAATCCGATGCTATCAGTCATAACTGGATCGGCTTTTTTGTCTTCTTTTTTTGTCGCTCCCATATGGAAGATCAGTTTGACTTTTCCTTCTTTATTCATCAGGTTCATTGTCAACCGGTCTTCACCATTAAGCACAAAATTGGGGGCATTCCACTTGAGTGTTTCCTCTAGCCGAGGTACTGCCGCCATGATGATATTTCTGATTTCTTCAACCTGCGCTTTTTGGTCGCCGGATTGACTTGTATAGAATGCTTCCAGTGTTTTGAATTTTTCCATCTTGCTTCTCCTTTGCTTTGGCTTACCTTTGCAAGGATTCATCACTACAGAGGGTAATACCAGTCCATGTGTTCTATTGTATCATCAATACGCCAATATCACATTAAAAACTTGTTCTAAAAATGGTTGTTTATTTGATATAGAGCGTGAATAAAGTGCGAAAGAGTCGCATTTCTGACAATCATTACGTAGTGACCGGGGAATGAAAGATGCTGGATGGCACGCCCCAAGCCGCGCTTCAGCCCCATCTCAAAGGATTGGAGTGTGGTTAAGCCGGAGGGCTTCATGATGTTGGCAATCGCATTTGATGTATCCTGTCTCATCGCCCGTTTCAGTCATCCTCTTTCGAGGATTGATACTCATAACCAGGCTCACGCTCATAAGGCAGGCTTAAGTCAGGGAAGCCCGGTTGATACGGCTCACCCAACGATGCGACATACTTCCGAATCCAGGGATTTGCATCATAGCGGCTTTCCTGACGCAGCGATTCAGGCAGCGCATCAATCGATTGGAGGTTTTCCAGCAACTCATGACGGCAACCGGAGCATGGATCGAGTTCAACCAGGCGCAGCAGGGTAGGCACCGCCTCGGCTGTCGGAAATGCTTCAAACAAGTTCCTCACGGCAATCCCCAGATGATGCAGGTCATCGAGGGGCATGGGATGCTCAATCAGGGGGTGCACTCGTTCCCAATCGCCTTCCTGATAATTAGATGGCAGCAGGTTCACCGCCCAGCCCAATAACTCGCGCCGCTCGAAACACTCCAGGGCAAACTGGCGTATGGCCGGATGGGTGGTATGCCTCAAGGCATCGAAAGCCCGAATCGGCTTGATGAGTTCATAGTCATAGCTGCCATCGGGTAGGAAGGGGTCGTCGTGTTCGCCCTGCCGCGCCCAATCGATGATGCGGGTTGGATCGAGGGGAAATGGACGATCATGGAAAACATTCAAGTAGGCAACCGCCTGCCGGTGGGCGTCTTCTGGCAAGGCCAGCAAATCGTATGCCGCAGCTCTCAGGTCATCTTCGGAAGCATCTCTGCCCCATATCCAATAGCTGACTGTACTGTCTATGTTGGTCGATGGGTCGGCTATCTGGGATTTGATTATTTCATACGGAATTGTCCGGGGGTCAACCCGTTCAGGATACACGGCCTTTGAATCGCGCTCTAGCTCGGCTTCAACCGCTTGCATATAGTGGGCGATGGCGGAGGAGTTCGCAGCAGCGGCCTGCAACCGCTCCCAGACTGCATGTTCATGGTCGTCCCAGAGTTCTCGTCGCCAACTCCAGCCAGCCAGACGCACAAAGGGCGAATGATACCCTTTAAGAGGCTTCCCGGTCTGAATGAACTTACCCAGTCGCTCTGCCAGGAAATACTCCCCTTGATCCACCTCAAGCTGCAAAATAGCTTCGACGCCATTCAGCCGGCCAAGCGAGAGGCATATGTCAAAGTGTTCATGCAGGGTGGTGATGGCATCGGCATGGCCCTGGCGAGCCAGAATCGATAGCAGCCCAAAGCGTTGTTCCAGGCTGGTGTTGTACGAGTGGATGGTTGGCAGGCGTTTTCGCAAGCGCTTGTGCAGCTCGGCCTCCATGCCGCACAAACGAACCGCTTCCCACAAATAGGATGAACGATCATCTTCGACCAGCGTGTCGTAGCGGGTGCTGAACATGCAGGCGTCCACAACAATTGTGCGGTAGGGTCTTGGATCAACCTGATGCAGAAGCTGGATGGCACGCCCCAGCCCTCTCTTTAAGTACCGTTCAAATACCGATCGCGAGAGCGGGTTTTTCTTCAATGGCGAGTCCTGTGCCGAGTTTCGAGCATAGCGAAATGGGTTCCTATCTTTAGATTTGGTTCTTGAGAGTCCATAATAGCTCATAACACTTGTATGATCAAGTCGTCATGACCTCTATTGAGCCGTTAAGGAATTGATGTGAGACGGAAGCTAACGGGGGAACGTGCGCCCTGGCTTTAGCGCCGGTCTCTACGGTTGCGCTCCACGATGTCGATCACGCGGTCATGGCGGGCGAAGATGACCAGCACATCGCCGCCGTGTACCCGGACATCGTTGTGCGGCTGCACCTCCACCTGCCCATCACGCCCATGCAGCACGATGTCCATGTCATTGGCATCCTGCAATTCGCCGACGGTGCCGCCATCCAGGAACGAGCCACCCTCGACATGCAGCCGGATCATGCTGTAATCGACGCCGTTGATGTGGAGTGTCTGCGTCAGTTCGATGCCGACGGCGGCCCCGGCAAAAGCGGGCGCGGCCAATTCCGAGGCGCTGTGGACAGCGCTGACCCCCATGAACTGCTTCATCTGACGGGAGAAGGTTTCATCCCACATGCGGGCGACGATGCGAATGTTGGGGTTCATCTCGCGGACGCGCATGATGACTTCGAGGTTGGTCTGGTCGCTGGCGGTGCAGGCGATGAAGGCCTGCGCCTGTCGCAGCCCGGCGGTTTCCAGGCACAGCGGACTGCGCCCGTCCTGATGAATGATGGGGACACCCATCTGAGCCAGTTCGTCATCAACTTCCGTGTCGAGATTCCGGTCGATGGCGACCAGATCGAAGCCCATGCCGACCAGGGTGCGCGCCACCCGCAGCCCGACATGGCCGACGCCGAGGATGATGATGTGATTGCGATAGGTCGAAGCCACCGCTTCCTCCCAGGCATTGCGCCGTTCACTGCGATCAAAAAACAGACGGACGAAATCGGCGGCACCGCGCCCGATGATGAGCAGCGCGACCACCGGCATCAGATACCAGAAGGCGATGATGTATAACTCGTCGGGGGCTTCGGCTGTCGGCGGCTCGAAGACCATCATGCGCAGGATGTAGTACGGCAGCTCGACATAGGGCGGACGGGGATGACCGGCCAGCGCCAGCAGTTCGCCATAGAGCCAGCCGCCACCGAACGCCGTGACGAGAAAAGCCAGGATCGGCCAACGGAACTCACGCCAGAGCGCCGATGTATCACGCCAGACGGCGCGGATGATACGGAGCAACCGCGTGTGACGGCGGCGCCCCTGTGGCAGGACGAGGCGGGCAGAAGGCATCGGCAGCACCCATGCGCTACAATAGACAGAGTGAGGCCATTATAGCATTCTCATGGTTTTCAGCCGATCAGGTAGATGGCACAGCGGGTCGAAAGGAGACAGCGGATTATGCCGATCAGCGATTATCAGTTTAGTGAAGGTATTTTCTCGGCCAAAGAAAGCGGCATCATCACGCCCCAGGAAGCGCGCGAGTGGGCCGATCGTTTGGAGCAGGCCGCCGCCCAAAGCCCGACCCCGATTGTCGCCCTGGTCGATGCGCTGTCAGTGAAACAGATTGCCTTTGGGGCGTACGACATTTTCAGCAAGGCATCCTATACGCCGAACGTGCTGCGCGTCGTTGTCGCCACCAATGCCGTCACCAGCGGCAGCTCGACCAACATCGGCTTGCTAGGGAAACGCCATCAGACCGAAGTCTTCCGAACGCTCGAAGAGGCGAGGGAGCACGCTCGGTCATTGGCTGCGGAAAACAATGCTCCTCGATGAGTAAAATGGCTAACGCATCAAACCAGCTCCCTGCTCTACCGACATGCATCTCTGTCAGGTACTGACGGGGAACATTGAACCGCTATTCTGCCTTTTCGTTTTTATGCAGCAGTCTCATTCAAGGACATCGTTTCATGCAAACCCAACCTGACCGGCACAGCCTGGACTTCTGGCGCAATCCGCTGGGTGTCGATATCCCCAACGATCCACTGAAATTCCTCTACATCACCGACGAAGCCGAACACAGGATGGTATCGTGGCTGGCGCAGCGGGTGTTTGAGTATCAACAGCAGCACGCCAACACCGAACGGCAGATCACCAAGATGGTGATGATCACAATGGGTGCGCTGCTGCCGGGGGTACTACTTCAGGATTACATCCATCACTGTGCCCAGCCGCACCTGCCAGAGATCGAGTTCGGCACCTTCGGCGTCAAATGTTATTACGGTCCCGGTCAACCGCTGGAACATCCGCTGGTGGTGCAGCCGCTCTCGATTCGCGTCAAAGGGCATACCGTCGGCATTGTCGAGGATCTGATTGATCTGGGCGGGACGGCTCGTTTCGTCCGCAACGTGCTGATGTCGCCGGATTATGGCGCGCGCGATGTCGTCATCATTGCGCCTTATCGCAAGAGCGCCGCCCAGATGGAGAACATCGATGTCCTGACATTTGGTCTGGTGCCCAAAGACACCTGGATCATCACCCCGCGTGAGCGAGTCGAAACGATGGTCAAGCGCGTGCCGTACTGGGCCGAGCATGGGGCCAGCCGTGAGCAGTGCCTCGACAATCTCCAGCGCATCGGCTACCCGGAGTATCTATTGACCGACTGGTTTGAGACCGCCTGGTCACAGCGCGATAGTGTATAGGGGCTGCCATGTCCAAACAGGCTGCGCCAACCGAAGCCAATGAAACGCTGCGCCTGGAAGCCTTCAGCGACGGCGTGTTCGCCATCGCCATCACCCTGCTGGTGCTGGAGATTCGCCTGCCGGCTGGGACGAACCCGGAACAGCCCGGCAGTCTGATCAATCACCTGCTCGGTCTGTGGCCGACCTACATAGCCTATGTCACCAGCTTCATCACCATCGGCATCATGTGGATGAATCACCACGCCATGTTCAAGATGATCCGCAAGGTAGACCGTCCGCTGCTGCTGCTCAACGCGCTGCTGTTAATGGTCATCACCTTTCTCAACTTTCCAACCGTGGTGCTGGCCGAATACTTGCAGCAACCGGATGCCAACGTCGCCGTGCTGCTCTACACTGGAACCCTGTTTGTGACGGGCGTCCTGTTCAACAGCTTATGGTCGCACGCCGCCCACGATCATCGTCTGCTTGATCCGGCGTTGGATCGCCTGCACACCCGCCAGTTGAGTCGGCAGTATCTGACGGGGACGCTGCTCTATCTGGTGGCGTTCCTGACCGGCTTCGTCAGCGTTCCACTCAGCATCATCCTCTGCCTGGGGCTGGGCATCTTCTTCGCCCTGCCGCTGCGTCGCTTTAAGGGATGACGCCGATCCCTTCCAGCAACTGGAACAGCCGGATGAGCTGGCGCGGAGCCAGTTCGCGCACCGCCTGAATGCTGCTGGAGCTGCCGCCCCTATCCACTGTGATGCTGTACTGGACAGCGTTGGGGCTGGTGCCAGCCGCAGTGAACACGCCGAGGATATTGAAGAAGTTGATCTCATCAATCAGCGAGGTGATCTGCCCTACCTGAACGCTGTTGAGCGGAGCAATGGCCTCGCCATTGCGAACCACCGTGCCGTCGCCGCGCACTTCCATGGTCAGCGGCCCATCGGTGCCACCGGTACGCTCGAAGTAAATGCTGTCAAAGGTCACGCCCATGTTGGGGTCTTCAGTAGCCGCGTAAACCAGTGTGCCCGGCAGCGGGATGTCCGCCACGCCGGTCAGTTCATAATCGCGCGGGCCAACGGTTGGGATCGGTTGTTGGACAGCAGCAGTCGCAGCCGCATCGGCGGTGGCAGTGCCGCCCAGGTCGATGCTCATCATCGTCGGCAGCGGGGCATCGGTGGGGGCTGACGGAGCGCCACCGCAGGCTGTCATCAGCAAGGCGCAAAACAGGAGCAAACCGGTAAAAAGTCGCATATCAAACCTCGTGGCGAAACGCTATCCTCATCTGTAGTGTGAATGACATTTAGCGAACTGACAAGAGGCTCTTTGGGCTACAGGCTTAAGAACAGGAGACGCAACCATGTCGGACTTTGAGGCGCGGGTGACAGCCGGGCTGCAACTGGAACGGGAAGAACGCGATGCCGAAGCGATTGAACACTTCCGTCAATTGCTGGCCGATTACCCGGATGAGGCGCGGGCGCATTTTGAATATGCTGGGGCTTTCGACAGCGCCGGACAGGAAGCCGAAGCCGTACCGCATTATCGTCGGGCGATGGCGTTGGGGCTGGACGACGACCATCTGGCGCGCGCCACCCTGCAACTGGGGAGTTCGCTGCGTAACATTGGCGACTACGCCGGAGCAGTGATGCTGCTGACCGAGGGCTGTCAGCGCTTCCCGGATCGGGCGTCGCTGCGGGTGTTCCTGGCCTTTGCTCAGGAGAGCGCTGGCGAGTCTCAGGCCGCCATCACCAACCTGCTCAATCTGGCTATCGACCATATTCACACGCCCGATATGCAGCGCTATCAGCGCGCCCTGCGCTATTACACTGACGAACGCACCCGTTGAATCAGGTTGACCGTGCCAATTGCCGCTAACAGAATGGTGAGGGGGATCAGCGGCAGGGCATAACGCTGCCAGGGCAGAGGATTGATGAGCAGCGTGGCGAGGGTCACGATGAGCCAGACGGCCACCAGCGCTGCGCCCCAGTCGGTCTGTTCGAAGTCGCTGGCACGACGCGCTGCATTTCTGCGAACAAGGCTCCACACGCGCTGGAACACCGGCCACATCATTACCCACCCTCCCCAGGTCGCCAGCGCCGTCAACGCCCAACCGATCAGGTTGCCCGTCGGCAGACCGCCCCAGGGCGACGCCTGATAACGGCTGATCTGTCCCTGCACCAGCGGGCTGCCCGCCCAGAACCCGGCTTCATAATATTGTGGTGCGCTCAGGAATGGCTGCGTGACGATCCCCTGCACCCGCCCGCTCAACGGCACCACGCCCGCCGGGTCAGCCACAACCTGTGACTCCAACAGCCGTTGGCGTTCGCGCAGCAGATCACTTAACCGCGCCGCCGGGTCATTCCACAGCGCCGGCGACAAACCGATGAACACCACCAGCGTCAGCATTCCCGTCAAGGCCAGCCGCATGACAGGCGGTCGGTAACGCCAGCCCTGGCGCAGCCACCCGCTGACGACGATCCCGCCCATTGCCCCGGCGAGATAGATCACGCCGCTGTGCTTGCTCGCCAGCGTCAGCCCACCGACCACGCCCAGCGCCAGCCACATCTGCCACTGATCCCGCCCACGCGCGATCAACAGCGCCAGCAGCAGCGCCCATAAGCCGAAAGCCAGCAGCGAGCCTTCCATCATCGCCCGCCGCCCGTTGAGCAGCAGCACCGGATGCAGCGCGTACAGTCCGCTGGCGAGATAAGCCGCTGCTTGACCGCCGAGCTGCTGACCGATGGCGAACAGGGCGACAACACTCAGACACAAGAACAGGCTGGATGGCAGGCGGCTGAGATGGAGCATGGCATCCGACGGCAGCGACCCGCGCTCGCGGTTATCTTCCACGCTCATCGGCCAGACCCACAGCGGCGGGAGCTGGTCGGCGCGATAGCCGTTGAGGTGTAATGTGAGGCCGAGGGTGAAAGCGTTGATCGAGCCGTTGATGAGGCGCAGCCAGCCGGGACTATCCACCGTATAGGGTGGGTTGACCAGCAGCGCCGACCACTGCCCCTCGACCAGGCCGGTGAAGGCATCGCGGCTCATGGTGATCTGCATCGCTTCGTCGCCATGAAACGGGGTCAGCGCCACGCCCGCCAGGATATACGCGCTCAACGCCATCAGCCACAGGGCAGGGGGCAATCGGCTCATGGTTTGCCCGGACGCAGCCGACGATAAACCATCAGAATCCCCAGGCCTGCCAGCAGTGCCATGATCGGAATCTGCGCCAGATAGTAGCGCTGCCAGGGCAGGGGATTGATGAGCAGATTCACCAGGGTGATTCCCAGCCAGACCAGCACGACGATGGACAGGGCGGAGGGTGTCTGTAGGGGCGATTCGCGAATCGCCCCGATGCCCTGCCACGCCATCATCGTCAGCCCCAACCCCGCCAGCAGCGTCAGCGGCAATCCCAGGACAAGGCCGAAATGAATCCCGCTCAACGGTGATGCCATGTAGCGGTTGATCTCCTCGGTGATGGTGGCGGCGTTCGCCCAACCGGCCTGCTCGAAGAACATCGGCGGACGGATGAACGGCTCGGTGACGATGCCCTCAAGGCGCTGCGCCAGCGTCGTCGGCGCATCCGGCAGAATTTCGACCACAATCGCCACCTGTTCGCCCAGCATCGCCGTCAGATCACGCGCCCGGCTGACCGGGTCGCTCCACAGCGCCGGCGACAGCCCCACCAGCAGCGCCAGCGTCAGCAGCCCGCTGCCGGTCAACTGCGCCAGGGTCAACAGACTCGCCCGGATCGGACGCGGCTGACCGCGCAGGACGATGACAACTTCAGTCAAGAAGATGCCGCCGAACGCCCCGGCCACGAAGATCGTCCCGCTGTACTTGCTGGCGAGCGTCAGGCCGCTGGCGAGGATCAGCGCCAGCCACCAGCGCCACAGACCGGTTTGCCCCGCTGCCCGCCGCCGCGCGATCTCCAGCGCGACCCAGATGGTCAGCAGGCCGAAGCCCAGCAGCGCACTTTCCACCAGCGCCCGCCGTCCATTCAGCAGGATGATCGGGTTCAACCCGTACAGCGCCGTCGCCAGAATCGCCAGCGAATGCCCGCCCAACGTGTGGCCGATGCCATACAGCGCCACCAGACTCAGGGCGAAATAGACCAGCGCGGCGCTTCGCCCGGCAGCCAGCAGCGCCTCACCCGGACGATGATTGGTGGCGACGTTGGTATCGTAATCCAGCCCCCAGTCCCAACCGGGGCGCGCTGGCAGATCAGCCACCGTCAACCCGGCCAGATGCCAGCTCAGACCGACGCTGTAGCGCATCACCGATCCGTTCAGCAGCCGCAGCCGGGGATCGCTGTCGATGTCATACGGCGGAGTCACCAGCAGCTCGTGCCAGGCACCGCGCAGCATGGCCGTGTCATAATCCCGGCTGGTGTAAATGTGCATGGCTTCGTCGCCATGAAACGGCGTCAGCATCAGCCCGGCAGCCGCGTAGCCGATCAGCAGCGCCAGCCACAGCCCACCCAGCCAATGCTTTGTCAGTCTGGAGAACAACTAGCGAATCTCCACCTGATGCGCGTGGCGGATGAAATCGATCTGCCGCAGTTCGTCCAGCAGCGCCATCGGCAGCGGTTGGTCGAGCGTCAGCACCGTCAGCGTTTGACCGCCACGTTCGGCGCGTCCGGTCTGCCAGCTCCCGATGTTGATCTGGTTGGTCGCCATCAGCGTCCCGATCTTGCCGATCACGCCCGGCTGGTCGAAGCTGCCCATAATGAGCAGATGACCTTCCGGCACGAAGTTCATCCGGTACTGGTTGATCTGGACGATATGCGGCTCTTTGCGATCCAGCAGCGTCCCGGCCATGGTGATCGTCTCGCCGTCTTCCAGCGTCACCTGACACGACACCTGGTTGGCGTACTCGCTGGTCTTCATGCCTTTGGTCTGCGTCACCTGGATGGCGCGTTCGGCGGCCAGCACCGGCGCGTTGATGTAATTCACTTTGTCGCCCAGCACCGGCTGGAGCAGCCCCTTGAGGATGGCGACCGCTACCGGCTTGATGATGCCGCTCATCTCCTCGCCGCGATATTCGACAGCCACCCGCCGCACCGCCGACCGCGCCAGCGTTTGCGTCATCATCCCCAGGCATTCCGCCAGCTTCAGATACGGGCGCGACATCTCGTAATCCATCCCCGGCACAAAGGGCATGTTGACGGCGTTGCGGTAATCGGTGCCGCGCAGCGCATCCAACACCTGCTGGACGATCTGGAGCGAGAGGTCTTGCATCGCCTCGACCGTGTTATCGCCGATGTGCGGCGTGTGGATGACATTATCGAGCGCGATCAGCGGACTGTTGTAGGGCGGTTCCTCGCCATACACATCGACCGCCACCCCTGCCAGATGCCCGCTTTTCACCGCTTCGGCCACCGCGGCCTCGTCCAGCACGCTGCCATGCGAGGCGTTGATGAGCCGCGCTCCCGCTTTCATCTGGGTCAGCGTGCTGGCGTTGATGAGTCCGGCGGTCTCGCGCGTAGCCGGAACATGCAGGCTGATGAAGTCGCTCCGTTGCAGCAGTTCCTTGAAGCTCACCAGTTGGATGCGCTCATCGGTCAGTTGCTCTTCGCTGATATACGGGTCATACGCCAGCACGGTCATGCCGAAAGCCAGGCAGCGCAGTGCCACGATGCGTCCGACGCGCCCTAACCCGACCAACCCCAGCGTCTTGCCCGAAAGCTGTGTCCCGGCCTGGCGCTTGCGATCCAGCAGCCAATAACCATCCTTCAGACTGTTGTGGGCGGTGATGATGCGGCGGCTGAGGGCCAGCATCAGGCCGATGGTGTGTTCGCCGGCGGCGATGGCGTTGGCACCCGGCGTGTTCATGACGATGATGCCCCGGTTGGTGGCGGCATCGACATCGATGCTGCTCAGTCCGGCCCCCACATGCCCGATCACTTGCAGATGCGGCGCGTCGCCCAGCAGCGGCTTATCCACCCGCACATCATCGCGGGCGATCAGCGCGTGGGCGGATTTCAACCCATCGCGCACCGCCGCCAGCGTCGGCGTCACCACCTGCGTCTGAATATCATCGGCTTGCTTGAGGATTTGCAGGCTGCTGTCGGCCAGGTCAGTCGCCACCAGCACAGAATATTTCGGCGTCATGTGTCTCGATCTCTACGGCATTTCAGGCAGATTCGGTTATGACTCTTCGCAGATGAGACTCCCCTTCTCCAACCCATTGCAGAGGGCTGCGCGGCGGGGGGCGAGGTTGCTCGGAAGGTCGCGCCTAATCTTAGCATTGCTCACAGGCACTGGAAAGAGCCTATCGAACCGTGCGCCGCCGCCACGCCCCCCAGCCGATCAGCAGCAAGAAGCCACTCAGCAAACCCATCAGCGCCGGCATCCGCCACCAGGGTGTCTCACCTGTGGCTGGTAATTGCGTCACCGTCTGACTCGTCACACAACGCGGCGGGTTCAGATTATCAGCGCGGATGCAGGCCGTCGAACGCCCCAGCGCCCCATCCCAGCGGAAGCGCACCCGGATCTCGCGGCTGGCACCCACCGGGAAGTCCGGGTAGGTGAGCGTGACGGTCGAGCCATTGATGCTGATGACCGCGCCATTGGTATCGATCACCTGGTCAATCGTCGCTCCGGCTGGCAGCTCAATCGTGATGACCGGGTTCAGCCCCGGCCCGCTGCCGACATTGACGATGTTCACGATGGCTTCGCTGCCCACCAGCAGTTGCGTGATGAGCGGGTCAAAGACCGGCTGTGGCGCGGCTTGTGCTGGCGGCGCATCGGCTGGCGGGGCTGGCACGGGCGTCGGGATCAGCAGCGGGTCGAAGCGTCCGTAATACAACGTGGCGTCATCATACAGGCCGCCCGGCGCGAGGAAGAACACCCACTCCACCACTTCGGGACGGTTGAATCCGACCACCGACCACTTGACCGAATTGCTGGCGTCAAAAGTATTGACCGGCCCGATGACCGGCACATGCGGCCCCCAGGTGCCATCGGCGTTACGCGCCAGCACAAACTGACTGGTGTTCTGATTGGTGAACACCGGCCCATGCCCCAGCATGAACAACTGCCCACCGGGTGCCAGCGCCGGCATCGGGTTATGCGTCTGGGTGTAGCCCCCCAGATTCAGGTTAGGATTGCCGCCGATCACCGGCAGCGTCGTATCCGTCCACACTGCCGAGCCGCTGGCGCGGGTGGCGTAACGCAGCGTGCCATAATCGCCGTTGGGCGGGCCGAAATCCTGAATGTAGGTCAGATGGGCGGTACCAGCCGCATCGACGATCATATTTGGCCCCTGATCGATGTTGATGCCGTTGACCGGACTCGTCCACACCGGGACGGTGCTGACCGTTTCCAGCGCACCCCACACGCCAGCGACGCTGCGAGTCCGCGCCAGGATTTGCGCCGGATTGGTGGCCTGCGACACCCAGGCGACGGTGACGCTGTTATCGACCGGCGAAACGACCAGCGATGGATGATTGGCCTGCCCGGCAGCATCCACCCGCGTGATGGCGCTGGCCGGTGTCAGCGTGTTGGTGCCGGCATTATAGGTGAGCGCCTGATGAACGATCTGATTGGTGTTGGTCCAGTAGGCCACCTGAAGCTGCCCCAGCGTGTCGAACAGCGCCGACACCCCCACCGTCCCGACATACAGCCCGGCTCCGAAAGTGCCGCCATCCGTGAACAGGGTGATGGCTGGCTGAAAGGCGTTGGTGGTGATGTTGAACGGGAAATCCTGAATCACCCCGTTGGCCGTGTTGACGATAAGGTGGATGAATGTCCCGCCGTCATACGCCATATCGACCGTCAACACAGCCCCGGCGGCCGTCGCCAGCGCACTGCCCCCGAAATCGGCGGCGGTCTGTGGCAGCCCTGGCGCAGTCGTGAAATAGATGCCGAGCTGCGGCGACCCGTTCTCACGCCCGGCAGCGATGAACACCCGGTCATCAACCGTCCGCACGATCTGGCGCGGGATGCTGTCGGTGAAACCATCCTGCCCCAGCGGGATGGTGAGAATGTTGGTTTGCGCCACAGTGGCGCGAGGATCAGCCGCCGACAACACCAACAGCAGCAAAACAGCCAGCGCTACCACCGACCGATAGGCATAACGAACCGACATATCAGGTTCCCCCCAACAGACATAAGGTGTCTAATATAATGTATGATATGAAGATAACAATCGGCATTACATCGAGCGTTCAGGCCGAGAAGTTGTGACCCTGGCGGATGCGCCAATCGACATAGAAGCTGCACACGATATAGAAGATGGGGTAGAACAGGCTCGCTAGCACCAACGACGGATCCGGTTGTTCCTGTGACAGCAGAAACAGCAACATCACTCCCCAGATCAGCGAGAGCGCCCAGTTGGTCTTGCTCAGGATCGGGTTCTTGCTCGGATACAGGTAGCGGGTGGGGATGAAGGACAGAACGCCGGGGATGACCACCAGCAGCACGGCGATGACCGGCTCCGGTCGCAGCCAGAACAAGTAGAGCGCGATGCCATTCCAATAGCTGGGGAAGCCGATGAAGAAAGCATCATCGCTCTTCATGTTGACCTGACCGTAGGCGTACATGGCGGCGATGATCGGCACAATCACCCAGGCCGGATGCGGCAGCAGGTTCTCGTGCCAGATGATGAACACCGGTATCCACACATAGGTGAACACATCGATCACATTATCGACCATGCTGCCGTCGAAGTTGGGCAGCACCTTCTTCACCTGAAACCGACGCGCCAAAATGCCATCGGTGCCGTCGATAATCATCGTCAGCGAGAGCAGCAGGAACGCCTGTCGCGTGTCACCCTGCGCCGCCGCGAACAGCGCGAACATGCCGATCACCCCGCCCGACGCCGTGTAGATGTGAACCAGCCACGCCCGCAGTTGCGCCCTGGTCATGACGCTGCCCCCAAAAAGGGGTGAAAACAATCTGCCGACGATGCCGCTGGGGGCTGAAGCCGCCCAGCTAACGGCAAATCGGTAAGCGCACTAAAGGCGCTGAATAAGACAGGTCGGGAAAGCAGCCCCTTTAGTGGGCTTTCGGAAAAGGTTAGCCGAGGGGTTAACCCCTCGGCGGCGGACATCCAATCGAAAGGCCTACTTTCAAGGCAGGGGGTCAGGGGGTGAGGGCTTCTCATCGCTCACTCGGCCTGACGCAGCGCCTTCAGGACGCTGTGCAAACTATCGAACAAAGTGGCATTCACGCCATCAAAAGCGCTCAGGCTGGTGTGTGACAGATCCGGCACGGCATAACAGGTCATGCCGGCTGCAATGGCGGCCCGCGCCCCATTCGGACTATCCTCCAGCGCCAGACAGCGCTCCGGGCGAATGCCGATCTGCTCCGCCGCTTTCAGATAAACATCCGGTGCCGGTTTGCCCCGCGCCAGGAACTCGGCTGAACACAGGCTGAGGAACAGATCATTCCACTGGTGACCCTCGACGATGCACTCGATCAGCGCCAGCGGCGAACTGGAGGCGATGGCGGAGGGGATGTTCTGTTCCCGCACATAATCCAGCATCTCGCTCACGCCCGGCATGGGACGGGCTTTGTGCGCCGCCACTTGCAGCATCCGCGCCATGACCTCGTCGTGCAAAAGCTGCGGGCTGATGTCCAGTTGATAGTGATCGCGCAGGCCGTGCAGGAACTCATCATTCCGCAGCCCGACGAAGCGGTTGCGGACTTCCAACTCAATCTTGATGCCGTGCATGGCGAAGACTTCTTCCTCGACCTCGTACCACACCGGCTCCGAATCGACCAGCAGGCCATCCATATCAAAGATAATCGCGTCAAACTGCATGTCGTATCCTATCGATTCAGCGCGGCGAATGCGCCGAGAAACGTCGCCTGGAGTTCGGGGGATTGAATCAGCGTGCTGACCTGGTCGCGGATCAGCGCCAACCCGCGATCATACACCGCCTGATAGGGCGTGCCGATCAGCCGGGCATAGGCCGACGGCCCCACCGCCAGCGGCAGCACCGGTGCCAGCGAATTGACCGCCACGAAGACATCCGCGCCTTTCATGACCTTCTCACGCTTGACCACGCCGCCGAAGCCGACGAACAGATCGACCACCGACCGCGCCGCCAGATCAGACGCGCCATCGCCGATCATCATGCGCCGCCCGTGCTTCGCGCCCGCCAGCGCCTGAATGATGGCCGGCTTGCCGCTGGAAACCGTCAGCGGGCCTTCATCGTGATCGAGGTAGGTCTGGCCGTGCTGGGTGTCATGTTGATAATACTGCCACCAGTTGCCGGAGAGTTCGTTGTATTCCAGTTCCACCGCGCGGATATTCTCGGCGGGGACGCCCAGCCGTTTGCCGAAGCCGCGCACCGGCTCCGCCAGCCCGCCGCTGACGATGAACACCTGCTTGTTCAGGAAGCGCAGCGCCGCCACCACTGCCTGAGCATCCGGCACCAGCGTCTCCCAGTATTTTTCCTCGACCGCTTTCAACTGACCGCGCGTCGGGCGGATGGCTTGCAGCCGCTTGCCATAGACCTCGCTCAGGTCGAGATCGCCGTTCATCGCCTTCTCGGTCAACACACCGACGCGCCATTCTTTGCCCTTGAAGCGCGCCAGCTCGTCGATGCCTTCGATGCTCGAAAGGGTGCTGTCACAGTCGAAGAAAATCAGGTCAAAACTCGTCCAGCGCAGATCGTCTGGCATCGGTCACTCCTCATCCGGGATCGCTGCGGCATTGTACCGCGCTCCCCCCGCTTTGTGAACCCTGCCAGCGGATAAGGGTTAATGGGTGATAGCTTGAATATCTACGAACGGCAAATATATAACATGAAATATCACCACTTTGTACAAATTCAGTCAACAGCTTGAGCAATCTCGGTGGAGACATCTACACATCTTTCATTCACTTCGATGTATATTAAATTTTATTAAGTCTTCACTATATTTTAACTCATCTTTGATAACTTAAAATGTCAATGACATAAGTAACTAGCTATATGTGAATTAAATCGTTGAAGATCTTGGAATATATTGCTATGTTCACCTTATCGAATACGGTCGGGTACCGCTATACAAACACTTCGTGCCTGAATGTGCAGAGCAGCTAGAGCCCATTACGAAATAGACACACATGTACCTAGAGTTTTCGCCAGCACCTTTTCTTCAATTCGCCTGCCATGAATGAGCCTTTCTTCTCAACACAGCAGACTATTGTGGATAGTAATAATACTACGAGTAAAGTATTCAACGGAGAGAATGAGTGATTGGTCGGCCCAAAATACTACGAGTTGAATATGGAAAATTGACCTTGCATGACTCTGAGAGTGGTACTCAAATCCAACTGGTCAATGTGATTGAACATACACCAAAGTGGTGGCGGAAAATTGAAGAGTTAATCCGGTTAGATGTCTCTCTGGCTTTTCATGTTAAGCTCTATGAACAGTGCGGTGATGTGATATGGGCAGGTTCTGAAAAGGTCGGTATTCCACTCTCCTTCATGGGCCTACGTAAGCCGTTGATTGTGATCGCCCATCACATGAGTTCGCCAGGGAAGGCCAAGTTCGCCCGATTGACCGGTGTAGTGAAGAAATGGGATGGCATTGGCTTCATATCTGATGAGAGTAAACAATTCTTGATGGAATACTTTGGTGTAAAGCCAGATCAGCTCTTCCAATATGAATCGTCGAAGTATATTGATATGGTTAGCGAATCAGACATAGCCTATGATGGTCCAATAATGAGCGCGGGAGTAGCAAAAAGGGATTACAACACTCTCATCGCTGCCCTCAGTCAACTACCTGAGTACCATACAGAATTATTCATCTCCAGTAAATTTGGCGACCAACTTCAGCGTAAAGTCAAAATTCATGTTCCCAAATGGGTCAAAGTAGTTGATTGGGTATCTGAAGAAGAACTAATCAAGCGCTACCATCGTATGCGTTTCATGATAGTTCCACTAGAAGCCACAACTCATAGCGGTGCGGGCATTAATGCTGCAATTGAAGCCAGTGCAATCGGCAAAGCAGTAATTGCTACACGCACAGGAGGTATGGAGACTTTTGTCCAAGACGGCGAAACGGGAATATTAGTTCCTCCGCATGATGTCCAAGCAATGAAGGATGCAATTCAAACCCTCTGGACTCAGCCAGCCTTGGCAGCAAGAATGGGAATAGCCGGACGCCGCTATGTCAAGAAACGGTTCGATCCACAGAAAGTGAATGCAAACATCAGTCTATTTATTGAAAGACTGGGCAAACAACAGTTCGCCCTATCTGATTGACATCCAAGAGTTCGTCTGCAAGCGAACTATGTAACGCCTAACATGCGATACGTTCGCCAAAACATCAGAGGTCATTCAGACCACTAGAGACCTGATCCGGCTCCGCCAGCCCACCGCCATGATTCACAGCCTGCAAAAAGGAGCTTTTGCAGTTGCAGAATTTGCAGAATTTTACGCAGATTCACTCGGTTTTCGCTCTGTGTCCTCTGTGTTGGTTTCTATGTCTGTGTCTTTGTCTGTCCGACGACGACGACGACACAAAACTGGAGTTGCACAAAACGGGATTCTTGCAGTTGCAACGTTTGAGGGAAAACCAGTGTCCATGATTCACGAATCGAAAAAAGGACTGATGCGAATCTGACGAATCTGACGAACGTTGCGAATCAACTAATAACTAGCAACTAGTAACTTCTCACCGTTCGCGTTCGGCCAGCATATCGTAGATCGGCAGGAGTTGCTGGTAACAGGCTTCAAAAATCGGGTAAAGCGACTCGTAAGCCCTGGCGGCCTGTGGGTTCGGTTCCACCGTGCTGACGATAGGATTCATCTGCTCGCTGATCGAGAAATCCGGGTACAGCCCCACCCCCACCCCGCCGGCCACTGCCGCACCCATCGAGGTGGCTTCTTCCAGGATCGCCAAGCGCTGCACCGGCATCCCGTACATATCGGCCATGATCTGGTTCCAGAAGCGTCCCCGGCTGCCCCCGCCGATCACCCGCATCGCGCTGATGGCTGCTCCCTGCTGGCGGAAGGCTTCCAGGATCACCCGCAGGTTCATCGTCACCCCTTCCAGCACCGCCCGCACCATGTCGGCCCGGCTGTGGCGAATGGTCAGTCCGATGAAGCCACCGCGCGCCCTGGGGTTCCAGCGCGGGCTGCGTTCGCCCATCAGGTAGGGCAGGTAGATCAGGCCGTTCGCCCCCGGCGGGGATTTCTCCGCCCCCAGGTTCATCAGCTCATACGGACTCACCCCCAGCGTCCGCGCCGCCTCGATCTCCAGCGGCGAGAGCTGGTCGCGCGTCCATTGATACGAAGCCCCCGCCGCCTGCATTGTCCCGGTCGGCATGAAGCGATCCGGGATGATATGGGCGAAGGTGAAGGTTTTCTGGTTCGGGTCATAAATCGGCTTGTCAGTGGTCAGCGCGATCCACGAGGATGAGCCGATGTAGTTGTAAGCTGCGCCCTCGCGCCACACACCTGCACCGACTGCTGCACATGAGCCGTCCCCCCCGCCGATGACCACCGGCGTCCCGGCCGGCAGCCCGACTTCTTCGGCTACCGCCGGCAGCAGATGCCCGACCACATCAATCGAGCGCTTCAGTTCGGGCAGTTGCTCCGGGTTCAGTCCGGCGGCCTGGACAATCGTCTCCGACCACACGCCGCGCTCCAGATCGTACAGGTTCATGCTGGAGCCATCCGACGGCTCGGTGACGAACTGCCCTGTCAGACGCGCCACCATCGCATCCTTGGCATGAACAAATTTGTGCGCCGCCTGGTACACCTCCGGCTGATGATCGCGCAGCCACAACATCTTGGGCAGCGAATACGATGCGCTCAGACGATGGCCGGTGATGCGGTAAACATCCTTGGCTGATACCCGTTCACCCAGCCAGCGTTCCTGTTCCACCGCCCGCTGATCGGCCCAGATGATGGCATTCCGCAGCGGACGGGCGTTCTTATCCAGGGCGACACAGCCCATCATCTGCCCGCTGAAGGTGATACAGGCGATCTCATCCGTCCGCAGCCCTGGCACCTGCCCCAGCAGCTTGCGCGTCGAGTTACACACCGCCTGCCACCAATCATTCGGGTTCTGCTCCGCCCAGCCGGTGTGTTCAAAGAACGTGTTGTAGGCATCAAACGCGCTGCCCACCAGCTTCCCCTCGCGGTCATAGAGCGTGGCTTTGTTGCCGGTGGTGCCGAGGTCATGGGCCAGGATGTAGTGTTTCATTGTGATAACCTTTGCGCCGAGTCAGAATCCCTGTTCATTGAAGATCATGCTGACGTCAACCGTCACATCACCCAGCGCGGGCGAGACAAAGGTTTCGCCAGGCGCGAACAACCCCAGATAATGGTACTCGCTCCCACGCAGGACATAGACCTGAACGTACTGCTCAATCGGATGGATCATCCAGTATTCGCTGACCCGGTGCGCCTGAACCAACTCAAACTTCTCTTTGCGATCACGCCGTTCGGTCCCTGGCGAGAAGATTTCGACGATCAGTTCCGGCGGGCCTTCCAGCCGCGTCTCGCTGATCTGGCAGCGTCCACCCGCAGCGACCCACACGATGTCCGGCTGCGGGATGTTCAGGTCATCCAGATACAGATCAATCGGCGCATAGAAGATCTGCCCGTTGGGTTTAAGCCGCAGCAGGAGTTGAACCGTTTGCAGATTGACATTCTGATGTTTGGGGCTGGGGCTTGGCATGATGATGAGTTCCCCGTCCAGCAGTTCCATCGGCTGATGGGATACATCGAGTTGAGCGTATTCCGTTGCGGTCATCTTGCGCTTCTGGAAAGCCGCGACCATCGCCTGTCTTTCGCTCACTTCGCCCACTTCGGATTCGGTATCAGTTGGGGATGCCCATTCTGTTCCACGACCAGCGACGAGAAGCCCTTCTGCGCGATCGAAGCATAGTCATACCCTGCATCCGCTGGATAACAGGCGAAGAAGACGAAGTTCTCGCTGCCGACGTTGATCGTCCGGTGCGCCCAGTAGGGCGGGACATAGGCCGCCGAGCCGGTCTTCATCGGCTGA
The DNA here is from genome assembly GCA_022843385.1 of Anaerolineae bacterium. GTDB lineage: Bacteria > Chloroflexota > Anaerolineae > Aggregatilineales > Phototrophicaceae > CFX2. Next base: position 28,955 of record JALHNT010000052.1, on the reverse strand, counting down.
ACGTTGATCTCGCCTTCGGGACTCATCAACAGTAGATAACCCTGCCCCGACAGCCCCAGATACAACTCAGCGCGATCCCCTTTGGCGTGAAAGTGGCCTTTGGTGAAGAAGTATTCATCCCCCACCTTGCCGGGGTAAATGATGGTGGTCGAGTAGCGCAGTTGGCCTTCTTCAATCGGATTCTCGGTCGCTTCCTGCACCTCGTACAGCAGCGGATTATCGGCCATCAGCGCAGCCTCTGCCGCCGGGTCCGCGAACAATCCCTTCAGGTCAGCCAGATAGCGCCGCTGCACCATCACCGCATCGGGGATGATCCCGGCTTGCAGATCAACCAGTTTGGTGAAGGGGGGCATGTAAGTCATGTGCATCACTCCATGTCTTCATCGCGCGGGGCGAACAACGCGAAGGTATGTTCCAGTTCAAATAAATACTGCCGGATTTCGACCGTCCGCGCATACAGATTGTCATACTCCTGTGGCGTCATGAGCTGGCGCTCATACGCGGCTGTCAGTTCCAGCTTCAACCCGTTGCAGGCCGCCTTCGCCAGATTGAGCATCTGCTGGCTGTGGTCGGTTCCCATCGAGCCGAAGGCATTGGCGATCTTGCCACCAATCGTGACCGACAGGCTTTGCATGTTTTCGGCCAACCCGCGATGCTGGAAACCCTCATTCCGCGTAATGACGTACACCAACCCTGTCAGTTCGCGTGATTTCTGCCAGACGATCAGGTCTTCAAAACTGCTTAAGTGTGCCATAACCATTGCTCAATATTGCTTGCAGGATAACTTCAACTAATCGACCTCACCCCGCCTCTGTTCAGGGAGACAGGTCTGGGGGTGAGGTCGTGTCAAGCGTGACTCGTCAAGGCAGTCACGTCCGCTTTAGAGCTTTACATCACCACACAGATGCACCTTGATCCCCAACTCACTCATCATCGCGGCTTTGGCGGCCAGTGCTTTGTCCGCGCTCGCGGCATCGTTGCCGTAAGCCACCTGAATATGATTGGCCTTGTGCCGCCCCATCATCTGGTCGCGGCTGATGCCGTGCAGCACGGCGTGCATGATCGGCCACTGGGGGGTGGTCAGCTTCCAACGACGTTCGGTCTCTTTCTTGGGCAGCTTCACCACCGAAGCGCGCCCGATGTCACAGTGCAGTTCGCCATCCATCACATAAACCCGGCTCCACACGATCTCGCCCGGCTTGCTGATCCCCTTCAGCGTCCCACCACCCAGGCGGAAGTACATCGGCGGCTGGCGTTCGCTGGATGCCCCGGCGTAGCCATCGATGAAATGGCTGGCGGGGGCTGCCCCGGAAATCAGGAATACCCAGACGAAGTCGCTGCCCTTCTTGTCGGCATAGCTTTCGCCATAGCGCAGGTCATGCAGCGTATTGGCCGGGTCCAGCCCCATCGCCTTCCACACCCGGTTGGTCACCAGCCCGTCCACGCCAGCGCATTCATCGACCTCGTTGAAGTGGGGCAGGGCTTCACCGGCATACAGTTCGCGCTTGCTCCCGGCGGCATGAACCGGCGGACGCTCGACATTGTTCAGCAGCCCTTCGACCAGATCGGAGGCCGGGGCCATATCCTTGAGTCCCTGCTGATACTGGATGCCGATGGTCGAGCAGCCGAACTCGTCGGCGATGCGCGTCGCGGCGATATACATCTTGCACTGTTGCAGGATTTGCCCGTCGGTCAAGTCGGTCTCATCGTTCTTGCCGGTCATAAAAGTCATCCCGCGTTCATCCAGCCATTTACGGCAGGCACGCGCTTCGGCATCACTCACTTGTTGCATCCCGGCCACCAGCGCCGACTGGCTCAGGCGCTCCTTATACACACCCATCGGGTTGAGCAGTTCATCGTCGATGATGGCGTTGTACATACCCATGCAGCCTTCATCGAACACGCCCATGATGGCCTTTTCCTGCTGGAGCTGCTTCGCCAGCGCCTCGCCTAGTTTACGTTCGGCTGCCGGCAGGTCTTTCTTCTTCAGGTCGCGGATGTGGCTGGTGTCGTGGGTGATCGTGCCGGTGTTGATCCATTCGCGGATGCTGTTGAGGAAGAACTCATCCTTGAAGTCCTCACTCCAGATGGTGCTGTACTTCACCCCGGCTTTGGTCAGCGACCCGTTCAGGTTGAGCATCCCCACCAGCCCCGGCCACTGGCCGCTCCAGTTGGCGACGGTCAGGATCGGCCCGCGATGCGACCGCAGCCCGGCCAGCACATGATGGCTGTACTGCCACACCGCTTCGGCCACGATGAGCTTGGCATCCGGGTGAATGGTCTTGAATACATCCATGCCCATGCGCTGGTTCCAGATGAAGCCATGCTTCAGCTCTGGATCATAGGCGTGTCCACGAATGACCTTGATGCCAGCTTTCTTAAAGGCAGCGACGACCTGTTTCTCCATCGCCTCCTGCGCCGGCCAGCACACCTGATTGGCCGAGAGGCGCAAATCGCCGTTGGCAATCAGGATAGCTTCGTTGTCTTTCAGGGGTTTCGGTTCAGATAACGCGGGTAAAGTGTAGGTTGCCATGCATAGCTCCTTGAAAAAGTATTTTCACCGTCTAACATGGCGCTGATTATACCGCACTAGTGGGCGAAGAACCCGAAGTCCACGTAAACCAATTCCTCGTCCTGGTGCCGAATGCCGCCGGTTTCCTTGAACACGAACACTTGCGGATCATGCCGCTTCATCCGTTTCTTCAGGTTGCTCCACTGCGACTTGCTCGGTTCCGCCTGCCCCGGTTGCAGCGTGAAATAGGCCGGGGCGAAGATGGCGCGGTAGTGACCGTCATCGTAAATGATGATTTCGCGCAGATGCGTTTTCTTGTGTTCCGGATCGTGGCTCAACACCCGCGTCATGAAGGCGGCCACCGCCTCCTGAGGCCGGGCTTTGAATTGGGGCAGCGATTTATCCATAATGTCCTCACTTACACTTAATTCGCGATTTGGTCTGGCTTCAGGTCAACAACTGTGATAGAACGAATGTAGCAATAGCTCTCATGAAATCGGAAATATCCATATGCGAATCGCAGACATCCATATCCAGAATTACAAAAGCATCGCTGACTCCGGCCTGATTGAATTCGAACCAGGATTTAACATCATCATTGGAAAAAATAACTCAGGCAAGACTGCACTGCTCCAAGCATTGGGATTATATATGACACATAATCCTCACCGTAGTCCTGTTACAGCCCCCAACCGCACCACTAATCTGCCACATCCTTCTACAGCCTTGATTTCTCTGGCATTTGACAACGGGGAATTGTACCGTTATCTGAATGATCAGAATGTACCTATATTTTTGCCTGCGGTGTCCGGAGAAACCGAAACCGAAGTAAACCAACTTAAGAACATAGCCGCAACTATGAAGAATACGTGTAACATCAAGTATCGTGTAGAAAATGGTCAAATTCGCGACGATTGGTTTGCAATAGGCAACTCTGAGTTCACTAACAATACAACAGTTCCGTTCAATGTGACTTTTAGGGAAAATGAGGGGCTTGCATCAACAGAGCGTAGTAGTGGTTGGGGTCAAGTTTTTCCTGTCAAGCATGCCGGATTTTTTCGAGAGCAGATATACTGGTTCAGTGCTGAGAGGTTACATGTTTCGGAAAATGACATATCGCACAACAGAGTTTTGAGACCTGATGCTCAGAACCTTGCACAAGTTCTTCATGCATTAAGGGTAAGTGACTACCATGATTACGATGATTATGTCGAGACTGTGAAGCAAATTTTCCCTGAAGTTCAGCGCATTGTTACCCCAATGAAATCAGATGCAGCTCATAGAACTCAAATCAAGCTCCAGATGATGAAAAAAGAGCCTGGCAGAGACGATTTGGCTATAAGTTTGGATAACTGTGGTACTGGTGTAGGTCAAGTTTTGGCGATGCTTTATGTAGTTCTTACTTCAGACTATCCTCGCCCAATCCTGATCGATGAGCCTCAAAGTTTTCTTCATCCAGGAGCAATCCGGAAACTCTTTGAAGTATTCCGGCAGCACCCGCAACATCAGTACATCATTACAACCCATTCTCCGGTAGCACTGACATCTGGGATGCCTGCGAACATACTGATGACTGAGATCCGTGATTATCAAACCAAAATCACGAAGATAGATCCAAAAGAGGCGAGGGCCATACAACACACTCTGTCTGAAGTTGGTGTGCGTCTTTCGGATGTGTTTGGCGCAGATAACATCATCTGGGTAGAAGGGAAAACGGAAGAACTCTGCTTCCCCTTGATTGTAGAGAAAATCCTCAAACTCCCCTTACTGGGTACTATCATTCTGGGCGTCATCAATACGGGGGATTTTGAACGTAAGGACGCAGACCTGATCCAGAGGATCTACGATAAGCTATCGAAAAGCAAGGCATTACTACCGCTTGCAATCGGATTCGTGTTCGATCGCGAGAATCGCAGTCAAAAGGAAGTGGACAAATTAGAGAGTGAAGGAATTAGTCTGTTGCCAAGACGCATGTATGAGAACTACCTGCTCAATCCTGACGCAATTGCTGCTATTCTCTGCGACAAAGATGATGTTTCCGTAACTTCTGAGCAGATTGAGGATTGGTTATCAGCTAACAAGTGGGATAAGTCCTTCTTCGACAACAAGACAGTGAAAGATGAGGATAGAATCCCAGAGTACTGGATAAGAAAAGTACATGGCGCAAATGTTTTGGACAAGCTATTTAGTCACTTTTCAGAGGCGAGATTCAAGTACGACAAGATACAAGATGGTGTTCAATTGACTGAATGGATAATTGCCAAGTCACCGGATGACTTGAAAGACCTTGCTGATGTCTTGGGTGATATCTTGAGGAAAGGTAATTGAGCGCACAATGGCAGTAAGTTAGATCTGATAAGTGATCTGACGCCTGATTATCCTTCTACCCAAGCACGATATGCTATAGTTAAGGGCGTTACCGTCGTGGGATGGGGTAGTCGGCATGAATGATTTTGTGGGGCTGTTGGCAATCGCCCTGCTGGTGGGGACGAACGGATTTTTCGTGGCGGCTGAGTTTTCGCTGGTCGGGGCGCGCCGCACCCGCATCGCCCAATTGGCCGCCGAGGGAAATGCCTCCGCCAAAGTGACGCAGAAAGCCTTTGAGCATCTCGATTCCTATATCGCGGCCACTCAGCTTGGCATCACCCTCTCCAGCCTGGCGCTGGGCTGGATCGGCGAACCAGCCATCGGTCATCTGATCGAGCCGATCTTTGCCGCGCTGCTGCCACATGAACTGGCTGAGACCGTCGGACAAACCGCCTCAGTGGTCATCGCCTTTTCGCTGGTGACGCTGCTCCATATCGTGCTGGGCGAACTGGTGCCCAAGTCCATCGCCTTGCAGCGCCCGGAAAGCACCGCGCTGGCCGTGGCGCGCCCGACCACCTGGTTCTTGATCCTGTTCCGTCCGATCATTCGTCTCATGAATGGCATCGGCAACAGCATCGTGCGGATGCTGGGGTTCAACGCCGTCGGTGAACATGCGTCGGTGCATTCACCGGAAGAGCTGGAAATGCTGGTGCACTCCAGCCGCGAAGCCGGATTGATCCAGGCCAACGAAGAACAACTGCTGCGGCGCGCCTTTGACTTCGGCGATACCCGCGTCGAGTCGATCATGAGTCCGCGCGTCAGCCTCGATGCGCTCGACAGCGACATCACGCTGGGCGAACTGCTCAAGACGATCTCGGAAAGCCATCACTCGCGCTATCCCGTCTATCAGGATACGATAGACAATATCCTGGGCGTGCTGCTCACCAAAGATCTGCTGGATCGGATGATCCGTCAGCCGGAGCAGTTCACTCAGATGGGAAAGCGGTTCGACCTCAAGCCATTGCTGCGTGAACCGCTGTTTGTGCCGTTGTCGCTCGAAGTGGATACGCTGCTGGAACAGATGCAGAAGACCAAGACCCATATCGCCGTCGTCATTGATGAGTACGGCGGCACCGCCGGCGTGGCGACGATGGAGGACATTATCGAGCAGCTTGTCGGCGAAGTTCATGATGAATATGATGTCACCGTCCAGGCTTCAATCCACAATCAGGGCGAGGATGTCATCGTTGATGGCATGGTCAATCTGAGCGAAATCACCGAGCGCTTCGGCGACCTGGATGACGAACCGGACTCGACTACGATTGGCGGCTATGTCGCCGAGAAACTGGATCGCATCCCGCAGCTTCACGATACCATTCCCTTTGGTGCCTATCTTGTCACTGTCGAAGCGATGGACGGGATGCGCGTGGCTCAGGTCCGTTTCACCCGTCGTCCCCCATCCAGCCCGTCTTCGGGCGAGTCGCCGTCGAACCCGTCATCAGCCGAGAGTCAATGATTTATGCTCCACCTGATTCGTCTCGTGATGGTCGCCGGGGTAAGCCTGATGCTGGGCTGTGCGCTTGAACCAGCCAGCACCGCCCTGTTACCCAGCCCGGCCTTACAAATCACGCCCACCCTATCCGCTGTTGCGCCCACGCCGACGCCTGATCCCACCCCTGCCGGGCCGATTACGCTCTCGGTGTGGTGGCCGGATGCCCTGGCTCCGGTCGATAATCAGCGGGCGGCCTCGCTGCTGGCCGAGTACGCCGATGCCTTTCGCGCCTCACAGGTCGATACCCTCGTCAATCTGCGCCTGAAGAAAGCCGCTGGTCCCGGCAGCATCATGGAGACGCTACGCACCGCTGTCAGTGTCGCGCCCTCCGCTCTGCCGGATGTGACCCTGCTGCGCCGCTCCGATCTGCTGGCGGCTGCCCGGCAAGGGGTCATTCAACCACTTCAGGGACAGGTAGCTTCGGCGATCCTGGGTGATCTCTATCCAGTGGCGCTGGAATTGGGGCGCGCCAACAACATTCTCTACGGCCTGACCTATGCCCTTGATGTGCAGCATATGGCCTATCGTCCGTTGGTCATGAGCGGGAGTTTCGCCCGTTTTCAGGATGTGCTGGAGGCGCGCCAGTCGTTCGTCTTCCCGGCGGGCGTGACGCTCGGACTGAGCGATGTCTTCCTGCTGCAATATCTGGCAGCCGGCGGGACGCTCAACGAACTCAATCAGGGACGCCCCAATACCGAAGCACTCGCCACGGTGCTGGCTTTCTACGAGCAGGCCGTAAGCGATGGGATCGTTGCCCCCTCGGTGCTGGACTACAGCACTTCTGCCGATTACTTGCTCGATTTCTCCAGCCGTCAGCTTGATGCAGCGCTGGTTACCTCCACCCAGTATCTCGAACTACTGCGCGGCGACTCAGCACTCGATGCAGCCCCAATTCCGTTGCCCGACGGCGATCCTTCAACCGTCGTTGATGGCTGGATCTTTGTGGTCGTCACGACGGACCCGACGCGGCAGGCAGCCGCTTTCCGCTTCATCGAGTGGATGGTGGATAGTCAGCGCCACGCGACCTATACCCGCGCCGTCAATACCCTGCCTTCGCTGCAATCATCGCTGCGCCAGTGGGATGGCGGCACTTATGGAGCGTTTGTGACCCAATTGCTGACCAATGCCCGCGTCCCCCTGCTGGATGTGAACAACCCGACGCTGCGTTCGATCCAGAATGGATTCGCCGCGGTGATTTCCGGCCAACGCAGCGCAACCCAGGCGCTGGACGACATCGTGAGCCGCGAAGAGTAACCGTATGATCTCATCACCACAAAGGACAGAACATCGATGAACTGGCTCACCTCGCTCTTTCAGGTTTCCAAACCAATCATTGCTATGTGTCATCTGAAAGCGCTGCCCGGCGACCCCGGCTATGATGCTCAGAAGGGCATGGACGGAATCGTTGAATCGGCGCGGATCAATCTGCGTGCTTTACAGGATGGCGGTGTCGATGCCATCATGTTCTCCAACGAGGCCAGCCTGCCCTATCTGACGAAGGTCGAGACCATCACCACCGCCTGTATGGCGCGTGTCATCGCCGAACTGCTCCCGGAAATTCGCGTACCGTTCGGCGTGAATGTGTTGTGGGACCCGGCGGCCTCGATTGATCTGGCGGTCGCCACGGGCGGCCTGTTCGTGCGCGAGATTTTCACCGGCGTCTATGCCAGCGATTACGGTCTGTGGAACACCAACTGCGGCAAGGTCATCCGTCACCAGCACGCCGTTGGTGGGCAGCATGTCAAACTCTTCTACAACATCGTCCCGGAGTCGGCGGTCTATCTGGCCGAGCGCCACATTGTGGACATCGCCAAATCAACAGTGTTCGTCTCCAAGCCCGATGCGCTGTGCGTCTCGGGCCTGACGGCTGGGGCGGAAGCCTCGCTGGAAACACTGCGGCTGGTCAAGCAGGCGGTGCCGGACACCGTCGTTTTTGCCAACACCGGCGTGCGCCTGTCCAACGTCGAGGAGATGCTGGCGGTAGCGGATGGCGCGATTGTCGGCACCACATTTAAGCGCGATGGCTACATCTGGAATGATGTCGATGTCGCCCGCGTCAGCGCCTTCATGGATAAGGTTCACAGCCTGCGGAGATGAATCATGAATGCTTATCGTTCTCAGGCGATTGTCTTTCCGGCGAAGCAGCAGGTCGCCCTCTGGGAAGAGACCGTTGACCCGCCCGGCGCAGGGGAAATCCTCTGTCGCGCCGAACGGTCGCTCGTCAGCCTCGGCACCGAACTGCACTGCCTGCGCGGTGAATTCGACCCTGGCACCAACTGGATTGATTGGGTGCAGTATCCCTTTCACACCGGCTACAGCATGGTCGGTCGCGTGGTCGAGATCGGCGCGGGGGTAACCCAGATACGTCTTGGGGATCGCATCGCCAGCTACACCCCCCATCAGCAGTACTACACGGTGCGCTTTGACCATCAGCCGCCGGGGACGCCGGAAGGCATCCGCCCGTATGTCCTGCCCGACGGCATCTCGAATGATGAAGGAACCTGGCGCAGCCTGGCCTGCACCACCCAGAGCGCGATGCGCCGGGCGGAATTCCAGTTTGGCGAGACGGCCGTCGTCATCGGGTTGGGCATCCTGGGGCAGTTGGTGACGCAGTACCTGGCCGCAGCCGGGGCGCGCCGCATCATCGCCATCGACACCGCCCCAAACCGGCTGGAACTGGCGCGGGCCAGTGGCGCGACTCATACGCTGGCACTGGATGTGAAGGACGCGGTTGAGCCGATTCGTGACCTTACCGGCGGTTGGATGGCCGATGTCTGCTTCGATGTCACCGGTCATCATGCCGTGCTGTCTTGGGCGGTGCGGCTGGTGCGCCGCCTGGGCAGGCTGGTGCTGGTCGGCGACACGCCCACCCCTTCCCGACAGACATTGGGGCCAGGGGTGGTCTCCCACTCGGTCGCTATCCTGGGCATTCATGGCTACCAGGTGCCAGACAAAGCCAACGAGTATGCGCCTTGGTCAGTGGATACGATGAGTGATCTCTTCTTCGATTACTGCCTCAACGGACGCATGAACGTCCGCCAGCTCGTCACCAGCCATCATTCGCCGCTGGAAGCGCCGGCTTTGTACCAACGGCTGTATCAGGATCGCTCGTCCGAGATTGGCGTCATCCTCGACTGGGAGAGGCTTGATGGCTGAAACCGATGTAAAATTGGGTACAATCCGTTCGAGTTGATGGAGGCGGCTGATGAAGTACAAGAAAAAGAACATCATCCCACCGGCCAAAACCATGCGGCTGCGCGATAATCATTCGTGGGATGCGCCCAAAGGTTACAAGATATTCGTGGCCGAGCGCGGGCTGGTGAGCTTCAACATTCCCGATACCTGGCTCCTGGTCAAGCTCGAACCACACATCGAGTTCAACGATGCCGAACCCCCCGATGACGATGCCCGCATCTCGGTATCATACTGGCGCAACCCGCCCGGCGTGGATTGGACGGGGCTGCCCCTGGGACCGCTGCTGGAACAATCTGCCCAGAGCAGCGAGATGGAAATCCTGGAGCGCACCCCGATCGTGCCAATCAAGCGCGACGACCTGGAAGTAGCCTGGACGCAGCACAAGTTCATGGACCCCAAAGAACACCGCGAAGCCTACTCGCGGCTGGCAGTGGCGCGGGGATTCACCGTCCATGTGCTGATCACCTGTGATTTCTGGGCTGATGATACCAAACGCATAATCCCCATTTGGGAAGAAGTGATTCGCTCACTCCAACTGGATCGTGTCATTGCCGATCCAACGCGCGGCGTCATCAAACACTAATCAGGATGGATCATGAATACGACGGCTGAAGCCCAGAAACGCCTGGAACAGGCGCTCACCCTTACCCGTGAAGCGCGCCAGATCATCGATAACCTGATCGTTGAACATGATTATCAGGATGTGGCCTCGCTGGTGACCCAGGCCAGCGCCTCGCTGATTGAAGCAGCGGCTCATCTGCTGCAATCGAAAGATGAGGCGGCGCTCGATGCCTTAGCTCAGGCCGATGACTTGCTCGATGCCGTTTATGACATCATCGATGCCGAGACCGAAGACGATTGATCCGCCTTTCGCCCTATCTGAATCCACCCAGTCATGGTCGCCCAGGTGACAATCCTCACTATCGGATGACCGCGGCTCGCGCCTAGAATCAGATAACCTTCAACCCTGGAATATACCCCGCCATGTGGCTTTGTCCACGAGGGGTTATTGCCATGCCAGAAAAGACGATTGTCATCATCGGAGCCGGCATCGCCGGTTTATCAGCCGGCTGTTACGCCCGGATGAACGGCTATCAGACGCATATCTTTGAACTGCATGACCTGCCTGGTGGTCTGTGTACCTCATGGGAGCGTAAGGGCTACACCTTTGATGGCTGCCTTCATTACCTGTTCGGCTCTGGCGAAGGCCAACCCTTCAACGCCATGTGGCAGGAACTCGGGGCGGTGCAGGGGCGGGCGATGGTGAACCACAGCGAGTACCAGCGAATCACCGATGGCGACAACACCCTGATTGTCTATGCCGACCCGGATCGTCTGGAAGCGCATATGCTGGATCTCTCGCCGCAGGACGCGCCGCTGATTCGCGCCTTTTGTCAGGGAGTGCGCCAGTTCACTCGCTTCGATATGTTCGCCATGTATCGCCAACCGCGTCCATTGATGAACGCGCTCGACTGGCGTGAATTTGGCCTGGCGATGATGCCGTTCATTCTGCCGATGGCGCGCTGGGCGACGGTCTCCGCCCGCGCCTTCGCTGAACGTTTTCATCATCCGTTCCTGCGCCGCGCTGTTGCTCAGATGTTTTCCTGGGAAGAAGCCCCAGTCATGATGGGGATGTCGCTGCTGGCTTATATGCACACCGGCAATGCCGGTTTTCCGGTGGGAGGATCGCTGGCCTTCGCCCGTGCTATCGAGCAGCGCTATCTGGAACTCGACGGGCAGATTCATTACAAATCACAGGTTGAGAAAATCCTGACCGAGAATGGTCGTGTTCAGGGCGTCCGACTGTATAACGATGAGTTTATCCCGGCGGACATCGTGATTTCAGCCGCCGATGGTCGCAGCACTATCTTCGATATGCTGGGTGGCGACTACGTCAACCAGCGGATTCGCCATCTCTACGATGGTCATCTGCAAACACTGTCGCAGGTTCAGATTTCACTGGGTGTCAATCGCGATCTTTCGAGTGAACCACACTGGGTCAACCACCTGCTGCGCCAACCGTTGCTGGTGATCGGCGAGGAACGCTATGAGGTCGGAGTGCAGCATTACGGCTTTGACCCCAGTCTAGCCCCAGCGGGCAAGACTCCGTTGATCGTCATGATTCGCTCGGCCTACGGGTACTGGCAGCACATCTACGGACGCAAATTGTACGACACCGAGCAGTCGCAGGTGTCCGATATCGTGATTGATTTCCTCGAATCGCGCTATCCGGGTTTACGCAGCAGCATCGAAGTAGTGGATGAGGCCACCCCCTTGAGTTATGAGCGCTATACCAACAACTGGATGGGGTCAACTTGCGGCTGGCTGATGACCGGCGAAACCATGCGTCTACTCATCAACGGCATTGACCACACCCTGCCAGGGCTGGCGAACTTCTACCTGGCCGGACAGTGGGTGGAACCGGGCGGGAGTGTGCCGTTGGCAGCTGCTTCGGGACGCGGCGTCATTCAGCGCATTTGTGCGGCGGATGGCAAACCCTTCGAAGCCATCCTGCCAATCATGAAACCTGTCGTTCAAATGCCTATCGCAGCCTTATGAGCTGGCATCCCGCGCGAGTGCTGCCCCGCGGTCCAGCGCCATGTGATTGAGCGCCAGCAGATGACGTCGCCGCGCCGGCAGATGTTCATCCAGTGCCTGATGCACGGCTTCCAGCGGCAGCACTGGATGGGCTGTCAGTGTCGCACCCAGCAGCACGGCGTTGGTTATCTGGACATTGCCCAGTTCTTCGGCCAGAGCCGACGCCGCTATCGTCAGAACATGCAGGTCAGTACGCTGGCTGGTCTGCGTCACTAGTGAGGAATTCACCACCAGCAGGCCACCGGACGCGATGACCGGTTCATGGCGGGTGAATGATGGCGTGTTGAAAATCACCCCCACTTTCGGGTGCCGCGTCACCGGTGCCGCAATGGGTTTCTGGCTGACGATGACGAAACAGTGCGCCGTGCCACCACGCATCTCCGGGCCATACGACGGTATCCAGGTGACGTTGAAGCCTTCACCCATCGCAGCATAGGCCAGTAGTTGCCCGGCGAACATCACCCCCTGCCCGCCAAAACCGGAGAATAGAAAGTCGTCCTGCATCGTCACTCTCCCGCCAGCGCCTTCACCGCGTCGCTGATCTTATAGTCGCCCAGCGGGAAGTAGGGCAGCATGTGGCTTTCCACCCAGTGCATGGCCGCTTCAGGGGTCATACCCCAGTTGGTCGGGCAGGTCGAGAGCAGTTCGACCATGCTGAAGCCTAATCCTTCTTGCTGTACCCGCAGCGCTGTCACAATCGCTTTTTTAGCCTTACGAATGTGGGTCACATCATGCAGCGAACGGCGGACAACATAAGCTGCCCCGTCAATTTGCGACAGCAGTTCACACATACGCATCGGTGCGCCGGTCTGCTGAGTGCTACGGCCATCCGCCGATGAGCTGGTCTTCTGCCCTGGCAGCGAGGTTGGCGACATCTGCCCGCCCGTCATGCCATAATTGGCGTTATTCACGAACAGCGCCGTGATCGGTTCGCCTCGTCCGGCAGCATGGATGATCTCGCCTATGCCAATCGAGACCAGATCGCCATCGCCCTGATAGGTCACAACCATGCGATCCGGTTGCAGTCGCTTGATGCCGGTTGCCATCGCCGGAGCGCGTCCATGCGCCGCTTCGCAGCCATCAACGCTGAAGTAATCATAGGCAAACACTGCGCACCCCACTGGGGCGACCAGGATGGTGCGCTCGCGTAAATTCAGTTCATCAATGGCCTCTGCCAGCAACCGGTGCGCGATGCCGTGCGTACAGCCGGGGCAGTAATTGGTGTGTGCCAACGACAGCGCTTCCGGCCGGCGATAGACCGGTGCCTGGGTTTCTTGTATTTGAAAAGCCACCATGCTGCTTACTCCTCACGCCATCGCGCTCATGCGGCGGTACTGGTCTTCAATCACCTTGAGAATCTCGTCCGGCATGGGGATCACCCCGCCCATCCGGCCAAAGAACTGTACCGGGATTTGCCCGCCCACGCTCAGGCGCACATCTTCCAGCATCTGCCCGGCATTCATTTCGACCACCAAACATGAGTCGATCTGATCGGTCAGTTCGGAAAGCCGCGTCTCCGGGAACGGCCACAGCGTTTGCGGACGGAACAAGCCGACGCGCATTCCGCGCTCCCGCGCCATCTCAACCGCGCTGGCGGCGATGCGTCCGGCGCTGCCATAACCGATCACCAGCATTTCGGCATCATCGGTATGGCGTTCAGTGGAGCGCTGCTCGCGTTCGCGGATACGCTGCATCGTGGTCTGTAGTTTGCGATTGAATGTCTCCGATTCTTCAGCCCGCAGCTTCATCGAGGTGATAACGCGGTGGGGACGGTCATCAGCACCGGTCAGCGCCCAGTCCGGCGCGGCTTCCCGCAGCGGTTGGAAATCCGGCAGCTCTGCCGGTTCCATCATCTGACCAATCAAGCCATCGGCAGCGATCACCACCAGATGGCGGTACTCATCGGCCAGATCAAAGGCCAGCGTCGTATAATCAATCGCTTCCTGAACCGAAGCCGGTGCCAGCACAATCGAATGATAATCCCCATGTCCCGCCGAGCGCGTCACCTGAAAGTAATCAGCCTGTGACGGCAGAATGTTCCCCAGACCTGGCCCGCCGCGCATGACATCCACCACCACACACGGCAGCTCCGAAGCCGCAATATACGATAGCCCTTCCTGCATCAGGCTGATCCCCGGACTGGATGAGGAAGTCATCACCCGTGCACCGGTGCAGGCCGCGCCATAAACCATATTGATGGCCGCCACTTCGCTCTCAGCTTGCAGAAATACGCGATCCAGCTCCGGCATTCGCTGGGACAGATATTCAAGCAGTTCAGTCTGGGGGGTGATGGGGTAGCCAAAATAGGCTTTCATGCCGGCGCGAACCGCCGCTTCAGCAATGGCAACATTACCTTTTAACAGTACTTTCGCCATCCAGCCTTATCCCTTTCCGCGTCGAACCGGCTGTTCGCGATACACCGTGATGCAGACATCCGGGCAAACAACCGCGCAGATGGCGCAGCCGGTGCAGCGACCGGCAACTTCGAGGAGTTCTGCCGGGTGAAATCCTTTGGCGTTGAGTTGGTCGGGGGACATGCGGAGGACATGCTGCGGGCAGACGAGGGTACACAGGGTACATCCCTTACATCGTTCCGCGTCAATCGTAATCGATCCGGTAATCACAATGCCATCTCTTCCTGACGACCTTATTTTGTCTTCAGTCTAGGCCAGTGGCGGTTCGCTGACCAGAAACATTCATCATGGGTTAGTGTGTATCAGTGTCACCCTTTGTTGTGAAAGTTGTCACAAGAGTCTTGTACAGAACAAACAAAAAGGCGAGGGGTTAACCTCGCCTTGTGCAATCGAGCAATCCTGCGTCGCAGCCGGTCAATCATCAATGAACAACGGGCCTCGATCTCTCGACTTGCCTCATTGCTGCTTTCGACTTCTGATTTAGAACTGGCTCCAGAGGAACTGGTTGTAGACCTCATGGTGGAACTGAACTTCGGACGGCTTGATGAGCGTACCCAGCTTGCGCGGGCAGCGATCCGCCTGATTGGTCTTCAGCGATGTGAAGCGCTGCTGGACTTCCGCCCCCAGTAGTTCCTTGATGTAGGCGCTGCCGCTGAACGCATCAATCGCGTCATAGATGTTGTCCGGCAGAATCTCGTCGCCCGTCGGCATCTTCTTCGGCAGCTTGCCTTCCAGCCCGGTCTTGAACAGGGTGTAGATCGCCAGATAGGGATTGGCATCCGGGGCAATCGAACGGACTTCGACGCGCATCGAGCGCGAGTTGCCAATCGGGATACGCACCATCGAGCCACGATCAATCGGTGAGGCCTTGATCTGGTTCGGCGCTTCGTAGTGCGGGTCGAGGCGGCGGTACGAGTTGACGCTCGAATTCAGGATCAGGCAGATGTCGAGCGCGTGGTTGAGGATGCGCTTGATGTAGTCCCAGCCGAACGAGGACAGGTTTTCCTGGCCCTTTTCGTCCCAGAACAGGTTGTTCTTCTTCGACACCGACATGTTGGTGTGCATCCCGCTGCCGTTCACACCGGTGATCGGCTTGGGCAGGAAGCTGGCGGTGATGCCGGTCTGGAATGCGACCTGACGGCACAGCAGCTTGTAAAGCTGTACCTGATCGGAGGCGACGCCAATTTCCGAATACGAGTAATTCATCTCGAACTGCGCCGGTGCGACTTCGGGATGATCCTTCTCATTGGCAAACCCCATCGCGCGCTGGGCTTCAGCCGAGCGGTCGATGAAGTCGCGCACCGGGTCGCCGGGCAGCGAATGATAGTAACCGCTGGTGGTGATGAAATCGAACTTGCCATTCAGATAGTAATTCTGCTCGGCGTGAGTCCCCTTGAAGAGGAAGCCTTCGATCTCGTTGGCGGCATTGAAGGTATAACCATTCTTGTCGAATTGTTCTTTGGCATACTGCTTCAGACGGGCGCGCATATCGGCCAGGTAGGGGCTGCCGTCGCGTTCCTGCACTTCACCGAACACCAGCACCTTGCCCGGCCCGAAGATGTCTGCCGGCAGCCAGTAGAAAGCCGACCAGTCGATCCCCAGGCGCAGATCGGACTCGACCTGCTGCGAGAAGCCACGAATGGATGAGCCGTCAAAGGTCAGGTTATCGACAGAATTGAGGAGGAACTTCTTGTCGTAATCCAACATGTGAAGGCGTCCTTCGAGGTCGGTGAAGCACACCGTCACCGCCTTGATGCGCTTCTCATCGGTCAGATATTTCATCCGCTCTTCACGGATGACATCCATTGGCACGCGATCCAGGCGCTGCTGCTTGGCAGCCAGATTGCGCTCTTCAAGTTCATCATAAGGAATTTGGAGAAAATCACGAAGTTCAGGCATGTTCAGACTCTCTCTGGGCTTTTATAAGGTTACCGGCAGACATTTTAATCCGGTCTGGGGAATGCGCCTATTATGGGAATTAACCGGAATGATTGGGTAGATTTTGTCACAAATGTACAAAAGCCGATTCATCGATTTGGTGAGTCCGACTATTCGTTGCAGTCTAGAGCCGCATACGGTCTAATTCAGTGCAATAAATTGAGGAAGGTTGTTGATGCATGACATACGGGATCATTTTACTCATCGTACTGCTGTTGGTCGCTTGTTCCCCTGCTGCGGAATTTGTCACGCCGATGCCAGCCACACCGCTCCCCACCGATGCCCCGCTTAGGCTGACCCAGATCGCCGCCAATCCTGTGCTGCAAGTGGGCAAAACCGAGTATGACCTGCGCTGCGCTCATTGTCATGGCTATAGTGGTGAAGGACAGCTTCCGCACACCGTCGAGAACACGCTGCGCCTGGGTATGATCCCCGTCCCAGCACACGATTCCAGCGGACACACCTATCTGCACGGCGACGATCTACTGATCAAAATTATCGAGGAAGGCGTTCCGAACCCGCTGAGTCAGTTCCCCATGCCAGCCTTCAAGGATGTGTTGACGGATGAACAAATCATCGCCGTCATCGAATACATGAAGCTGTGGTGGACAGAGGAGCAGCGCGCCCATCAGCGCGAGGTAACAGCCTATCGCCGCGAGATGCTGGCACAGGCCAGCGGTCAGTGAAAAAAAGAGGCGAGTGATCGCCCCTATCGTTTGACTTTGTTTTAACTACCGTCGCTGGTGTCGATGGCATTCGGGTCAACCGTCGGCGTCGCCAGATCAGCCAGCGCAGTGGCGGTTGCGATCATATCGGCCTGAACTTCGCTGGTGATGACATCACCGAAGCCTCGCACCACCGAGACCCAGGTGCGTCCCGGCTTCATCATGATCGGCGTGTTGTTGCCATAGATGAGTTGCAGCGCCGAACCCGGCTCGCGGTCTCTGCGCCGCCAGAATCCCTGATACAGCATTCCGTCGCGGAGCAGGAACGCCCGTCCCTGATCCCATAATTCAATCTGAATGGAGCGGTAATTGGCATCCGGTGGGAAAATATCCGGATTGTCGTTATGTGGCACTTCGATGATGATGAGATTATCGGCCCAGAGCTGCTCGCCATCGGCTTTGTCAAAATGCGCCAGCCCATCGGTGTAACGCAGCCAGCGCTGTAACTCGATATCCCACTGCCAGCGAGCATCGGTCTGCCCGTACCAGTCGATGAACACATCATTAGTCGGCTGACCGCCAGCATCGGCGAACGGGCTGAAGGCGAAGCCACGCGCCTTGTAGCCCGTGTTAACCTCGCGCCGGGTGGCCTTGGCCCACAGCACACTTGGGTCAAGGAACAGTGTATGCTCAAACGCTGGCCCTTCATCCGGGAAACGGCAGAACCCGGAGTCCTCGCAGTTATCACCTTTCAGCGGTGAAAAGGTCTGGAAAACATAGGGTGATTCCAGGATGAGCTTCTGAATCGGTTCGCTGGTGCCGGAATAGGCCAGCAGGGCGTTATACATCGGCAGGAGTTCCAGATCAATCAGCCGGGCGCTGCGCACCGATCCAACATGCGTCGGGGCGTTGTTGCGATAAATGGCGGCAAAGCGCGTCACACCGCCTTCGGTCTCATATTCATAGACCAGGTCCGCCGCGTTCACCCCGCTTTGCGGACGGACAATGGGTGGATAATTGGAAATCTTGACGATCAGGTTGCGACGCCCTTTGGCTTCTTCGTCAGGATAAAGCTGACCGGTCAGCGGGTTGACATCTTCGGGATAACTGAAGGGGCCGTTGGGAGTCGGCGTCGGGCTTGGCGTATTGGTCGGGGTTGAGGTGTTGGTCGGGGTATTGGTTGGGGTATTGGTCGGTGTTAGAGTGGGTGTCAGCGTCGGCGTCAACGAAGGCGTCGGGCTGATATTGGGCGTATTGGTGGCGAAAGCGAACTCGGTCGGGCGGGGCGTGTTGGTTCCCGGCAGCGTGATTTGCAGGGCGGCTTCATATCCCTGGGTCGCCCCTGGCATGGTGATGGCTGCTGCTGCCAACAGCAGCACAATGAGCATGGTCTGAAAGAAACGACGCATACAATCCTCAATCATCTGATTGGAGACAACGGCGTGAGAGTATACGTCTATAGGATTGGCTTTGCACAGGGGCTATTCGGTCTGTCGCAAGCTGGTGTACCATAACGTAGGGCAATCGTTGGTTTGGAAAGTTCAGCCTGATTGGCCGCGTCTAGTTCCTGTTCAAGCAACATCACCTGCCCTGTTCTTCCCACTCTGACCCGTAGGTGAAGCACCCAGGGCGGGGGCTGATTCAAACCATCTTACCCAGGAGTTCATGGTGTCATCTCGTCGAATTCTGTTGTCGTTCGCCCATCCCGATGATGAGAGTTTTGGTTCAGGCGGCATGATCGCTCGCTATGTAGCCGATGGGGCCGAGGTATCGCTCATCTGCGCCACCAACGGTGATGTCGGAACGGTGGCACCAGAACGTTTGAATGGTTATTCCTCGATAGCCGAACTCCGGCTGGCGGAACTGGATTGCGCTTCGGCCAAGCTCGGATTCAAGCATGTTTATAAGCTGGGTTATCGTGACAGCGGCATGGTGGACTCAGAGACCAGTCTGCACCCTGACTCGCTGTGGCAGGCTCCGCGCGATCAGGTGGCGCGGCGGGTGGTCGAGGTCATCCGGCAGTTCCGACCACAGGTGGTCATCACCTTCAACAAGTACGGGGGGTATGGTCATCCCGATCACATCGCCATCCAGCGCGCCACCGAAGACGCTTTCCATCTGGCCGGTGACCCGAACACCATCACCGAGGGACACGCTCCCTATAGGCCACAGAAGCTCTACTACACTTCCATCCCAACGGCGCTGCTCCGGCTGTATCTGGTCATCATGCGGCTGCGTGGACAGGACCCGCGCCATGTCGGCAAAAACAAGGACATCGACTTCCTCAAGATTCTGGAGAATGTTGAGCCGATTCACACCCGCATTCTGATCCGTGATTATCTCGAAGCCTGGGACGAAGCCAGCGCCTGCCATGCCAGCCAGCTCGGCGGGGGCGCACCCCGGCTGCCGCTCGGTCTGCGGAAGCTGATCGCCGGCTATCAGGGTTTCACCCGCGTCTTCCCGGCTCCATCAGCCAATCGTGTCGATGAATCCGATTTCTTTGAAAAGGTCAGACTGGATTAAATCATGCAGATACAAGCCGATTTTGAGTGTGGCAATATTCTGGTGCAGCGCATCAACGGCAGCGAGGCGGAACTGCTGATCCGCAACGACAGTCACGCCCGCTTCTACCAGTGGTTTTACTTTCAGGTCGCGGCTGAACCGGGTGAGATGCAAACGCTGCGCCTGACCAACGCCTCGTCCGCCAGTTATCCCCAGGCCTGGCAGGGGTATCGCGCCCTGGCGTCGGCCGACAATGAGAACTGGTTTCGCGTTCACACCCAGTACAACCAGACTGAACTCATCATCAAACACCGCCCGCATACCGCCGTCACGTGGTATGCCTTCTTCGTCCCCTACACGCAGGCCATGCGCGAGAATCTGGTGGCGGAATGCGCGACGCAGGCCGACCATCGCCGCTTGCTCACGACCCCCGGTGGGCGTCCAGTTGACCTGTTGATCTTTGGCGATAAGCAGCCACGCAAAAAAGCCTGGATCATCTCGCGCCTCCATGCTGGCGAATCGATGGCTGAGTATGCTATCGATGCCCTGATGCGCACCTTGCTCAACCGCGAGACCCCGGCAGCGCGTGAGCTGCTCGACAGTGGGGTGGCCTTTTACTGCATTCCCAACATGAACCCGGATGGCAGCGCCCTGGGCAACCTGCGGGCCAATGGCGCTGGGGTTGATCTCAACCGCGTCTGGCTGAATCCGCCGGACCACGCCCCCGAAGTGAAAGTCGTGCGTGAGCTGATGGAGCGCGAAGGGGTGGACTGCTTCATTGATATTCACGGTGACGAAGAACGCCCCTACATCTGGCTGGTTCAGCCGCATCCGCTGAATATTGATCCTTCGGTGGCACAGCTTCAATTGGATTTTGAGGCAGCGGTGCGCCAGCAGTGGGTCGAATATGGCGAGCGTCCGCCGGAAACCCCTGAGCTTAACCGACCCGACTCCGGCATGTCGGTGGATTATGTGGCGGCGCGTTTCCGCTGCCCCGCCTTCATCATCGAACTGCCCTTTAAAGACACGGTCGGACAGCAGGGCGAATACGACAGCCTGCAACCGATTGGCTGTCAGCGCTTCGGACGCGACCTGCTCGATTGGATGAGTTTCTTACGGGCGAGATGAGGTTATGGCAGAAGCAGCAGATCGCATTGATCGTTTGCTGGACGCGATAGAACTGGTAAAAGCAGATCGCCGGTCGGAGGCCATGACGCTGCTGCGCCAGTTGATCCGCGAGGACAATGATTTTGAGGATGCCTGGCTCTGGATGAGCGTGGCGGTCGACTCACTCGATCAGAGTTCAATCTGCCTCGATAATGTCCTGCGGGTCAACCCGGAGAATGCCGGGGCTGCCAGCGCGCTGGATCGCATCCGCCGCCCAGAGATGGATATGCAGAAGCGGCGGGGACGGCTGCGGCTGTGGCGCGATGCCACGCTCATCCTGTTCTGGCTGCTGGTGCTGTTTTTACTCTACGCCCTGCTGTTCAGCTTCATGGTCGTGTCATGGTCGTGAGAGTGTGCCGTAGCGCCGGGCGACCACCGCCTGACCGTCTGCGCTCTGAGCCCAGGCGATGAACTCGCGCATCGCCCCGGAGGGTTCCTGCTGCCCGATGATGAACACGGTCGAACGCAAGGGATAGGTGTTATCGGTCACAGTGGTCGGCGTCGGCAGGATTTCATCCACCGCCAATGCCTTGATACCTTCCCCCAGATAGCCCATCGAGAGATAGCCGATGCTCCCGCGCTGCTGCGTCACCGTGGTCAGCATGGCCTGACTCGATGGCATCACCAGCGCTGATTGGGTCGTCAGCCGTTCGCCCAGCAGCAGCTTCTCGAACTCCACCCGAATCCCTGCCCCATCCTCCCGGCTCAAGACCGTCAGTGGGTTGTCAAATCCGCCGATCTCTTTCCAGTTGCCTACATGCCCGAGATAGACGCTGCGAAGTTGGGCGCTGCTCAGGGCGGTAGTGGGATTGTCCGGATGAACTACAACGGCGATGCCGTCCTGCGCAATCGGCCAGGCCTGGACATCAACTGCGTCGGTCGGCAGATGGTTGGTCAGCAGATAGCTGCTGGGTCGCTCCATGATCTGGGTGAACATCGTCTCGAAATTGCCACTGATGGCCTCGATCACGATGTCCGGCATGACGACGCTATACTCGCTCACCAGATCGTTCAGCAAGGGAATGGTCGACGTAGTGGTATACAGGCGCAGCGGAATCACGCCGGAGGTGGGCGTGGATGCCGGTATGACCGGCGAACTACAACTCACCAGGGCGAAAGCCAGAACCGCCATTGTCCTCTGGGCGCGTCCCATCATCGCGACTATCTCCGGCAGCGCCGGTTGCCGACACCCTCAATTAGCCATCAGACCGGTTGAACCGCCGCCGTCTTCAGATAACGCGCCAGAAATGCCTGGGCATACTCATCCAGGGTATCGTTCAATATGGCCTGACGCATCGCTTCCATATGTCGGATGAGGAAGCGAATGTTATGAACACTCAGCAGATAAGCGCCGAGAATTTCATCAGCTTTGAGGAGATGACGGAGGTAGGCGCAGGTGAAGTTCTGACAGCAGTAGCAGTCACAACTGGCGTCTACCGGGTTGGGGTCGTGGGCGTAGGTCAGCTTGCGCATGTTGATGCGCCCATCGGGTGTGAAGGCCGCGCCATGTCGCGCCAGCCGGGTCGGGATGACACAGTCGAAGATATCCACGCCACGCTGCACTGCCTCCACCAGATCGTCTGGTTCGCCCACGCCCATCAGATAGCGCGGCTTGTGCGTTGGCAGCATCGGCTCGGTCATATCCAGCGTCGCGTACATCTCCGGCTTGGTCTCGCCAACGGCCAACCCGCCGATGGCGTAACCGGGGAAATCGAGCGTCTGCAAATAGGCCGCAGAACGCGCTCGCAAATCTTCAAAGATACCACCCTGCACGATGCCAAACAGCGCCTGCGGCTGGTCATCGGGGTGTGCTTCACGACAGCGCAGCGCCCAGCGGCTGGTGCGCTCCACCGCCTGTTCCACCACCGCGCGATCGGTTGGCGTCGGGCATTGGTCGAAACACATGATAATGTCCGCACCCAGATTTTCCTGTATCGCCATCGAACTTTCTGGCGTCAGGCGGTGTTTGCTGCCGTCCAGATGGCTGCGGAAGGTGACGCCTTGATCGTCGATCTTGTTGATTTCCGCCAGGCTGAACACCTGAAACCCACCGGAGTCGGTGAGGATCGGTCCCGGCCAGGCCATGAAGCGATGCAAGCCGCCCATCTCCTTGACCAGTTCATCGCCGGGGCGCAGGTGCAGATGATAGGTATTCGCCAGGATGAGCGATGCCTGAGCTTCATGCAGATCACGCGGAGGAACCGCTTTCACCGTAGCCTGTGTGCCGACAGGCGCGAACACCGGCGTGGGAATCTTCCCGTGCGGGGTGTGCAGCCAGCCAGCGCGTGCGCGGCCTTGTGTTTTAATGATCTCGAAATACAATGACATTATCAGTGTGTTTCCTTCTCAGACCGCGCTATTATAGCATACCTGTATCATTCGCCGATTCTATCGCCCTGATGAGGATAGTGTGATCAGCCTTTACGACATACTTGAAGCCTCGAATGGTCAGCTTTTTGGCGAACCGGCTGCGCATATCTTCACCAGCCTGTGCTTTGATTCGCGCCAGGCAGCCGAAGCACAGTTGTTTGTCGCGCTCAAAACCGATCGCGGTGATACCCATCAGTTCATGCAGGAAGCGGTTCAGCGCGGCTGCACCGGCCTGCTCTGCTCGCATCCACCGGATTTCGATACCGAAGGCATCTCGGTCATCATCGTGCGCGATACCGAAGCCGCCCTGATGAACTGGACGCGCCACACCCTGCACCGGCTGGGGATGCAGGTTGTGTGTGTGGCTGGCACCTCGGGCAAGTCGCTGGCCGTGGAAGCCATCAGCCGCATCCTCGCCACCCAGTACAATGTCCATCGCAGCAGCGGACTGGCGACCGGACGCCTCGAACTGGCGATGACGATGTCGCTCATCGCCAGCGAACAGCAGTTCATCGTGCTGGAACTCGATGTCACCCGTCCCGGCGAGATGAACGAAATCGTCCAGATCGTCCAGCCGGATGTCGTCGTCATCCCCTCGATCAGTCAGGCGCGAATGGATGCCTTCGGTGATCTGGATGAGATCATCGCCGAGAACCGCCTGCTGATGGATCGGCTGTCATCGACCAGTCTGGCGGTGCTGAATCTGGATGATGACGCGGTGCGGACGCTGCTCGGCGCGACGCGCGGACGGGTGCTGACCTTTGGCATCGAGAGCTTCGGCGCTGATCTGATCGCCTACAATGTGGTGACCGGGCTGGACAAAACCGGCTTCGACCTGCGCTACGGCAGTGAACGACAGATTGGGCGTTGGACACCCTGGCTGGGTAAACATCAACTGGTCTCGGTGATGGCGGCCCTGTGCGTGGGGCTGCATTACGACATCGGGCTGGAAGATGGTCTACGCGCCATCACTGAAATGCCATATCTTCCCGGACGTATGAATCCGCTCAACGGTATCAACAACAGCCTGCTGATCGACGACAGCTCCAGCGCCACGCCGCTTTCGATGCTCACCGGACTGAACTGGCTGGAGTCGATTAACCAGCAGTTCGAGGCCGACAAACGCCACCGTCTGTTCTTTGTCATGGGCGACATGGATAACCTCGGCGCATACAGTTCGCTGGCGCATCGCACAGTTGGGCAGCGGGCAGCGCAGGTGGTCGATGTCATCATCACCGAAGGCATTGATGCCGCGCTGGCCGGACGCGCCGCCCTCGACACGGGTATCGACGCCAATCGCGTCTGCATGACCTACAGCACCCAGGACGCCGTCTCAATCCTGCGGGATCGTTATCAACTGACCGAGAACGATGTGGTGCTGATTACCGGCGGGCCATCGTCGCGGATGGAGCTGGTGGTCTCGGCCCTGCTGCGGGATGAGGCGGATCGCGCCATGCTCCCCCGTCAGATCATGCTGGATGAGCCATCGGTGCTGGCACAGCCCAGCCGCCTCAACTGGGTCGAACTCGATCTGGATGCGCTGGCGAACAACGTCAAGACTCTCAAGCAGCAGATCGGTCAATCGGTCACACTGATGTCGGTGGTCAAGGCCGATGCCTACGGTCACGGCGCGGTGACGGTGGCGCGGACGGCGCTGCTCAACGGCGCGGATTATCTGGCGGTGAGTTCGATCAATGAGGCGCTCATCCTGCGCGAAGCGGGCATTGAAGCACCCATCCTCCTGCTCAATTACACACCGGTCAATGCCGTGCGTCAGGCTATCCGCCAAAACCTGACGCTCACGCTCTACGATCTCGATCTGGCGCGGGCCTATGAACGGGTGGCGCGCGAGATCGGCTATAAGCTGCGGATTCACATCAAGATCGACACCGGCATGGGGCGATTGGGCGTCCTGCCCAAAGAGACGACTAACCTGTTTCGTTACCTGCTCAATATGCGCTTTCTCGAAATCGAGGGCATCTATACCCACTTCGCCTCGTCCGACGAAGATATGGAATACACCGCTTTTCAGGCCAAGGTGCTGCGCGACCTGCTGCGTCCCTTGCGCGCCGCCGGTTTCAGCTTCCGCTATGTCCACGCCGCCAACTCAGCCGGGACGCTGGCGAGCAAGGATTTTCACTTCAACATGGTGCGCGTCGGTCTGGCGATGTACGGCCTGTCTCCATCCGAGCTGATGCCGCTGCCAGCCGAGTTCCGTCCCGTGCTGTCGTGGAAAACGGTCATCGCCCAGGTCAAGACGCTGCCCGATGGTCATCCGGTGGGATATGGACGCACCTACTACACCCAGGGTGAGGAACGCATCGCCATCATCCCGGTGGGCTATGCGGATGGCTTCCGCCGCGCTCCGCAGAACTGGGGTGAGGTGCTGGTGCATGGTCAGCGGGCACCAGTTGTCGGGCGGGTGAGCATGGAGAAAGCCGCGATCAATGTCTCGCACATCTCCAACGTCAGCATCGGCGATGAAGTGGTGCTGCTGGGGCGACAGGGGAACGAAGTCCTCACGGCTGAGGCCATCGCTGCCCGCATCGGCACGATCAACTACGAGGTCGTCACCGGCATCCTGCCGCGTGTCCCGCGCCTGTGAAGCAAAGATGGATGCAGGGAGGACATCACCGAATTTGAATCGATTAACGTATTATGTCTTCAGAATGGCGGTGGTTACACCGTACTCATCTGTCAACTGCTCACTAAAGCCAAAGCCCAGGTACAATTTACGCGCCGCTGTATTGGCACGGTGATAACAGATAATGATTTCCTCGGCATCAGGCTTGTTAGCAATCTCGGCAATAAGCTTCGCCAATATTCTGTTTCCGTATCCTTGTCCCTGAGAAGCAAAGTCAACCATCAAGCGGAATATCTTCCATTTACCACTCGCCACATCACGACCGTACATGGCAAAACCTATCATTTGGTCAGCACTGTTGTAGATGACCAAAGGGCAGGCATCGGCATAAAATTGCGCTTCAGCAATTGAGTATAGATTGGTTGGAATAAACTCTTTCTGGCTCTCGGCAACAGACAATGCGATACAGTCCTTCCAGTTCAGTCGGCTAACCCGTTCCAGTCGAATGTCTTGTCTTGCAATCATGGTCGGCTGCCTCTTAGTCGATTGCTCTTGGGCTAACCAGTGACGTTGGCTTGTGTTGTTCCATATCGTCTGCTACCAAACCTCAGCTACCCAACCGTTGGCGCAGGTCGTTCAGCATGATCTCGGTCTTGGTGCCATACAGGTAGCTGGCGACCAACCGCCCCTCGGCGTCGATCACAAATGGGTTCGGCGTGTGATCGATGACATAATCGCTCTCGCTGCCCTCTTTGGGCGTCTCGATGATGTTCAGCTCGTAATCACCCTTGATCTGTTCAAACACTGCCACATCGCCCGCCAGCCCGACGAACGACTCGTCAAAGCGGCGCAGATAATCCGCGATGACGGTCGGGGTATCGCGCCGGGTATCGACGCTGATAAAGACGAAGTTCAGATCGGCGGCCTGCTCACCGAGCGCCAGCTTGATCTTCTTGAATTCCAGCAGCGTCATCGGGCAGACATCGGGACAGTTGGTGAAGCCGAAAAACAACAGCGTGGGCTTGCCGCGAAAGCTGCTCAGGGTTGTCGGCTGATCGTTCTGGTTGACCAGGGTGAAATCCTGCAACGGACGCGGCGGATCGTAGCGTTCGATGCCATCAAACGGCTGCCCCTCGATCACGGCAGCGCTGCCGGTTGGGGCGGGAGCAGCGCGATTGAAGGCGGTGTAGAGCGCCAGAAATAGCCCGGCGACGCCGACAACCAGCGCGATCACCAGGCTCAGGCGCGACAGGGCGTTTTGATTCGACATAGTACAACCTCATGCTTTCTCATCGCCCCAACAATAGGACACAACGCGCCCGGCTTCAAGCATCAATCACTGGATGTTAAGCAACGACGCAAGCGCCTGTACAGTCCCTTAAAGCCATATGATATACTCTTCGCATGAGGTCATTTGTGTAGCACGGAGCCAACAACGATGCGCAACTTTCAACTGCTCGATACCATGAGTGAAGACAAAACCTCTGGCATCATCACCTTTACCACCACTTACGACGCGACCGCGCGCCCGACCCTTGCCATGCGGCGCGAGGGCGGCTATATCGCCATCTCGGCCAGTTATGGCCCGTTTGAGATCGCGCTGCGCCCGCGCTTTCAGGAATTATCCCGTGTTCTGGCACGCTTGCAGCCAGTTGAAGGCTTGCAAACCACCCGTCAGATCGGTACGGGGCAGGCTTACTTAGCTGTTGGTCTGCGCGCCGATGGGATGCTGCTGCTGCGCCCAACCATTGTGGCGGATGCCACCGGCCACATCGGCTTCAATCTGATCCTGAACCAGGAATCTCGCAGCGCGTTGTTCGAATGGCTGCCAGTCACGGAATGAGATGCATCTGAAGCGGCTGTAGGGGGAATAGGATTGTTCCCCCTGTGAAATTCTAAGTGTACAACCTATAATACTATAATCCAATTAACTACTTTTGTCCGATTCGCGAATCAGTCATCGCCGAGAAAGACGAAGAATTAAACCACAGAGGCACAGAGGACACAGAGAGCAATCAGAGGTGTTTGATTCGTCAGTCAATTGGTTGAGGTGTTTGTGCTGCTGATTGACCATACCCCCTGTTGCTGCTGATTTTGCTGTTTGGAGCCATCAGCCTTTAGCCGTCAGCTTTCAGCCATTCCTTGATTCACACGATTCGTCAGATTCGTCAGATTCGCATCAGTCCATATTTCAATTCGCGAATCATGTGCAACTATCTTCCCTCAAGTGTTGCAACTGCTAGAGTCCCGTTTTGTGCAATTCTGTTTTGTGTCGTCGTCGTCGTCGTCGGACAGACAAAGACACAGACATAAAAACTAACACAGAGGACACAGAGAACACAGAGAGAGCAAGCAGAGTCTTTCACTTTCAACTCACAACAGTCGTTAGTCCGCTGGGGGCTGAAGCCACCCAGCTAGGGGAAACCGGTAAGCGCACTAAAGGCGCTGAAAAAGACAGTCTGGGACAGCAGCCCCTTCAGTGGGCTTACCGAACCAGGATTGCTGTGGGTTTTAACCCGCAGCGTCCGCAACTCACAAAAGTCGTCAAAGTCGTCAAAGTCGTCAAAGTCAAAAGTGCATTTTGTGACATTTGGCTTTTGGTCAGTAACGGGTAACGAGCGACGAGTCACGAGTCTTTCCTCTATCGACTGCCCTGTGGCGGCGGCGGCGGCAGTGATGGCAGGCCATTTGTGGCAGCCCTGCCAGTGGGCGGTAGGGGCGATTCGCGAATCGCCCCTACGAGAAGATTACCCCCGATTGCCCGCTTACGGGTGAACTTTTGGTAAACTTTTTGGTACGAGTTAAGCCGAGTCGGTGTTAACCTTTCTGCGGGAGAGCGGAGGTTAAGGTTGTCGGCACAGGGTTAGAGAAGGGTTGGGAAAAATCAGGGTTGAGGGAGCGAAAATGGTCACTCATTCCACCACTCATAGTCGTCACAATTTCCGAACCTGGCATATAGCCGAGGGAATTTTCTACCATCCAATTCATCTTCGAGATTTCCAATCAGTTCTCTCTGTTCTCGAGTTTTGTACGGTATATATTTAAGACTAGTGGACTGACCGTCATGATTTGACGGGTAAACAAAAAAGTGGTTTGCTCAAAGGCAAGACGAGAAGAGGAACCCACGATGAAGAAATACCGAGTGACACTG